>NZ_JAHCLR010000007.1 GCF_018455725.1 Mycolicibacter acidiphilus
ATAGCTCACCTAACTACCGATTTTGCAACAGCCCGGTAACGGTGGCGAACTCTGCACGCTCGCCGGGATAGGGCGTCAGCCCAGTGGTGCACTCGGGGTGAACACCACCGGCATCGCCTCCGGCCCGGACACGAAGTTCGCCGCCCGCAGTGGCACGTCCGCCCCGTCGGCGATCCGCAGGTCGGGCAGCCGGGCCAGCACCCGCTCGGTCATCACCGACAGCTCCATCCGGGCCAACTGATTCCCCGGGCAGAAGTGGGTGCCGAAACCGAACGTCAAGTGACTGTTCGGGTTTCGGGTGATGTCGAAGCGCTCCGGGGCGTCGAACACGGTGTCGTCGAAGTTCGCCGACTCGAACAGCAACATCATCTTCTCGCCGGCTCGCAGTCGCGTCCCGTGAAACTCGGTGTCCGCGGTCAGGGTTCGGCACATGTTCTTCACCGGCGAGGTCCAGCGCAGCATCTCCTCGATGGCGCCCGGCAGCAACCCCGGGTCGGCACGTAGCGCCTCCCACTGGTCACGGCGCTCCAGCAGTGCCACCGTGCCGCCGCTCAGCGTGTGCCGGGTGGTCTCGTCGCCGGCGATCAGCATCAGCAGGGTCTCCATGACGATCTCGTCGTCGGAGAGCACCGCGCCGTCCACCTCGGCGTTGATCAGCACCGAGTACAGGTCGTCGGTGGGGTTGGCCCGCCGGTCGGCGATCATCTCCATCGTGAAGGCGGCGTAGGCGGCGAACGCGTCGACCGAGGCTTGCAGGGTCGCCTCGTCGGCGTGCGAGCTCAGCGCGCCGACCATGTCGTCGGACCACTTCAGCATCGTCGCCCGCTGTTCCATTGGGATGCCCAGCATTTCGCCGATCACCGCCATCGGCAGCGGCGCGGCCAGGTCGCGGACGAAGTCGCACTCGCCGCGCTCGCAGACGGTGTCGATCAGCCCGTCGCAGAGTGCCACGATCGACGGCCGCAGCGCGCCGACCCGCTTACGGGTGAAGCCGGAGTTGACCAGTTTGCGGCGCACCAGATGGTCGGGGTCGTCCATGTCGATCATGTACGGCATCCCGGGGTGCTCCGGCCGGATGCCGCCGGTGGAGGAGAACAACTCCGGGTCGCGTTCGGCGTCGATCACCGCGGCGTACGTCGCCGCGGCCGCCAGTCCGTTGCGGTCCCGGAACACCGGCTCGTTGGCCCGCATCCACGCGTACGCGTCGCGCGCCGTGCCGCCGGAGTAGAACGTGCCGTCGGTCAGATCGATGTCGGGCCGGGTTCCGGTCGTCCGCGCCAACGTGGAAGTCATGGAAATCCTCTCGGATTACAGTGGGGTTCGTGACTGTGTCCCAACACACCATCGCTGGAACTGTGCTTACCATGCCGGTCCGCATCCGTCAGGCGGATGTGCATACTGCGATGTTCTCCGTCCCAGCCGACGCGGCACAGCAGCTGATCGACTACAGCGGCCTGCGGGTCTGCCAGCATCGGCCGGGGCGAGCGGTGGTCAACCTGATGCTGGCCCGCTACATCGACGGCGACCTCGGCAGCTACCTGGAGTTCGGCACCGCGGTGATGGTCAACCCGCCGGGCTCCGACACGCACGGCTGGCGCGCACTGGGGTCGGCGGGGGCGTTCATCCATCACCTGCCGGTGGATCAGTCGTTCACGCTGGAGGCCGGGCGACGCATCTGGGGTTTTCCGAAGATCCTGGCGGACTTCACGATTCGCGACGGTGACCGGCTGGGTTTCGACGTGGCCGAGGGCGGCCGGCACATCGCCACCATGGAGTTCGGGCGCGGACTGCCCGTTCCCGGCCTACTCACCTCCCGGTCGCGGACCCTGCGGGCGTTCAGTCACCTCGACGGCGTCACCCGCGAAGTCCCTTGGGAGATGCGGGTTTCCGGGGTGCGATTCCAGCCCAGCGGCGTGGCACTGCACCTGGGCACGCACCGCTACGCACGCGAACTGGCGGCACTCGGCCTGCCGAAGCGGGCGATGCTGTCCGCGACGGTGAGCCGCGTCGAGATGACGTTCGGCGACGCCACCCCGATCGGCGGTTAGATCTTCGCGTCGCGCCCTTCCCAGTACGGGTCGCGCAGCTTGCGCTTGTACAGCTTCCCGTTGGGGTCGCGCGGCATCTCGACGATGTAGTCAATCGACTTGGGCAGCTTGAACTTCGCCAGCCGCGCCGCGGCGTACTCCATCAGCTCGGCGGTCAGCGCGTCGTCACCGACAACACCCTCGGCGGGCTGCACGACGGCCTTGATCGCCTCACCCCAGTCCTCGTCGGGAACCCCGAACACCGCGACGTCGAGCACCTTGGGATGCATGATCAGCTCGTTCTCGATCTCGGCCGGGTACACGTTGACCCCGCCGGAGATGATCATGTTGGTCTTGCGGTCCTGCAGGTACAGGTAGCCGTCGGCGTCGAGGTAGCCGACGTCGCCGACGGTGAACAGGTCACCGGCGCGGCTCTCGGCGGTCTTCTTGTCGTCGTTGTGATAGGAGAAGCTGGATCCGCCCATCTGCATGTAGACGGTGCCCACCTCCCCGGCCGGCAGTTCGTTGCCGTCGTCGTCGAGCACCTTGACCACCGAGTACGGCCAGGCCTTGCCGACCGAACCGGGGTGCTCCAGCCACTCGGCGCCGCTGATCTTGGTGCCGCCGCCCTCGGTGGCGGCGTAGTACTCGGTGATCACCGGACCCCACCACTCGAGCATCTGGCGCTTGACCTCCGGCGGGCACGGCGCCGCGCCGTGGATGACGTTGCGCAGGCTGGAGACGTCGTAGCGGTCGCGTACCTCCTTGGGCAGCGCCAGCAGCCGGCGGAACTGGGTGGGCACCATGTGGCTGTGGGTGACCTTGTGCTCCTGGATGAGGCGCAGCATCTCCTCGGGGTCCCACTTGTCCATCAGCACCACCTTGTGGCCCAGCTGGATCGAGATGGCCGAGAAGTTCAGCACCGCAGTGTGATACAGCGGCGACCCGCAGATGTGCACGTGGTTGTCGAACGGCGCCAGGTCGTAGAGTCCGAAGAATCCGACGGCGGCGGGGTTCACCGCGTCGGGGTCGGCCCCGGTCAGCGGGCGCTGCACGCCCTTGGGCTTGCCGGTGGTGCCGGACGTGTAGAGCATCGCCGCACCCAGGGTGCGAATGTCGGGCCGGGCGGCGGGCTCGTCGGCGCCCAGCGACGACAGCGGGGTGAACCCGTTGATGTCGCCTACTGCGAACCGGCGCTCGGCGGCCAGCCCGGCCTCGTCGGCGGCCAACGTCGCCGCCTCCGCGAACCGCTCATGTGCGACAAGGGCTTTCGCGCCGGAGTCGGAGAGGATGTAGCCGATCTCCGGGCCGGTCAGGTGCCAGTTGATCGCGACGATGTACAGCCCGGTCTGCAGCGCGGCGAAGTACACCGCGAGCGTGTCGACGGTGTTGGGCAGCACCATCACCAGCACGTCACCGGGGCGCAGGCCCAGCGTCTGCAGCCCGCGCCCGTACCGGTTGGCCCGGGCGGCCAGTTCGCCGTAGGTCAACTGGCCGCCGTGCACGTCGACCACCGCAACGGCGTCGGGGGTGTCACGGGCGATGTTCCACAGGCCCGTCTGGGCCGCTGAGGTCTGGGTCACCCGGCCAATCTAGAACGTGTTCTAAACCACTCGCAACACGGGAGGGCCGGACCGGCTAGACGAGACTCGCCAGCTGCTGCACCTGCGCGACGTCGCGCGCGGTGACCACCATCATCGTCACGCCGGCGGCCTCCCAGACCTTGATCTGCGAACGCACGTAGTCGATGTCGCCGACGATCACCGCGTCGTCGACCAGCTCGTCGGGGATGACCGTCGCGGCTTCGTCCTTCTTGCCCGCCCGGAACAGCTTCGTGACGTCGTCGACGACCTCGCTGTAGCCCATCCGGCGGTACACCTCGGCGTGGAAGTTGGTGTCCTCCGAGCCCATCCCGCCCATGTACAGCGCCAGGAACGGCTTGATGCCGGCGAACGCCGCGGCCCGGTCCTCGGTGATGACGACCTGGGCGGTCGCGCAGATCTCGAAGTCCTCCCGGGTGCGCCGGGCGCCGGGGCGGGCGAAGCCCTCGTCCAGCCACTCGTTGTACATGTCAGCCAGCCGCGGCGCGTAGAAGATCGGCAGCCAGCCGTCGGCGATCTCAGCGGCCAGCGCGATGTTCTTCGGCCCCTCAGCGCCGAGCATCACCGGGATCTCGGCGCGGCGCGGGTGCACGATCGGCTTCAGCGGCTTGCCCAGGCCGGTGGTGCCCTCGCCGGTCAGCGGCAGCGGGTAATGCGGGCCGGCGCTGGTCACCGGCGCCTGACGCTCCCACACCTGTCGCAGGATCGAGATGTACTCCCGGGTGCGGGCCAGCGGCTTCGGGAACTTCTGGCCGTACCAGCCCTCCACCACCTGCGGGCCGGAGACGCCGAGGCCCAGGATGTGCCGGCCGCCGGAGAGGTGGTCCAGCGTCAGGGCGGCCATCGCGCAGGCGGTCGGGGTGCGCGCCGAGAGCTGCACCACCGACGTGCCCAGCCGGACCCGGGAGGTTTCCCGGCCCCACCAGGCCAGCGGGGTGTAGGCGTCCGACCCCCACGCCTCCGCGGTGAACACCGAGTCGAAGCCGGCGTCCTCGGCCGCCGCGACCAGTTCGCCGTGATTGGTCGGTGGCTGCGCCGACCAATAGCCCAGTTGAAGTCCGAGTTTCATCGCCGTCTCCCGCCTAGGTCCGGGGCCACTCGGGCACCCGGATTGTTAGCTTGCTCAAATTCTTAGAACCTGTTCTACTCGATGCCGTGACGGCCAGCGAATCCCGACCTGTCCAGGTGGATCAGGCAGAACCGCCCCTTTCCGCGCCACTGAAGCTGTCCTTCGACTACACCCGTTCGACGGGTCCGGTCCTCGGCCAGTTCTTCACCGCACTGCGCGAGCGCCGCATCGTCGGAGTCCGCGGTTCCGACGGCCGGGTGCATGTCCCGCCCGCCGAATACGACCCGGTCAGCTACGAACAGTTGACCGAGATCGTACCGGTGGCCGGGGTCGGCACCGTGGTGTCGTGGTCCTGGCAGCCGGACCCGCTGCCGGGCCAGCCACTGGACCGCCCGTTCGCCTACGCGCTGATCCGCCTCGACGGCGCCGACATCCCGCTGCTGCACGCGGTCGACGTGGACAGTCCGGAGAAGCTGAAGACCGGCGCCCGGGTGCACGCGCACTGGGTCGACGAGCCGATCGGCGCGATCACCGACATCGCCTACTTCTCGCTCGGCGACGAGCCGGAACCCGAGGGCTCGGCCGTCGACCAGGATCCCGTGAACATGGTGATCACCCCGATCGCCCTGGAGATCCAGCACAGCGCGTCGCCCACCGAGAGTGCCTATCTGCGCGCGCTGAAGGAGGGCAACCTGGTCGGATCCCGCGTCGGGGAGACCGGCGCCGTGTACTTCCCGGCCCGCGAGGCCGACCCGAAGACCGGCCAGCCCACCACCGAACTCGTCGGGGTCCAAGACACCGGCACCATCACCACGTTCGCGATCATCAACATCCCGTTCCAGGGTCAGAAGATCAAACCGCCGTACGTGGCCGCCTACGTGCTGCTCGACGGCGCCGACATCCCGTTCCTGACGCTGGTCTCCGACGTCGACGCCGCCGACGTCCGGATGGGCATGCGGGTGCGCGCCGTGTGGAAGCCCCGCGAGGAGTGGACGTACGGCATGGAGAACATCGAGTACTTCGCACCGACCGGGGAGCCGGACGCCGAGTACGACACCTACAAGCACCACCTGTAAAGGGGAAGCCGCGAAGATGAGCAGTCGCGATGTCGCGGTGGTGGGTTTCGCCCACGCTCCGCATGTCCGCCGCACCGACGGCACCACCAACGGCGTCGAGATGCTGATGCCGTGCTTCGCCCAGCTCTACAGCGAACTGGGCATCACCAAGTCCGACATCGGGTTCTGGTGCTCCGGGTCCTCGGATTACCTTGCCGGGCGGGCGTTCTCGTTCATCTCGGCGATCGACTCGATCGGTGCGGTGCCACCGATCAACGAATCGCACGTGGAGATGGACGGCGCCTGGGCGCTGTACGAGGCCTACATCAAGGTGCTGACCGGTGAGGTCGACACCGCGCTGGCCTACGGGTTCGGCAAGTCCTCGGCCGGCGTGCTGCGCCAGGTCCTGGCACTGCAGACCGATCCGTACACGGTCGCGCCACTGTTCCCGGACTCGATCTCGATCGCCGGCCTGCAGGCCCGGCTCGGGCTGGACGGCGGCGTCTGGACCGCCGAGCAGATGGCCCGGGTGGCACTGGAGTCGTTCGCGATCACCGGCCGGGTGGACTCGGTGGAGCCCTCCGACGACCTCGACGAACTGCTGGGCCGGCCGTTCTACGCCGACCCGCTGCGCCGCCACGACATCGCGCCGATCACCGACGGCGCCGCCGCGATCGTGATCGCCGCCGGTGACCGCGCCCGTGAGCTCTGCGAGAACCCGGCCTGGATCACCGGTTTCGAGCACCGGATCGAATCGCCGGTGCTGGGCAGCCGGGATCTGACCCGGTCGGCGTCGGCCGCCGCGTCGGCCCGCGCGGCCAGCGGCGACGAGATGCCCGCCGTGGACGTCGCCGAGATCCACGCGCCGTTCACCCATCAGCACCTGATCCTCACCGAGGCGATGCGCATCCCGTCCAAGGCGAAGATCAACCCCTCCGGCGGTGCGCTGGCGGCGAACCCGATGTTCACCGCCGGCCTGGAGCGAATCGGCTTCGCCGCGCAGCACATCTTCAACGGTTCGGCGGGCCGGGTGCTGGCGCACGCCACCAGCGGGCCGGCGCTGCAGCAGAACCTGGTGGCCGTGATGGAGGGACACAACTGATGGGTCAGCTCGCAGCGGTGCTGGGCACCGGGCAGACCAACTACACGGCCAAGCGCCAGGACGTCTCGATGAACGGCCTGGTGCGCGAGGCGATCGATCGGGCACTGGCCGACTCCGGCTCGACGTTCGACGACATCGACGCCGTGGTCGTCGGCAAGGCGCCGGACTTCTTCGAGGGCGTGATGATGCCGGAGTTGTTCATGGCTGACGCCATGGGTGCCACCGGCAAGCCGCTGATCCGGGTGCACACCGCCGGGTCGGTGGGTGGCTCCACCGCGATCGTCGCCGCCAGCCTGGTGAAGTCCGGCAAGTACCGCCGGGTGCTGGCAATGGCGTGGGAGAAGCAGTCCGAGTCCAACGCCATGTGGGGCCTGTCCATCCCGGTGCCGTTCACCAAGCCGGTCGGCGCCGGCGCCGGCGGCTATTTCGCCCCGCACGTGCGCGCCTACATCCGCGAATCCGGCGCCCCGGCCGACACCGGCGCGAAGGTCGTAGTCAAGGACCGGCTCAACGGCGCGAAAAACCCACTGGCACACCTGCATCAGCCGGACATCACCGTCGAGAAGGTGATGGCCTCCCAGATGCTCTGGGATCCGATCCGGTTCGACGAGACCTGCCCGTCCTCGGACGGCGCCTGCGCGGTGGTGATCGGCGACGAGGACGCAGCGGACGCTCGGATCGCGGCGGGCCACCCGGTGGCCTGGATTCACGCCACCGCGCTGCGCACCGAACCACTGGCCTACTCCGGCCGCAACCAGGTGGACCCGCAGGCCGGTCGCGACGCGGCCGCCGCGCTGTGGAAGCAGGCCGGGATCGAGAGCCCGATCGATGAGATCGACGCCGCCGAGATCTATGTGCCGTTCTCCTGGTTCGAGCCGATGTGGCTGGAGAACCTGGGCTTCGCCGCGAAGGGCGAGGGCTGGAAGCTCACCCAGGCCGGGGAGACCGCGATCGGCGGGAAGCTGCCGGTGAACCCGTCCGGCGGCGTGCTGTCCTCCAACCCGATCGGCGCGTCCGGCATGATCCGGTTCGCCGAGGCGGCGATCCAGGTGATGGGCAAGGGCGGCGACCACCAGGTGCCGAACGCCAAGAAGGCGCTGGGCCACGCCTACGGCGGCGGTTCGCAGTACTACTCGATGTGGGTGGTGGGGGCGGACAAACCAGCGAAACCGACGTCGTGATGAAGTACACCCTCAGCGTGGCGATGGGGCCGATCGATCAGCTGATCGGCCTGGCGAAGACCGCCGAGGAGGTCGGCTTCGACGCGATCGCACTGCCCGACTCGCTGTTCTTCATGGAGAAGGCGGCCTCCGACTACCCGTACACCCCGGACGGCTCACGGATGTGGAACGCCGAGACCCCGTGGGTGGACCCGCTGATCGCCGCCGGCGCGATGGGTGCGGTCACGTCGACGCTGCGGTTCTACACCAACGTGCTGAAACTGGGTTCGCGCAATCCGCTGCTGCTGGCCCGCCAGGTCGGCTCGGTGGCCAACCTGACCGGCAACCGGTTCGGCCTCGGTGTCGGGATCGGTTGGGCGCCGGAGGAATTCGAGTGGTGCGGCGCGCCGTATAAGCGGCGCGGCGCCCGGGTCGACGAGATGATCGAGGTCATCAGGGCGGTGCTCGCCGGGGGCATGGTCGAGCACCACGGCGAGTTCTTCGATTTCGACCGGCTGCAGATGAGCCCGGCGCCCAGCGCGCCGGTGCCGTTCTACGTCGGCGGGCACACTGAGGTCGCGCTGAAACGCGCCGCCCGGATCGGGGACGGCTGGACGTCGGCGATGATGACCGGCGCCCAGTTGGCCGAGACCATCGGCCGGATCAAGGAATTGCTGGCCGAGAACGGCCGGGCCGACGTGCCGTTCGAGTACCAGTCGGTGTGCATCGACAAGTTCGGCGTCGACGGGCACCGGGAACTGGCTGACGCCGGCGTCACCGACAACATCGTGGTCCCCTGGGTGTTCGAGGGGCTCGGCTTCGACGCACCGCTGGACAAGAAGCAGGATTGCCTGAAACGGTACGCCGACACCTATATCCATTCCGGCTGGCAGGAGTAGCCAAATGCAGCTCGATCACCCCGCCCACGTCGCCGGGCAGCGCTCCCGCGACGCGGTGACCGCCCGGGACAAGGAGGCGTGGCTGGCAGCGTTCGCCGACGACGCGATCGTCGAGGACCCGATCGGTCCGTCGCCGTTCGACCCCGACGGTGTCGGCCACCGCGGCAAGGACGCGATCGCGGCGTTCTGGGACAAGGCGATCGCCGCGACCGACAAGATCGAGTTCGTCTTCACCGACAGCTTCTGCTGCGGCAACGAGGAAGCCAACATCGGGGCGATCGTGACCACCATGGCCGGTCACCAGATCACCACTGACGGTGTGTTCACCTACCGCGTGAACGAGCAGGGCCAGATCATCGCGCTGCGCGCCTACTGGGAGCTGGAGCGGGCGGCGAAGACGGCCCGGAAGCTCTGATCCGGCCTATTGATAACCCCCGGGTGCGGTGCTAGCGTCAGCCGCACCGCAACTGTGACGTACGTCACTTTTAGGGGGTTATCATGCGGTTTTTTCCATTCATTGTTCTCTCGGGGGTTGCCGTCGGTTCCGGTGCGGGGATAGCGCTTGCGGCGGTCGCCGGCGCCGACACCGGGACCTCACCGATCGACACCTGGCTGTATGCGGACAGCGGGAACGGCGTGAACACGCTTCCGGGCGTGCTGGAGGGTTACGCCCCCGGGTCGACACAGGAAAACCCGTTCACGTTCGACACCCCCGCCGAGGGCATCGGCCACCCGTCGGTGCCCTGGTACACCGCCGACATCAACACCTTCGGTCCCACGACCGCGACGACGGTGGAAAAAATCCTCGACCCGTCTTTCGGGTATCCCACAGTCGGAACGGTCGGCGATCAAACCGTCGTCAACATCCCGGTGAACCTCACGGCCCAGCCGCCCGACATCTTCAATCTGTACACCGACAACCACATCACCGATCCGAGCCTGGGGACCGGGGATTACACGTCCATGTTCGACAATTCGTTCACGAACTTCTACGTCAGCGACGCCGCCGGGATCGAAGACCAGGTGACGTTCTTCGGCGGGCAGTCGATCACCGTGTTCGACTTCCCCGCCGCTGACACCCCCGGGGCGGACCTGTTCTGAACTGGCCGTCGGCCCCTCTCGGCGGGGCGACTACTGTGAAATTCCATGTCTGCTCGGTGGCCCGTCTGCGGGGCGTGCTGCGACGTGGCGATGTTCTCCTGGATGGGCGGTGCGCACCACTGCGTCGTCGCCGATCCGGCGGAAGCCGTCGATGAGTCGCGACTGAACCCGCAGAGCACGGTGAGCGTGCCGGCGCCGACGGATGCCGCTCACGCCGCGGCCGCGCTGAACTCCCCGGCCGGACTCGTCGGCTACGTCGAGCACGTCAACCGCACCCGGGCCCCGTTCCACCCGGGGGTCATCCACTTCACCGGCACCGGCAGCGGCCACCAGGTGGAGATCGCCGCGCAGTGGAACGCCGGCAACCGCGACACGATCCGCACCTTCGTCAACTCCGCGCCCACCGAGGACGGCGGACCCCACCGGGACGGGTTCTACCAGGGGCTGACCGGCGTGCTCAACGCCTTCGCCCGCCGGCACACGCTGATCACCGCGGACGGCCCCGACCTCTCGGCCGCCGACTTCGCCGGCGGCCTGACCGCCGTCATCGTCGTCAAGGTCACCGAACCGCGTTTCGCCGACGAATCCGAACGGCAACTTCTCAACCCGGAGATCCAGCCGTTCGTGGCGAATGTCTGCACGGAGCACCTGACCGGCTGGTTGGAGACCAATCCGGACTGCGCCAAAGCCGTTGTCCGGAAAGCGATCCTGTCCTACGCATCGCGCACCGCCTTATACCGCAGTCATTTCCGGAATTTCTGAGGAAATGCCGTGTATTCTCGGGGTACTGTCAGGCGCACCTCGGGGAGGTTGCCATGTACCGCCGCTACGCGACTCTGCTGCTCGGATCGGCCGCGGTGGCACTCGCCGTCGGTCCGATCGCGGCCGCCGACCCGGTCTCCGACGCATGGCCGTTCGGCGACAACTTCCAACTGCCCGGCTACTCGGTGGGCGCCCACCTGACCGGCAGTCCGTTCCTCACCGGCACGGAGCCGTGGTCTGATCCGGGCGGCGACTACTCGACCCACTTCAGCGGTGTCGAGATGGCGTTCGTCGGCTACAACATCCACCGGTCGGTCTTCGACAGTGACAACCCGCTGGTGCCCAACGGAACGACCTGGGACGGCGTCTCACTGCCGGGCTTCAGCAACACCATGATCTTCGCCCCCGGGATCGGGATCGGCGACCAGATCAGCTTCGGCACGCTGAGCAACAGCTTCATCGTCGACACCGCCGGAATCCAGGACGTGCTGACGCTGGGCAGCTATCCACCGGTGACGCTGTTCGACGTCCCGATGGACCTGAGCGGGTTGTTCGGCGACTGAGTCCGACGCTGCGGCTGCCGCTGCGCGTGTCAGGATCGTCAGCGCATCGTCTACGCCGACAACGAAAGGGCCGAGCGTGGAGCTCAGCGACGCGCCCGCCCGAGAGCAGGCCGCAGCGCCCAAGCGGGTCACCCGCCGCCGGGGCGAGACCCGGGCGAGGCTGCTCGGAGCCGCCTTCGAGGTGTTCGCGCAGCACGGGTTCGGCCGGGCGACAGTCGAGCGGATCTGCGAGCAGGCCGGGTTCACTCGCGGTGCGTTCTACTCGAACTTCACCTCGCTCGACGAACTGTTCCTGGCCATGTGGGAGCAGAACACCGAGCAGTTGACACTCGCGCTGCGCACGGCGCTGAACGCTGAGGCACGCCGGCCGAACTCCTGGGACGAACTCGAGGCTTATGCCCGGCGGCTGATCGCCAGCGTTCCCGTCGACGACAACTGGTACCGGGTGAGCGCCGAGTTCACCGCGCACGCCCTGCGTAATCCCGCCCTGAAGCAGGTGATCGCCGCGCGGGAGGAGTCCGTGCTGGCCGCGCTGCTGCCGATCGTGGCCGAGGCGCTGGCCGGAGCAGGCCGCCGGGCGCTGGATCTGCCCGCACTCGGGCGGGCCCTGGTGGCGGTGCACGACGGGACCAGCGTCCAGTGCCTGATGGAGCCGGACGACGACGCGGTCCGCCGGGGCCGGACGGACCTGTTCATCCGGGTCCTGCTCAGCTACAGCGAGGAAGTCTGACCCACCGCGCGGCGTGACCCAGGCCGCTGCGCTCCGGCCGGTGACGCGGAAATCACCACGTCCAACGAGCTTTTCAGCGTGCTCGGGCTGTTAAATTCGTCCGCGTATCCGATGCATTTATGTATCGAATTGAGGATCCGAGAGGACAGCGCGCATGAAATCCCTACTGACAGGCGTCGCCGCGGCAGCGGCCATCGGCGCAGCCGTCGCGGGCGGCGCCGACCGGGCGTACGACACGGCCCCGCAGGTGCAGTTGACGGTCTTCGGGATTCCACTGCCGTTGGACCCGGCCTCCGCCGTGCCGACCGCCGACCAACTGGTCGGGGTGCTCAACGGCGTCGCCGACCCGCACGTCCCCGCCTCGAACAAGTCGGGTCTGGTCGAAGGCGGTCTCGGACCGATCGAGCGCAGCGTCATGGACGGCCGGATGCGCAAGGGGCTGGAGAACGGCAAGCTGCCGCTGACGATCTCCGCGTCGAACATCGAACCCGACGGACCGGGCGCCGCCACCGCCGACATCACCGCCTCCAGCGCGAAGCTCTCCCCGCGCACGATCAACCTGAAGTTCGTCGACCAGGACGGCTGGAAGCTGTCGCACCAGTCGCTGATGATGCTGTCGCAGCTCAGCGCGAACTAACCCTCGATCGGCTCCAGTCCGTCGCGGTACCGCTGGGCCAGTGCCCGGTAGAAGCCCGGGTTCACGTTCACCCACATCTCGGCACCGGTACCGGCGATCGGCCCCTTGACGACGGCCGGCGATCCGGTCACCAGCACCCCGTCCGGGATCTGGGTGCCGCCGAGCACGGTCGCGCCGGCCGCCACCAGGCTGCGGCTGCCGATCACCGCCCCGTCGAGCACGGTGGCGTGGTTGCCGATCAGCGCTTCGGCGCCGATGTGCGCGCCGTGGATCAGGCACATGTGCGCGACCGTCGCCCCGGGTCCGATGTCGACCGGCACCCCCGGCGGCACGTGCAGCACCGAACCGTCCTGCACGTTGGCGCCCTCGCGCACCACGATGGGGGCGTCGTCGGCGCGCAGCACCGCCCCGAACCAGACCGAGGCGCCCGCCTCGACGGTGACGTCGCCGATCAGGGTGGCGGTCGGCGCGATGAACGCGGTCGGATCGATCCGCGGCGAGCGTCCCTCGAAGGCGAACAGCGGCATCGTTCAGATATACCCCACCGGGAAACCGGTTGGTTCAGCAGCCGTTATTGCGCAACCGCGCCCAAAAACTGTAACGTGTTCTAGTTAGAAGCTACGGGTTGGAGGCAACAGGTGAGCACTGAAAACGCTGAGGGCGGCGTCCGCGAAATCGACACCGGCACACTGCCGGACCGGTATGCCCGGGGCTGGCACTGCCTCGGTCCGATCAAGGACTTCCAGGACGGCAAGCCGCACTCGATCCACGCGTTCGGTGCCAAGCTCGTGGTGTGGTGCAACTCCAAGGGTGAGCCGCAGTGCCTCGACGCGTACTGCCGGCACATGGGCGGCGACCTGTCCCGCGGCTCGATCAAGGGTGACAACGTCGCCTGCCCGTTCCACGACTGGCGCTGGGCCGGCGACGGCAAGTGCGCCCTGGTCCCCTACGCCAAGCGCACCCCGCGCGCGGCGCGCACCCGGTCCTTCCCGACCGACGTGCGGTCGGGCCTGCTGTACATCTGGCACGACCACGAGGGGAACCCGCCGACCGAGGAGGTCCGGATCCCGGAGTTGGCCGAGTACGCCGCCGACGACTGGACCGAGTGGCGCTGGAACTCGATGGTGATCGACTCCAACTGCCGCGACATCATCGACAACGTCACCGACTTCGCGCACTTCTTCTACATCCACTACGGCCTGCCGACGTACTTCAAGAACGTCTTCGAGGGTCACGTCGCCTCGCAGTACCTGCACAACGTGGGCCGGCGCGACATCGAGGGCATGGGCACCCAGTACGGCGGCGCCGAACTGGACTCGGAGGCCTCGTACTTCGGTCCGTCGTTCATGGTCAACTGGCTGCACAACAGCTACTCGGGCTTCAAGACCGAAGCGATCCTGGTCAACTGCCACTACCCGATCAGCCAGAACCAGTTCCAGCTGATGTGGGGTGTGATCGTGCAGAAGCCCAAGGGCCTGGACGACGCCACCACCGAGAAGCTCGCCGAGGTGATGACCGAGGGCGTGTCCAAGGGCTTCCTGCAGGACGTCGAGATCTGGAGCCACAAGTCCCGGATCGAGAACCCGTTGCTGGTCGAGGAGGACGGTGCGGTCTACCAGCTGCGTCGCTGGTACTCGCAGTTCTACGTCGACGCCGCGGACGTCACCCCGGAGATGACCGACCGGTTCGAGATCGAGATCGACCCGACCGCGGCCAACAAGAACTGGAACGCCGAGGTCGAGGAGAACCTGAAGCAGCAGGCGGAAGCCAAAGCTGCGGCGGCGGCCGAGTAGCACCGCGATGAGCGCCAACGAGGGCAGCGGCGCGACCCCCGGGAGTCCAGACGTTCCGGAGGTCGCGGCGCTGGCCGAGTCGATGCTGTTCATGTACGGCCCGCACGACGATCACGACGACGCGGATGGCGAGAGCGGCGGCCCGGACACCCGGTACTCCCGGGGTCCGCGGTTCCCGATCGACTCGGAGCGCTACGCGATGATCCGGGCGGCGACCGAACGGGATTCCGATGCCTACCTGCACTCCGGGCTGGTCCCGGTGGAGTGCCGGCGCTGCGGGACGACGGTCGAGGTGAAGAAGCTCGGCCCGGCATACACCGCGGTGCAGTGGAATTCGGCGTCGCTGGGCCGGTGCGCGCACTTCGCCGAGCAGCGCGCAGCGGGCGTGGACAGCAGCCGCACCCGCAGCTGCCCGCACCTGACGCAGAGCATCCGGCACGCGGTGGCGGAGGGACTGCTCGAGGAGCGCTCCGACGCTCCGCTGCCCAGCGATTAGCTGACCAATTTCGGCGCGGTCCGTCCCGCTCAGCGCGACGGACCGCGCCGAAATCGTCAGAGTCCGGCGAAACGCTCGCGGACCTGCTCGGCGGTGAGGCCGTAGTCGGCCAGCGAGTAGCGGTGCTTCGGCGCGCGCGGACCCTGCTTGCTCGCGGCGTAGTCGGCGGCCATCCCGGCCCGGGCCGCGTCGGTCAGTTCCAGCCCGAAGTGCGCGTAGATGCCGGCTGCCGCGGCCACCGGGTCGGCGACGAAGTCGGCGTAGTCGACGTCGCAGAACTGCGCCGAATCGTATTGGGTGCGTTGGGTGTTGAACAGCGCCAGACCGCGCGTCCAGGTCTCCATCTGATCGGCGCCGATCTGGGCGCCGACGAACGTCTCCGACCAGCCGGGTGTGGTCTGCTCGGCCAGCGAGCACATCGACGCCATGATCGTCTCCGGCGGGCGGTGGCACTGCACGATCAGCGCGTCCGGGTAGACGGCCATGATCGCGTCGAGCGCGAACAGGTGGCTGGGATTCTTCAGCACCCAGCGCTTGCCCGGATCGTTCAGGCCGATCAACTGCAGGTTGCGGCGGTGCCTGGCGTACGACGGCGTCCAGTCCTGCTGCGCCAGCCAGCGCGCATAGGCCGGGACATGCGCCAGGGTCTCGTAGGAGACCGAATGCAGCGACTGGCGCAGCAACTGCCAGCACTCCTCGAGCCCGTCGGCGGTCATGAAGTGCACGCCGCCGTACTCCGGGTTCTCCCGGTGATGCCGGTCGAACTGCGCCGACATCTGCTGGTAGACCGGGTTGGCGTCCCAGGTGTCCCGCGGTGGGCGCGGCTGCGGGAACTCCGTCAGCCACATCTCCAACCCCTGGTGGGCCGGGTCGGCGCCGAGCAACCGGTGCAGCGCGGTGGTGCCGGTGCGCGGCAGTCCGGTGACGAAGATCGGGCGTTCGACGGCGACGTCGACGTACTCCGGGTGCGCCTGCCAGCCGGCCTGCGACAGCAGCCGGGCCACCAGCGCACCGCGCAGGAAGAACCGGTTCATCTTGCTGCCCAACTCGGTCAGTCCGGCCTCGTCCCGGTAGGAGTCCAGCAGCACGCCGAGCGCTTCGCGGTAGTTGTCGTCGTCGGGGCCGAAGTCGTCCAGCCCGGTCAGCTTGGTCGCCGAGGCGTGCAGGTCGTCGACGGTGCCGACATCGGTTCGTGCGGTCACGCGTGGTACTCCCCGCAGTTGACGTCGAGGGTCTGGCCGGTGATGCCGCTGGCCAGATCGCTGGCCAGGAACAGGATCGCCGAGGCCACCTCGTCTTCGGTCGGCAGCCGCTTCAGGTCGGAGTTGGCGGCGGTCGCCGCATAGATCTGCTCGACCGTCGTGCCGTACTTGCCGGCCTGGTGGGTGAAGTACCCCTGCAGGGTGTCTCCCCAGATGTAGCCGGGCGCAACGGAGTTCACCCGGATCCCCTGCTCGCCGAGTTCGGAGGCCAGCGACTGCGACATCGCCAGCAGCGTCGCCTTGGCCATCTTGTACGCGCCGTACTTGGGCTGCGAATGCCGGATCACCATCGAATTGACGTTGACCACCGCACCCTTGGACTCGGCCAGGGCCGGCGTGAAGCCCTGGGTCAGCCGCAGCGCACCGAGCACACTCAGTTCGATGGCGTCGCGGATGTGCTGAAACGTGGTCTGCGCCAACGGCTTCATCGACGGGACCCGGAAGGCGTTGTTGATCAGCACATCGACATGACCGAACGCCGCTACCGCTTCCTCGACCAGGTGGGCGGCCTGCGCCTCGTCGGTGATGTCGGTGGGGACGGCCACGGCCCGCCGGCCGGTGGCCGTGATCTCCGCGGCCACCGCGTCCAGGCGATCCGCGCTGCGCGCGGCCAGCACCAGATCGGCGCCGTCGGCCGCGCAGCGGCGCGCCAGCGTGGTGCCGAGCGCGGGACCGACCCCGCTGATCACCACGGTCTTCCCGTCGAGCATTCCAGTCATCACTACCCCAGCATTCTGTCGGCGATCTGCAACTGGCGCTGCGCAATCCGCGCCCGCCAGCCGTCTTCGGAGATTCGGTTGTCCTGGTAGTACGGCAGCGCGTCCGGCACCGCAGCGGCATCCACCAGTTGCACGGTCGGCCCGTCGGCTTCGGTGAGCGCCCGGGACAGCCGCTGCCAGCGGAACTGCAGGATGCCGCGGCGGTGCCCGGTGGTCTCGACCCAGTTGGTGACGCCGGGGTTGTTCTCGGCGACGACGATGCGGATCCTGCCGTCCGGATCGGCCTGCGCCTGAGTGCCGTTCAATGACGTCTGATGGTTGATGTAGTCCAGCGAGACGTACCACATGCTGCCGAGCTGGAAGCCCAGATAGGGGGCGTCACTCACCGGCACGGTGATCACCAGCGCCTGCTCGGGGGTCAACTCGTAGTGCCCCGCCGACGAGTACTGCGTGGCCAGCCCGCCCGGGGTGAGCCGCGGCGCCACCATCGTGTTCACCGGCAGGTTGAGGTAGAACCACTGCGGGAACGCCAGCCAGGTCTTCACCCGGTTGATCAGCTGCTTGCCGGCCGCGGCGTAGCGCTTGCGGATCAGCTCCTCGGTGAGCGGCGGCGGTGCGGTACCGGCGGTGTCGGTGCGGGAGATCCGCACGGTGCCGCGCCGCGCCGCCCAGTCGTTGTACACCTCCCGGATCACCAGCTGCGCCGGCGATTTCGGGCGGAACCGCCAGCTGAAGGTGCCGTCGGCGGCGATCTCCAGCTCTCGGTCGTCGAACGCCGCCTCGCTGGCCGGCACACCGCTGTCGGTGTACTCGCCGCCGAGCAGCTGGAAGCTCAGATCGGTGGTGGTGCCGCGCCGCCCGGTGACGACGTAGTCCCGGTCGGCGTGCACGCGGGTGCCGAAGTACAGGGTGTCCGGATTGTCCAGGCCCATCTTGGTGAACGGCCCGGTCCCGGACAGCAGGAACGGGTGGTCGCGGTCGAAGCCGAACGCGCCGTGCACGCAAGCCTCCACCCCGCCGGCCAGGTACTGCAGACCCTCCAGCAGGTCGGCTTCGGTCTCGATGTGCGGCGCGGCGGCGACCAGTTGCTCCGCCTCGGCGATCGCGGCTGCGAGCGGCTCGGAGTACATCGGCGGCGGCACCCCCAAAATCTCATCGGTACATATTTGTACCGCTGCGGTCGATATTTCTAATGCAGCGTAAACCGGCGGGGTAGCATGTCGCAATGCCGGATCTCCAGGCCGCCGGGCGGGCCTCCCCGCCGACGATGCGTGTGGTGGCGATCCTGGACTTCCTCGCGGCCAACCCGAAGGAGCAGTTCGGGCTATCCGAGCTGGCCCGCCGGGTCGGGCTGACCAAACCCACCTGCCTGGGGATCGCCACCGCGCTGACCGAGGCCGGTTACCTGATGCGCGACCCGCGCGACAAGAGCTACCGGCTAGGTCCGGCGCTGATCGGCCTGGGTCAGAACGCCCAGGAGGCGCTGCGGCTGGGTCCGGCGAGCACCGCGGAACTGCGCCGGCTGTCGGCGGCACTGAACATCACCGTCGCACTGACCGCAGTGGTCGACGACCGGATCACGGTGCTGGAACTGGCGTCACCGCCCCGGACACAGGTCGGGGTGCGGGTCGGGGAGAGCTACCCGTTCGCGCCGCCGGTCGGGCTGATGTACGTGCTGTGGGACGACGCGGCGTTGCGGGACTGGCTGGGCAGACGCCCGACGGTCCCGCTGCGCACCGACAGTGCACGGCTGGACCGGGTCGTCGACGAATGCCGGTCTCGCGGTTACCTGGTCGAACGGCTGACCGCCGGCGGGCAGCGGCTGTACCGGATGATGGCGGGCCTGGCCACTGACCTGCCGGAGGAGCTGCAGGTGCTGCTCGGCGAGTTGGTCTCCGACGTGGGCGAACGCGTCTATCTGCGCGGCGAATCCGAACCGCGGCAACGGCACGACATCAGCGTGATCTCGGCACCGGTGTTCGACGGCCACGGCTGCCAGGCGATGGTGGTGTCGCTGCACGTCGACCGCGCGCTGACCGACAGTGAGATCACCAAGTGGGGACGCAACCTGGTGACCACCGCCGACGCCATCACCGCGCAACTCGGCGGCCGCAAGCCGGATTTCACCGGATAGCGTGTAGCGATGGAGAAAGTGGTGGCGGTGCTGCGCAGCGCGGACGCCGACGAGCGGTGGTGTGAACGGATCCGCGGCCCGGTCACCGAGGAACTGCTCGACCTGGGCCTGCCCGGGCTGGCGGTGAACGTGCGGGACGCAGCGGTACGCGACACCACGCTGGTGCTGACCACCCTGGAACCACCGGTCGCCGCGGTGGTGAGCATGTGGACCCGGCAGCACTATTCGGAGCAGACCCGGGCCGCGATCGACCTGCTGGCGGCCGAATCCGAGGCGCTGTCGGCCTATCTGGTGACCGAGTCGGTGCCGCTCGCGCCACCGGATCCCGGTTCCGGTCAGCGCACCGCGGGTCTGGCCAACATCGCGCTGCTCCGCCGACCGGACGACCTGGACCATGCCACCTGGCTGCACCGCTGGCAGATCGACCACACTCCGGTCGCGATCGCCGACCAGGGCACGTTCGGCTACACCCAGAACGCCGTCGTGCGCCCGCTCACCGCGGACGCCCCCGCCGTCGCCGGAATCGTGGAGGAACTGTTCCCGGCCGCGGCGATGACCGATCCACTGGCCTGGTACGGCGCCGCCGACGACGCCGATCTGCGGGAGCGGCGGTCCCGGATGCTGGCCAGCGTCAGGCGGTTCGGCGCCGACATCGACCTGGACACGCGGCGGGATCCGTTGCCGCCGTGGCCCATCACTGGACCGAACGGGACGGTCAGATCATCGATCTGATCTGGTACCTGCGCTACGCCGACCGCTACGAGCGCACCGGTACCGGGTGGCGGTTCGCGCGGCGCGCGCTCACCATCGACGCGATCGAGAGCCGGCCGGCGCGGGCGGTGCGACCGTGACACCCCAGATCTCCCTGCAACTGCGCACGTTCACCGACGATCCGGCCCACGACTGGGCGGCCACGCTGGCCCTGGGCCGGGCGATGGACACCGCCGGCGTGGACCGGGTGGTGGTCTCCGACCACGTGGTGTTCGGGGAGAACCCGGCGGCCTACGCGGATCCGGCGCTCGGCGGGATCGCCGGCGGCCGGCAGCCCACCGGGCCCGACGGACAGTGGCTGGAGCCGTTGACGGTGCTGACCGCGCTGGCCGCCACCACCACCCGGATCCGGCTGGGCACCGCGGTGCTGCTGGCGGCGCTGCGCCGCCCGGCGGTGCTGGCCAAGCAGGTCGCCACCCTGGACGTGCTCTCCGGCGGCCGGGTGGACCTGGGTGTCGGCGTCGGCTGGCAGCGCGAGGAGTACGACGCGGCGGGGTTGCCGTTCGAGCGGCGCGGCCGGTTGTTGGACCACAGCCTGGAGGTCTGCCGGGCGCTGTGGACGCAGCAGCGCAGCACCTACACCTCGCCGGAGTTGACCTTCGACGGCATCCACCAGGCGCCGAAACCCGTTCAGCCCGACGGTGTTCCGATCTGGGTGAGCGGCACTGTCAACGACGCGGTGGCCCGGCGGCTGGCCCGGTTCGGCCGCGGTTGGATTCCGTGGGGGCCGGCGATGCGCGACCCGGCCGGGGCGATCGCCGCGATGGCCGACCGGATCGCCCGGTTCGGTGGCGACCCGACCGGACTGCAGGTGCTGGGCCACGCCACCACCGTCAAACGCGTCGACCGCTCCGTCGACGTCGCGGCCACCGCGGCCTCAGCGGTCCCGCTGATCGCCGCCGGGGTGACCGATGTGCGGGTGACGATGTCGCTGCCGGTCGACCCGGCCGCCGCCACCGATCTGCTGACCGAACTCGTGGCGCAATTCCGCGCTGTGACCGGTTAGCGCTACACGCACTGCTGGGAGAGCGTGATCAGCGCCTGCCGCACGTCGGGGTGGCGCTCCAGGTAGCTGAGCACCGGATTCGGCGAGCCGGGATCCTCCTGCTGGCCGTGTTTCTCCAGGTTCTTCCTGATGTCGGGGTGGCGTTTCAGGTAGGCGTCGACGGAGTCGCCGAACGTCTCATCGCAGGGTTGCTGCGGTGCGGCCTGCGCCGCCGGGCCGGTCAGCAACGCCACGCTCGCCAGGCCGACCGCGATGGTTCGAGTGAGACCGCGCATTCCTCGACAGTACGCGCGGCTCAGCCGACGGCGGCCAGTGCGAACGGCAGCACCCGCGGCGCACCGGCCGCCCGCAGCACCCGGGCCGCCATCGTCAGCGTCCACCCGGTGTCGGTGACGTCGTCGACCAGCAGCACCGGGCCGACGTCCCCCAACCGCGGTGGCTCCCACGCCCCGTGCAACCCGGCTACCCGGTAGGCGGAGTTCGCAGCGGTGACGGGCCGGCGATCCGGTGCGTAGGCCAGCGTGCCCAGATTGGTCAGCCGGCCCACCTCCGCCAGCCTCTCGGCCAGCGAACCGATCAGCACCGGATGCGTCGCCGAGTCCAGCGCCAGCACCGCGGCCGGCCGCTCCGCCCAGTCCCACGCCGCGAACGCGCTCACCGCGGCGCGCACCACCTCGTCGGGCACCGGCTGGTCGGGTTCGTCGAGCAGCCGCCGCAGCCGGGCGCCCCAGCCCAGGTCGGTGAGCCGGCCGATGACCCGGCCCGGTTCGGGGCCGTCGGTGATCCGCCCGGACAGGTCGAGGCCGAGTTTGGCCAGCCCGGTCGGCCACTGCCGGCGCGGGGTGAGCTCCACCCCGGGGCGCATCAGCCGTTCCCGGGTGGCCTCGGCGGCGGCGTCGGTGACCTCGGCGGTGAACCGCGGCCCGGCGCAGTTGTCGCAGCGCCCGCAGCGCTCGTCGTCGGCCAGCGTCGGATCGTTGAGCCGGCTGCGCAGGAACACCATCCGGCACCCGTCGGTGCTCTGGTAGTCGACCATCGCCTGCTGTTCGACGCGGCGCTGCTCGTCGAGGGTGCGGTAGCGCTGCTCGTCGTAGGACCAGGGCTCCCCGGTGGCGACCCAGCCGCCCTTCACCCGGCGCACCGCACCGTCGACGTCGAGCACCTTGAGCACCATCTCCAGGCGCGACCGGTTCAGGTCGACCAGCGGCTCCAGCGCCGGCGTCGACGTCGGCCGGTCGGTCTCGAGGGCGGCGATCACGGTGCGCACCACCGGTTCCGGCGGGAACGCCACCGAGGCGAAGTACCGCCAGATCTCGCGGTCCTCGGCACCGGGCAGCAGGATCACCTCGGCGCTGGCCGCGGCTCGGCCGGCGCGGCCCACCTGCTGGTAGTAGGCGATCGGCGAGGACGGCGCCCCGAGGTGCACGACGAAACCCAGGTCGGGTTTGTCGAAGCCCATGCCCAGCGCGGAGGTGGCGATCAGCGCCTTGACCCGGTTGGCCAGCAGGTCCGCTTCCAGCTGTTCGCGCTCGGCGGCCTCGGTGGCGCCGGTGTAGGCGGCCACCTGAAAGCCCTGCGCGCGCAGATCCGCGGCGACGTCGTTGGCCTGGGCGACCGTCAGCGTGTAGACGATGCCGGAGCCCGGCAGGTCGCCCAGGTGCGCGCCGATCCAGGCCGCCCGCTGCGCCGGGCCACCGGCCTGAATCACCGACAGCCGCAACGACTCCCGATCCAGGCCGCCGCGCAGCACCAGGGTGTCGGCCCCGCCCACCCCGAGCTGGGTGGCGACGTCGGCGACGACCCGGTCATTGGCGGTGGCAGTGGTGGCCAGCACCGGGATGCCGTCGCCGAGGTCGGCGATCAGGGTGCGGATCCGCCGGTAGTCCGGCCGGAAGTCGTGCCCCCAGTCCGAGACGCAGTGCGCCTCGTCGACCACCACCAGGCCTGCGCCGGCCGCCAGCGACGGCAGCACCTCGTCGCGGAAGTCGGGGTTGTTCAACCGTTCCGGGCTGACCAGCAGCACATCAAGGTCGCCGCGCGCGACCCGGCGCTGGATGTCGGCCCAGTCGGTCATGTTCGACGAGTTGATGGTGGCCGCGGCCACCCCGGCCCGCCCGGCGGCCGCCACCTGGTTGCGCATCAGCGCCAGCAGTGGCGACACGATCACCGTCGGCCCGGCGCCGGTGGCGCGCAGCAGTTTCGCCGCGATGAAGTACACCGCCGACTTGCCCCAGCCGGTGCGCTGCACCACCAGGGCGCGGCGTCGCTGAACGACCAGCGCCTCGATCGCGGTCCACTGGTCGTCGCGCAGCACCGCGTCGGGGCCGGCGAGCTGTTCCAGCAGTGCCTGGGCTTCGGTTCGGGTGGTCACCGCACCATCGTGCCCGAGTGCCCCGACACCTACTTCTTGGCTGCGGCCTGCTCCCGCTGGATCTCCAGCGCGATGTCGATCAGTTGGTCCTCCTGACCACCGATCAGCTTGCGCTGGCCGGCCCGGTGCAGCAGCTCGTGGGCCGGAACGCCGTAGCGCTCCCCCTGCCGCACCGCGTGTTTCAGGAAGCTGGAGTACACCCCCGAGTAGCCCATCACCAGCGCGTTGCGGTCCAGCACGCACTCGGCGGGCATCGCCGGGCGCACCACGTCCTCGGCGGCATCGGCGATGTCGAAGAAGTCGATGCCGGTCTTGACGCCGATCTTGTCGAACACCCCGATCAGCGCCTCCACCGGCGCGTTGCCCGCCCCGGCGCCGAACCGGCGCACGCTGCCGTCGATCTGCTTGGCGCCGGCGCGCACCGCCTCCACGGAGTTCGCCACGCCCAGGCCGAGGTTCTCGTGGCCGTGGAAGCCCACCTGCGCGTCGTCGCCGAGCTCGGCGACCAGCGCCGACACCCGGTCGGCCACCCCGTCGAGCACCAGCGCGCCCGCCGAGTCCACCACGTACACGCACTGGCAGCCGGCGTCGGCCATGATCCGGGCCTGGGCGGCCAGCTTCTCCGGGGTGATGGTGTGCGCCATCATCAAAAAGCCGACGGTCTCCAGGCCGCGCTCGCGGGCGTAGCCGAAGTGCTGGATGGAGACGTCGGCCTCGGTGCAGTGCGTGGCGATCCGGCAGATCGAACCGCCGTTGCCCTGCGCCTCGGCGATGTCCTCCTTGGTGGCCACGCCGGGCAGCATCAGGAACGCGATCTTGGCGTCGCGGACGGTCTCCGCGGCCAGCTTGATCAGCTCCTGGTCGGGGGTCTTGGAGAACCCGTAGTTGAAGCTGGAGCCACCCAGGCCGTCACCGTGGGTGACCTCGATGACCGGCACCCCGGCGTGGTCGAGGGCCGCGACGATCGCCCGGACCTCGTCGGGCACGAACTGGTGCCGCTTGTGGTGGCTGCCGTCGCGCAGCGACGTGTCGGTGATCCGGACGTCGAAGATGTGGTCGCTCATTTGGTCTCTCCAGCCTTGGCGGAAGCCATCTCGCGGGCGATCTCCTCGCCCACCTTGGTGGCCGCAGCGGTCATGATGTCCAGGTTGCCCGCATACGGCGGCAGGTAGTCACCGGCGCCTTCGACCTCCACGAAGGTGGTGACGACGGCACGCCCACCGGAGTTCAGCGACGGCTCGTCGAACTGCGGCTCGTTGAGCAGCCGGTAGCCGGGCACGTAGGTCTGCACCTGCGCGACGACGTCCTTGATCGACGCGGCGATCGCCTCGCGGTCGGCGTCCTCGGGGATCTGGCAGAAGATGGTGTCGCGCATGATCATCGGCGGGTCGGCCGGGTTCAAGATGATGATCGCCTTGCCCTTCTGGGCGCCGCCGATGTTCATCACGCCCGCCGAGGTGGTCTTGGTGAACTCGTCGATGTTGGCCCGGGTGCCCGGCCCCGCCGAGACACTGGACACCGACGCGACGATCTCGGCGTAGGGCACGACACCGCCCTGCTCCTTCACCGCGCGGGTCACGGCGTAGACGATCGGGATGGTGGCCTGGCCGCCGCAGGTGACCATGTTGACGTTCGGGGCGTCGACGTGGGTGGTCAGGTTCGCCGGCGGGATGATCCCCGGGCCGACGGCAGCCGGGGTCAGGTCGATGGCCCGGATGCCGGCGGCCTCGTACTTGGGCGCGTACGCCTTGTGCACGTAGGCGCTGGTGGCCTCGAACACGAAGTCGGGCTTCTCGTCCTGCGCGAGCAGCCAGTCCGCGCCCTCGTGGGAGGTCTCCAGGCCGAGCTTGCGGGCGCGGGCCAGACCCTCGGATTCGGGGTCGATGCCGATCATCCAGCGCGGCTCCAGCCATTCCGACCGCAGCAGCTTGTACAGCAGGTCGGTGCTGATGTTGCCCGACCCGACGATGGCGACAGACGCTTTCTTGGGCATGAGCGCTCCTCTACTCGAAAACCAGCCGGACCGAACCCAGTCCGGTGAAATCGGCGACGCAGTCGTCGCCGGCGTGCACGTCGATTGCGCGGGTCGCGGTGCCGGGCAGCACGATGTCGCCCGCCTTCAGCCGCACCCCGAAACTCTCCACCTTGCGGGCCAGCCACGCCACCGCGGTCACCGGGTTGCCCAGCACCGCGTCGCTGCGGCCCTGCGCCACCAGTTCGCCGTTCTTGGTCAGCGTGGCGTCGATGTTCTTGATGTCGATGTCGCCCGGCTTGACCCGCTGCTTGCCGAGGACGAACCCGGCCGACGAGGCGTTGTCGGCGATGGTGTCGCAGAGCTTGATCTTCCAGTCGGTGATGCGACTGTCGATCAGCTCGATCGCCGGCGCGAACGACTCGGTGGCGGCCAGCACGTGCTCCTCGGTGCAGTCCGCACCCGGCAGGTCCGCGCCGAGGATGAACGCCACCTCGACCTCGATCCGCGGGTACAGGTAGTTCGCCGCCTTGACCGGGGTCTCCTCGAACACCTGCATCTCGTTGAGCAGGTGGCCGTAGTCCGGTTCGTCGACGCCCATCATCTGCTGCATCGCCTCGGAGGACAGGCCCACCTTGTGCCCGACGACCCGGGCGCCCTCGGCGATCCGCTGCCGGATGTTGATCAGCTGGATCTCGTAGGCGTCGACGACGTCGATGCCGGGCTGGGCCGCGGTAAGCGGGGAGATGGCGACCCGGCTGCGCTCGGCCTGCGCCAAATCGGCTGCGAGTTCGTCACGGATTTCGACGCTGAGCATGGGTCCCCTCGCTGTCGTGACGTGGCCGAGAACCGGCCACTGGCGGCAATTCTATAACGTGTTCTAACTTTTGGCTCGGCCGGTCCCACACAGTGAGAGGGGCCGACGGCGTGCTCGCCGTCGGCCCCTTTCCGGCTGCGGATCAGGCCTTGCCGGTGTAGTCGACGTTCCAGTGCTTGATCGCGTTGAGCCAGCCCGACTGCAGGCGGCTCGCCTCGTCCAGCGGCTTGAGGTCCGGGATGTGGTCGGCGATCGCCTCGAACATCAGGTTGACGGTCATCCGGGCCAGGTGGGTGCCGATACAGTAGTGCGCCCCGGTGCCGCCGAAGCCGACGTGCGGGTTCGGGTCGCGCAGGATGTTCATGGCGTGCGGGTTCTCGAAGACCGTCGGGTCGAAGTTCGCCGCGCGGTAGTTCATCACCACCCGCTGACCCTCCTTGATCTTCACCCCGGACAGCTCGGTGTCGATCTTGGCGGTGCGCTGGAACGCCGAGACCGGGCTGGCCCAGCGGACGATCTCGTCGGCGGTGGACTCCGGGCGCTCCTTCTTGAACAGCTCCCACTGGTCGGGGTGCTCGACGAACGCCATCATGCCCTGGGTGATCGAGTTGCGGGTGGTCTCACTGCCGGCCACCGCCAGCAGGATGATGAAGAACCCGAA
Organism: Mycolicibacter acidiphilus; assembly: GCF_018455725.1. Lineage (GTDB taxonomy): Bacteria > Actinomycetota > Actinomycetes > Mycobacteriales > Mycobacteriaceae > Mycobacterium > Mycobacterium acidiphilum. The sequence continues at coordinate 26,709 of NZ_JAHCLR010000007.1, forward strand.
CTCGTCGCCGCTGAGCTTCTCGCCCTCGTCGGCGGCCTCCACCAGCGTGGTCACGATGTCGTTGCCGGGGTTGGCCCGCTTCATGTCGGCCAGCTTGTTGCCGTAGGCGATGATCTCCATCGCCGAGGTGAACGGGTCGTACTTGTCGGCGTACTCCGGGTCGTCGTAGCCGGTCATCTGGTTGGTCCACTCGAACAACTTGCCGCGGTCCTCCTGCGGCACGCCGAGCAGACCGGCGATGGCCTGCAGCGGCAGCTCGGCGGAGATGTCGCGGACGAAGTCGCCGCTGCCCTTGGCCAGCGCCTCCTTGGCGATCGCCTGCGCACGCTCCTGCAGCTCGTCGTGCAGCGGCAGGATGTGCCGCGGGGTGAAGCCGCGGGCGACGATCCGGCGCAGCCGGGTGTGCGTCGGCGCGTCCTGGTTCAGCATGATCGTGCGCTGCATGTCGATGTTGTCGCGCGGGATGTCGTCGTTGAAGCGCGGGATCGCGGTGTTGCGCTCGCTCGAGTAAACCTCGTCGAGCCGGGAGATCTCCTTGACGTCCTCGTGCCGGGTGACCAGCCAGTATCCGCCGTCCTTGAAGCCGCCGCTGGCGTCGTCGGGCTGGTCGATCCACTTGATCGGTTCGTTGGTGCGCAGCTCGTCCAACTCCGCCATCGGGATGCGCTCCGCCCAGATGTGCGGGTCGGTCGGGTCGAATCCGGTCGGAAGATTGAGGGTGGACACGCTGCGATCTCCTAACTGTGAGCATCGGTCAACACGATGCAGGGTCGTGTCAGTAAAACATGGCTTCCGCGCAGACGAAAGGTGTGATGCCATCTCCGTCGGACAAGAAACTGAAACACGTTCTCATTCGCGCCTCGGCGTTGCGGAATCGGCCGGGCAGATGCGGCCGTCGCAGGGTATACCGGCACCGCAGCCGGATCGGCCGGCACGGAACCACCGGCCAAGTAGCGCCCGGGCCGGGCAATTCTATAACGTGTTCTACATGGCCGAGAAGGAATACGACGTCGTCGTGGTCGGAAGCGGCGGCGCCGGCATGGTCGCCGCGCTGACTGCCGCCCACCAGGGACTGTCAACGATTGTCATCGAGAAAGCCGCACACTACGGCGGCTCCACCGCGCGCTCCGGCGGCGGGGTGTGGATCCCCAACAACGAGGTGCTGCAGCGCGCCGGGGTCAAGGACACCCCGGAGGCGGCCAGCACCTACCTGCACACGATCGTCGGCGACGTGGTGCCCGCCGAGAAGATCGACACCTACCTGAAGCGCGGGCCGGAGATGCTCTCGTTCGTGCTGAAGAACTCGCCGCTGAAGATGTGCTGGGTTCCCGGCTACGCCGACTACTACCCGGAGCAGCCCGGCGGCAAGCCGACCGGCCGCTCGATCGAGCCGAAGCCGTTCAACGCCAAGAAACTCGGCGCCGACATGGCCGGCCTGGAGCCGCCCTACGGCAAGGTGCCGCTGAACATGGTGGTGATGCAGCAGGACTACGTCCGGCTCAACCAGCTCAAGCGCCACCCGCGCGGTGTGCTGCGGAGCATCAAGGTGGGCGTGCGCGCCACCTGGGCCGGGATCACCGGCAAGAACCTGGTCGGCATGGGCCGGGCGCTGATCGCGCCGCTGCGCGTCGGCCTGCAGAAAGCCGGTGTGCCCGTTGAGTTGAACACCGCGCTCACCGACCTCTACGTCGAGGACGGCGTGGTGCGCGGCGTGTACGTGCGCGCCGAGGGTGCTGCCGAGGACGTTGAGCCGCAACTGATCCGGGCACGCCGCGGAGTGATCCTGGCCAGCGGCGGGTTCGAGAAGAACGAGCAGATGCGGGTGAAGTACCAGCGCGCGCCGATCACCGCCGACTGGACGGTGGGCGCGGCCGCGAACACCGGCGAAGGCATCGTGGCGGGCGAGAAACTCGGTGCGGCGCTGGACATCATGGAAGACGCCTGGTGGGGTCCGACGGTGCCGCTGCCCGGTGCGCCGTGGTTCGCACTCTCCGAGCGCAACTCCCCCGGCTCGATCATCGTCAACATGAACGGCAAGCGGTTCATGAACGAGTCGATGCCGTATGTCGAAGCCTGTCACCACATGTACGGCGGCCAGTACGGCCAGGGCGACGGCCCCGGCGAGAACGTGCCGGCCTGGCTGGTGTTCGACCAGCGCTACCGCAACAACTACATCTTCGCCGGGTTGCAGCCGGGCCAGAAGCTGCCGCGGAAATGGACCGAATCCGGCGTCATCGTCACCGCCGACACCCTGGAGGAGCTGGCGGAGAAGGCCGGCGTGCCGGTCGACTCCTTCGTCGCCACCGTGGACCGGTTCAACGAATTCGCCCGGTCCGGCGTCGACGAGGACTTCCACCGCGGTGAGAGCGCCTACGACCGCTACTACGGCGACCCGACGCAGAAGCCGAACCCGAACCTCGGCGAGATCAAGCAGGGGCCGTTCTACGCGGCCAAGATGGTGCCCGGCGATCTGGGCACCAAGGGCGGCATCCGCACCGACGTGCACGGCCGCGCCCTGCGCGACGACGGCAGCGTCATCGCCGGCCTGTACGCCGCCGGCAACGTCAGTGCGCCGGTGATGGGCCACACCTACCCGGGACCGGGCGGCACCATCGGACCCGCCATGACCTTCGGCTACCTGGCCGCCCTGGATATCGCTGGAAAGGCGTAACGCATGCCGATCAACCTCGACGCCGCCCTGGGTGCGGAGTTCGGCGCGGTCGAGTTCTCCTGGACCGCAACGAATGTGCAGCTGTACAACCTGGCGCTGGGCGCCGGGTCGGACCCGATGGATCCGCGCGAGCTGAGCTACGTCGTCGACGGCACCCCGCAGGTGCTGCCGACGTTCGGTTGCGTCGCGGCGTCGTTCAACGAGACCGACCCGCCGAAGGTGAGCTGGCCGGGCATCGAGATCGACCTGGCCAAGATCCTGCACGCCTCCGAGCAGGTCAGCGTGCCGGCGCCGCTGCCGGCGTCGGGCAGTGCCCGCGCGGTCAGCAAGATCGTCGAGGTCTGGGACAAGGGCAAGGCCGCCGTGGTGGTGCTGGAGACCACCGCGACCGCGCCGGACGGCACCGTGCTGTGGACGCAGCGCCGGTCGATCTTCGCCCGCGGCGAGGGCGGCTTCGGCGGCGAGCGCGGGCCGTCGTCCGCTTCGGAGTTGCCCGATCGCGCACCGGATTTCGAGGTCGACATCCCGGTGGCGCCGGGTGCGGCGCTGCTGTACCGGCTGTGCGGTGACCGCAACCCGCTGCACTCCGACCCGGGTTTTGCTGCGGCTGCTGGATTCCCGCGGCCGATCCTGCACGGGCTGTGCACCTACGGCATGACCTGCAAGGCGATCGTCGACACCGTCCTCGACGGCGACGCCGGCAAGGTGCGCTCCTACGGCGCCCGCTTCGCCGGCGTGGTGTTCCCCGGCGAGACGCTGCGGGCCCGGCTGTGGCGCGACGGTTCGCGGGTGATCGGCGTGGTGGTGGCCCCCGGCCGCGACGACGCCGCCGTGCTCGGCGACGTGGAACTGGTCAGCGCGTAGCCCCCCTCCGCCGAACGTGAACTCACGCTCACGTTCGATCGTCGAGTGTGAACGCACGCTCACGCTCGGCGGGCCAGTGCGGACCGAACCCGGCGCACAACGTCGGGCTCGCGATCTCCGGCGAGTACTCGGATGACGATCCAGCCGAGGCGCTGCAGTCGTTCGGCGCGCTTGGCATCCCTTCGCCAGCGCTGTGGGTCGGTTCGATGTTGGTCGCCGTCGTACTCTGCAGCCACTTTGAGTTCCGGCCAGCCCATGTCCAGCACGGCGAACGGCTCCCAGTAGCCGTCGTACACCGGAATCTGGGTCTGCGGCCTGGGCAGCCCGGCACGGATCAGGGCGACCCGCAGCCAGCTCTCCTTCGGCGATTCCGCTCCGGGATCGACCAGGTCGAGCGACTCCCGCGCACGGACGACGCCGCGACGGCCGGTGCAGCGGGCCAGGATCTGCTGGACGTCGACGTCTTTGAACTCCGCGGCTCGCACGAGCGCGTCCATACCGGAGACCGCCTCGACCATCGGATACCAACAGCCGAGATCGACCGCAGTCCGGGCCGGGTTGGTGACCGGCACCCCGTCGAGCACCTGTATCTCGTCAGGCCGCAGTTCATCGCCGTGAATCAGCAGCCCTGGCAACCGATGCCGGTTGTCGTGGATGAGTTCTGCGGGCCGGTCGTCCACCCAGTCACTGCCGTGCAACGCCGCAGCGGCGAATCCGGCGACCACACCCTTGCGCTGCGACCACAGCCAGCCGGCTCTGGCACGATCAGCCGTCGTGACCACGATGTCCCGGTCCAGATAGACGTCGGGAAACAGGCGACTATGGCGGGTTCCGAGCTGTCCCCTTGTCACCCTGCCAGCGGCCAGGGCCTCACTGCCGATGAACGGTTCCACCATTGCGGCAGCGTGCCACCACGGTCGTCGGGCGTCACTTCACCTCGCCCCGAGCCGCCGAGCGTGCGCGTGAGTTCACGTTCGACGCCCGAACGTGCGCGTGAGTTCACGCTCGGCGGGGTGGCGGGGCGGACTCAGCCCAGAATCAGCCCCGACGTGGGCACGCCGGTGCCGGCGGTCACCAGCACGTGCTCCACGTTCGGCACCTGGTTCACCGAGGTGCCGCGCAGCTGGCGCACCCCCTCGGCGATGCCGTTCATGCCATGCACGTACGCTTCGCCGAGCTGACCGCCGTGAGTGTTGATCGGTAGCCGGCCGCCGAGTTCGATTGCGCCACCGGCGATGAAGTCCTTCGCCTCGCCCTTGCCGCAGAAACCGAGCTCCTCCAGTTGCAGCAGCGTGTACGGGGTGAAGTGGTCATAGAGCACCGCGGTCTGGATGTCCGCCGGGCTCAACCCCGACTGCGCCCACAGCTGCCGGCCGACGACACCCATCTCGGGCAGGCCGAGTTCGTCGCGGTAGTAGGAGTACATCGTGAACTGGTCGACGCCGGAGCCCTGCGCGGCGGCCTCGATCACCACCGGACGCTGCTTGAGGTCCTTCGCCCGCTCCGGGGTGGTGACGACGATCGCCACCCCGCCGTCGGTCTCCTGGCAGCAGTCCAGCAGTCGCAGCGGCTCGGCGATGAAGCGCGAGTTCTGGTGGTCCTCGATCGTGATCGGCTTGCCGTAGAAGTGCGCCTTCGGATTGGTCGCCGCGTGCTTGCGGTCGGCCACCGAGATGACGCCGAAATCGGCACTGGTGGCGCCGTATTCATGCATGTAGCGCCGGGCGACCATCGCCACCGACGCGGCCGGGGTGGAGATCCCGTGCGGGTAGGACCAGCTGTACTCCACACCGCGCGAGTCGGCGGTGCCGGTCAGCCCGGTCATCACCTGGCCGAACCGGAACTCCGAGCGCTCGTTGAATGCCCGGTACGCCACAACGACTTCCGCGACCCCGGTCGCGACGGCCATCGCCGCCTGCTGCACGGTCGCGGCGGCGGCGCCGCCGCCGTAGCCGATCTGGGAGAAGAACGACAACTCACCGATGCCGACCGAGCGCGCCACGGCGGTCTCCAGGTTGGAGTCCATCGTGAACGTGACCAGGCCGTCGACGTCGGACGGCGCCAGCCCGGCGTCGTCCAGCGCGTCGAGGACGGCCTCGGCGGCCAGGCGCAGTTCGCTGCGGCCGGACTCCTTGGAGAAGTCGGTGGCACCGATACCGGCGATCGCGGCTCGACCGGATAGCAGACCGGACTGCACTACACACCTCCGAGGGTCAGTTTCGCGGTCGCGACGACGTGGTCGCCGAGACTGTTGTTCCCAACGACTTTCACCGTGATCAGCCCGTCCTCGACCGCGGTGACCTCACCGGTGAACGTGACGGTGTCGTAGGCGTACCACGGCACGCCGAGCCGCAGCCCGATCGAGCGGATCACCGCGTCCGAACCGGCCCAGTCGGTGACGTAGCGCTGCACCAGACCGGTGTCGGTCAGAATGTTGACGAAGATGTCCTTGGACCCCTTGGCCTGCGCCTTGTCCCGGTCGTGGTGCACGTCCTGGTAGTCGCGGGTCGCGATCGCCGTGGACACGATGAACGTCGGGTCACCGTAGATCGCCAATTCGGGCAGCTTGGTGCCCACCGTCGCAGTGATGCTCATGCGCTCGGCTCCCAGGCGTAGAGGTTCCAGGCCGGCCCGGATTCACTGGCCGGGAAATCCAGATACGTTGCGCGGACCGGCATTCCGATCTGCACCTGCGCGGGGTCGACGCCGCGCAGTTCGCCGAGCATCCGCACCCCCTCGGCCAATTCGACCAGTGCGATCACGAACGGAATCGACCGGCCCGGCACCTTCGGCGCGTGGTGCACGACGTAGGAGTACACCGTGCCCGTCCCGGCGGCGACGACGTAGTCGGTGGTCTCGGTCTTGTCCAGCCATACCGCCGGCACCGGCGGGTGCTGCAGGCTGCCGTCGGGCCGGCGCTGAATGCGCAGTTCGTGGGCGGCGACCCCGTCCCAGAAGAACTTCGAATCCCGCGACCAGGACGGCCGCATCATCTTGTCCGGGTTCAGGTCCTCGGGCAGGTCGGTGGCTGCCGGCGCTTTGTCCTTCGGCAGGAACTTCATGATCCGCCAGTCCATGTCGGCCACATTCTCTTCGCCGACCCACCAGCGGATCTTCTGGGTGATGAAGTAACCCTCACCCAGCCCAGTCATCTTCGGCCCGGTCACGTCGCTGATCTCGGCGGTGATGCTGACCTCTTCACCGGGCTGCAGGTAGCGGTGGTAGGTCTGCTCGCAGTTGGTGGCAACCACGCCGACATAGCCTGCGGCATCGAACAATTCGATGATCTTGCCGAGCGGGTCGTCGTCGGGGCGCACTCCGCCCAGGCCCATCATCGTCCAGACCTGGATCATCGCCGGCGGTGCGACGACGCCCGGGTGGCCGGCGGCGCGCGCCGCGGCCTCGTCGACGTAGATCGGGTTCTTATCCCCGATCGCGTCCACCCAGTGCCGAATCATCGGCTGGTTCACCGGATCCCGGCCGAGCCGCGGCTTGCTGCGCGCCGACGCCTTCAGCTTCTCGATACCTGCTGCCAGATCACTCATCTGTGTCCTCGACTCTTCGCGCGAGCGCTCATCGTGGCACCCTCGGGACTCGCAATCCCGAGGCGGCGATCATCTCGCGCATCACCTCGTTGACCCCGCCGCCGAACGTGATGACCAGGTTGCGCTTGGTCTGCACGTCCAGCCAGCCCAGCAGTTCGCTGGTGGCCGCATCGGCCGGGTTGCCGTACCCGCCGACGATCTCCTCGGCCAGCCGTCCGGCGTACTGGATCCGCTCGGTGCCGAAGACCTTGGTGGACGCGGCATCCGCGACGTCGATGATCTCGCCGGCCGCGGCGACCTGCCAGTTCAGCAGTTCGTTGATCCGGAACATGGCGTGGATCTCGCCGAGGCCGCGGCGGACCGCGTCGTGGCTGATCGGTGCCACACCGTCGCTGCCCGGTTGCACCGCCCAGGCGTGCACCTTGTCGTAGATCGCGCCGAACCGGCCGGCCGGCCCGAGCATGACCCGCTCGTTGTTGAGCTGGGTGGTGATCAGCTTCCAGCCGCCGTTGAGCTCACCGACCAGCATGTCGGCGGGCACCCGCACATCGGTGAAGTAGGTGGCGTTGGTGTGGTGCGCGCCGTCGCTCAAGATCATCGGCGTGAACGAGTAGCCGGGGTCCTTGGTGTCGACGATGAAGATCGAGATGCCCTTGTGCTTCACCGCATTCGGGTCGGTGCGCGCGGCCAGCCAGATGTAGTCGGCGTCGTGCGCACCGGTGGTGAACACCTTCTGGCCGTTGATCACGTACTCGTCGCCGTCGCGAACCGCGGTGGTGCGCAACGACGCCAGGTCGGTGCCGGCTTCGGGCTCGGAGTAGCCGATCGCGAAGTGCACCTCGCCGGCGAGGATCGCGGGCAGGAACTTCTTCTTCTGCGCCTCGTTGCCGTACACCTGCAGGGTCGGCCCGACGGTCTGCAGCGTGACCGCCGGCAGCGGGATGTCGGCGCGCTGCGCCTCGTTGACGAATATCTGCTGCTCGATCGGGCCGAAGCCCAAGCCGCCGAACTCCTTCGGCCAGCCCACCCCGAGCTTGCCGTCGGTGCCCATCCGGCGGATCACGTCGCGGTAGGCGCCGCAGTGCCGGTCGACGGCCATGGCCGCTTCCTCATCCGGGGTGATCAGCGTGGCGAAGTACGACCGCAGCTCGACCTGCAGCGCGCGCTGCTCGGAGGTGAGGTCGATGAACTGGCTGCCCGCAACGTTGTTGAGCTCACTGGAGGAGACGGCGGACTCGACGGCGCCGGCCGTGGTCACCAGGTCCAGGCGCTGGGAGCGCCCGCCGAGCAGGCGGGACAGGTCCTTGATGGTCGAGTAGTAGCGGTCCATCGGGTAATCGATGTCCATGCCCATGCCGCCGTGCAGGTGGTGGCAGATCTGCATCATCGGCGGCGCCTGCGAGGTGATCCAGTAGCCCAGCACACCGAGGTCCTTCTCGGTCAGCGGGTCGGCCCCCAGGCCGTTGGCCAGCCGCCACACCACCGACGTCGCCGCCAACGTGATGGTGCGCGAGACGATGTAGACCTCGGATAGTTGCGCGGCCACCGTCTGGAAGGTGGACAGCGCCCGGCCGAACTGCTCGCGGGTGCCGACGTAGTCGGCGGTGAGCCGCAGCGCCCCGGCCACCAGCCCGGAGGCGTACGCGCCGATCATGGCCAGCGCCAACTGGTTCACCCGGTGCGCGGTCGCCCCGTCGAGCAGGCCGTCGACCTCGGCGCCGTCGAACACCACGACGTACTCGTCTGAGTGGTTGGCGGTCGGGGTCTTGGTCAGCGTGACACCGGCGGCCGTCGGCGAGATCACCGCGACGCCGCTGTCGGCGGTGACCAGCAGCCACTGCGCCTGCTCGGCGTAGGCGACACCGATCTTGGTGCCGGACAACCGGTTACCGGCCAGTGTCACCGAAGGCTGCTCGGGCAGCGCGTTCGCCGGCTCGTCGAGCGCGGCTGAGAGCACCGCGCCCTTGGGCACCCCGGTCAGGTAACGGTCCTGCTGCGCGTCGGAGGCCAGGTCCAGCAGCGGCACCAGGCCCAAGCCCAGCGTCGCCAGCGCCGGGCTGATCGTGCCGCGCCGGCCGATCTCGGTGAGCGCGGTGGCCACCTCGGCCAGGCCGACACCGTCGCCGCCGAGCCGCTCCGGCACCGCCAGTGCGGTCACACCGCCGGAAACCAGTGCGTCCCAGCTGTTGTCACGTTCCAGCACCGACGTAACGACGTCGGCGACAGCCTGCTGTTCCGGATCAGGACTGAAGTCCACCCGAATCCTCCTCGGTTAAATCAGTTGAATCAGTGGTAAAGGTCAGGCGTTGCGGCCGGTGTAGTCGACCTGCCAGTGCTTGATCGCATTGAGCCAGCCCGACATCAGCCGTTCCGGGGCGGCGGTCGGCCGCAGGTCCGGGATGTGATCGGCGATCGCGTTGAACATCAGGTTGACAGTCATCCGCGCCAGGTGGGTGCCGATGCAGTAGTGCGCACCGGTGCCGCCGAAGCCGACGTGCGGGTTCGGGTCGCGCAGGATGTCGAACCGCTGCGGCTCGTCAAACACCTCGGGGTCGAAGTTCGCCGAGCGGTAGAACATCACCACCCGCTGGCCCTCTTTGATGAGCGTGCCGTTGAGGTCGTGGTCGCGGGTGGCGGTGCGCTGGAACGAGGTCACCGGGGTGGCCCAGCGGACCACCTCGTCGGCGGTGGTCTCCGGGCGCTGCGCCTTGAACAGCTCCCACTGGTCGGGGTGCTCGGTGAAGGCCATCATGCCCTGGGTGATCGAGTTTCGGGTGGTCTCCGACCCGGCCACCGCCAGCAGGATGATGAAGAACCCGAGCTCGTCGTCGCCGAGTTTCTCGCCGTCGACGTCGGCCTCGATCAGCGTGGTGACGATGTCGCGGCCCGGGTTGACCCGCTTCATCTCGGCCAACTGCAGCCCGTAGGAGATGATCTCCAGCGACGCCTGCTTCGGGTCGTAGTGGGAGTACTCCGGGTCGTCGTAGGACGTCATCTGGTTGGTCCAGTCGAACAGTTTGCCGCGGTCCTCCTGCGGCACCCCCATCAGTCCGGCGATGGCCTGCAGCGGCAGCTCCGAGGCCACCTCCACCACGAAGTCGCCGGTGCCGCGGGCCAGCGCCTCCTTGGCGATGGCCTGTGCCCGCGCCTCCAGTTCGTCATGCAGCGGCAGGATGTGCCGCGGGGTGAAGCCGCGGGAGACGATCCGGCGCAACCGGGTGTGCCGGGGCGCGTCCTGGTTGAGCATCAGGAAGCGGGAGACGTCGATGTTCTCCCGGTCGATGTCGTCGTTGAAACGCGGGATGGCGGTGTTCATCTCGCTGGAGAACACGTCGTCGAGCCGGGACACCTCTTTGACGTCCTCGTGCCGGGTGATGGCCCAGTAGCCGCCGTCCCGGAATCCGCCACTGCGCTCGTCGGGCTGCGCGATCCAGGAGATCGGGGCGGACTCGCGCAGTGCGGCGAACTCGGCATCCGGGAGCCGCTCGGCGTAGATCGCCGGGTCGGTGAGGTCGACCGTCGACGGCTCAGGCGTCTGCGACATCAGGGCCCTCCTAACTGCAACGTGTTCTAGTAGCAGTAAAACATGCGCTCACCGTAGACCAAAGGCTCTAACACGTCCGCGCTTGTCAGCGTAATGAAACGTGTTCTAATCTGGCCTGCATGGGCAATCCCGTCATCGTCGAAGCCACCCGCAGTCCCATCGGCAAACGTAACGGCTGGTTGTCCGGCCTGCACGCCACCGAACTGCTGGGGGCGGTGCAGAAGGCTCTGATCGCCAAGGCCGGTCTGACGGCCGGGATCAGCGCGGGCGACGTCGAGCAGGTCATCGGCGGCTGCGTCACCCAGTACGGGGAGCAGGCCAACAACGTCACCCGGCAGTCCTGGCTGGTGGCCGGGCTGCCCGAGCACGTCGGCGCCACCACCATCGACTGCCAGTGCGGCTCCGGTCAGCAGGCCAACCACTTCATCGCCGGGCTGATCGCCACCGGCGCCATCGACATCGGCATCGCCTGCGGCATCGAGGCGATGAGCCGGGTCGGCCTGGGCGAGAACGGCGGCGGGGCGCGGGCGGCGTCCTGGGACGTCGACCTGCCGAACCAGTTCGAGGCCGCCGAGCGGATCGCCCGGCGCCGCGGCATCACCCGTGCCGACGTCGACGCGTTCGGGCTGCGCTCCCAGCAGCTGGCCAAGCAGGCGTGGGCCGAGGGCCGCTTCGACCGGGAGATCAGCGCGATCGAGGCCCCGGTGATCGACGAGAACAAGCAGCCCACCAGTGAGCTGCACATGGTCGGCCGGGATCAGGGCCCGCGCGACACCACCGCCGAGGGCCTGGCCGGGCTGAAGCCGGTGATCGAGGGCGGTATCCACACCGCCGGCACCAGCTCGCAGATCTCCGACGGCGCCGCCGCGGTGCTGTGGATGGACGAAGACCGGGCCAAGGCTCTCGGCTTCAAGCCCCGCGCCCGGATCGTCAGCCAGACGCTGGTCGGCGCCGAGACCCACTACCACCTGGACGGCCCGGTGCAGTCCACGGCGAAGGTGCTGGAGAAGGCGGGCATGAAGATCGGCGACATCGACCTGTTCGAGGTCAACGAGGCGTTCGCGTCGGTGGTGCTGTCCTGGGCAGCGGTGCACAACCCGGACATGGACCGGGTCAACGTCAACGGCGGCGCGATCGCGCTCGGGCACCCGGTGGGCTGCACCGGCAGCCGGCTGATCACCACCGCCCTGCACGAGTTGGAGCGCACCGACAAGTCCACCGCGCTGATCAGCATGTGCGCCGGTGGCGCGCTGTCCACCGGCACCATCATCGAGCGGATCTAGTGGCGCTTTCGGACGCGCAGCGGATCGCCGTCGCGCAGTCCTACATCGACGCGCTGGTCAGCCACGACTCGGCGGAGGTGCCATTCGCCGACGACTGCGTCCGCATCGAGGTCGGCCTCAAGACCGGGTTCTCCGGCGCGCACCTGCGGCGCAGCCTGGACCGGGGGCCGCAGTTCAAGCTGATCAAGGCCGCGACCGCCCCGGAGTACTCGATCGACGGCGACGCGGTGCGCGCGGTCTACGACATCATCACCAAGCCGTCGCTGTTCGGCTGGCGGGTGTGCAGTCGCGTCGACGAGACGTTCGTGATCCCGGCCTCCAGTCCGGACGGCGCGGCGCGGATCCACCACATCCGGGCCGGCATCAAGCCGTTCCTGCAGCGCGCCTGACGACGGTTCGGGCCAGCACCTGCCGGTTAAGCTGGCCCGATGACCTCGGAATCGTCTGCGCCCCGCGGATTGAACTCGGACCTGACCCGCGTCGTGATCAAGTGGGGGTCGCGGGTCAACACCTGGCTGTACCGGGCCAGCGACGGCAAGCTGGGCGGCAAGTGGCGCCTGGGCCGCAACAAGGTCGACGAACTGCCGCCGGTCGGCATCCTGACCACCACCGGCCGCAAGACCGGTCAGCCCCGAAACTCCCCACTGCTGTTCCTACGCAACGGCGACCGGGTGCTGCTGGTGGCCTCGCAGGGCGGGCGGGCCAGCAACCCGATGTGGTACCTCAACCTCAAGGCGAACCCGGCGGTGAAGTTCCAGATCGGCGGTGAGGTGCTCAGCCTGACCGCCCGGGACGCCACCGCCGACGAACGCGCCGAATACTGGCCGAAGCTGACCGCGATGTACCCCGACTTCGACGACTACCAGTCCTACACCGACCGGGTGATCCCGGTGGTGATCTGCGAACCCCGGTGACGGACCGGGCGCAGCCGGCGGCGGTCGGCGGACACATCCATGAACCGGCGGGGGTGGAGATCCAGGCCCGCAACGTCGAGTTCGACGACCACCGCGACAATCTGCTGACCGCTGACGAGCGGGCCCGCGGCGACATGCTGATCTGCATCTCGCGGGCCTGCGGGGACCACCTGACGATCGACCGCTGAGGCGGCTCGTCAGAGCGCGGCAGCCAGGTCGCCGGAGTCGACGTCGAACCCCGGGACCTCTGGCGGGACGCCCGGGTCGACACCCGCCAAGTCCAGGTTGATACCGGAGGACTCCGGGTCGAGGCCGGACAGCAGCGCGGCGGCACCCGATCCCGCACTGTCACCGGTGTCGCTCGGCGCGGGGTCGAGCAATGCGCCGGTGAACGCGTTGTGGGTGGCGTACCAGTCCTGCAGGCCGGTGAACGTGGCGCTGATCCCCGCACCGACCGCGTTGAACTGGCTGATCGCCTCGCTCAGCGCATCCGAGCCCCCGGTCAGCAGCGTCAGCGGCACACCGACGATCGCGGTGAGCGGCAGCACGAACAGCAGTTCCAGCGCCAACTCGGTCATGATCGCGAACGGGAAGAACGGCAGGTCCGGGTTGTCGACGATGTTCAGAAACCCCGACAGCCCGGTGAGTTCCCCGAACTGATCCATCAGGCTGGCGTCCTGCGCCAGGGCGGTCAGTTCGACGGAGTGTGAGACCGGGGCCGCGGCGACCGGCGCGCTGTGCGCCACCGGGTTGGCGACGACGGCCTGGGCGCCGAGCGTGATGGCGGTGGCCGCGGCGAGCGTCGCAAAGAGTCGTGGCTGCGCGGTTGTGGGCATCGGTGAATCCAAGTCTCTTGGGTGAAGCCTTCAGTGTATTTTTCGGTCCGGCATCCGTCGGCGGGACGCTGTGGGCCGCGTCGGTTCGACGCGGCCCACAGTGTCCGGTGCCAACCGGCTGACTGCGAGACCTAGGGGTTGGTGACCCCAGGGCTAGCCGCGCCAGGTGCGCCGGCCACACCGACCGTGCCGTCCGCACCGCCGTTGCCGCCGTTACCGCCGTCCTCAGCGGTGCCGACGGCGCCGTTGCCGTTGAACGCACCACCCATGCCGCCCTTGCCGCCGACACCGCCGTTGCCGTTGTCGGTGCTGTTGACGAAGGTGCCGCCGTTACCGCCGTTACCGCCGTTGCCGCCGACAGAAGTCCCGGTCGAATCCGTGCTCTGCCCCTGGTAGGACTGCACGTTGCCGCGGCCACCCTGGCCACCGTCGCCGCCCTTGGCGCCGTCGGTGCCGTTGGTGCCGCCGTCACCGCCGTTGCCACCGGTGGCGGTGCCGGTCGCCGAATGGTCACCCTGGACCTCCGCGCCGCTGGGCCCGGCCTGCACCGAGCCGACGCCGCCGTTGCCGCCGTTGCCGCCGTCGCCCGCGCCACCGTCACCACCGGTTCCGGTGCCGGATGCACTCGACCCGTTGCTCCACGCAACCACCTGGCCGGTTCCGCCGTTACCGCCGGTTGCACCGGCAGCACTCGCCGCTCCGCCGTCACCGCCGAACGCCTTGCTGGCCGCATCGACATCCGGTGCTGTCCTGCTGTCGGCCGCGTTACCGAGGGCGAGGATCTGGCCGGCGCCGCCGTTGCCGGCGGTTCCCCCGTCGGTCGCAGCACCGCCGTCGCCACCGAGGCTCTCACCGTTCGATGAGCCGGGCCCGGTCACCTGCATGGTGCCGGCGCCGCCGGTGCCACCGGTGCTGCCGGCACCCGTCGCTGCACCACCGGCCCCCCCGGTCGCGTTGCCGTCAACGGAGCCGCCACCGTGAAGTAGCTGGTCCGAGCTGCTGAAGCCGCCGGTGATGTCACCGCCACCGCCTGCGCCACCGGTGCCGCCGCCGTTGCCGGCGCCGCCGACGCCGCCGGTGGCTATGCCGGTAGCGGTCGTGCCGGTTCCACCAGCCTGGATGCCGGCGTAGCCACCGGCACCACCGGCACCACCGGTCGTCCCGGCACCGCCGACCCCGCCGGTCACCGTGGCACCACTGATCGATCCGCCGCCGACGGAGTACGCTCCCGCGCCACCGCCGGCACCGCCGGCGCTGCCCGTGGAACCGTCGCCGGAGCCCGCGTTACCAGCGATAACGCTGCTGTCGGTCACCACGCTGTGGGCACCGTAGGCGCCGACGAAGCTGTAGCCGCCCGCCGCGGTGTCGGAACCGTTCCCGCCGGTTGCGGTGACTCCGGTCACCGCCCCACCGCCGGTGGCGATGATCGTGGCGGCCCCACCGTCGCCGCCGGCGCCGGCGTTGCCGCCGGTGATGGTGCTGCCGGTCACCGTACTGTCGGCGCCGTCGGCGGTGATCGACACCGAGCCGCCGGCGTTACCGGCGCTGCCGGTGCCCAGGTCAAGCACGTTCCCGGTAGCGGAGCCGCCATTGGTCGCACTGAGTGTGACCGTGGCGCCGCTGCCGTTGTTCAGACCGTTGATGGTGTTGTTAGCCAGCGTGCTGTTGGCGTCGACGATGTCGTGCACGTTGGTGCCGGTGCCACCGGTCGCACCCGCACCGGATGCGGTACCGGCACCACCTGCTCCGCCGTCGCCACCCTGGACACCGCCGGTCACAGTGCCGCCACCGGTGATGCTGGCGCCGCCGCCACCACCGCCACCGCCACCGCCGTGGCCGACCTCGGTGGCGCTGCCGGTGCTGCCGGAACCACCGACACCACCGCTGCCCGCGGTCGCGCCCTGACCATGGGCGCCACCGGCGCCACCGGCGCCACCGGCACCGCCGTTGCCGTTCACGCTGCCCGTGCCACCGTTACCGCCGGCGCCACCGGCAGCACCATTGGCCGCCACACCGTTGGTGTCGATGCCGGCACCCGTGCCGCCGTTACCGCCGTTACCGCCGTCACCGCCGGTGCCTGCAGTGCCGTCGGTACCCGAGGTGCTGACGCCGCCGGCCCCGGCGTTGCCACCGGCACCACCGCTACCACCGACAGTCGGCGCCGTGAGCGTGGCGTCGGTAGTGCCGTCGGCGGTGCCGTCGACGCCATTGGCACCGTCGGTGCCGTTTCCGCCGTTGCCGCCGTTGCCGGCGTTGCCGCTGTTGGCCGCGCCACCGACGCCACCGTCGCCGCCGTGACCGCCGGCACCGCCATCGGCCCCGGCCGTTCCGGCGCTGCCACCGTTTCCGCCGGCGCCACCGTTACCCGCGCCGGTGCTGGCACCACCATTGCCGCCGTCACCGCCGGAGCCGCCCGTACCGTCCTGGGCCGCGGCACCACCGCCGCCGCCGTTACCGCCGACCCCGGCCTGGCCGTCCTCGGAGGTGCCGCCGACACCGCCGTTGCCGCCGTGACCTCCGGCGAACGTGCCGGGGCCGACACCGAAGAGCACATCCCCGCCGGCACCGCCGTCACCACCGTCGCCGGCGGTCTGAGTGCCGGTGGCATCGCCACCGGCGCCGCCCTCGCCGCCGTAGCCGCCGTGGGCGTTTCCGAGGCCGCCGACACCGCCGGCACCACCGTCGGCGGCGACGCCGTCGGCGCCCATCGCTCCGGCAGCGCCACCGGCACCGCCGGTGCCGCCGTAGATGCCCCAACCACCCGAGCCGCCCTCGCCACCGTTACCGGCGTGCCAGCCGGTGCCGCCCTGACCGCCGACACCGCCGTTACCACCGCCGCCGGTCGCGTCGGTGTGCGCCGGGCTCAGACCGTTGCCGGCGAAAACGCCGTCCGCGCCGAAGGCGGGCTTCCCGCCGACACCGCCCTGGCCACCGTCACCGCCGTTGCCCTGGTGGGCGGTGGCCCCGTCGGCGCCGTTGTCGCCGCCGCCCTGGGTGATCCCACCGGCACCGGCCGTGCCCGCGGCTCCGCCGTTGCCGCCCATGCCACCGGCGCCGCCGACCATGACCGGGTTCGCATCGGAGTTCGCCGTGGCAGTCGTGGTGCTCGGGTCGTCGAAACCGCTACCGCCATCGCCGCCGACACCGCCGTTGCCGCCGACACCGGCCGCGCCGCCGGTGCCACCGTTGCCGTTGGTCGCCGCACCACCGGCGCCACCGATGCCACCGGCGCCACCGAGACCACCGGCGCCGCCGGTGCCACCCGGGACATCCAGGGCGGTCCCGTAGGCGCCGTAACCGCCGGTTCCGCCGACACCACCGGCGCCGGCCGCACCGCCGTTGCCGCCGTTACCGGAGACACTCCCGCCCGCGCCGCCGGCACCACCGTTGCCGCCGACACCACCGGCGAGGCCGGCAGCACCGTTGCCATAGATGCCGCCGCCGTTGCCCTGGCCGCCGGCACCGCCGGCACCGCCGTTGCCACCGTTGCCGTGGTCACCGCCGGCCCCGCCAACACCACCGTTGCCGCCGGCCACACCGACGCCCTCGTTGTCACCGCTGGTGTAGTAGCCGAAACCGTTGCCGCCGGCACCACCGTTGCCGCCGTTGCCGGACACCGCGGTCGGCAGCGTCCCGGCATCACCGGTCGCACCGTCCGCACCCACAGCGCCCGCGAAGATTCCGGTGGACGCGCCGCCCTGGCCGCCGACGCCGCCCGCACCGGCGGTACCCAGGTTGCCGCCGTGCCCGCCGGCACCACCGGCGCCACCGGCCACACCCGGGCCGGTGGCCGGGCCGGTGTCGCTCTGGCCAACGAGTTCCTCCGGTCCACGTGCCGGCAGCCCGCTACCACCGAGGCCGCCGTCGCCACCGTTGCCGGCCAGGCCCGAAGCGCCACCGAGACCACCACCGCCGCCGAGGCCGCCGTTGCCGGCGGTGTGCAGGCCGAAGAAGCCACCCGCACCACCGGCACCGGCGGCGCCACCCGCACCACCGATACCGCCGTCACCGGCGTTGCCGCCATTGCCGCCACCACCACCGGCGCCAGCGGCCGGGGAAGCCGGCGAGGCCGGTCCCGCCGCCACCGCGAACGAATCCGATCCGCTCTGCCCGTCGTAGTCCGCACCGTTACCGCCGGCACCGCCGTTGCCGCCGTTGCCGCCGTTACCGGCGGCACCACCCAGGCCGCCGTTGCCGCCGTTACCGGAGTTACCGAACAGCCCGGCCTGGCCGCCGGCACCACCGGCACCACCGACACCGCCGTTTGCCCCGACGGTGCCGTCACCACCGTTGCCGCCGCTGTGACCCGCCACGCCACTGGTGCTGCCCGAAGGCAGCGACAGCCCCGCGGCACCGTTAGCCCCGGGCGCCCCGGCCAGGCCCGCGCCGCCGACGCCACCGTTACCGCCGTTACCCGCGTTGCCGAACAGGAAGCCGGCACCGCCACCAAGACCGCCGGCAGCACCGACACCACCGACACCGTCGTTGGTGCCGGCGATGCCCGCCGCGCCGATGCCGCCGGCGCCGCCGTCGCCACCGTTGCCCATCAGCGATCCACCGGCACCACCGGCACCACCGGCCAGGCCGAAGACATCGCCGCCGCCGGCGCCGCCATCGCCGATCAGGCCGGCGTTACCGCCGGACTGGTCCGCCGACGTCAGCCCGTGAATCGTGACCGAACCGTCCTCGATGTCGGCCTGAGTGACATCCGCGCCGTCAACCTGGACGACGTGACCACCCTGGTCGAGCAGATCCCCGTCGGAGTTGTACGTCAGCGCGCCATCGCCGCCGTCACCGAACAGGAAACCACCCGCGGTGGCCGCGGTGTAGTCGATAGTGCCGTCGGAATCCACCGTGACGTACGCGTCGTGGCCGTTGCTGATCACACCCGCGATACCACCGCTGTTGGCGATCGACTCTCCAATACTGTGAAGTGGCTGATAGACGATCGTATTAATTGTGTTGGCGAAGAACGTGTCGAGTTGCGCCAGCGGATCGCCGGCTGCGGAACCCGACACCGCAGCCGCCGACCCGAACAGGTCACCCAGATCCCAGCCCGACGCACCCGCCGACGGGTCGAACCACGAATCCACTTGGGAGAACAGGTCACTGAGCGCATCGTCGAAGTCCGCATGGGCCGCCGGGGCTGACATCATAGGCGACAGCCCGAACGCCAAAAAAGCCGCGACCGCACTGCTGGCTCCAACCGCACGATTCTTCTTGGACATGATCTCCCTCGGATTAAGAGAGCGCCGCTTTCCAGCGCTCAAAACCTAGACGAAACTGCAAAATAATTTACCCCAACATCAGGAACAAGAACAGATCATCACGAGAAGGATTTCTTTTTTCAATCAGGTCAATGGCACACAGTCCCGGTCGCGCGGCCTGCAACGCGGTAATGCTGTTCGGATCGGACGAATTCGGCCTACCGTGCCATTGCGCTGCCGACCGGCGACGACCGGCAGCCCCGCCGGGGCTAGAGCGGCGGTACCGGCGCCGACACTCCGCGATGCTGCCACCGGCGCACCTCGTCGGCAGTGACCGGCCGACCGAAGATTGTCGTCATCGCCGGGTTGTGGTCGAGATACGCCTCTTCGTTGCGGCGCCAGGCCTGCATGTAGCGGTAGAACGGCAGCCACGGGTGCAGGTGGTGCACCAGGTGGTAGTTCTGCGACAGCATCAGCGGCCCCAGCAGCCACTCCAGGCCGAGCCGGATCCGGCTCGCACCGTAGCGGTCGGTGCGCTGGGTCGCGTCCAGGTCGTGGTGCGGCAGCCAGTCGAACGACCAGCCCAGGATCGCAATACCGATGCGCTGCGGGATCAGCACGATCACCGCGAGGTCCCGCAGGTGCCCGGTGTAGGCCACCACTGCGAGGACCACGAAACCGACGCAGAACAGCACCGTCGTCTCAGCGAGTTCGGCGGCCGGGCGGCGCCAGTCCCGCCGGAAGCGATCCGGCAGGTGTCGCACGTACCAGATCGCGTAGAAGAGGTCCATCAGCGCCCAGCGCAGCGGTAGCTGCCACTTCGGGCCCTGGGTGGCGAAGACGTCCGGGTCGCGCTCGGCATCGTTGGCATAGCGGTGGTGCTGAAGGTGGACGTAGCCCCAGGCCGGCAGCGAGAACGTCGGCACCACGAACAGCCAGGTGAACCGTCCGACCGCTGCGTTGATCCAGCGCGGACCACACAGCGAGTTGTGCGTCGTCTCGTGGGTCACCGAGAACATCACGTAGGTGACCAGGGTGCTCAGCGCGATTGTCAGCCACAGTGGCAGGTGCCCGGCGAGCGTTGCGAGCGCCACATATCCGAACAGTGTCAGCGCGGCGAGTCCCAGGAGCACCGTCGGCCACGCGAATTTCGGTATGCCCCCGCCGGGGTGCGGATGACGATCCCGCGCAGTGCGCCCAACAGTCGATGACGGTGCCACAGGAACCGAAACCACGGGCCCTCCAATCCGAAAGCGCCCCCGCTTCTGGTCATGCTGCGCTGCACAGCCTAGGCCGAAAACGTGCCTCGACTCCAGTCTCGTTTCGGCTTGTCCGGGTCAATTGATGGTCACGATTCGGCGACCCGAGCCGGTGTCGAGCGTGACCTTGCGCCCCGTGCGACGACAGTCTGATCAGCCGAACCGGTTGCTGCCCAACGGAATCCGATCGTGGTCAGCGATCATCAGGGCCGTGAAAACAGCCGGGCCCGTCGGCGTGTGCAGACCGGCCCGGCTGAATATCGGATCGGGAGGCGTTCAGCGAGGCCGTCGCCGAGTGCGCAAACTCACGCCCCGTAGACCGGCACCGCCGGACGCGCCTTGGCCAGCAGGTCGGTGACGACCGGACCCAGTTCCGCCGGATCCCACTTGGTGCCCTTGTCGACCTCCGGACCGTGCGCCCAGCCCTCAGCGACCCGGATCTTGCCGCCCTCGACCTCAAACACCTTGCCGGTGACAGCCTTTGACTCGGCGCTGCCCAGCCAGACCACCAGCGGGGAGACGTTCTCCGGGGCCATCGCGTCGAAGGCGTCGCCCTGGGTGGCCATCATGTCGGCGAAGACGGTCTCGGTCATCCGGGTGCGAGCGGCCGGCGCGATCGCGTTGACGCTCACCCCGAAGCGGCCCATCTCGGCGGACGCCACCAGGGTCAGCGCGGCGATGCCGGCCTTGGCCGCGGAGTAGTTGGCCTGCCCGACGCTGCCCTGCAGGCCGGCGCCCGAGGAGGTGTTGATGATGCGCGCGTCCACCGTCTCGCCGGCCTTGGACTTGGCCCGCCAGTAGGCGGCGGCGTGCTTCATGGTGGCGAAGTGCCCCTTGAGGTGCACGGCCACGACGGCGTCGAACTCCTCTTCGCTGGTGTTGGCGAACATCCGGTCGCGCACGATGCCGGCGTTGTTCACCAGCACGTCCAGCCCACCGAAGGTGTCGACGGCGGTCTGGACCAGTTGCTCGGCCTGCGCCCAGTCGGCGACGTTGGAGCCGTTGGCGACGGCCTCCCCGCCGGCGGCTTTGATCTCATCGACCACGCCCTGCGCGGCGCTGCCGCCGCCGGCCGGCGAACCGTCCAGGCCGACGCCGATGTCGTTGACCACCACCCGGGCGCCTTCAGCGGCGAAGGCCAGGGCGTGCGCCCGCCCGATTCCGCCGCCGGCGCCGGTGACGATGACTACGCGGCCGTCGAGAAGTCCCATGACAGTGTCTCCTTATTTGTTTGCGCTGGATGCGTTCAGGTAGGCGGGGTTCTCGCCCCCGCCGTGCACGGTAACGCTGGCACCGCTGATGTAGGACGCCAGATCGGAACTCAAAAATGCTGCTGTCCAACCGATTTCGGATGGCTTGGCCAGCCGGCCCAGTGGCACGGTGGCCCCGACCGCGGCGACCGATTCTGCGTCGCCGTAGAACAGTTCGGATTGCTCGGTCTCGACCATCCCGACCACGATCGAGTTCACCCGCACCTTCGGCGCCCACTCCACCGCCAGGCTGGTGGTGGCGCTGTCCATCCCGGCTTTGGCGGCGCCGTAGGCGGCGGTGCCGGGGCTGGACCGGTGCGCGCTGACGCTGGAGATGTTGACGATCGCCCCACCGGTCGCCTGGGTCTGCATGACGGCGTTGGCGTGGGTGGCGACCAGCAGGGGACCGAGCAGGTTCAGTTCGATGATCTTGCGGGTGAAGTTCGCCGACGCGTCGGCGGCCAGCGCGAACGGCGAACCGCCGGCGTTGTTGACCACCACGTCCAGGCGACCGTGCTTGGCGACGATCGCGTCGATCATCGCCGTGACCGCGTCGTCGTCGCGGACGTCGCAGGAGTGGAAGTCGTACGGCAGTCCCTCCACCGGGCGACGCGCACACGTCACGACCGTCGCGCCCTGATCGGCGAAGACCTTGCTGATGCCGGCGCCGACCCCTCGAACGCCACCGGTCACCAGAACCACCTTGCCGGTCAATCCGAGGGAGATCGGCGACGCCGCAGAGTCAGACACTGTGCTAGCGTACCAAGCAAGTGCTTGCTCAGGTAATTGAGCCCCGGAATCGAGGAACGCCAGATGCCGATCACGTCCACCACCGTCGAACCGGGGATCGTCACGGTCACCGTCGACTTCCCGCCCGTCAACGCCCTGCCGTCGCGGGCCTGGTTCGAACTCGGCGAGGTGATCACCGCCGCCGGCAACGACATGGCCACCCACGTGGTGATCCTGCGCGCCGAGGGCCGCGGCTTCAACGCCGGCGTGGACATCAAGGAGATGCAGGCCACCGAGGGCTTCACCGCCCTGATCGACGCCAACCGCGGGTGTTTCGCCGCGTTCAAGGCCGTCTACGAGTGCGCGGTGCCGGTGATCGCCGCGGTCAACGGTTTCTGCGTCGGCGGCGGTATCGGCCTGGTCGGCAACGCCGACGTGATCGTCGCCTCCGACGACGCCAAGTTCGGCCTGCCCGAGGTGGAGCGCGGTGCCCTGGGCGCGGCCACCCACCTGTCCCGGCTGGTGCCGCAGCACATGATGCGCCGGCTGTTCTACACCGCCGCCACCGTGCCCGCCTCGGTCCTGGCCGACTACGGGTCGGTGCACGAGGTGGTGCCGCGCGCCGAACTCGACGAGGCCGCGCTGCGGGTCGCCCGCGACATCGCGTCGAAGGACACCCGGGTGATCCGGGCCGCGAAAGAAGCCCTGAACTTGATTGATGTGCAGAAGGTCAACTCCAGCTACCGGATGGAGCAGGGCTTCACGTTCGAGCTGAACCTGTCCGGGGTGGCCGACGAGCACCGCGACGAGTTCGCCGGAACCGAGAAAGGTGCCAAGAAATGAGCAAGGTAACCACGCTCGATGAGGCCGTCGCCGAACTGCGCGACGGTATGACGATCGGCATCGGCGGCTGGGGATCCCGGCGCAAGCCGATGGCGTTCGTGCGCGCGATCCTGCGCACCGACGTCAAGGACCTGACCGTGGTGACCTACGGCGGGCCGGACCTGGGCCTGCTGTGCTCGGCGGGCAAGGTGCGCCGGGCCTACTACGGTTTCGTCTCCCTGGACTCGCCGCCGTTCTACGACCCGTGGTTCGCGAAGGCCCGCACCACCGGTGCCATCGAGGCCCGTGAGATGGACGAGGGCATGCTGCGCTGCGGGCTGCAGGCCGCCGCCCAGCGGCTGCCGTTCCTGCCGATCCGCGCCGGGCTGGGCAGCTCGGTGCGCGAGTTCTGGGGCGACGAGCTCAAGACCGTCACCTCGCCGTACCCGGTTGAGGGCGGGCACGAGACCCTGGTCGCGATGCCGGCGCTGAACCTCGACGCCGCGTTCGTACACATGAACATCGGTGACGCCCGCGGCAACGCCGCCTACACCGGCATCGACCCGTACTTCGACGACCTGTTCCTGATGTCGGCGCAGCGCCGCTTCCTGTCGGTGGAGAAGATCGTCACCACCGAGGAGTTGATCGCGAACTCGATCCCGCAGACCCAGGTGATCAACCGGATGATGGTGGATCGCGTTGTGGAGGCACCGGGTGGCGCCCACTTCACCATCGGCGCAGCCGATTACGGGCGCGACGAGAAGTTCCAGCGGCACTACGCCGAGGCCGCCAAGTCCGACGAGACCTGGGCGGAATTCAAGGCCACCTACCTGTCCGGCAGCGAAGATGACTACCAGGCGGCGGTTAAGGCATTCGGAGCGGAGGCACAAGCATGAACGACTCACCCACTCGCGCCGAGGTCTGCGCCGTCGCCTGCGCCGAGCTGTTCCGCGACGCCGGCGAGATCATGGCCTCACCGATGGCCACCGTGCCGTCGATCGGCGCCCGGCTGGCGCGGTTGACCTTCTCCCCCGACCTGCTGCTCACCGACGGCGAGGCCCGGATCCTGGCCGACACCCCGGCGATCGGCAAGGTCGGCCCGCTGGAGGGCTGGATGCCGTTCAACCGGGTCTTCGAGACGCTGGCCTGGGGCAAGCGCCATGTGATCATGGGCGCCAACCAGATCGACCGCTACGGCAACCAGAACCTGTCCGCGTTCGGGCCGCTGCAGCACCCGACCCGGCAGATGTTCGGGGTGCGCGGCGCGCCGGGCAACACCATCAACCACACCACCAGCTACTGGGTGGGCGCGCACTCGTCGCGGGTGTTCACCGAGACCGTCGACATCGTCTCCGGGATCGGCTACGACAAGGTCGACCCGACCAACCCGGCCTTCCGGTTCTTCAACCTGGGCGGCGTGGTGACCAACCTGGGCGTCTTCGACTTCGGCGGCCCGTCGCATCAGATGCGGGCGGTCTCGCTGCACCCCGGCGTCACCGCTGCCGAGGTCACCGAGAACACCTCGTTCGAGGTGCACGGGTTGGCCGACGCCGGCGAGACCCGCTTGCCGACGGCCGAGGAGCTGCGGCTGATCCGCGAGGTCATCGACCCGAAGTCGTTCCGGGACAAAGAGGTCAAGGCATGACCGGCTTGAAGACCCCACTGACCGAGCTGGTCGGCATCGAACACCCGGTCGTGCAGACCGGGATGGGCTGGGTGGCCGGCGCCCGGCTGGTCTCGGCCACCGCCAACGCCGGCGGGCTGGGCATCCTGGCCTCGGCGACGATGACCATCGACGAGCTGGCGACCGCCATCAAGAAGGTGAAGTCGGCCACCGACAAGCCGTTCGGGGTCAACATCCGCGCTGACGGCGCCGACGCCGGCGACCGGGTGGACCTGATGATCCGCGAGGGCGTCAAGGTCGCGTCGTTCGCCCTGGCCCCCAAGGCCGAGCTGATCGCCAAGCTCAAAGAGGCCGGCTCCGTGGTGATCCCGTCGGTGGGTGCGGCCAAGCACGCCAAAAAGGTAGCGTCCTGGGGTGCCGACGCGGTGATCGTGCAGGGCGGCGAGGGCGGCGGGCACACCGGACCGGTGGCCACCACCCTGCTGCTGCCGTCGGTGCTCGACGCAGTGGCCGGCACCGATGTGCAGGTGATCGCCGCAGGCGGTTTCTTCGACGGCCGCGGTCTGGCCGCCGCGTTGTCGTATGGCGCGACCGGCGTGGCGATGGGCACCCGGTTCCTCTTGACGTCTGACTCGACGGTGCCCGACTCGGTCAAGCAGCGCTATCTGGCCGCCGACCTCAGCGGCACCGTCGTCTCCACCCGCGTCGACGGCATGCCGCACCGAGTGCTGCGCACCGAACTGGTGAACAAGCTCGAAAGCGGGTCGCGGGCACGCGGTTTCACTGCCGCGATCCGCAACGCCGCCAAGTTCAAGAAGATGTCGCAGATGTCCTGGCCGACGATGGTCAAGGACGGGTTGGCGATGCGGCACGGCAAGGAGCTCACCTGGTCGCAGGTGCTGATGGCCGCCAACACCCCGATGCTGCTGAAAGCCGGTCTGGTGGAGGGCAACACCGAGGCCGGTGTGCTGGCCTCCGGTCAGGTGGCCGGCATCCTCGACAGCCTGCCGTCGTGCCAGGAGTTGATCACCTCGATCGTCGACGAGGCCGTCGAGCACCTCAAGGCCGCGAACTCCTTCGTCGTTTAACCCCGAGCGGGAATCTCACGACGCGACACGCCGTTCCAGCGTCGCTGGCTTCCCGCTCGCGGTGCGGCCCATCCAGCCGGCGGCGTACATCGCGTCCTCAACCCGCCCGATGAACGTCGCCAACCGGTAGTTGAGCAGTTCGGCGGTGACCCGGATGATCACCCAGCCCTCGGCGGTCAGCGCCGCGTGCCGATCGATATCACGCTGGCGCTGCTTCGGATCGGTCCAGTGCTGCGGGCCGTCGTATTCGACGCCGACCTTGAGACTCCGATATCCCTCCCCCGCAAGCGGGAGGTACCCCCAGTCGACCCGGGCCACGAAACCACCGGAGGCGTCGCGGACGACGATCTGAGTCTCGGGCGCCGGGAGTCCTGCGTCGATCAACGCCAACCGGGTTCGGGTCTCCTGCGGCGATTCCGCCCCACCGTCCACGAGCGGCAGGATGCCGCGCAATCGGGTCAGGTAGCGCGCGCCAGGGTGCGCGGCGATGACGGCCTCGACCTCCGCAATACCCACACCGGTCGCGTTGACCAGGGCGTCCAGTCGCTGCACACCGGCCAGCCGGGACCGGGTCCGCCGGCCGATATCGAACGCAGTACGAGCCGGGCTGGTGACCGGCATCCCGGCGACGGTCACCACCTCCCCCGGTAGCAACGTATCGGTGTACACCACGAGTCTCGGCGGCGACTTGTGGTTGTCGTGCACCAGTTCAGCATCCAGCGCCGCATCCACCCACTTCGCACCCAGCAGTGCCGCCGCGGAATTACCGGCCACCACACCCCGCCGCCGCGACCACAGCCACGCCGCCGCCGCGCGCTGGCATGCCGTTAGGTCGATCCCGTGGGGCACGTACACCCCGGGGTAGACCGCCTCGTACAGCGAACGCATCGCCCGCTCCGGCATCACCTTGGCGGCCAACACCTCTGCGCCGAGGAACGGCCAGGCCGGCTCCGTCATTGGCCAAGGGTTCCCCAGCGCGCCGCTGACCGCCAGTCACCCCGTCGAGCCGGAATCTCACTACGCCACACGCCGATTCAGCGTCGCGGATTTCCCGCTCGCGGTGCGGGGTCAGGCCCCGAGTTGGCCGATGCCCGCCTCGACCACCAGCACGAACGTGGTCAGGTCGGTGATGAGGTCATCGATCGGCCGGGGCTCGGGCCGGTGCACGGACTCCGCGACCAACTCGAACAGCCCGCCGACCGTGGCCACCGACAGCGCCTGGTAGTCGGTGCGGTCGTTGGCCGGATGATGCGCCCGCCAGAGCGCCTCCAGGAATTCGGCCGTCCGGCGCCGGTTCTCCCGTCGGCGCCCCTCGACGCGCGGCGAGACACCCGCGGACTCGCCGAACGCCACCACCGCGACCCGAGGGTCGTCGGCGAGGGTGTGCGCGAACGCCGAGAGGACCCGGCGCAGGATCTGCCGCTCGTCCTCGTCCGGCGCCGCCTGGCCCATGGCCTCGGCGACCGCCACCTCGACGCGCTCGGCGATCTGCGCCAGCAGCGTCAGGTAGCAGTCCTCCTTGCTCTCGAAGAGCTCGTAGAACGCCTTGTTGCCGACATAGGCGGTCTGACAGATCTGTTCGATCGCAGTGTTGGCGTACCCGTCGCGCGCGAACAGCTCGAAGGCGGCGACCAGAATCTGATCGCGCCGCTGTGCGCGACGCTCGTCAGCGTCCAGACCGCGGATTCGGCGCCCGCCCGCCGAAACCGCGCCGCCCGACTCACTCTGTCCGGGCATGTTCGGTGACCCCATGGCCGGGGATTCTAGCGATACCTGAGCCGGTCCGCGATTTCAGAGCCGCTCGATGATCGTGACGTTGGCGGTGCCGCCGCCCTCGCACATGGTCTGCAGGCCGTAGCGACCGCCGGTGCGCTCCAGTTCGTTGAGCATCGTGGCGAACAGCTTGGCGCCGGTGGCGCCCAGCGGGTGACCCAGGGCGATCGCGCCGCCGTTGGGGTTGACCTTCGCCGGGTCGATCGGGAATTCCTTCAGCCAGGCCAGCACGACCGGGGCGAACGCCTCGTTGATCTCGACGACGTCGATGTCGTCGATGGTCAGGCCGGCCTTGTCCAGGGCGTAGCGGGTGGCCGGGATCGGGCCGGTCAGCATGAACACCGGGTCGTCCCCGCGGGCGCTGATGTGGTGGATGCGGGCGCGCGGCTTGAGGCCGTGGGCCTTGACCGCATCCTCGGAGGCGAGCAGCACCGCCGAGGCGCCGTCGGTGATCTGGCTGGCCAGCGCCGCGGTCAGCCGGCCACCCTCGACCAGGGTCTTCAGGCTGGCCAGTTTCTCCAGGGTGGACTCGCGCGGGCCCTCGTCGACACGGAACTCCCCAACCGGGATGATCTCGTTGTCGAAGCGGCCCTCGGCGATCGCGGCGAACGCCCGGGTGTGGCTCTGCTGGGCGAAGCGCTCCATCTCCTCGCGGGAGATGTCCCACTTCTCGGCGATCATCTCGGCGCCGCGGAACTGGGAGATCTCCTGGTCGCCGTAGCGCTCCAGCCACTTCTTCGACTCGTTGGTCGGCGAGGTGAAACCGAACTGCTCACCGACGATCATCGCCGAGGAGATCGGGATCTGGCTCATGTTCTGCACGCCGCCGGCCAGGATCACGTCCGCGGTGCGACTCATGATGGCCTGCGCGCCGAACGAGATCGCCTGCTGCGACGACCCGCACTGCCGGTCGACGGTGACGCCCGGGACGCCCTCGGGGTAGCCGGCGGCCAGCCAGGCCAGCCGGCCGATGTTGCCGGCCTGCCCGCCGATGGCGTCCACGCAGCCGGCGATCACGTCGTCGACGACGGCCGGATCGATGCCGACCCGGTCGATCAGGCCCTGAAAGGCGGTGGCGCCCAGGTCGATCGGGTGCACCCCGGCCAGCGAGCCGCCCCGCTTGCCGCCGGCGGTGCGAACCGCGTCGATGACGTATGCCTCGGAAATTTTAGCGATTTCAGCCATTATGGTGTTCCTTCTTTCGTGATGCCGCCGAGGACGATGGCGAGATATTGCTGACCGACCTGTGCGCCGGTGAGCGGCCCGCCCGGTTGATACCAGCGCACCGAGACCCAGGTCGTGTCCCGGATGAATCGGTAGATCAGGTCGACGTCGAGATCGGCTCGGAAGTAACCCTCTTCGATTCCCTGCTGCAGCACGTCAATCCACATCTTACGTTGCTGCCGGTTGCGTTCGTCGACGTAGGAGAACCGCTCCTGGCCGGACAGTCGCTTGGCCTCGTCCTGGTAGATGACGACCTGGGCGTGCCGGTGCTCGATAGCGTCGAACGACGCCAGGAACAGTCCCTTGAGCCGCTCCAGCGGATTCGCCTCGGTGTCCAGGATCTGCTGGTAGCGGTCGAACAGCCAGTTCAAGAAGTCCCGCAGCACCTCGTCGACCATCTCCTCCTTGGAGGAGAAGTGGTGGTAGAGACTGCCGGACAGGATGCCGGCGGCGTCGGCGATGTCGCGGACGGTGGTGGCCTTGAGGCCCCGCTCGGCCATCATCTCCGCCGCCAACTGCAGCAGTTCGTCTCGTCGGGTCATCGGCGGATCAGGCGCGCTGGCTGGACACCGAGATGATCTCGCCGGTCAGGTAGCTGGAGTAGTCGCTGGCCAGGAACGCGATCGTGGTGGCGATCTCCCACGGCTCGGCGGCCCGGCCGAACGCCTCACCCTCGGCGAGCCGGTCCAGCAGCTCGGTGGAGGACGTCTTCTCCAGGAACTTGTGCCGAGCGATGCTCGGCGAGACGGCGTTGATCCGCACCCCGTATTCGGCGGCTTCGATTGCGCTGCACCGGGTCAGCGCCATCACGCCGGCCTTGGCGGCGGCGTAGTGCGACTGCGAGTGCTGGGCGCGCCAACCGAGGACGGAGGCGTTGTTGACGATCACCCCGCCGTGCGGGGCGTCCCGGAAGTACCGCAGCGCAGCGCGGGTCGCGCGCATCACCGAGTTCAGCGTGACGTTCAGGACCCGATCCCACTCGTCGTCGGTCATGTCGATCACCGGCGTCTGCCCGCCCAGGCCGGCGTTGTTGACCAGCACGTCGATCCGGCCCATCTTCTCGACGGCGCCGGTGATCAGCGCGTCGACGGCGGCGGTGGAGGTGACGTCGCAGGTGATCGCCTCCACCCGGCCCAGCCCCAAGCCGGCCAGTTCGTCGCGGGTCTCGCCCAGGCGGCGCTCGTGGTAGTCCGAGACCAGCACGTCGGCGCCCTCCAGCAGCGCGCGCCGCGCGGTGGTGGAGCCGATGCCGGTGCCGGCGGCGGCGGTGACGACGACGACCTTGCCCTTGAGCAGACCGTGGCCGGGAATCTCCTCCGGCGCCTTGGAAAGGTCCTTAGCCAGATCCGTCATCCCTTTGCCTCCCGCGGTAGGCCGAGCACCCGCTCGGCGATGATGTTGCGCTGAATCTCGTTGGACCCGCCGTAAATGGTGTCGCTGCGGGTGAACAGGTACAGCCGCTGCCACTCGTCGAACTCGCCGCCTTCGAGCACCATCGACTGACGCCCGATGATGTCCATCGCCAGCTCGCCGAGGTCGCGGTGCCAGTTGGCCCACAGCAGCTTCGACACGTTGTCCTGACCCGGCTGTTCCACGTCCATGGTGGCCAGGGCATACGACCGCATGGCCCGCAGGCCGACCCAGGCGCGGGTGAGCCGTTCGCGGATCACCGCGTCGTCGGCGGCACCGGTGCGCTGCGCCAGTTCCGCCAGCGATGACAGCTCGCGGGCGTACCGGATCTGCTGGCCCAGCGTGGACACCCCGCGCTCGAAGGTCAGCGTGCCCATCGCGACCTTCCAGCCGTCGCCGGGCTCGCCGACCACCAGGTCGGCGTCGGTGACCGCGTCGTCGAAGAACACCTCGTTGAACTCCGAGGTGCCGGTGAGTTGCACGATCGGGCGGATCTCCACACCGGGCTGGTCCAGCGGCACCAGCAGGTAGGACAGGCCGTTGTGCCGCTTGGAGCCCTTCTCGGTGCGGGCCACCACGAAGCACCACTGCGACAGGTGGGCCAGCGACGTCCACACCTTCTGGCCGTTAATCACCCACTTGCCGTCTTGCAGGACGGCCGTGGTGGCGACGTTGGCCAGGTCGGAGCCCGCGCCGGGCTCGGAGTAGCCCTGACACCACAGCTCGGTGACGTTGCGGATGCCGGGCAGGAAGCGCTGCTGCTGCTCGGGGGTGCCGAACGCGATCAGCGTCGGGCCGAGCAACTCCTCACCGAGATGGTTGACCTTGTCCGGGGCGTCGGCTTTCGCGTACTCCTCGTAGAACGCCACCCGGTGCGCCACCGACAGGCCGCGCCCGCCGTGCTCCACCGGCCAGCCCAGGCAGGTCAGCCCGGCGTCGGCGAGGTGGCGGTTCCAGGCCAGCCGCTCCTCGAACGCCTCGTGTTCGCGCCCCGGGCCGCCGAGGCCCTTGAGCTTGGCGAACTCGCCAACCAGATTGTCGGCCAGCCAGGCACGGACCTCAGACCGGAACTCCTCGACGTCTTGCACCCCTGTAGGCTAACCTACCAAGCACTTGCTCGGCTACGAGCCGTCTCGGAAATCAGGGAGCACCGATGGCCTGGGGGTACCGCCCGCTTGCGGGGGATGATCTGCAGACCACGCCTGCGGTACTGGACCACATCGCGGCCACCCTCGGTGACCACGACGCACTGATCGACGGCGACAAGCACCTCAGCTATGCGGCGCTGCGCGACGAGGTCCGCGGTGCGGCCGCCGCCCTGATCGCGCTGGGCGTGCAGCCCGGCGACCGGGTGGCGCTCTGGTCACCGAACACCTGGCACTGGGTGGTCGCCTGCCTGGCCACCCACTACGCCGGCGGGGTGCTGGTGCCGCTGAACACCCGCTACACCACCTCCGAGGCCACCGACATCCTGGCCCGCAGCCGGGCGCGGGTGCTGTTCGGGATGGGCCGATTCCTCAAAGCCGACCGACTCGCCGAACTCGACCGCGCGACCCTGCCCGACCTGCAGCACCTGGTCCGGATCCCCGTCGAACACGACGACGGCACCTGGGACGGGTTCGTCGCCGCCGGCGCCTCGATACCGGCCGCCACGGTGGACGTCCGGGCAGCCGCGGTCGGCCCGGACGACGTCTCCGACATCCTGTTCACCTCCGGCACCACCGGACGCAGCAAAGGTGTGCTCTGCGCGCACCGGCAGTCGCTGGCCGGCCCGGCCGCCTGGGCGGCCTGCGGGCAGATGAGCGCCGACGACCGCTACCTGGGCATCAACCCGTTCTTCCACAACTTCGGCTACAAGGCCGGCATCCTGGCCTGCCTGCAGACCGGGGCCACCCTGATCCCGCAGGTGACGTTCGACCCGGCCGGTGCGCTCGCGGCGATCGAGGCGCAGCGGATCACGGTGCTGCCCGGGCCGCCCACCATCTACCAGACCCTGCTGGATCACCCGGCCCGCGGCGAGCACGACCTGTCGTCGCTGCGGTTCGCGGTGACCGGGGCCGCGACGGTGCCGGTGGTGCTGATCGAGCGGATGCAGACCGAACTGGACATCGACATCGTGCTCACCGCCTACGGGCTCACCGAGTCCGGCGGGTTCGCCACCATGTGCCGCGCCGACGACGACGCCGTCACCGTCGCCACCACCTGCGGGCGGCCGATCGCAGACTTCGAACTGCGGATCGACGGCGCCAGCGCTCCGGGCGAGGCCGGCGAGGTGCTGCTGCGCAGCGCCAACAACATGCTCGGCTACCTCGACGACGCCGAGGCCACCGCGGCGGCGATCGACGCCGACGGCTGGCTGCACACCGGCGACGTCGGCACCGTTGACGCACAAGGCAACCTGCGGATCACCGACCGGCTCAAAGACATGTACATCTGCGGCGGGTTCAACGTCTACCCCGCCGAGATCGAGCAGGTGCTGGCCCGCCTCGACGGGGTGGCCGACGCCGCCGTCATCGGGGTGCCCGACGAGCGGCTCGGCGAGGTCGGCCGGGCGTTCATCGTCCGGCGGCCCGGGTCGGAGCTGGACGAGGCGAGCGTGATCGCCTACACCCGTGAGCATTTGGCGAACTTCAAGGCACCGCGTTCGGTGACCTTCGTCGACGATCTGCCGCGCAATCCCGGCGGCAAGGTGGTCAAACCGCAGTTGAGAGAGTGGGCCTGATGGACCTGAAATTCGATGAGGAGACCGAGGCGTTTCGCGCCGAGGTCCGCGACTTCCTGGCCGCGAACAAAGACAAGTTCCCGACTGAGTCCTACGACACCGCGAAAGGGTTTGAGCAGCACCGCAAGTGGGACAAGGTGCTGTTCGACGCCGGCCTGTCGGTGATCGCCTGGCCGAAGGAGTACGGCGGCCGGGACGCCACCGTACTGCAGTGGGTGGTGTACGAGGAGGAGTACTTCGCCTCCGGCGCACCCGGACGGGCCAGCGCCAACGGCACCTCGATGCTGGCGCCGACGCTGTTCGCGCACGGCACCAAGGAGCAGCTGGACCGCATCCTGCCGAAGATGGCGTCCGGCGAGGAGATCTGGGCGCAGGCCTGGAGTGAGCCGGAGTCCGGCAGCGACCTGGCGTCGCTGCGCTCGACGGCCACCAAGGTCGACGGCGGCTGGAAACTCAACGGGCAGAAGATCTGGAGCTCACGGGCGCCATTCGGTGAGCGCGGCTTCGGGCTGTTCCGCTCCGACCCCGAGGCGCAGCGCCACCACGGCCTGACCTACTTCATGTTCGACCTGAAGGCGCCCGGCATCACGGTCCGCGCCATCGAACAGCTCGGCGGCGAGACCGGTTTCGGCGAGATCTTCCTCGACGACGTCTTCGTGCCCGACAACGACGTGATCGGCGAAGTCCACCAGGGCTGGCGCGCGGCGATGAGCACGTCGAGCAACGAGCGCGGCATGAGCCTGCGCAGCCCGGCGCGGTTCTGCGTCGGCGCGGAGAAGCTGGCCGGCGTCTGGCGCGACCACGGATCCGACGCGGTCTTCACCGACCGGGTCGCCGACGCCTGGATCAAGGCGCAGGCCTACCGGCTGCACACCTTCGGCACCGTCACCCGGCTGATGGCCGGCGGCGAGCTGGGCGCGGAATCCTCGGTGACCAAGGTGTTCTGGAGCGACCTGGACGTCGCCCTGCACCAGACCGCCCTGGACATCCGCGGCGCCGACGGCGAGCTGGCCGACGCCTGGACACACGGCTACCTGTTCGCGCTGGGCGGACCGATCTACGCCGGCACCAACGAGATTCAACGCAACATCATCGCCGAGCGGCTGCTGGGCCTGCCCCGGGAGAAGAAGTGAAATTCGATCTAGACCAAGAGCAGCGCGACTTCGCGGCCAGCATCGACGCCGCACTCGGCGCCGCCGACGTTCCGGGCGCGGTGCGCGCCTGGTCGACCGGCGACACCGCGGCCGGCAAGCAGGTGTGGAACCAGCTGGCCGAGCTCGGCGTCACCGCGCTGGCCGTGCCGGAGGAGCACGACGGCATCGGCGCCCACCCGGTCGACCTGATGGTGGCCGTCGAGGCGCTGGGCCGCTGGTGCGTGCCCGGTCCGGTAGTGGAATCGATTGCGGTGGCACCGATTCTGCTGGCCGGCGCACCCGATGCCGGTGAGCGGCTGGCCGCACTGGCCGCCGGTGAGGCGATCGCCACCGTGGCGCTGCCCCCGCACACCCCGCGCGCGGTGGACGCCGAGGTCGCCGACGTCGTCCTGCTCGCCGAGAACGGCACCGTCAGCACCGCCCGGCCCGGCACCCGCCACCGTTCGGTGGACCCCAGCCGCGGCGTCTTCGACGTCACCGCCGACGGTGCGTCGTGGAGCGCCGACACCGCCCGGGCCTACGAGTTCGGCGCGCTGGCCACCGCCGCGCAGCTGATCGGCGCCGGCCAAGCGATGCTGGACACCGCCGTCGAATACGCCAAGCAGCGCACCCAGTTCGGCCGGGTGATCGGCGGCTACCAGGCGATCAAGCACAAGCTGGCCGACGTGCACATCGCCCTGGAGTTGGCCCGACCCCTGGTGTACGGCGCGGCGCTGAGTCTGGCCGACGGTTCCGGTGACACCGTCCGCGACGTCAGCGCCGCCAAGGTGGCCGCTTCCGACGCCGCGCTGCTGGCCGCGCACTCGTCGCTGCAGACGCACGGCGCGATCGGTTTCACCAGCGAATGCGACCTGTCACTATGGCTGTTGCGGGTGCAGGCGCTGCGTCCCGCCTGGGGCGACCCCACCGCCCACCGGCGCCGGGTATTGGAGGCAATCGCATGAGCGACGAACGTGAAATGCTGCGCCGGACCGTCGCGACGCTGATACTCAAGTTGGCCTCACCCGAATCGGTGCGTGCCGCAATGGAATCCGAGCGCGGCTACGACGAGAACCTGTGGCAGCTGCTCTGCGAGCAGGTCGGCGCGGCCGCTCTGGTGGTGCCCGAGGAGTTCGGCGGCGCCGGGGCCGGCCTGGCCGAAGCCGCGGTGGTGCTTGAGGAGCTCGGCAAGGCGCTGGTCCCGACCCCGCTACTGGGCACGGTGCTGGCCGAGTTGGCGCTGCTGGCCGCACCGGAGCCGGACAGCGACGCACTGGAGCGGCTGGCCGCCGGTGCGGCGATCGGCACCGTGGTGTTCGACGCCGACTATGTGCTCAACGGCGATCTGGTGGGTGCCGACGATGTGGTGATCGGCGCGGCCGACGGTGAGCTGACCCGCTGGGCCGCGTTCACCACCGAGGCGCTGACCACCATGGACCCGACCCGGCGGCTGGGCCGGATCACCGCCGGCGAGACCGCCCCGGTCGGGGCCGACCCCGGGATCGCCGACTACGCGGCGATCCTGCTCGCCGCCGAGCAGATCGGCGCCGCGTCACGCTGCCTCGATCTGACAGTGGAGTACACCAAGAGCCGGGTGCAGTTCGGCCGGCCGATCGGCAGCTTCCAGGCACTCAAGCACCGGATGGCCGACCTGTACGTCGCCGTCTCGGCCGCGCGCGCCGTCGTCGACGACGCGATCGCCGACCCGTCGCCGGCCTCGGCCGCGCTGGCCCGCATCACCGCCAGCGAGGCGTTCAGCCTGGTGGCCGGTGAGGCCGTGCAGCTGCACGGCGGTATCGCGATCACCTGGGAGAGCGACATCCAGCTGTACTTCAAACGGGCCCACGGCAGTTCGCAGCTGCTGGGCCAGCCGGCCGAACATCTGCGCCGGCTCGAAGCCGAGGTGCTGGCGGCGCCGTGACCGACCGGGTCGCGCTGCGCGCCGGGATTCCGCCGTTCCATGTGATGGACGTGTGGCTGGCGGCCGCCGAACGTCAGCGCAGCCACGGCGATCTGGTGAACCTGTCGGCAGGCCAGCCGAGTGTGGGTGCGCCCGCACCGGTGCGGGCCGCGGCGGCCGCCGCACTCGACCACGACCAGCTCGGCTACACCGTGGCACTGGGCATCCCGGAGCTGCGGGCGGCGATCGCCGGGTCCTACCTCGACCGGTACGGCCTGGACGTCGACCCGGCCGACGTGGTGGTGACCACCGGCTCGTCCGGCGGTTTCCTGCTGGCGTTCCTGGCCTGCTTCGACGCCGGTGACCGGGTGGCGATCGCCAGCCCCGGCTATCCCTGCTACCGCAACATCCTGGCCGCGCTGGGCTGTGAGGTCGTCGAACTGCCCTGCGGCCCCGACACCCGCTACCAGCCCACCGTCGAGATGCTGGCCGCGATCGACGGGCCGCTGGCCGGGGTGATCGTCGCCAGCCCGGCCAACCCGACCGGCACCGTCATCGAGCCGGCCGAACTGGCCGCGATCGCACACTGGTGCGACGCGTCCGGCGTGCGGCTGATCAGCGACGAGGTCTACCACGGGCTGGTCTACGACGGGGCGCCGGCGGTCAGCTGCGCCTGGCAGACCTCCCGCAACGCGGTGGTGGCCAACAGCTTCTCCAAGTACTTCGCGATGACCGGCTGGCGGCTGGGCTGGCTGCTGGTGCCCAAGTCGCTGCAGCGGGCGGTGGACTGCCTCACCGGCAACTTCACCATCTGCCCGCCGGTGCTGGCCCAGTACGCGGCGGTCGCCGCCTTCACCCCCGAGTCGATCGCCGAATCGGACGGGCGGCTGGCGCACTATGCGAGCAACCGGACGCTGCTGCTCGACGGCCTACGCGACCTCGGGATCAGCCGGCTGGCCCCCACCGATGGCGCGTTCTACGTCTACGCCGACGTCGCCGAGCACACCGCGGATTCGCTGGAGTTCAGCTCCCGGTTGCTGGCCGAGACCGGGGTGGCCGTGGCACCGGGCATCGACTTCGACACCGAACGCGGTAACACGCACATCCGGCTGTCGTTCGCCGGCCCCACCGCTGACATCACCGAGGCCCTGCGCCGAATCGGTGCCTGGCTACCACTCCGGTAGGTTTAGCTCAGACCTCTCCGGCAAAATCGCCGAAATCTGATCGAAGGGATCACTGCAATGCGCACCACCTCACGCTTCGCCCTCAGCGCGGCAACCGTCGGCATCCTGGGTGCGGTGGCCGCATCGATGGTCACGACCAGCACGCCGCCGGCCGATGCCGCGCCGGCCAACTGCACGGCTGCCGGGCTGGCCAGCACCGCCAGCGGCGTGCTCAGCCAGGCCGGTGGGTTCCTCAACGACCACCCGGAGACCAACGACGTGCTGACCTCGGCGGCCACCATGGCACCGGACCAGGCCCGCTCCTCGGTGCAGGGCTACTTCATCGGGCACCTCGACCAGCTGTCGACGCTGCAGGGCATCGCCGCGCCGCTGACCAACCTGAAGAACGAGTGCGGCATCGCCGTCTCCCCGACTCAGCTGGCCACCCTGCTGGAGACCGTCAGCAAATAGGCCCTCCGGGCGTCGAGCAGACGCTAAAGCCCCCCGCATCGTCGCGATCGGGGGGCTTTGGCGTCTGCTCGCGGGGAGAAGATGCGGAGGGTTACAGCCAGGTGTCGTCGGTGGTGGCGGTGAGGAACGCCTCCAGCTCGTCGCGCAGATGCGCCGGCACCGTCTTGTCCGGCTCGATGCCGGTGTAGTCACCGCGGTAGAACAGCAGCGGCCGCGGCTTCACCTCCGGCACGTCCGACAGCGAGTGCACCGCGCCGAACACCACGAAGTGGTCGCCGCCATCGTTGACGCTGGCGACCGTGCAGTCGATGTGCGCCAGGGAGTTCGCCAGGATCGGCGACCCCAGCGGCGACGGCGCCCAGTCGACGCCGGCGAACTTGTCCGGTTCCCGCGAGCCGAACCGGGCGCAGACGTCCTGCTGCGACTCGGCCAGGATGTTCACGCAGAACTTCCCGCTGGCCTCGATGGCCTGCCAGGACCGCGACTGCTTCGTCGGGCAGAACAGCACCAGCGGCGGGTCCAGCGACAGCGCGGCGAACGACTGGCAGGCGAAGCCCACCGGTTCACCGTCGTGGCAGGTGGTGATGATCGTGATGCCGGTGCAGAACTGGCCGAGCGCGTTGCGGAACGCGCGCGGATCGATCGGTGCGTCGCTCACTGCGGCTAGACACCCACCGTGAAGTCGTGGCCCCACAGGCTGACCGCGGTGGACTCCCGGGCGATCCAGTCGTCGTCGTCGACCTCGAGGCCCTCGCAGCCGAACTCGACCTGAAAGCCACTGGGCGACTTCATGTAGAAGCTCAGCATCTTGTCGTTGACGTGCCGGCCCAGGGTGGCCGCCATCGGCACCTTGCGACGCTGCACGCGGTCCAGGCACAGCCCGACGTCGTCGGCGTTCTCCACCTCGACCATCACATGCACGATCCCGGTCGGGGTCGGCATCGGCAGGAACGCCAGGCTGTGATGACGCGGGTTGCAGCCGAAGAACCGCAGCCAGGCCGGGTCGCCGTCGGCCGGCCGGCCGACCATCTGCGGCGGCAGCTTCATCGAGTCGCGCAGCCGGAAGCCGAGCACGTCGCGGTAGAAGTGCAGCGCCTCGGCGTCGTCGGAGGTGGACAGCACCACATGCCCCAGGCCCTGCTCCCCGGTGACGAAGCGGTGTCCGTAGGGGCTGGCGATCCGGCGATGCTGCAGCGCCACCCCGTGGAAGACCTCCAGCACGTTGCCGGACGGGTCGGCGAACGTGATCATCTCGTCGACCCGGCGGTCCGCCAACTGCTCGGCGGTGGCCTCCTTGTACGGGGTGCCCTCGGCGTCGAGACGCTGCCGGATGTCCTGCAGGCCCGCGGCGTTGGCGCACTCCCAGCCCGACCCCAGCACCACGTCCCGGTCGCCGGGAACGATGATGAAGCGGGCCGGGAATTCATCCATCCGCAGGTACAGGGCACCCTCGGTCGGCCCCGAACCCTCGACCATGCCGAGGATCTTCAGGCCGTACTCGCGCCAGGCCGCCATGTCGGTGGCCTGGATCCGCAGATAACCCAGCGAACGAATGCTCATTCCCGCGCCTTCCTGACTAGCTTGGTGGTTTCGCCGATCAGACCATGGTGTCGCCGGGCGGCAGCCCGAACTCGTGGTTACCGAAGATCATGTAGGCGCGCTCGGGGTCGTTGGCGGCATGCACCCGACCGGCGTGCGCGTCACGCCAGAACCGCTGCACCGGCGCGTCGTTGGACAGCGCGGTCGCGCCGGCCGCCTCGAAGAGCCGGTCGATCGAGGCGATCGCGCGGCCGGTGGCGCGCACCTGGTCGCGGCGGGCGCGGGCCCGCAGGTCGAACGGGACCTCCTGGCCGGCGGCGAGCAGCGCGTACTCGTCGGCGACGTTGCCGATCAGCTGGCGCCAGCCGGCGTCGATGTCACTGGCCGCCTCGGCGATGCGGACCTTGGCGAACGGGTCGTCCTTGGCCTTCTCGCCGGCGAACGCGGCGCGCACCCGCTTGCCCTGGTGCTCGACGTGGGCGTCGTAGGCGCCGTACGCCATGCCCATGATCGGGGCCGAGATCGTGGTGGGGTGCATGGTGCCCCACGGCATCTTGTACACCGCGGCGGTGTTGGTCTCGTAGCCGCCGGCGGTCTGGTCGTTCATCGCCTTGTAGGACAGGAAGCGGTGCCGCGGCACGAACACGTCCTTGACGACGACGGTGTTGGAGCCGGTGCCGCGCAGGCCGACGACGTGCCAGACGTCGTCGATCTTGTACTCGGTCCGCGGGATCAGGAAGCTGCCGAAGTCGACCGGCTTGCCGTCCTTGATCACCGGCCCGCCGAGGAACGCCCAGGTGGCGTGGTCGCAGCCCGACGACCAGTTCCAGGCGCCGTTGACGATGTAGCCGTCGGCGTTCTCGGTGACCACGCCGGCGCCCATCGGGGCGTACGACGACGAGATGCGGACGTTGCTGTCCGAACCCCATACCTCTTCCTGCGCCTTCTGGTCGAACAGCGCCAGGTGCCAGTTGTGCACACCGATGATCGAAGCCACCCAGCCGGTGGACCCGCAGGCGCTGGCGATCCGGCGGACCGCCTCGTAGAAGACGGTCGGGTCGCTCTCCAGGCCGCCCCACTGGGAGGGCTGCAGCAGCGTGAAGAAGCCGATCTCCTCCAGTGCCTTGATGTTGGCGTCGGGGATCTTGCGCAGGTCCTCGGTCTCCTGAGCGCGGTCGCGGATCTGCGGCAGAACCTCGTCGATGGCGGCGAGTACCGACGCGGCATCGCGCTGTTGAGTGGACGTCACTAGATTGCCTCCCGGGAGTGCGGTTGGGTCCGGAGAATGAACCCGCGTACGTTCAGCGGCTCGGTTTGAACGACCGACCTAGTGTGAGACTAGAACACGTTCCGATTTGTGTCGAGCGGGGTATTCCTGCGGCTGGTAGCGATACCGGGCTTGTTTTCTGTAACCTGTTCTAGTTATGACCGTAGATGAGGGGCGGAGCGTGGCGGACACCATTCCGGACGAACCACTGGGCAGTCACGTCCTGCAGTTGAAGATCACCGACGTCATCGCCGAGACCGATGACTCGCGGTCACTGGTGTTCGGCATCCCCGACGGACCCGACGACCCGGGGATCCCGGCCGACCGGCTGAAGTACTCACCGGGCCAGTTCCTGACGCTGCGGATCCCGAGCGACCGCACCGGCTCGGTGGCGCGCTGCTACTCGCTGTGCAGCTCGCCGTTCACCGACGACTCGCTGGCGGTCACCGTCAAGCGGACCGCCGACGGCTACGCCTCCAACTGGCTGTGCGAGCACGCCCACCCCGGGATGCGGGTGCACGTGCTGGCGCCGTCCGGCACGTTCGTCCCCAAGACCCTCGACACCGACTTCCTGCTGATGGGCGCCGGCAGCGGGATCACCCCGATGCTCTCGATCGCCAAGTCGGCACTGTCGCAGGG
The DNA here is from genome assembly GCF_018455725.1 of Mycolicibacter acidiphilus. Taxonomy (GTDB): domain Bacteria; phylum Actinomycetota; class Actinomycetes; order Mycobacteriales; family Mycobacteriaceae; genus Mycobacterium; species Mycobacterium acidiphilum. Next base: position 67,586 of record NZ_JAHCLR010000007.1, read on the forward strand.
CAGCGGCAAGGTGACGCTGCTCTACGCCAACCGCGACGAGAAGTCGGTGATCTTCGGCGGCGCGTTGCGCGAGCTCGCCGCCAAGTACCCGGACCGACTGACCGTGGTGCACTGGCTGGAGTCGGTGCAGGGGCTGCCGAGCACCGTCGCACTGGCGCAGTTGGCCGCCCCCTACACCGACCGCCAGGTGTTCATCTGCGGGCCGGGACCGTTCATGCAGGCCTCCCGAGACGCCCTGGAGTCGCTGCAGGTGCCCTCCGCGCAGGTGCACCTGGAGGTGTTCAAGTCGCTGGACAGCGACCCGTTCGCCGCGGTGACCATCGAGGACGCGCCCGACGGAGAAGAGGCTGCCCCGCCCGCCACCCTGACCGTCGAACTCGACGGCGAGAAGCACACCCTGGAATGGCCGCGGCACGTCAAGATGCTGGACCTGCTGCTGGACAAGGGCCTCGACGCACCGTTCTCCTGCCGCGAGGGCCACTGCGGTGCGTGCGCCTGCAACGTCGTCAGCGGCGAGGTGAGCATGGAGGTCAACGACGTGCTCGAACCGGTCGACCTCGCCGAGGGACTCGTGCTGGGCTGCCAGGCGCACCCGGTCACCGATTCGGTGGAAGTGACGTACGACTAGTGAGCTCCCGGCTAGGTTGGTGCGACATGAAACGGTTGCTGATCGTCCCGGCGGCGATGACGCTGCTGACTGCATTGGTGCCGGCGGTGCTCTCCCCGCCGATCGCGGCGGCGTCCAGCGACACCAAGGTCACGCTGTTCCCGGTCAACGACGCCGACCAGTTGCAGACCCACAGCTGGGTCGACTGCGCCGCGCCGCCGGAATGCCGGTTCACCGTCGGCGTGCAGCTGCAGACCCCGGACGGCATGATGGGCTTCCCGCCCGGGCTGTGGGCGCGGCAGAGCACCGAGATCCGCTCCTCGAAGCGGACCGCCTACCTCGACGTGCACACCGACGGCGGCGAGGGCTGGTTCAAGGACCGCGGCGGACCGGGGACCAAGGTGTTCAAGGACGGCACCGGCGCGGTGATCACCTCGATCTACACCGGTGACGGCCCGCCGGAGAAGTACCAGACCAACGGCAGCATCGACGTCCGGGAGTACTCCACCGGCCTGCCGAAGTCCGACGCGAACGTGATCGTCTGCACCCACGTGCAGGTGGTCTACCCGGGCGTCAACCTGATGACGCCGTCCACCTGCGCGGTCACGACGTTCTCCTGAGCACGCTTCGTTGAGTGTGCGGTCAGGGCGGTCTCCGGGACTTGGATTCCGCCACTGACGCACACTCAACGTCGGCCCGACCGGCCGCCGGCTCCTAGCCCCGCGGCAGGCCCAGCAGCCGCTCCGCGGCCAGGGTCAGCAGGATCTGCTCGGTGCCGCCGGCGATCGACAGGCAGCGGGTGTTGAGGAAGTCGTGCACGGCCGGCCCGGCGACCGCGCCGGCGCCGGCGGTGACGTCCATCCGGTACTCGGCCAGCGTCTGCCGGTAGCGCACCCCGATCAGCTTGCGCACCGACGACTCCGAACCGGGGTCCTGCCCGCCGACCGCCAGTTGGGCGATGCGCTGGTCCAGCAGTGAACCGACCTGGGCGGCGACGATCAGCCGCGCCAGCCGGTCCGCGGTCGCGGTGTCCAACTCGGCGCCACCGAGCGCCTTGAGCAGCTCCTCCATCGGGTTGCCCAGCGCGGTGCCGCCGGCGATCGCCACCCGCTCGTTGGCCAGCGTGGTGCGGGCCAGTCGCCAGCCGTCGTTGACGTTGCCGACCACCATCTCGTCGGGCACGAACACGTCGTCGAGGAAGACCTCGTTGAACAACGCCTCACCGGTGATCTCCCGCAGTGGGCGGATGTCGATGCCCGCGGCGGTCATGTCGATCAGGAAGTAGGTGATGCCCTTGTGTTTCGGGGCGTCGGCGTCGGTGCGGGCCAGGCAGACCCCCCACTGGGAGTCGTGCGCCCGCGACGTCCACACCTTCTGCCCGGTCAGCTTCCAGCCGCCGTCGACCTTCACCGCCTTGGTGCGCAGCGCCGCCAGGTCGGAGCCGGCCTCGGGCTCACTGAACAGCTGGCACCAGAACACCTCGCCGGTGAGGGTGGCCGGGATGAACCGTTCGATCTGCTCCGGCGTGCCGTGTTCGAGGATGGTCGGCGCCGCCCACCAGCCGACCACCAGGTCGGGGCGCTCCACGCCGGCGGCCGCCAGTTCCTGATCGATCACCAGCTGTTCGGCCGGCCCGGCGCCACGTCCGTACGGTACGGGCCAGTGCGGCGCCAGCAGCCCGGACTGCGCCAACGCCACCTGACGCTGCTCGACCGGCAGCGCGGCGACTGCGGCCGCCGCCGCGGCGATCTCCGGGCGCTTCTCGGCCGCCTCGCCGAGGTCCACCTCGAGCCGGCGGCGCACCCCGGCCTGGGTCAGCGCCGCGACCCGGCGCAGCCAGCGGTCCGAACCGCCCAGCGCCTGGCCGATCCCGTAGGCCCGCCGCAGGTAGAGGTGGGCGTCGTGCTCCCAGGTGATGCCGATGCCGCCGAGAATCTGGATGGCGTCCTTGACGTTGGTCTTGGCGGCGTCGATGCAGACGGCCGCGGCCACCGCGGCGGCGATCGCGAACTGCTGGTCACCAGCAGCGGAGTCGTCGGCAGCAGCGCTGGCGGCGTCGGCGGCGGCCACCGCGGCCTGGTCGGCGCGGCACAGCATCTCCGCGCACAGGTGCTTGATGGCCTGGAAGCTGCCGATCGGCTTGCCGAACTGCTCGCGCACCTTGGCGTAGTCCACGGCGATGTCCAGCGCCCACCGGGCCACCCCGGCGGCCTCCGCCGACAGCACGGTGGCGAGCAGGTTCTCGATGCGCGCCCCGCCCTCCAGCGCCACCGCCGGGGTGTCGGTCAGCGTCACCCGGGCCAGCGGCCGGGAGAAGTCGGTGGCGGTCAGCGGCTCGACGAGCACCCCGTCGCCCGCTGCGTCCACCAGCACCCAGGTCTGCCCGGCCGGCAGCAGCAGCAGCCCGTCGGCAACCGCCCCCAGCACCCGCTCGGCGATCCCGGACGCCCGCCCGTCGGTGACGCTCAGGTCGGCGTCGAGGGCCGCCCCGGCGACCCGCTGCCCGGCGGCCAGCGCCTCCACCAGCGTCGGGTCGCCGACCACCAGGGTGGCCAGCGCGGTGGTGGCGACCGGTCCGGGGACCAGCGCCTTGGCGGCCTCGTCGACCATCGCGCAGAGGTCCTCCAGCCGTCCGCCGACACCGCCGAGGTCCTCGGGCACCGCCATCCCGAACAGCCCCAGCTCGGCCACCCGGTCGAACACCTTCCGCCAGGCGTCCGGCTCGCCCAGTTCCACCGCACGGATCGCCTCGGCGGTACCGGCCGCGGCGGCCCAGTCCCGGACCAGTTCGCGGGCCGCGAGCTGTTCGTCGGATGTGGTCTGGTTGACGGCCTGCGCCACGCTGGGCTCCTCCGGATAGTGCCGAGTCTTTGAATTTCGTACGTGAGACGGGTCACCGACTCACTAGAACGTGTTCTAATAGTGCCAGCGTCCGAGCGTCAAGTCGAACTGTTATGGCAGGACACGTCGTGTCCCGACGGTACGGGAGGTGGGAGATTCACATACGCGATGCGTATCGTTTCTGGCGAGCAAGTCAACAGAAGGAGTTACCCGCCGCATGTCGCGACCAGCCGACAGTAACTCGAACCGGGACCCCGGCGCCCAGCCACGCGAGGTCATCAACGTGGCGGTGCTGACCGAATCCGATCTGGGTTCGGAAGCGCAGCGCGAGCGCCGGAAACGGATTCTGGACGCAACCCTGGCCATCGCCTCCAAGGGCGGCTACGACGCCGTCCAGATGCGCGCCGTGGCCGACCGCGCCGACGTCGCGGTCGGCACCCTCTACCGCTACTTCCCGTCGAAGGTGCACCTGCTGGTGTCGGCGATGGGCCGCGAGATCGAACGCATCGAGAGTCGCAGCGAGCCGTCGGTCGGCATCGAGGGCACCCGCCACCAGCGGCTCAACGCGGTGGTCAGCAAACTCAACCGCGCCATGCAGCGCAATCCGCTGCTGACCGAGGCCATGACCCGCGCCTACGTCTTCGCCGACGCCTCGGCGGCCGGCGAGGTCGACTACGTCCAGAAGCTCATCGACTCGATGTTCGCCCGGGCGATGAGCGAGGGCGAACCGACCGAGGAGCAGTACCACATCTCGCGGGTGATCTCCGACGTGTGGCTGTCCAACCTGCTGGCCTGGCTCACCCGGCGCGCATCCGCCACCGACTTCAGCACCCGCCTGGATCTGGCGGTGCGACTGCTGATCGGTGACGAGGACCGTCCCAAGGTCTGATGCGGCTCAAATCCGGCCGGCCCGACCTGGCCCGGTACTCCGACCGGTTCGACGTGCCGGCCGCTCACGCCGGTGCGCCGCTGTCGGTGACCTGGCTGGGCGTCTCGACGCTGCTGATCGACGACGGGTCGTCGGCGCTGCTGACCGACGGGTACTTCTCCCGGCCGACGCTGGCGCGGATGGTGTTCGGCACGGTGGCGCCGGTGCCGGCGCGCATCGACGACTGCCTGGGCCGGGCCGGAATCGACCGGCTCGCCGCGGTGGTCGCGGTGCACACCCATGTCGACCATGTGCTGGACTCCGCGGTGGTCGCCGAGCGCACCGGCGCGGTGCTGGTCGGCGGCGAGTCGGCGGCGAACGTCGGCCGCGGCGGCGGGCTGCCCGAGGATCGGCTGGTCATCGCCGTGCCGGGCGAGCCGATCGCGCTGGGCGCCTACGACGTCACCCTGGTCGAGTCGCGGCACTGCCCGCCGGACCGGTTCCCCGGCGTCATCACCGAACCCGTCACGCCCCCGGTCCGGGTGTCGGCCTACCGGTGCGGCGAGGCGTGGTCGGCCGTCGTCGCGCACCGGCCGTCGGGCCGGCGGCTGCTGGTCGTGGGCAGTGCCGGCTTCGCACCCGGCGCCCTGGCCGGGCAGCACGCCGAGGTCGCCTACCTGGGCGTCGGCCAACTGGGCTTGCAGCCGCACCGCTACCTGGTCGACTACTGGACCGAGACCGTGCGCGCGGTCGGCGCGCGGACCGTCGTACTGACCCACTGGGACGATTTCTTCCGGCCGCTGTCCGAACCGCCGCGGGCACTGCCGTACAGCGGGGACGACCTCGACGTCTCACTGCGCGTGCTGAGCGGACTGGCCGCGGACGACGGTGTCGCGCTGCACCTGCCACGGGTGTGGCAGCGTGAGGATCCGTGGACCTGAGGCTGGCTTTCGCAGTTCTGCTGCTCGCGGTGGTGCTCGGTTTCGCGGTGGCCCGCCCACGGGGTTGGCCGGAGGCGTTCGCGGCCGTGCCGGCCGCGGGGGTGCTGATCGGCTGCGGGCTGATCTCGGTCCACGACGCCGCCGCGGAGACAGCCGGACTGCTGCGGGTGGTCGCGTTCCTGGGCGCGGTGCTGGTCCTCGCACAACTCTGCGACGACGAGGGCTTGTTCGAGGCGGCCGGCGCGGCGATGGCCCGGGCCGACGTCGGCCCCCCGCAGCACCTGCTGCGCCGGGTGTTCGTCATCGCCGCCGGCCTGACCGCGGTGCTGAGCCTGGACGCGACCGTCGTGCTGCTGACGCCGGTGGTGCTGACGATGGCGCGCCGGCGCCGGGCACCACTGCGGCCGCACGCCTACGCCACCGCGCACCTGGCCAACACGGCGTCCCTGCTGCTGCCGGTGTCCAACCTGACCAACCTGCTGGTGTTCCACGACGCCGGCCTGTCGTTCGTGCGGTTCACCGCGCTGATGGCCGCGCCGTGGCTGATCGCCACCGGCACCGTGTACCTGGCCTTCCGGTGGTTCTTCGCCGCGGATCTTCGGGCCACCCCGGTGCAGGTGCAGGCCGGCCCGCCGCCGCCGGTACCGGTCTTCGTGTTGGTGGTGCTCGCCCTGACCCTCGCCGGCTTCGTGGTCACCGAGTCGTTCGGCGTCGCCCCGGCGTGGGCGGCGTTCGGCGGCGCCGGCGTGCTGGCGGTGCGCAGCCTCGCGCAGGGCCGCAGCACCCCGACCGGCATCCTGCGGTCGGCGAACGTGGGCTTCCTCGTCTTCGTGCTGGCGCTGGGCGTGGTGGTGCGGGCCGTCACCGGCAACGGATTGGGCACCGCCATCGGCCACGTGCTGCCGCACGGCTCGAGCCTGCCGGCGCTGCTCGGGATCGCCGTGGTGGCGGCCGTACTGGCCAACGTCGTCAACAACCTGCCGGCGACGCTGGTGCTGACCCCACTGGTGGTGCCGTGCGGGCCGGTCGCGGTGCTGGCGCTGTTGATCGGGGTCAACGTCGGACCGAACCTGACCTACGCGGGCTCGCTGTCGAACCTGCTGTGGCGGCGCATCGTGCGGCGTCATCGGGTACCGGCCGGTGTCGGCGAGTACACCCGGCTGGGGCTGTGCACGGTGCCGCCGACGCTGGTGCTGGCCGTACTGGCGCTGTGGGCGGTCGCGACCCTGCTCGGCGTTCAGCCGCGCTGACAGGCCCGCGGCAGCGGGACGCCCAGTTCGGCCAGCACGCCACGCAGCCGGGTCGGGTAGTCGGTGATGAGCCCGTCGACGCCGTCGGCGATCTGCGCGCGCATGTCGGCGGTGTCGTTGACGGTCCAGGGAATCACCCGGAGCCCCAACGCATGCGCCCGCGCCACGAAGTCGGCGTCGACCATGGTGTACTCCGGCGACAGGATGTCCGCACCCACCGAGGCTGCCCCGGCGATCGGATCCGGTGTGATCGCCGGGTCGATCCCGGCCAGCCACGGCGAACCCGGCAGCCAGGTGGTGTCGTCCCAGAGCGCCACCAGTGGGATCGACGGTTCGGCGCGGCGGACCATCGGCAGGGTGCGCCAGTCGAAGCTCTGGATGTCGACGGCGGCCACCTTCCCGGCGGCGCGCACCGCGGCGAGGATGACGTCGACGAACTCCCGCGGGTCCGCCGATGCACCGGGCCGGTCCGCCTCCACCTTGGTCTCGATGTTGTAGCGGACGTCGGCCCGGTAGGAGTCGGCGAGCGCGAACACCTCCGGCAGCGTCGCAATCCGGTTGCCGCGCACCACTTCTGCTGCGGGGAATTCCGGCAGCGGCCGGCCGCAGTCCAGCGTGCGGATCTGCTCCAGCGTCAGGTCGTGCACCAGTTTGCCGACGTACGGGTGCTGCGGGTCACCGGGGAACGCCGGTGCGGTGTCGGCGCACTTGGCGGGTTCGAGCACCGGGTCGTGCCAGACCAGCGGCTGACCGTCGCGGGTCAAGACGATGTCGAGTTCTAAGGTGCTGACCCCGAGTTCCAGGGATTTGGCGAACGCGCGCAACGACTCCTCGGTGGTCTCGCCGCGACCACCGCGGTGCGCCTGCAGGTCGAAGGCGGGTGGCTGTGCCGCGGCGCTCGGCATCAGCGCGACGACCGTCGCGGCCAGAACTCCGACGACACCACGGATCACCTTCGCTGGCGGGCGATTTCGGCGAGCACCACCCCGGCGGCTACCGAGGCGTTGAGCGATTCGACCGGCCCGGCCATCGGGATCGACACCACCGCGTCGCAGTTCTCCCGGACCAGCCGGGACAGGCCCTTGCCCTCCGACCCGACCACGACGACGAGCGGGCCGGTGGCGTCGAGTTCGTCGATCCGGGTGTCGCCGCCCGCGTCCAACCCGATCACCTGCAGGCCGCGGTTCTTCCAGCCCTTCAGCGTCTGGGTCAGGTTCGGTGCGCGGCCGACCGGGATGCGCGCTGCCGCACCGGCACTGGTCCGCCAGGCCACCGCGGTGACCGACGCGGACCGGCGCTGCGGGATCAGCACCCCGTGGCCGCCGAACGCCGCCACCGACCGGACGATCGCGCCGAGGTTGCGCGGGTCGGAGATGTTGTCCAGCGCGACCAGCAGGGCGGGGTCGTGGCTCTGCGCGGCGGCGGCCAGCAGATCGTCGGGGTGGGCGTAGTTGTATGCCGGCACCTGCAGGGCGATGCCCTGATGCAGGCCGTTGGTGGTCATCTTGTCCAGGTCGGAGCGCGGCACCTCAAGGATCGGGATGCCGCTGTCCGCTGCCCGGGCAACGGATTCGGTGAACCGCTCATCCGCCTCGGCGCCGAGCGCGACGTACAGCGCGGTGGCCGGCACCCCGGTCCGCAGGCATTCCAGGACCGGGTTGCGGCCCAGCACGGTCTCGGTGTCGTCGGTGCGTTTCGACGCCCGGTAGGCGCGCTGCTGCTGGGTGATCCGCTGCTGCTTGGCGGCCCGCTTGGCGGCCGGGTGATAGGACCGCTCATGCGCCGGCGGGGTGGCGCCCCGGCCCTCCAGGCCGCGCCGCCGCTGACCGCCGGAGCCAACCGTGGGTCCCTTCTTGGTGCCCTCTTTGCGCACCGCGCCACGGCGTTTGGAATTACCGGCCATCAGGAGTCCTCCCCGGTCGTGAGCGACCACTGCGGCCCGTCGCCGGTGTCGGTGACCTCGACGCCGGCGGCCTTGAGCCGGTCCCGGATCTCGTCGGCCTGCGCCCAGTCGCGGTCGGCGCGGGCGGTGGCCCGGCGCTCGAGTTCCGCGCGGACCAGAACGTCGACGGCTGCGAGCGCGGCGGAGGCCTCGTCGCGGGAATCCCAGCGCTCATCGAGCGGGTCGCAGCCGAGGATGCCCATCATGGCCCGGATCGACTCGGCGGCGGCCATGGCGCCCGCCCGGTCACCGGTGTCCAGCGCCCGGTTGCCCTCAGCACGGGCCCCGTGCACCTCCGCCAGCGCGGCCGGGACGGCGAGGTCGTCGTCGAGGGCGGCGGCGAACCGCGGCGTCCACTCGCCCACCGCGACCGCACCGACCCGCACCCGCACCCGGTGCAGGAAGTCCTCGATGCCCACGTAGGCGTTGACGGCGTCGCGCAGCGCGGTCTCGGAGAACTCCAGCATCGACCGGTAGTGCGCGCTGCCCAGGTAGTAGCGCAGTTCGGCGGGGCGCACCCGGTCGAGCACCGCCGACATCGACAGCACGTTGCCCAGCGACTTGCTCATCTTCTCGCCGCCGAGGGTGACCCAGCCGTTGTGCAGCCAGTACCGGGCGAAGCCGTCGCCGGCGGCCCGGCTCTGCGCGATCTCGTTCTCATGGTGCGGGAAGACCAGGTCCATGCCGCCGCAGTGGATGTCGAACTCCGCGCCCAGGTAGGTCCCGGCCATCGCCGAGCACTCCAGGTGCCAGCCCGGCCGGCCGCGGCCCCACGGGGTGGGCCAGCTGGGCTCACCGGGTTTGGCGCCCTTCCACAGCGTGAAGTCCCGCGGGTCGCGTTTGCCGGTGGCGACGCCCTCGCCCTGGTGCACGTCGTCGATCCGGTGCCCGGACAGCTGGCCGTAGTCGGGGTAGCTGAGCACGTCGAAGTACACGTCGCCCCCGCCGGCGTAGGCGTGTCCGGTCTCGATGAGCCGCTCGATCAGCTCGACCATCTGGGTGACGTGGCCGGTGGCACGGGGCTCGACCGACGGCGGCAGCACGCCCAGGGCGTCGTAGGCGGCGGTGAAGGCCCGCTCGTAGGTGGCGGCCCACTCCCACCAGGGCCGACCGGCAGCGGCGGCCTTGGTGAGGATCTTGTCGTCGATGTCGGTGACATTGCGGACGAACGCCACGTCGTAGCCGCGCGCGGTCAGCCAGCGGCGCAGCACGTCGAACGCGACACCGCTGCGGACGTGGCCGATGTGCGGGGCGGCCTGCACGGTGGCGCCGCACAGATAGATGGAGGCGTGCCCGGGCCGCAGCGGAACGAAGTCACGCACGGCGCCGGTTGCCGTGTCATGCAGTCGCAGGCTGGGGCGATCGGTCACGACGTGCCAGCTTACCGGGCGGGCAGCAGCGCAAATACAGAAGCGTCGGTGAGGGCGGTGCGGCGGGCTGCGGCACGCCCGGTGGTCTTGCGTCGACGGTAAGTGGCAGGTCGTCGCGGATCAGTGGACGAGTGACGGCGGTTACGCATATAGTGCGCCCGTGGGCATGAGGATGACGATCGCTTCTGGGACGCTGCTGGCGGCACTGGCCGTGGCGGGCGCGGCGGTCGGGCATGCCGCCCCGAATGACGAGCAGGCGCCGGCCCCGGTGAACACCGGTGACCTCACCGCGGCGACCGCCCCGGCGACGACGGACGGCCCCGAGTCGGCGGCCGAGTCCCTGCTGCCGCCGAAGGTGCACGCCCCGGCCCCGACCGCCGAGGACCCGAACTCTCCCCCCGGAGCGGCCCCGGCCGCCAACGACGACCCAGGCGCAGCAGCCGCCCCGGCTCCCGCGCTCGGCGGTCTCGGCGGGCTCGGCTCCCTGGGTTCGATGGGCAGCTCGATCGGCAGCTCGATGGCGATGATGGGCCCGATGTACGCCGCGTACATCCCCGTGATGGGCGCCCCGATGCTGGCGAACCAACTGCCGGGCATGGTGGAGAAGGCCGTCCAGGAGCACGAGGCCGGGCTGTCCTCCTCCGGTTCTGCTGCGGCCGTCGACCCGAACCTGCCCGCCACGCTGGGCCTGGTTCCCGGCGACATCCCGAATCCGGACGCCGACCCGGCATCGCTGGCCGAGGCCGCACCGGCCGCAGCGTCGGTGCTCGACGCCGGTTCAGCCGCGGCGACACCCGCCTTCGACGGCGGCTTCGTGCCCGACGTGACCGCGCTGACCGAGGCGCTCGGCGACGTCGGGGACCACGTCAACCTGGGCCTGGACACCGGCGGCATGGCCACCTGCGGCGCACTCACCGCCTTCGGCTGGTGCTGACCGGCTAAACCGGCACCACCAGGGCGGTGGCGATCGCCGCCAGCCCCTCCCCGCGCCCGGTCAGGCCGAGCCCGTCCGTCGTCGTCGCCGACACCGACACCGGGGCGCCGAGCAGACCCGACAGCAACTCCTGCGCCTCGGCACGGCGCGGCCCGATCTTCGGCCGGTTGCCGATCACCTGCACCGCGGCGTTGCCGATCGCGAAACCGGCCTCGGCGAGCAGATCCCGGACATGGCCGAGCATCACCGCACCCGTCACACCCGCCCAGCGGGGATCGTCGACGCCGAACACCGCCCCCAGGTCGCCCAGGCCGGCCGCGGACAGCAGCGCGTCGCAGAGCGCGTGGGCGGCGACATCGCCGTCGGAGTGCCCGGCACAGCCGCCCGCGCCGTCGAACAGCAGACCCAGCAGCCAGCACGGGCGCCCCGGCTCGATCGGGTGCACGTCGGTGCCCAGCCCGACCCGCGGCAGCCCGCTCACCCGGCCACGACCGTCTCGGCCAGCAGCAGATCCATCCGGTCGGTGATCTTGAAGGCCAGCGGGTCACCGTCGACCACCTGCACCTGACCGCCGACCTGCTCCACCAGTGAGGCGTCATCGGTGAACGTGCCGGTGCCGGCGCGCTGGTAGGCGCGCAACAGCAGTTCGGTCTGGAAGCCCTGCGGTGTCTGCACCGCCCGCAGACCGGCACGCTCCGGGGTGCCGAGCACGGCGCCGTTGGCGTCGACGGCCTTGATCGTGTCCACCACCGGCAGCGCCGGCACCACGGCGGGGTGCCCGGCCTGCAGCGCCTCGACGACGCGGACGATCAGTGCCGGGGGTGTCAGCGGCCGCGCTGCATCGTGCACCAGCACGAACCGTGATTCCGGCACGGCCTGCAGTGCCAGGCGCACCGATTCGACCCGTTCCGCGCCTCCGGCGACGACGATCGCCCGCTTACCGAGCAGCAGGGTGGCCTCATCGGTGCGGTCGGCGGGCACCGCCACCACGACCCGATCGACGACCCCGGACGCCAGCAGGCCGGCTACCGCGCGTTCGACCAGCGTTTGCCCGCCGAGCGGGCAGAACGCCTTGGGAACGCCGACGGCCAGCCGCTGACCGGACCCCGCGGCCGGAACGACCGCGACGGTGCCCGTCAAGGAACTTCTCCGGGTGATCTAGGAGGCCGCGGCCAGAACCTCGTCGAGGATGGTCTCGGCCTTGGCGTCGTCGGTGTTCTCCGCCAGCGCCAACTCGCCCACCAGGATCTGCCGAGCCTTGGCCAGCATCCGCTTCTCGCCGGCGGACAGTCCACGCTCCTGGTCCCGGCGCCACAGGTCGCGAACGACCTCGGCGACCTTGTGCACGTCACCGGAGGCGAGCTTCTCCAGGTTGGCCTTGTACCGACGCGACCAGTTGGTCGGCTCCTCGGTGTGCGGTGCGCGCAGCACCTGGAAGACCTTGTCCAGGCCTTCCTGTCCGACGACGTCGCGGACACCGACGTATTCTGCGTTTTCAGCGGGGACGCGAACGGTGAGGTCGCCTTGAGCCACCTTCAGGACGAGGTATTCCTTCTGCTCGCCTTTGATGGTCCGGGTTTCAATCGCCTCGATTAACGCTGCACCGTGGTGTGGATATACGACGGTGTCTCCGACCTTAAAGATCATCTGATTCGAGCCCCTTTCGCTGACCCATCCTAACATGCCGCTCAACCACCCGGGGAACAACGGTGCAGGTCAGGGGTATCGCAGACCCCGGCGGGGGGTTGACACCGAGCCTAAACCGTGCTGCCGACAACCCCTTCCGGGCCGCCGGGGAGCCGGCTTTCCCCGCGCCCAGCAACCACGCCGTCGGCGGCAACCCTGCGCTATCGCCGGCGCGGGCGTGCTACTACAGTGCATAGTCAATATGCTGCGGCGACACGCTAACCGGCTCGCTGCGACCATCGTTTCGACCGTTTAGCAGGAGGCCGCAAGTGAACCGGTTCAACAGGGCGTGCAGTGCAGCTGCGATCGGCTTGTTCGCCACCGCGGCGCTGGCCGGGTGCGGCACCGGGCAGATCTCGCAGACCACCGACCAGGCCTCCGCCGTCAACGGGTCGGCGGCCACCGTCGGCGACCTCGCGTTGCGCGACGTGCGCATCCAGGCGGTGCAGACCGGCGATGCGCTGAAGCCCGGCGACACCGTGGACCTGGTGTTCGTCGCCAGCAACCAGTCGTTGAGCGAAGCCGACGAGCTGACCGGCATCACCAGCGCGGTCGGCAAGGTCTCGGTGACCGGCAGCAAGTCGCTGCCCGCCGGCGGCGTGCTGGTCGTCAGCGCTCCGGTCGCCTCGGATCTGACGGCGGCGCCGGCCACCCCGAAGCAGTCGCGCGGTGCGGACAACACCTCGGCCGGTGCGGCCACACTGACGCTGGACAAGCCGATCAGCAACGGCCTCACTTACGACTTCACCTTCGACTTCAAGCGGGCCGGGGAGATCAAGCTGGCCGTGCCGATCTCGGCTGAGGGCGCCTCGCACCACTAGTCGCGTCGCACACCGCCTGTCGGACTCGCCCGCTACGGTCAGCGGGTGGCAAAAGCTCGTTCCCTGTACCGGTGCTCGCAGTGCGGGCACAGCACCGCCAAATGGGTTGGTCGGTGCCCGGAGTGCGGGGACTGGGGCGGCATCGCCGAGGTCGCCCCGCTGAGCGGGGCCGGCGCCACCGGCCTGCGGGCGGCGGCACCGGAGCGGCCCGCGGTCCCGATCAGCTCCATCGCGCCGGGCTGCGCGCAACCCCAACCGACCGGGGTCGACGAACTCGACCGGGTGCTGGGCGGTGGCCTGGTGCCGGGCTCGGTGACACTGCTGGCCGGTGATCCGGGCGTCGGCAAATCGACGCTGCTGCTGGAGGTCGCGCATCGCTGGGCACAGGCCGGACGGCGCGCCCTGTACATCTCCGGCGAGGAGTCCGCCGGGCAGATCCGGTTGCGGGCCGAGCGCACCGGATGCAGTCATGACGAGATCTACCTGGCCGCCGAGTCGGACCTGCGGACCGTGCTGGGCCACCTCGAGGCGGTCCGGCCGACGCTGGTGGTGGTCGACTCGGTGCAGACGGTGGCGGCCACCGAGACCGACGGCGTGATCGGCGGCGTCACGCAGGTGCGCGCGGTGACGGCCGCCCTGACCGCGGCGGCGAAGACCTCCGGGGTGGCGTTGGTGCTGGTCGGGCACGTCACCAAGGACGGCGCCATCGCCGGCCCGCGGTCGTTGGAGCACCTGGTCGACGTGGTGCTGCACTTCGACGGCGACCGCAACGCCGTCCTGCGGATGGTCCGGGCGGTGAAGAACCGGTTCGGCGGCACCGACGAGGTCGGCTGCTTCCTGCTGCACGACACCGGCATCGAAGCGGTCACCGACCCGTCCGGGCTGTTCCTGGAACGCCGCAGCGAACCGGTGGCCGGCACCGCCATCACCGTGGCACTGGACGGCAAGCGCCCGCTGATCGGGGAGGTGCAGGCCCTGCTGGCCACCCCGTCGAGCGGGACTCCGCGCCGTGCGGTCAGCGGCATCGACCACGCCCGGTCCGCCATGATCACCGCGGTGCTCGACAAGCACGCCTCGCTGCCGATCGGCGCCGGCGACATCTATCTGTCCACGGTGGGCGGCATGCGGCTCACCGACCCGTCGACGGATCTGGCCGTCGCGATCGCGCTGGCCTCCGCCTACGCCGACCTGCCGCTGCCGGCGACGACGGTGGTGGTCGGAGAGGTGGGACTGGCCGGCGATCTGCGGCCGGTCAGCGGGATGGACCGCCGGCTGACCGAAGCCGCTCGGCTCGGCTTCACCACCGCGCTGACACCGCCGGGCGCCCCGCCGCGGGTGGGCGAGCTGCACACGGTGCCCGCCCCGAACATCGTGACGGCGCTGCGCCACCTGCTCGACCTTGCCGAACACCGTGCCCGGCCGGCGCCGCTGCATCTGCTCGACCGTCCGCATGAACCCGGTCCTGCGGGGCAGAATGGGCGTTTGTGAACCCTGAGTTGCGGGAGGCCGTCGCCCGGCTGGCGCCAGGGGCGCCGCTGCGCGACGGCCTGGAGCTCATCCTGCGCGGGAAGACCGGTGCGTTGATCGTGCTCGGCTACGACAGCGTCGTCGAGACCATCTGCGACGGCGGGTTCGCGCTCGACGTGCGCTACGCCCCCACCCGGCTGCGCGAACTGTCGAAGATGGACGGCGCCGTGGTGCTCTCCACCGACGGCTGCCGCATCCTGCGCGCCAACGTGCAGCTGGTGCCGGACCCGTCGATCCCCACCGAGGAGTCCGGCACCCGGCACCGGTCCGCGGAGCGCACCGCCATCCAGACCGGGCTGCCGGTCGTCTCGGTCAGCCACTCGATGAACATCGTCACCCTCTACGTCGGCGGCGACCGCCATGTGCTGACCGACTCGGCGACGATCCTCTCCCGCGCCAACCAGGCGATAGCGACGCTGGAGCGATACCGCACCCGCCGCGACGACGTCAGCCGGCAGCTGTCCCGGGCTGCGATCGAAGGGCTCGCCACCCTGCGCGACGTGACGACCGTGGTGCAGCGGCTGGAGCAGGTCCGCCGGATCGGCATCGTGATCGGCAACGACGTGATCGAGGCGGGCACCGACGGGCGGCAGCTGCAACTGCAGCTCGACGAACTGCTCGGCGGCAACGACGCCGCGCAGGAGCTGCTGGTGCGCGACTACCACGCCAACCCCAAACCGCTGTCCAAACGGCAGGTGCAGGCCGTCCTGGACGCGCTGCAAGCCCTGTCGGACACCGACCTGCTCGACCTCACGGTGCTGGCGAAGACCCTCGGCTACCCGGCGACGGCCGCGGCGCAGGACTCAACGGTCTGCCCGCGCGGTTACCGGGCGCTCGCCCACATCCCGGGTCTGCAGTTCGCCCACGCCGACGTGCTGGTGCAGACGTTCGGCACCCTGCCGAGCCTGCTGGCCGCCAGCACCGACGATCTGCAGGCCGTCGAGGGGATCGGCACCGCCTGGGCACGGCATGTCCGGCAGGGTCTGTCGCAGATGATGGAGTTCGCCGTCTCCGACCGGCTGGCCTGAGCTCAGTTGCCCGGCGGGGCCTCTTGCCCCGGCTGCCCCTCGCCCGGCGGCGGTCCGTCCGGTGCGGGTTCCGCCAGGATGAACGGCACCGTCGCCGAACGCAGGTTCCCCAGTTGAACGACGAGGTTGTAGGTGCCCGGCCCGATCGGCTGCCGCGGCAGCGGGCACTGCGGCGCCGACCCCATCCCGGTCCAGGTGACCGTCGTCGTCACCTGCTCGCCCGGGTTGAACGTCTTGACCAGCGTCTCGTTGGACGGCGCGCAGTCCAGGTTCGACCACAGCCGCTGGTTGTCCAGCGAGTAGACATAGGCGGCCAGCACAGCCGCACCCACATCCCGCTTGCAGCCGACCAGGCCGATGTTGGTGACGACCATCGTGAACTGGGGCTGCTCGCCGACGCTGTACTGCGGCTGGTTGGTCAGGCCCTTGACGGCCAGCGTCGAGTCGGGGCAGTCGTCGCCCTCCTTGAGCACCGGCGGCGGGTTGACCGCGGCGGTCGGGGTGACCGAGGGCTCCGGCGCCTGCGCCGCCGGCGGCACCACCGGCGTCTTGACCTCCTCGGGACCCGGCGCGGCCCCGTCCTTGAGGCCGTGCTGGGCCGACTTGTTCGTGGCGGTGCTGTCGGCGCCGGCGCTGGTGTGCACGACGGCGAAGATGATCGCCGACACGATGGCGATCACCAGCACCCCGATGCCCACTGCCAAGCCACGGCGCCGCCAGTAGATCTGCGACGGCAACGGTCCCTGCGGTTCCAAATCCAGCACGTTCCCACGGTAAGTCGAGCTCACCGCGAGTCGTCCGACCGCTGTCGGCGTGTCGTTCCCGCTTCGTGACCTTGGGGGACTATCCGCCGGTCCGGCTTCGGCTCTCCTACGTCGAGCCTCGCCAACCGTCGGGGACTATTCGCCGATGTTCCCCAGATGCTCGCGGGCGCTCACCCGGCCGTCGGCCAGGTGGTAGGTGGCGCCGACGACGGCCAGGGTGCCCGCCGCGATCCGCTCGGCGATCACCGTGGAGCGGGCCGCCAACTGGGCGACGGTCTCGTTGACGTGCCGGGTCTCGAACTCGTCGACCGCCGTCAGTCCCTCCCGGCGACCCAGCAGGACCGACGGCGTCACCTTCTCGACGACGTCCCGCAGGTAGCCGCCGGGGACCGCACCCTCGTCGAGGGCCGCCAGCGTCGCCTTGATCGCGCCGCAGCTGTCGTGGCCGAGCACCACGATCAGCGGCACGTTGAGCACCGCCACCCCGAACTCGATCGAGCCCAGCACGGCCGAGTCGAGCACGTGGCCCGCGGTGCGCACCACGAACATGTCGCCGAGGCCCTGGTCGAAGATGAGTTCGGCGGCCACCCGGCTGTCACCGCAGCCGAACACCACCGCGGTCGGCTTCTGGCCGTCGGTGAGCGCCGCCCGCCGGGCGACGTCCTGGCTGGGATGGGCGGGTTCACCGGCGACGAAGCGCTCGTTACCCTCCCTGAGTGCCTTCCACGCGGATATCGGGTTCGAGTTGGGCATGGTCGCCATTCTGCCCTGCCCGTCCGACAGGCGTTCGATGAGCGTCGACCCCGACGCCCTGCTCGGCTGGTTCGACCGCGCCGAGCGGGAACTGCCGTGGCGGGCCGCCGATGTCACCCCGTGGCAGATCCTGGTCAGTGAGTTCATGCTGCAGCAAACGCCGGTGGCGCGGGTGCTGCCGACCTGGACCGACTGGGTGACGCGCTGGCCGACGCCGGCGGCGACCGCGGCCGCCTGCCGGGCCGATCTGCTGCGGGCCTGGGGCAAGCTGGGCTACCCGCGCCGGGCCGTGCGGCTGCACGAGGCGGCGGAGGTGATCGTCCGCGAGCATGCCGGCGTGGTTCCCGACGACGTCGACGCCCTGCAGCGACTGCCCGGCGTCGGCGCGTACACCGCCCGGGCGGTGGCCTGTTTTGCCTACGGCAGACGAGTCCCGGTGGTGGACACCAACGTTCGCCGGGTGGTGGCCCGCGCCGTGCACGGACTCGCCGACGCCGGTCCGCCGGCAACAGTCCGGGACCACGCCGACGCGGCGGCACTGCTGCCGCCCGACGCCCGCGCGGCCCGCTTCTCAGCGGCGTTGATGGAACTCGGTGCGCTGGTGTGCACGGCCCGGGCACCGCAGTGCGCGGTGTGCCCGCTGCGGGATTCCTGCGCCTGGCATGTCGCCGGGCGACCGGCGGGCACCGCACCCCGGCGCCCCGCCCAGCGTTACGCCGGCACCGACCGTCAGGTGCGCGGCCGGCTGCTGGATGTGTTGCGGGACAGCGCAACCCCGGTCACCAGGGCCGAACTGGACGTGGCGTGGCCGGCCGACGACGTGCAGCGTGAGCGCGCCCTGGCCGCACTGCTCGCCGACGGACTGGCCGAGCGCACCGCCGACGGCAGGTTCGCGCTGCCCGGTCAGGACAGGAACGCCACGACCGCGTCGCGGTAGACCGCCGGCGCGTCGTCGTGCACCAGGTGGCCCGCTTCCGGCACCAGCAGATACTCACTGCGGCAACCGATCTCATGCATCCGGCGCATCTGCCCAGGCGGCGTCACCGAATTGCCCGCCTCGATCAGCAGGGTGGGCGCCTGCACGGCGCGCCACTGCGACCAGTAGTCGCGGGTGCCCCATTCGGCGGCGATCTCGATCCAGCGCGCCATCTGGCCGTGCAGTCGCCAGCCGGTCGGGGTGCGGTCGAACGCCGCCAGGAAATAGCGTCCCGCAACGTCGCCGAACTCGGCGATGATCTGCTCGGCGGAGTCGAACTCGACCGGCAGCGCGTGCGCCCACGGCTCCCACGGCCCGGTGGTGCGGCCCCGGAAGTCGGGCGCCATGTCCTCGACCACCAGCTTCGACACCAGTTCGGGATGCTCGGCGGCCAGGCACCAGGCGTGCAGCCCGCCCATCGAATGCCCGACCAGCCGCACCGGGACATCCAGCGCCGTCACGGCGGGGGCCAGGTCGGCGACGAACCGCTCGGTGGAGACCGGGTGGGGGTCGGCCACGTCGCGACCGCGGTGCCACGGGGCGTCGTAGGTGTAGACCGCGCCCAGCGAAGTCAGCCACGGCAGTTGATCCGACCAGGTGCTGCCGCGGCCCATCAGCCCGTGGACGAGGATCACCGGTTCGCCGGTCCCGCCGCGATAGGTCAGGAGGTCGGGCGGTGTGGTCGGCACAGCGGGCACGGTAGCCTAACCGCATGTCAGTGGTGAAGATCAACGCAATCTCCGTCCCCGAAGGCGCCGGCCCCGAGCTGGAGAAGCGATTCGCCGATCGGGCCGGAACGGTGGAGAACTCCCCTGGCTTCCAGGGCTTTCAGCTGCTGCGTCCGGTGAAGGGCGAGGACCGCTACTTCGTGGTGACCCAGTGGGAGTCCGACGAGGCGTACGAAGCGTGGGTGCGCGACCACTCGGCGGCCGCGCACAGCGGTTACGGGAAGCCGGTGTCGACCGGCGCCGGCAGCATGGAGTTCGAGGTCGTGCTCGACGTTGCCGGAACCGCCGCTCAGGCGTAACCGGGTGCGGCGCCACCTCGCGGTATGCACGGTCGCCGTCCTGGTGGCGGCCGTCCCCGCCGCCGGTTGCGCCCCCTCCCCCGCACTGCCACCGGAGTCGGCGGAGACCGGCGTCTCGATACCGGTGACCACCGCGCCGGGTCTGCGCGCCAAGCAGACGATGGACATGCTCAACTCGGACTGGCCGATCGGCCCGGTCGGGGTGCGCACGCTGGCCGCACCGGCCAAGGTGGATCAGGTGGTGACCACCATGGAGTCGCTGTGGTGGGACCGCCCGTTCCGGGTTTCCAGCGTCGACATCGGCGCCGGCACCGCCACCCTGCACCTGATGACGTCCTACGGCGCCCGGCAGAACATCAAGATCCGCACCGACGACGCCGGGATGGTGGAGACGTTCAAACCGTCGACGGAGCCGCCGCGGATCCGCTCCTGGCACGACGTCGACACCGTGCTGAGCCGCACGGGAGCCCGGTATTCCTACCAGGCGGCCCGGGTCGACGGCGGGGTGTGCAAGCCGGTGGCGGGCGTCAACACCACGCAGCCGCTGCCGCTCGCGTCGATCTTCAAGCTGTACGTGTTGCTGGCGGTGGCCGACGAGGTGAAGGCGCACCGGGTGTCCTGGGACGATCCGCTGACGATCACCGGCCGCGCGAAGGTCGTCGGCTCCTCGGGGCTGGAGGAACTGCCCGACGGGGCGCACGTCTCGGTGCGGACCGCCGCCGAGAAGATGATCGCCACCAGCGACAACATGGCCACTGATCTGCTGATCGGCCGGGTCGGGAAGCGCGCCGTCGAGCACGCGCTGGCCGTCGCCGGCCACCACGACCCGGCCGCGATGACGCCGTTTCCCACCATGTACGAGATGTTCTCGATCGGCTGGGGCAAACCGGATCTGCGGGAGCAGTGGCAGCACGGCTCACCGCAGCAACGGGCGGCGCTGCTGAAAGACGCCGATTCCCGCCCGTATGACCCGGACCCGCTCCGCGCGCATGTGCCGGCGTCGAAGTACGGGGCGGAGTGGTACGGCAGCGCCGCGGACATCTGCCGGGTGCACGTCGCACTGCAGCGCGGCGCCACCGGCGCGGCCGCACCGGTCCGGGAGATCCTGTCCGCGGTGCGCGGCATCGACCTGAGCCGTGAGCAGTGGCCGTACGTGGGCGCCAAAGCCGGTGGGCTCCCCGGCGACCTGACGTTCAGCTGGTACGCCATCGACCGTGGCGGTCAGCCGTGGGTGGTCAGCTTCCAGCTCAACTGGGACCGGGACCACGGAAAGAGCGTCGGCAGCTGGATGCTGCAGGTCGCCCGGCAGGCGTTCGCGCTGCTGCCGGCGAAGCACTAGGCCCCGCCGGCAGCCCCACTACTCGCCGGCCGGTGCGCCCGCCTGCGCGAGGTCCGCCGCGGACTCCTGGGCCGGCTTCTTGCTCCCGGCGAAGGTGAACACCGCGTTCTCGTGCGCGCCCTCGCCGTCCCAGTTCTCCACGTCGACGGTGACCAGCTGACCGGGACCGAGCTCCTCGAACAGGATCTTCTCGGACAGCTGGTCCTCGATCTCCCGCTGGATGGTGCGCCGCAGCGGACGCGCCCCGAGCACCGGGTCGAAACCACGCTTGGCCAGCAGCGACTTCGCCTTCTCGGTCAGCTCGATCTCCATGTCCTTGGCCCGCAGCTGCTTGGCGACCCGGCCGATCATCAGATCGACCATCTGGATGATCTCGTCCTGGCTGAGCTGGTGGAAGACGATGATGTCGTCGATCCGGTTGAGGAACTCGGGCCGGAAGTGCTTCTTCAGCTCGTCGTTGACCTTGAGCTTCATCCGCTCGTAGTTGTTCTCCCCACCGCCCTGGGTGAAGCCCAGCCCGACGGCCTTGGAGATGTCGGAGGTGCCCAGGTTGGAGGTGAAGATCAGCACGCAGTTCTTGAAGTCGACCGTGCGGCCCTGACCGTCGGTGAGCCGGCCGTCCTCGAGCACCTGCAGCAGGCTGTTGTAGATCTCCTGGTGCGCCTTCTCGATCTCGTCGAACAGCACCACACTGAACGGCTTGCGCCGCACCTTCTCGGTGAGCTGGCCGCCCTCCTCGTAGCCGACGTACCCGGGGGGCGCGCCGAACAGCCGGGAGGCGGTGAACCGGTCGTGGAACTCGCCCATGTCGATCTGGATCAGCGCGTCGTCGTCGCCGAACAGGAACTCCGCGAGCGCCTTGGACAGCTCGGTCTTCCCGACGCCGGACGGGCCGGCGAAGATGAACGACCCGGACGGACGCTTGGGGTCCTTCAGCCCGGCCCGGGTGCGGCGGATCGCCTTGGAGACGGCCTTGACGGCGTCGGTCTGGCCGATGATCCGCTTGTGCAGCTCGTCTTCCATCCGCAGCAGTCGGGTGGTCTCGGCCTCGGTCAGCTTGAACACCGGGATGCCGGTCCAGTTGCCCAGCACCTCGGCGATCTGCTCGTCGTCGACCTCGGCGACGACGTCCATGTCACCGGAGCGCCACTGCTTCTCCCGCTCGGCGCGCTGCGCGACCAGCTGCTTCTCCCGGTCCCGCAGGTTGGCGGCCTTCTCGAAGTCCTGCGCGTCGATCGCCGATTCCTTCTCCCGGCGGGCGTCGGCGATCTTCTCGTCGAACTCGCGCAGGTCCGGCGGCGCGGTCATCCGGCGGATTCGCATCCGGGCGCCGGCCTCGTCGATCAGGTCGATCGCCTTGTCCGGCAGGAACCGGTCGTTGATGTAGCGGTCGGCCAGGGTGGCGGCGGCGACGATCGCGGCGTCACTGATCGAGACCCGGTGGTGGGCCTCGTAGCGGTCCCGCAGCCCCTTGAGGATCTCGATGGTGTGCTCCACCGACGGCTCCCCGACCTGCACCGGCTGGAACCGGCGCTCCAGGGCGGCGTCCTTCTCGATGTACTTGCGGTACTCGTCGAGCGTGGTGGCGCCGATGGTCTGCAGCTCACCGCGGGCCAGCTTCGGCTTGAGGATGGAGGCGGCGTCGATCGCGCCCTCGGCGGCACCGGCCCCGACGAGCGTGTGCAACTCGTCGATGAACAGGATGATGTCGCCGCGGGTGTTGATCTCCTTGAGCACCTTCTTCAGGCGCTCCTCGAAGTCACCGCGGTAGCGGCTGCCGGCGACCAGCGAACCCAGGTCCAGGGTGTAGAGCTGCTTGTCCTTCAGCGTCTCGGGGACCTCGCCGTGCACGATGGCCTGGGCCAGCCCTTCGACGACGGCGGTCTTGCCGACGCCGGGCTCACCGATCAGCACCGGGTTGTTCTTGGTGCGCCGGGACAGCACCTGCATGACCCGCTCGATTTCCTTCTCGCGGCCGATCACCGGGTCGAGCTTGCCCTCGGCGGCCGCCGCGGTCAGGTTGCGGCCGAACTGGTCGAGGACCAGCGACGTCGACGGGCTGCCGGACTCGCCGCCGCGGCCGCCGGTGCCCGCCTCGGCGGTCTCCTTGCCCTGGTAGCCGCTGAGCAGCTGGATCACCTGCTGGCGGACCCGGGTCAGGTCGGCGCCGAGCTTCACCAGCACCTGCGCGGCGACGCCCTCGCCCTCACGAATCAGGCCGAGCAGAATGTGCTCGGTGCCGATGTAGTTGTGGCCGAGCTGCAGCGCCTCGCGCAGCGAAAGCTCCAGCACCTTCTTGGCGCGCGGCGTGAACGGGATGTGGCCGGACGGCGCCTGCTGCCCCTGGCCGATGATCTCCTCGACCTGGCTGCGCACGCCTTCCAGCGAGATGCCCAGCGATTCCAGCGACTTGGCGGCGACGCCTTCGCCCTCGTGGATCAGCCCGAGCAGGATGTGCTCGGTGCCGATGTAGTTGTGGTTGAGCATCCGGGCCTCTTCTTGGGCCAGGACGACAACCCGACGCGCTCGGTCGGTGAATCTCTCGAACATCGGCGGTTACCTGCTCTCCCTCAACATCGGTGCCATCCACTGTAGTAGGCGGCCACTTGCGTTGTGCGCCGGACGGGACAGGTGCGCACACGCGCATAAAACGGCCCGGACCGGTACGCCTGTCGCAACGTCGGGAAATCCGGAATCGTTTCCAATTCGGGCCGCGGACCGGTTCGCTGGAAGCGAAAACGACCGGCCCGGCGTCGCCTCGCGGCGGCCGGACCGGTCGTTCTGCCGTGCGTGTTTTTAGGTCGCCGCGTGGAACGCGTCGATGATGTCCGCCGGGATGCGCCCGCGGGTCGACACATTGTGTCCGTTGCGCCGCGCCCACTCCCGGATCGCCGCGCTCTGCTCGCGGTCGATGGTCCCGCGCCGGCCCTCACCGGACCGGCCGCGCCGACGGCCGCCGACGCGACGGCCCGCGTCGGCCCACTTCTTCAGCTCGGCGCGCAGTTTCGCCGCATTCTTGCTCGAAAGGTCGATCTCGTAGGTGACTCCGTCGACGCCGAATTCCACCGTTTCGTCGGCGGCACCCTCACCATCGAAATCATCGATCAAGGTGACGGTCACTTTTTTCGCCACTGGCTCACCCCTTAGTTAACGTTGATGCGCACATGCTGTGCGGAAGACTGATGCGGATTCGGCCCCGTCAACCAATGTGCCATAAATATTCGGTTGCTTCAACACAACCACCCGACCAGCCTGTTCAGTTGGTGTGTCGGCGAACAATCGGGAACAAAACCGTTTCCCTAATTGACAGTCCGGTCAGCACCATCAGCAGGCGATCAATGCCCATTCCAGTGCCGGTGCACGGCGGCATGGCGTACTCCATCGCGGCGAGAAAGTCCTCGTCAAGCAGCATTGCCTCGTCGTCGCCGGCCGCCGCCGCACGCGCCTGGGCGGCGAACCGCTCCCGCTGCACCACCGGGTCGACGAGTTCGGAGTACCCGGTCGCCAGTTCGACGCCGCGCATGTACAGGTCCCATTTCTCGGTGACGCCCGCCACGCTACGGTGCTGCCTGGTCAACGGCGTCGTCTCGACCGGGAAATCGCGGACGAAGGTGGGCGCGGTCAATTGATGGCCGACGGCGTGCTCCCACAGTTCCTCGATCAGCTTGCCGTGCCCGTACCCGCGGTCGGTGGGGATCTCCACATTCAGGCCGTCGGCGATCGCCCACAGCCGGTCGACGCCGGTAGCCGGCGTGATCTCCTCATCGAGCGCCGCCGACAGCGACGGATACATTTCCAGCGACGCCCATTCCCCGTCGATGTCGTAGACGCTGCCGTCCGGCATCGGCAGCTGCCGGGTGCCGATCGCCTCGTCGGCGACCTCCTGAATAATCTCGCGGGTCGCGGTCGCCGAATCGTCGTAGGTGCCGTAGGCCTGGTAGGTCTCCAGCATTGAGAACTCCGGCGAATGCGTGGAATCCGCTCCTTCGTTTCGGAACACCCGATTGAGTTCGAAGACCCGGTCGAAGCCGCCCACTATGCACCGCTTCAAGAACAGCTCCGGCGCGATTCGCAGGTAAAGGTCGGCGTCGAGGGCGTTGGAATGCGTGACGAACGGCCGGGCCGCGGCGCCGCCGGCCAGCGTCTGCAGCATCGGCGTCTCCACCTCCAGGAAGCCGCGCCGCTCCAGCGCATGGCGGACCGCTCGGATCACCTGAATGCGCTGCCGGGCCACCTGGCGGGCCTCCGGGCGCACGATCAGGTCGACGTACCGCTGGCGCACCCGGGACTCTTCGCTCATCTCCTTGTGCGCGACCGGCAGCGGCCGCAACGCCTTGGAGGCCAACTGCCAGGAGTCGGCGAGCACCGAGAGCTCACCGCGGCGGGAACTGATCACCTCGCCGTGCACGAACACGATGTCGCCGAGGTCGACGTCGGCCTTCCAGGCTTCCAGGGACTCCTCGCCGACCCCGGCCAGGCTGATCATCGCCTGCAACTGGGTGCCGTCGCCCTCCTGCAGGGTGGCGAAGCACAGCTTGCCGGAGTTCCGGGCGAACACCACCCGGCCGGCGATGCCGACGACGTCACCGGTGGCGGTGTCGACGGGAAGCTCCGGGTACTTCGCCCGCACCTCGGCCAGCGTGTGGGTGCGGGCCACGGAAACCGGGTAGGGGTCGCGGCCCTCGTCCAGCAGCCGGGCCCGTTTGTCCCGGCGGATCCGGAACTGCTCGGGGAGGTCAGATTCGGCGGCTGGGGTGGGTGCGTCGGCGGAGCTCACGACCTGCCAGCTTAGATGAACCCCTCGGACGCGAAGACGGCGCTCAGCGCGCCGGCCGCAACCGCCCGCGCTGGCTGTCCCGGTTGCGCTCGTACACCAGGCGCAGGCCGTCCAGGGTGAGGTTGGCGTCGTAGTGGTCAACGGTCTGCAGGTCGGGCAGCAGCAGCGGGGCGGTGTGCCCGGTGGCCACCACGGTGACGTCGCCGGTGACGACGCCGTCGTCGAGGATGCGCCGCACCAGACCGTCGACCAGCCCGGCGAACCCGAACAGCGCGCCGGCCTGCATGCACTCGACGGTGTTCTTGCCGATCACCGACCGGGGCCGGGTCAGCTCGACGCGGCGCAGCCCCGCCGACCGAGCGGCGGCCGCATCCGAGGAGATCTGCACCCCGGGGGCGATGGCGCCGCCGAGGAACTCGCCCTTGGCCGAGACCACGTCGACGCAGATCGCCGAGCCGAAGTCGATGACGATGGCCGCGGTCTGGAACTTGTGAAACGCCGCCAGGGCGTTGACGATCCGGTCCGCGCCGACTTCCTTGGGGTTGTCGACCAGCAGCGGGATGCCGGTGCGCACCCCCGGCTCGATCAACACCGACGACACCGAGGGCCAGTACTGATCCAGCATGGCCCGCACCTCGTGCAGCACCGACGGCACCGTGGACAGCGCCGCCGCGCCGGTGACCTGCTCGCCGTCGTCGCCGATCAGACCGTCGAGGGTGAGTGCCAGTTCATCGGCGGTGATCTCCGCTTCGGTGCGAATCCGCCACTGCTGCACGACGTTCGCGTGCTCACCGGAACCGGTGAGCAGACCGATCACGGTGTGGGTGTTGCGGACGTCGATCGCCAGCAGCACGGCTACCCCACGCTTCGAGGCGAAAGCAAGCCGGAGGCGTCATCCGGCACGAACGCCGGATCGCTGCCCAGGTCGACCTGCTGGTTCTTCGCATCCACGAAGACGATGCGGGGCTGGTACTCCCGGGCCTCGGCGTCGGCCATCGTCCCGTAGGCGATCAGGATCACCAGGTCACCGGGGTGCACCAGATGCGCTGCGGCGCCGTTGATTCCGATGATGCCGGTGCCGCGCTCCCCAGTGATGGCGTAGGTGACCAGCCGATTGCCGTTGTCGATGTCGACGATCGTCACCTGCTCACCCTCCAGCAGGTCGGCGGCATCCATCAGGTCGGCGTCGATGGTCACCGAGCCGACGTAGTGCAGGTCCGCCTGGGTGACGGTGGCGCGGTGGATCTTCGACTTGAGCATCGTCCGAAACATCAATTCCTCCGGTGTTATTCGGGAGTTCCGAGTGTGATGGCGGCATTGTCGAGCAGCCGGGTGGTGCCGACGCGGGCCGCGATCAGCAGCCGGCCGCGTCCGTTGACCGGGGCCGGTCCGAGACCGGTGCCGCGCACCTGCAGGTAGTCGACGTCGACGGCGGGCGTCGCCGCCAGCGTGGCGGTCGCCGCGTCCAGCACGGCCTGCGCGCCGGCCGGGGCGGCATGCTCACCGGCCGCCAGCGCCGCCGACAGCGCGGTGGCGGCTTCGCGCTGCGCCGGGTCGAGGTAGCGGTTGCGCGACGACATCGCCAGGCCGTCGGTCTCCCGCACGGTCGGCACGCCGACCACCTGGACGTCGAGATTGAGGTCGTCGACCATCTGGCGGATCAGCACCAGCTGCTGGTAGTCCTTCTCACCGAACAGCGCCCGGTCCGGCCGCACGATCGACAGCAACTTGCACACCACGGTCAGCACCCCGTCGAAGTGCCCGGGGCGGGCCGCGCCCTCCAGTTCGTCGCCGAGCGGACCGGCGTGCACCGCGGTACGCGGGCCGTCGGGGTACATCGCCGCCGCGGTCGGGGTGAACACCACCTCGACCCCGGCGTCGCGCAGCAGCGCCAGGTCGTCGTCGAGGGTGCGCGGGTAGGCGTCGAGGTCCTCACCGGCGCCGAACTGCAGCGGGTTCACGAAGATCGAGACCACCACCACCGCACCGGGCACCTGCCGCGCCGCCCGCACCAGGGCCAGGTGCCCGTCGTGCAGGGCGCCCATGGTCGGCACCAGCACCACCCGGCGGCCGATGCCCCGCAGCGCCCGGCTGACACGGGCGACCTCGTCGGGTCGGGTGTAGACGTTGAGCTCCCCCGCGGTGTAGGCGCGCGAGCCGGCCGGCGCCGTCACCGGGCCAGCACCGTCAGCACGTCGTCGCCGGCGTGCACCGCCTGGGCGGTGCGCAGCGCGGTGCTCCGGTAGGCCTCCGCCAGCTCCGGTGCCGCAGCGTTGAGCGCGGCGAGATGCCGGACGACGGTGGCCGCGTCGCCGCGGGCGATGGGGCCGGTGAGGGCGGCCCGGCCGTGCTGCAGGGTGTTCTCCACCGCGGCCCGCACCAGCGGCCCGAGCACCCGTTCGGCGACGCCGTCGGGGTCGCCGGCCAGCGCCACCCGCAACGCGGCCAGCGCGTCGTCGATCACGGTGACGACGTGGTTGCCACCGTGGCAGAGCGCGGCGTGGTAGAGCACCCGGGCGCTGTCGTCGACCCGGACCGGCTGGGCGCCGATCTCCAGGGTCAGCGCCTCGGCGATGGCGTAGCCGATCTCGTCGGCGGCGGTGATCCCGAAGCAGCTCTCGGTCAGCCGCTCGATGTCCTCGTCGGCGCCGGTGAACGCCATCGCCGGGTGGATGGCCAGCGGCAGGCAGCCCTGCTCGGTCAGCGGCGCCAGCACGCCGATGCCGTTGGCACCGGAGGTGTGCACGACGATCGTCCCGGGCCGGACCGCCGCGGTGGCGGCCAGGCCGGCGACCATCGGCGCCAGTTCGGTGTCGGGGACGGCCAGCAGCAGCAGTTCGGCGCTGCCGGCCACCTCGTGGGCGGGCAGCACCGGGGTGTCCGGCAGCCGGCGCCGGGCACGCCGCTGGGATTCCTCGGAGATGGCGCTGCATGCCACCACGACGTGGTCGGCGCGCTCCAGCGCGACGCCCAGGGCGGTGCCGACCCGGCCGGCGGAGATGACGCCGACCTTGAGCCGGGCCGGCCGCAAACCGTCGAACTGCACCATCGCAGACGACCTCACAGGTTCTCTTGGTTTCGTTCCAGTCCCGCGTTGCGGGTACCGGACGGTCGCCGGTGAGTCTATCCCGATCGGTGTTGAACCTGCGAGTGACGTTGGTCGCAGCGGCTACTCGGCGCGGCGGCGCCGGCCACCAGAACCGGGCTCGGGCTGCAACCGCGCCAGCAGGTCGGCGACCGACTGGCCGCCGGTGTCGGTCTCCGATTCGGCGCCGTTGGAGTGCCGGGACGCGCTGGGCGCCGGGACCTCGACGGGCGGGGCGGGTGCGACGGGCGGGGGTCCGGCGTGCCGCCCGACCGGGCCGCCGGCGGATTGCTCCACGGCATCGGCGGCGTGTCGGGATTCGGCGCGACGCCGACCACCCCGGTACGGCTGGGCCGGTTCCGGTTGCGGGGGCGCCGGTGGCGGCTCCCAGCCGGGCGCCGGACCGCTGAAGGCCTCCGCCTCGTCGGCGCGCCGGCGATGCCGGGACGGCGCCGGCGGTTCCACGACCGGCGGGGGCGGTGGTGGCGGCGGGGTGGGCGCGCTCTCGGATCGATGGTGGCCGGTCCGCTCGGGTTGGCTGGGGGTCCAGTTGCTGCCGGGGGTGCCCGGCGGCAGCCACTCCCCTTCGGCACCAACCGGTTTCCAGGCAGCACCGGACGATGCGGCCGGCTCGACGAGCTGCGGCGGCGGCGGAACCGGCGGAACCGGCAGCGGTGGCGGTGGCGGCGGTGGCGGTGCCGGTTCGCGGCGGGGTTCCGGTGCGACGTAGGGCTGCGCCGGTCCGGCCCAGCGGCCGGCGTCGGGTTGCGCGGGTTCTTCGTCCGCCGCACGGCGGTGCGAGCCGCGGCCGGGTGCGGTCGGCGGCGCAGGTGGCGGAGGTGGCGGAGGTGGCGGCGGGGTGGGGATCCGCACCTCCGGCACGTCGATGATCGGGTTCTCGGCGGTCTCACCGGCCCGGTCGGGTGTGTACTTCGAGCTGACCGCCGGGGTCACCCGGGTCTCCGTGGTGCTCTCGTTGCGCGCCCAGTCGCTGTAGGCGCGGACCGTGGTGCGCTCCTGCTCCAGCGCCGGCCGGTCGCTCAGGTCGGCGTCGAACAGAATCTCCAGGTTGGCGCGCAGCGCGGCCAGTTCGGTGCGCAGCGCCGCGACCTCGTCAGCGGCCTGCGCCCGCAGTTCGGAGGCGAGTTCGCGCCGCAACTGTGACTCCACCGTCAGCTCGTATTCCCGGCGAGCCGATATCTCCCGGTCCAACTGCAGGTCGTAGACGAGTTTCAGGTCACGGGCCCGCGCCTGGTCGACATCGCTCTGCCGCCGGTAGATCACCGACACGAACGCCGCGACGACCGCGGCCCACAGTGCCATGATGACCGCGAGCTTGAGCAACTCCACCCGGCTGGTGAACACCAGGGCCGAACTCGCGGCGATCGCCAGCACCAGCAACGCCGTCAGCAGAGCCCAGCCCGGCCGTCGGACACCGCGTGGGGTCCGGCCGCGGGACAGGACGGACGTCATCTGCGCCGCTCCTCCTCATCGCGTCGGTGCCCGCAAACGGGTGGCCGCCCCACCGCATCGTCGCTGACGAGCATGGGCCGACTGTACCGCTACGAGGTCAATCCGCGTGTCGCCCCGCTCCGGCGATTCTCACCCGGCTTGGTTTCCGGTTAACCCGCCGGAATCCCCGGGACCCTGCGGGGATCTGCAGCAGTACTGCAACCACAGCGCCGCGGTGAGCAGGGCCAGCGCACTCGCGGCGGCGACCACGGCGCCGCCGGTGTCCGCCGCGGCGACGTGCAGTTCGGCCCGTCGGGGCAACAGATAGGCCAGCACCGCGAGCCAGAAACCCAGCACCAGCGCACCCATCCAGGCCGACGCCTTGGCGATCGCCACACTGCGGGCCACCGTCAGCGGATGCAACCGTTCCGGCCCGGCGCCGATCTCGCCGTCGTCGATCTTGGTCCGCACGTACCAGGCCCAGCCCGCCTCCAGCACCGCCGCCACCAGCAGCGATATCCCGGTCCAGACGGTGATCGGCGGGAACCACCGGTACAGCAGGTCCACCAGCGGATAGCCCGCCACGGCGGCGACGACGGCCGCGGCGCCCACCTCCCGCTTGCGGGTCGGTCCCATCAGCCCTCCCCGCGCCGGTGCAGGGCCCACTCGGTCAACCGCAGTTCGGTGCGGTCAGCGGGCTCCAGTTCGGCCAGCAGATCCGCCACCGGGCGCCGCTGCCCGCCGAGGGTCAGCCGGGCGTCGGGTTCGACGGCCAGCCACGGCACCAGCACGAACGTCCGCAGGTGCGCCAGCGGATGCGGCAGCGTCAGCCCGTTCTCCCGGGACAGCACTTCGGTCTCGCCGCCCCCGGAGTCGGAGTCGGTCCGGTAGCAACTGATCACGTCGACGTCCAGCGTGCGCGGACCCCACCGCTCGCCGCGCACCCGGTCCGCGGCCCGCTCCAGTTCCTGCGCCCGGACCAGCCAGTCCCGCCCGCGGCAGGCCGGGTCGTCGACGAGCAGCACCGCGTTGAGGAACCGGCCCTGGTCGACGCCGCCCCACGCTTCGCTCTCGTACACCCCCGACACCGCGCGCACCGCCGCGCCGAGGCCGTCGACCGCGGACTGCAGTCGTGCCAGCCGGTCGCCCAGGTTGGACCCGATGCCCAGCACGGCCCGGGTCACGGTTCGGTGCCCGTCATGTCGCCGCCCCGGCGGGGATCACCGCACCCCGGCGGTCGGCGCGCGACCGCCGGGCCACCACCGCCACGTCGGCGAAGGTCAGCGGGATCGGCGCGTGCGGCTTGTGCACGGTCACCTCGACCGCCTGAACCCGCGTGTCGGTCAACACGTCATCGGCGATCTCGGCGGCCACCGTCTCGATGAGATCCCGCGCCGGTCCGGCCACGACGGCCGCCGCGCGCTGCGCCAGCACCCCGTAGTCGTAGGTGTCCGCCAGCGCGTCGCTGGCGGCCGCGGCGGCCAGATCCATCCAGACGGTGATGTCGATGATGAAATCCTGGCCGTCGGCGCGCTCATGGTCGAAGACCCCATGGTTGCCGCGAACCTTCAAGCCGCGCAATTCGATTCGGTCAGTCATCGCCGACACCCCCTTCACTCCAGGCCTGCATCACTTTCAGCGCGTCGGCGGAGGCCCGCACGTCGTGCACCCGCACACCCCAGGCGCCGTGCAGGCCGGCCAGCGCCGAGATCACCGCGGTCGCCGTCTCACGTTCGCCGGGCGGGCGCACCGCGCCGTCGGCCCCGGCCAGCAGGGCGCCGAGGAACCGTTTGCGCGACGCCCCGACCAGCACCGGTATCCCGGTCTGCACCAGCTGCGGCAACCCGTGCAGCAGCGCCCAATTGTGTTGCGCCGTCTTGGCGAACCCCAGCCCGGGATCGATGATCAGGTTCGCCGGGTCGACGCCGGCCGCCACTGCCCGGTCGACGCCGGCGAGCAACTCGGTGCGGACCTCGGCGGTGACGTCGCGGTACGGCGGCACCGAGTGCGGCTGGGCGGGATCCACCGGCCGCCAGTGCATCAGCACCCAGCGGGCGCCGGTCTCGGCCACCAGCGGTGCCATCGCCGGGTCTGCCTGCCCACCGGAGACGTCGTTGACGATCCCGGCGCCGCACTCCAGCGCCGCCCGTGCGACGGCGGCGTTCATCGTGTCGACGCTGACCGCGATGCCCTGCTCGGCAAGCTGTTTCACCACCGGGGCGACCCGCTCGGCTTCCGCCCGGGGATCGACCCGCACCGCACCGGGCCGAGTGGACTCACCGCCGACGTCGATGATCGACGCACCCTGGGCGGCCAGTGCCACGCCGTGTTCGACGGCGCGGTCCACGTTGAGGAAACGCCCGCCGTCGGAGAACGAGTCCGCGGTGACGTTGACCACCCCGATGATCTGCACGCGTATCGAGTTCACTTGCGCAGGATGAGTTCCAGCGCCTCGGCGCGAGACGCGCTGTCGGTCTTGAACTGGCCGCGCACCGCCGAGGTGGTGGTGACCGCGCCCGGTTTGCGCACCCCGCGCATCGCCATGCACAGATGCTCGGCCTCGATCACGACGATCACGCCGCGCGGATCGAGTTTGCGCATCAGCGCGTCGGCCACCTGACCGGTGAGCCGCTCCTGCACCTGGGGGCGCTTGGCGTACAGGTCCACCACCCGGGCCAGTTTGGACAGGCCGGTGATCCGACCGTCGTCGCCGGGGATGTAGCCGACGTGCGCGACCCCGTGGAACGCCACCAGGTGGTGTTCGCAGGTCGAGTACATCGGGATCTCCTTGACCAGCACCATCTCCTCGTGGTGTTCGTCGAAGGTGGTCTCCAGCACGGTGTCCGGGTCGGTGTAGAGCCCGGCGAACATCTCCTGATAGGCCCGAGCCACCCGCGCCGGCGTCTCCAGCAGGCCGTGCCGGTTCGGGTCCTCGCCCACCGCGTACAGCAGTTCCCGCACCGCCGCCTCGGCGCGCGCCTGGTCGAAGACCGGCGGTTGCGCTGTCATTCGGACCGGGCCGGGTCGGCGTCCTGCTGGTCGCCAGACTGGCCGGGCTGCGCCTCCGGCGGCTGACCGGGCGCCGGGTAGGCCGGGTACGTCGGGTAGGGCTGCACCGGCGGATACCCCTGCGGCGGGTGCTGCGGGTTCGGCGGGTTCGAAGGGTTCGCCCAGGGCTGTCCGAGACCCTGCGGCGGGTACCAGTACCCGGTCTGATGCGGCGGCGGCCAGCCCGGCGCGTGCCAACCGGCCGGGGCGCCGTAATCGGGCTGGGTCCCTGCGGCGTCCTCTGCGGGGACGCCGTTGCCGTTCGTGCCGTTCGCCTGAGACGTCTGGGCGGCGCGGGACGCCTGGGCGATCGCGGCCTTGAACGCCGGTTCGGGCTGCGGCGGCGGCCACGGCTCACCACGCTCGATCGCGAGCTCGCCGGG
This sequence comes from Mycolicibacter acidiphilus, assembly GCF_018455725.1. Lineage (GTDB taxonomy): Bacteria > Actinomycetota > Actinomycetes > Mycobacteriales > Mycobacteriaceae > Mycobacterium > Mycobacterium acidiphilum. Next base: position 101,005 of record NZ_JAHCLR010000007.1, read on the forward strand.
GGTCTTGATCGGCGGCTTGTCAGACGGCACCCGGCCGCCGAAGTCGTCGAAGTCGGTGATCCGCGGCCGCTTCTGCACGTCGCCGAAGATCTTCTCCAGGTCCGCGCGGTGCAGGGTCTCCTTCTCCAGCAGCTCCCCGGCCAGCGTGTCGAGCACGTCGCGGTGCTCGGTGAGGATCTCCCACGCCTCGGTGTGCGCGGCCTCGATCAGCTTGCGGACCTCGTCGTCGATGTCCCGGGCAACCTCGTGGGAGTAATCCGGTGTGGTGCCCATCGTGCGGCCCAGGAACGGGTCGCCGTGCTCGGTGCCGTAGCGGACCGCGCCCAGCTTGGCGCTCATGCCGTACTCGGTGACCATCGCCCGGGCCACCGCGGTGGCCTTCTCGATGTCGGAGACCGCCCCGGTCGTCGGCTCCCGGAACACCAGCTCCTCGGCGGCCCGGCCGCCCATCGCGAACACCAGCTGCGCGATCATCTCCGAGCGGGTGCGCAGGCCCTTGTCCTCCTCGGGCACCGCCACCGCGTGACCGCCGGTGCGGCCGCGGGCCAGGATCGTGACCTTGTAGACCGGGTCGATGTCGGGCATCGCCCACGCCGCCAGCGTGTGCCCGCCCTCGTGGTACGCGGTGATCTTCTTCTCGTGCTCGCTGATGATCCGGCCCTTGCGCCGCGGCCCACCGATCACCCGGTCCACCGCCTCTTCGAGCGCGGCGGCGCTGATCACGGTGCCGTTCTCGCGCGCGGTGAGCAGCGCGGCCTCGTTGATGACGTTGGCCAGGTCGGCGCCGGACATGCCGACGGTGCGCTTGGCGAGCCCGTCCAGGTCGGCGTCGCCGGCCATCGGCTTGCCCTTGGAGTGCACCCGCAGCACGGCGCGCCGGCCGGCGATGTCGGGGTTGGAGACCGGGATCTGACGGTCGAAGCGGCCGGGCCGCAGCAGCGCCGGGTCGAGGATGTCGGGCCGGTTGGTGGCGGCGATCAGGATGACGCCGGCCCGGTCGCCGAAGCCGTCCATCTCCACCAGCAGCTGGTTGAGGGTCTGCTCGCGCTCGTCGTGTCCGCCGCCCAGGCCGGCGCCGCGCTGCCGTCCGACGGCGTCGATCTCGTCGACGAAGATGATGCACGGGCTGTTCTGTTTGGCCTGCTCGAACAGGTCGCGCACCCGGGAGGCGCCCACGCCGACGAACATCTCGACGAAGTCCGAGCCGGAGATCGTGAAGAACGGCACCCCGGCCTCACCTGCGACCGCGCGCGCCAGCAGCGTCTTGCCGGTGCCGGGCGGGCCGTAGAGCAGCACGCCCTTGGGAATCTTGGCGCCGAGTGCCTGGTACCGGCCGGGGTTCTGCAGGAAGTCCTTGATCTCGTAGAGCTCCTCGACCGCCTCGTCGACGCCGGCGACGTCGGCGAAGGTGGTCTTGGGCATGTCCTTGCCGAGCTGCTTGGCCCGGGATTTGCCCATGCCGAAGCCCATCCGGGCGCCGCCCTGCATCCGGGAGAACATCACGAACAGGCCGATCAGCAGCAACATCGGCAGCATGTAGATGAGGATCGAACCGAGCACACTGCCCTGGTTGACGACGGTGTTGATCTCGGTTTTCTGCTTGGTCAGCGCGCCGTAGAGCGGGACCGCGTAACCCGTCGGGTAGTGGGTGATGATCTTGTCGACCGGTTCGGCCTTGCCGGCCCGCCCGGTCTTGTCCTTGCCCGATCCCGGGATCTCGTGGAGCGGTTCCTTCAGCGTCAGCCGCAGCTGCTGTTCACGGTCGTCGATCTGCGCGCTCTTGACGTTCCCGCTGCTGATCTGGGACACCGCGAGGGAAGTGTCGACGGGCTTGTAGCCGCGGGTGTCGTCGCCGAAATAGAAGAACGACCAACCGAGCACCAGCACCACTGCGATCGCGGTGAGGGTGCGGATCACGTTTTTGCGATTCATCAAGCATCGGCCGGTGCCGGCCACATCCTTCCAGTACAGGCAGCTGGGCATGTTCAGGCTACCGTCCCCGGTTCCGGGCGGTCCGGTGAAGCCGTCGCGGGGATCGGTTCCCTGTGCTTTGGTGGGACGGTGCCCAACACCACCCAGCGACTCGTCGACACCAACGGCGTGACCCTGCGGGTCACCGAGGCCGGTAACCGGGGCAATCCGGTGGTGCTGCTGGCGCACGGCTTCCCCGAACTGGCCTACTCGTGGCGGCACCAGATTCCGGCGCTGGCCGACGCCGGGTTCCACGTGCTCGCCCCCGACCAGCGCGGTTACGGCGGGTCGTCGCGACCTGCGGAGATCGCCGCGTACGACATGGCGGCGCTCACCGGCGACCTGGTCGGCCTGCTCGACGACGTCGACGCGCGGCGCGCGGTCTGGATCGGCCACGACTGGGGCGCGCCGGTGGTGTGGAACGCCGCGCAACTGCACCCGGACCGGGTGGCGGGGGTGGTCGGGCTCAGCGTCCCGCCGGTGCCCCGCCCGCAGGTGCCGCCGACGGTCGCGTTCCGCAACATCTTCGGCGAGCACTTCTTCTACATGCTGTATTTCCAGGAGCCCGGCGTCGCCGACGCCGAACTGGCCGCCGACCCGGCCCGCACAATGCGCCGGATGATGGGCGGGCTGCGTCCCCCCGACCCCGAGCAGGGCGCCCGAATGGCCGCCCCCGGACCGGCGGGCTTCATCGAGCGGCTGCCCGAACCCGACGCGCTGCCGGACTGGATCAGTCCCGAGGAGCTGGACCACTACATCGCCGAGTTCACCCGCACCGGGTTCACCGGCGGCCTGAACTGGTACCGCAACCTGGACCGCAACTGGGAGATCCTGGCGCACCCCGTCGCGGCCACCATCGACGTCCCCGCGCTGTTCATCGGCGGCACCGCCGACCCGGTGCTGGGGTTCACCCGTCGGGACCGGGCTCGGGAGTTGGCCGTCGGGCCGTACCGGGAGGTGATGCTCGACGGCGCCGGGCACTGGTTGCAGCAGGAGCGGCCCGACGAGGTCAATGCGGCCCTGCTGGAGTTCCTGTCCGGAGTGGCGCTGTGACCGCGCCGCTGCGCTTCGGGGTGTTCATCACGCCGTTCCACGCCCTGGGCCAATCCCCCACGGTCGCCCTCGAATACGACCTGGACCGGGTGGTGGCGCTGGACCGGCTCGGTTTCGACGAGGCCTGGTTCGGCGAACACCATTCCGGTGGCTATGAGCTGATCGCCTGTCCGGAGGTGTTCATCGCGACGGCCGCCGAACGCACCCGGCACATCCGGCTGGGCACCGGCGTCGTCTCGCTGCCGTATCACCACCCGCTGATGGTGGCCGACCGCTGGGTGCTGCTCGATCATCTGACCCGCGGCCGGGTGATGTTCGGTGCCGGCCCGGGGGCGCTGCCCACCGACGCCTACATGATGGGGATCGACCCGGTGGACCAGCGCCGGATGATGCAGGAGTCGCTTGAGGCGATCCTGGCGCTGTTTCGCGCCGAGCCCGGCGAGCGGATCACCCGGGAGACGGACTGGTTCACGCTGCGCGACGCCGCGCTGCACATCCGGCCCTACAGCTGGCCGCACCCGGAGATCTCGACCGCGGCGATGATCTCCCCGTCCGGGCCGCGCCTGGCCGGCACGCTCGGCACGTCGCTGCTGTCGCTGTCGATGTCGGTACCGGGCGGTTACGCCGCACTGGAGAACGCCTGGGAGGTGGTGCGCGAGCAGTCCGCGAAATCCGGTCGCGGCGAACCGGATCGGGCGAACTGGCGGGTGCTGAGCATCATGCACCTCGCCGACAGCCGCGAGCAGGCCATCGAGGACTGCACCTACGGGCTGCAGGACTTCGCGAACTACTTCGGCGCGGCCGGTTTCGTGCCGCTGTCCAACACGGTCGAGGAGGCGGCGCAGTCACCGCGGGAGTTCGTCGAGGCGTACGCGGCAGCCGGCAACTGCTGCATCGGCACCCCCAACGACGCGATCGCCCACATCACCGATCTGCTTGAGCGCTCCGGCGGGTTCGGCACGCTGCTGCTGCTCGGCCACGACTGGGCCTCCCCGGAGGCCACCTACCGCAGCTACGAGTTGTTGGCGCGCAAGGTGATTCCGCACTTCAAGGGTCAACTCACGGCCGCTCGGGAGTCCCACGAGTGGGCGAAAGGCATGCGCGATCAGCTGTTCGGGCGGGTGGGTGAGGCGATCCGCGGCGCGGTCACCGAGCACGCCGGCGAGGCCCGGTAGATGCGGGCGGCGGTGCTGCGCGACGGGCGGATGGTCTACCGCGACGACGTGCCCGACCCGGTTCCGGGGCCCGGCCAGGTGCTGGTGGCGGTGACGGCGTGCGGGATCTGCGGGTCGGATCTGCATTTCGCCGCGCACGGCGATCAGATGCTGGCGGCGACGAAAGCGATGCAGGGTGCACCGTCGGCGGGCGCCTCGATCGACCTGGGCGCCGACATCTTCATGGGTCACGAGTTCAGCGCCCGGGTGCTGGAAGCCGGCCCGGGCACCGAGACCTTCCCGCCCGGCACGCCGGTCACCTCGATCCCGGTGCTGCTGGCGGCCAACGGCATCGAGCCGATCGTCTACTCCAACACCACACTGGGCGGTTACGCCGAGAAGATGCTGCTGTCCGCACCGCTGCTGCTGGCGATTCCGAACGGCCTGGACCCGCGGCACGCCGCGCTGACCGAGCCGATGGCGGTGGGACTGCACGCGGTCAACAAGTCCGGGGTGGTGCCGGGCGAGACGGCGCTGGTGCTGGGCTGCGGTCCGATCGGTGTCGCGATCATCGCGGCCCTGCGCGACGCCGGGGTGAACGACGTTGTGGCCACGGATTATTCGTCGGCGCGACGTACTCTCGCGACGACGATGGGCGCCCACCGGGTGCTCGACCCGGCCGACGGTTCCCCGTTCGACACGGTGACGCCGAAGGTGGTCTTCGATGCCGTCGGGGTGCCGGGGATCATCGACGACGTGCTGCGCCGGGCGCCGGTCGGCACCCGCCTGGTCGTCGCCGGGGTCTGCATGGAACCCGACACCGTGCACCCGTTCTTCGGGATCGCCAAGGAGATGAGCGTGCAGTTCGTCTTCGCCTACACCCCGGATGAGTTCGCGGCGTCGCTGCGGGCGATCGCCGAGGGGCGGATCGATGTGGCGCCACTGATCACCGGCGAGGTCGGACTGGACGGGGTGGGAGCGGCGTTCGCGGACCTGACCGACCCGGATCGGCACTGCAAGATTCTGGTGACGCCGTAGGTCGACGAAACCGAACCCCGAGCCTGGTTCGCGGCGACATCCCTACGAAGTTATGGGCATCGAGTCCGTCGCACGCCCGCTGGATAAATCACGGCGAACGGATAGGCTTGTGATATGTCGCGTCTTGACCGGATTACCTCCGACTCGGCTATCTGCCATGGGCAGCCTGTCATCCGCGGACTGCGATACCCCGTCACCGACCTCCTCGACCTACTCGCGTCGGGGATGACCATCGACGACGTCCTGGGTGATTACCCCGACCTCGAAAAGGAAGACCTTCTCGCCGCGCTGGAGTTTGGTGCACTAGCGGCCGGTCACCGCATGGTTCTACCCTTCGACGCGGCCTAGCCGCCGACCACCGCGTGAAGTTCCTCATTGATGCGCAACTGCCTGCAACGCTTGCGCACGTGTTGCAGAGCAAAGGTCACGACGCGATACACGTTTCACACTGCCCGCCGGGAACAGCACACCCGATCTGGAAATTGCCCGAGTCGCGGATGCCGAGGGCCGCGTCGTCGTCACCAAAGACCGGGACTTCAGGGAAAGTCATTTGCTCGCCAGGACACCCCAGGCGCTACTCATCGTGACGACAGGGAACATCACCAACCATGAACTGATGGCTTTGTTCCGGAAACATCTCGACGCCATCACCGACTTCCTCGGCCGGGCCGCGCTTGTCGAACTGTCACACGATCGTTTGATCGCGCATTCCCGAGAACAACCTGGATAGCCACCCGGCAGCTAGACCACCACGGTGGCCGTAACCGAACAGTCGGGTCAGTTGCGGTCTCCCAGCTTCAAATCTCCTGCCGCAGCTGGGAAACCACCGGCCGCCACCACCTGCGCCGACCACGGACCGACCAGCCGGACCAGTTCGTCCAGGTCGGCACCGAGGTTGGCGACGATCGCCGCGCACCCGTCGTCGGTGGCCGCCTCGATCGCCTTCCTGGCCTCCCGGCCGGCATCGGTGATGGCACCGTCGCGGATGAAACCCCGTGCGGCGAGCCGCTCGTCGCCGGCGTCCAGGTCGTCGTCGCTCCAGGCCCGGGTGCGGATGTAGCTGCGCGGGGGCAGCCCCTCGAACAGTTCGGTGAGCAGCCCGATCTCCACGCCGTCGAATCCGGCAGCGGTCCAAGCGTTTACGTGCACGTCGCCGCGGTATTCGCGTAGCCGGTCGGCCAGCCGCCACGCATCCGACAGCGCCTCACCGGTCAGCCCCTGCGCGACGACCCCGGCGAACAACGGCTTACCCGCGAGCACCAGGCCGTCGACTGCGCGGCGCAGCAACTCCACGGCCCGATCCAGACCGTCGGGCGCGGCACCGAGCACCCGCTCCAGCGCCGCCACCGCCCCGTCGGCCCGCACCCGGCAGATCGCTCGAGCGTCGGTCAGCCCCCAGCCGTGGGTGACCGCCGGCACCACCACCGCCGGGTTGAACACCGCGAACGCCGCCGCGATCACCTCGCCGGGCACCTGGCCCATCAGCGACCCGCGGCTGCAGAAATACGCCGCGCCGTCGGGCATCTCGACCGCGCCCGCCTTGCCGGGGCTGCCCCCGAATCCGAGTGCGGCGTACCCGCGGTGACATTCCGGGGCGAAGTACACCTGGCCGGCGAAGGGTTCGATTGCGGTTGCCAATGCTTTCGCGGGTGTGACGGTCATCGGCTCAGTCTGCCGCATCTCCGCTAGGGTTCGAAGCATGGCGTCTGCACGCAATTTCCGGATGGCTCTCCGCTGGTCGACGATGCTCGCCGCGACCGGTCTGGCGGTCGTCGCCATCGCCGGCTGCGACGCCCCGCCGGCCGGGCCGGAGCAGCCGCGGCAGGTGACCGTCGTCGGCTCCGGTGAGGTTCAGGGCGTGCCGGACACGCTGACCACGGAGGCGGGCATCGAGTTCGTCGCCAGTGACGTCACCGCCGCGATGAACCAGACCAGCGAGCGGCTCCAGGCGGTGATCGACGCGCTGCTGGACGCCGGCGTGGACCGCAAGGACATCAGCACCACCCAGGTCAGCCTGCAACCGCAGTACGGCAGCCCGGAAATCGCCGGCGGGGCCCCGGCCATCACCGGCTACCGGGCCGGCAACACGATCCGTGTGAAGGTCGAACCGGCGTCCGCCTCCCAGGTGCTGACGGTGATCGCCCGGGTCGGCGGCGACGCGACCCGGATCAGCGGGGTGAGCTACTCGATCGAGGACGATTCGCAACTCGTTCACGACGCGCGGGAGCGCGCGTTCAACGACGCCCGGGACCGCGCCGAGCAGTACGCGCAGCTGTCCGGGCTGCACCTGGGCCGGGTCATCTCGATCTCCGAGGTGTCCGGCGGCAGCGCCCCGCAGCCGGTGTCGGTGGGCACGCCGGCGCCGCGGGCCGCGATGGCCGCCCCGGTGCCGGTGGAGCCGGGCCAGCAGACCGTGAGCTTCTCGGTGACCGCGGTCTGGGAGCTGAACTGACGACGCCGCTGGACGGCAGCACGTTCGTGTCGGTGCGGGTCGACGGCCCGCCGATTCCAGGTGGCGGTCCACTGGAGGTCGGATTCGCCGACGGGAAGATCAGCGCCTACGCGGGGTGCAACCGGATGTTCGGCCCGGTCGATTCCGCGGACGGCAGGCTGACCTGCACCCGGCTGGCGTCGACCATGATGGCCTGCCCGCCGCCGCTGGACGGTGCCGACGACTGGGTGACAACGCTGTTCGCGGCACGTCCCCGGTGGGCGCTGGCCGGCGACACCCTGACGCTGAGTACCGACACCGCGTCGGTGACCCTGCAGGCGAAGCCTGACTAGTCCTGGTACACCCGCGGGTCCAGCGTGCCGATGTAGGGCAGGTCGCGGTACCGCTCGATGTAGTCCAGCCCGTAGCCGACCACGAACTCGTTGGCGATGTCGAACCCGACGTAGGCGATGTCGACGTCGGCGCAGGCCGCGTCCGGCTTGCGCAGCAGCGTGCATACCCGCAGCGAGCGCGGCCGCCGGGCGGCCAGGTTGCGCAGCAGCCAGGACAGCGTCAGGCCGGAGTCGACGACGTCCTCCACGATCAGCACGTCGCGGTCGCTGATGTCGCGGTCCAGGTCCTTGAGGATGCGCACCACCCCCGACGACGACGTCGACGACCCGTAGGAGCTGACCGCCATGAACTCGAACTGGGTCGGCAGCGGGATCGCCCGGGCCAGGTCGGTGACGAACAGCACCGCCCCTTTGAGCACGGTGATCAGCAGCAGATCCCCGGCCTCGTCGTCGGCGCGGCCGTCGGCGTAGTCGGCGGCGATCTGCGCGCCCAGTTCCGCGGTGCGAGCGCGGATCTGCTCCTCACTCAGCAGTACCGAATTGATGTCGCCCGCATACAGCTCCGGCGTTTGCCCCGGCGAGATCGCAGCCACCTGCACAGCGTGCCATGCACAGCGTCGACAGCCAACTTGATCTAGATCGGCTGTTCGCTGAGCCGCAGCCGACCGTCCGCGCGGCCGGCCACCAGCCGTCGGGCCCGCAGCGCCGAACCGACCGCGACGCCGCCCTGCCCGCGCCACCCGGTGACCAGTCGCTCCACCCCGCGGATGTGCGCATCGCTCAGGCCGGTTGCGCCGCCGGCCAGCAGCCAGCGGCGAATCACGGCGCGCCGCACCGGGCCGGGTAACTCGACGAGTAGTGCGACGTCCAGCCCGGACACCGAGGCATCCGGCAGCGCCTGCTCCGCCAGCGCATCGATCAGTTCGGTGTTCTCCCGCAGCGCGGTCGCGGTGCGGGCCAGCGCCGCGGCCACCCCGCCGCCGAGCACGTCCTCCAGCAGCGGCAGCACCTCGTTGCGCAGCCGCACCCGGGTGAACCGCCGGTCGTCGTTGTGCGGATCCCGCCAGGGTGTGAGCCCCAACTCCGCGCAGGCCGCACGGGTGACGTCGCGGCGCACCGCCAGCAGCGGCCGGCACCACGGCGGGTCGAGCGGCCGCATCCCGGCCATCGAGCGCGCCCCCGAACCGCGCCCCAGCCCGAGCAGCACCGTCTCCGCCTGATCGTCCAAGGTGTGCCCGAGCAGCACCGGCGCATCACCGCGGGCGTCGGCCAGGGCGGCGTAGCGGGCCGTGCGGGCCGCTGCCTCCGGGCCGCCGTCGGTGCCGACGTTCACCCGGATGACCTGGGCGGCAACACATCCCAGCTCCAGTGCCTGACCATAAGCGGAAGCGGCGACCTCCGCCGACCCGGGTTGCAGGCCGTGGTCGACGATCAGTGCCACCGTCGGCCGCAGCTGCGCGGCGGCGGCGGTCAGCGCCAGCGAGTCCGGGCCGCCGGACAGCGCCACCGCCCAGCGCGCCGCGTCGGGCAGGTGCGTCGCGGCGAACGCCGTCAGCGCAGCGCGCAGCCGGGCTACAGCACCCGATCGATCCACCGCTGCGGCTCTTCGATCTCGGCGGGCAGCGGCAGGGTCTCCGGCCCCGACCACACCGCGTTGAACCGTTCCATCCCGACCCGGCCCACCACCGCGTCGACGAACGCCTTGCCCCGGGTGTACTGGCTGAGTTTCGCGTCGATCCCCAGCAGTGCGCGCAGCAGCCGTTGCAGCGGCGACTGGCTGCGGTTGCGCCGCTCGTCGAACCGTTGCCGGATGGTCGCGACCGACGGCACCGCGACCGGGCCGACCGCATCCATCACGTGATCAGCGTGCCCCTCCAGCAGCGTGCCGAGCGTCAGCAACTGGTCCAGTGCCGTCCGCTGCGCCTCGGACTGCACCGCGCGCACCAGACCGAGCACGCCGGACGGGTGCCCGTCGGAGGTGTCGCCGGACCGGCGGGCCCGCGCATACTCGGCCAGGCCGCCGAGCACCTGGGTGAAGTCCGGACCGCTCTGCTCGGTCAGCACCGCCAGCGCCGACGACATGTGGCCGGCCAGCCAGGGATTCACGGTGAACTGCACCCGGTGGGTCACCTCGTGCAGGCAGACCCAGAGCCGGAAGTCGGCCGGCTCCACCCGCAACTGCCGTTCGACGGCGATCACGTTGGGGTAGACCAGCAGCAGTCGGCCGCCGTCGTCGGCGAACGGGTCGTACTGGCCGAGGATGCCCGACGACACGAACGCCAGCAGCGCCCCGGTCTGCGCCCCGGTGAAGCGCCCGGTCAGCGAACCGCCGGACTGCTCCGGCCCGCCGGTCATCACGCGCATCGACTCGGCGGCGGTCGCGATCCACTGCTGGCGGTCCACCACCCGCGCCTCGGGCACGGCTCGATCGGCGCCGCCGCCCAGCCCGGTCACCTCCCGCACCAGCGGTTCGGCCTCGCGGGCGCACCGGCTCAGGTCGTCGCACGCCTGCCGGCGGGTGTAGTCGGTGGTCGGCGGCGCCGGCCGGGCCAGCCAGCCGCCGACCGTCGCCGCGAACCGCCAGTCCACCGCGCCCCCGATGTCCAGGCCGGGTTTGTCGGTTTTGTCGAGGTCACTCATCAGCCACCGCACCCGCAACTGCGCAGGACCGCAGCCAGCGCGTCGATCGCGACGCGGCCGGTCGGCCCGGCGTCGTTGGAGATGAACGCGAACGTCAGCACCCGCTCGTCGCGGTCGGTGACGACGCCGGCGAGCGCATTGGTCCGGGTGAGCGAACCCGTCTTGGCCCGCAGCCAGCCGGCCGAACCCTGGCTGGTCTTCGGGTTGCGGAACCGCTCGGACAGCGTTCCGCTGCCACCGGCCACCGGCAGCAGGTCCAGCAGCGGCCGCAGCTCCGGCTGCCCCGGACCGGCCGCGGCCTGCACCACCGCGTCGAGGTTGCGGGCCGACAACCGGTCATCCTCGGACAGTCCGCTGGAATCCATCAGCACCGCACCGCCGACCTCGATGTGGGCGGTCGCCAGCCGGTTGGTCACCGCGTCGACGGCGCCGTCGAACGATCGCGGCCGGCCCAGCGCGGCGGCGACCTCCCGGCCGATGCACTCGGCCATCACGTTGTCGGAGGCGTTCATCATCTCGCCCAGCCGCATGATCAGCGGCGCCGACCAGACCGTGCCCAGTTCGCGCCCGGTCACCGACCCGGCCGTGATGCTCACCCGCTCGGGGTCGACGCCCAGCGCCGCGGCCAGTGCCCGCCCGGCGTCCAGGGCCGGGGTCGGCGAACGCTTGGATTCCACGGTCGTCGGCTGCACCCGGCCGCCGTCGACCATCACCGCCTCGATCGGGGCGATGTCGCCGCCGTCGATGTCCAGCGCATCCCAACCGGGTGCCATCGTCGGACCACTGAACGCCGAAGTGTCGACCTGGATCTCGGTGGGCGTCACCCCGCTGCGGCGAACCTGATCGGCCAGGTCACTGAGCCGCGCGGCGCCCCGATACCAGGTGTCCTCCCCGGTCGGCGCCGTCGACAGCGTCGGGTCACCGCCGCCGACCAGCACCACGACGCCCGGCGCGTCACCGGCCGTCACCCGGGTCGGCACCCGGGCGTCGCGGTCCAGGGCCAGCAGCGCCGCGGCCGCGGTGAGCACCTTGTTGGTGGACGCCGGCTGCATCGGCAACTCACCCTGCTGCGACCACAGCGTCTGCCCGGTCATCGCGTCGGTTATCCGCCCGGTCAGCCGGCCCAGGTTCGGGTCGGCCAGCAGCGGGGCCATCGTGCCCGCCAGCGCGCCCGCCGTCGGGACCGGGGCGTCGTCGCCGACCGGGACGATGCCGGGTGCCGCGGCAGCCATCGACGGCTCCGGCGGCGGGGCGACGCCCTGCTCGGCGGGATCGTCGGGCAGCACCACCGCGGCCACCGTCACCACCACGGCCGCCAGCGCCAGCACCGCCCCTGCGATACCCAGATGGGTGGAGCGTCGCCACCGAGTGGGGTGCATGTCTCTCCTGCCTGTCAGGTCCGATTCTGCCGGAAGGGCGGGCCGCTCTAGACTGTCGGCGTGCAATTCGACGTGACCATCGAGATCCCCAAGGGCCAGCGCAACAAGTACGAGGTCGACCACGCCACCGGGCGGGTCAAGCTCGACCGCTACCTCTACACCCCGATGGGCTACCCCGCCGACTACGGCTTCATCGAGGACACCCTCGGCGAGGACGGCGACCCGCTGGACGCGATGGTGCTGCTGCCGCAGTCGGTGTTCCCCGGCGTGCTGGTGGAAGCGCGCCCGGTGGGCATGTTCCAGATGACCGACGAGGCGGGCGGCGACGACAAGGTGCTCTGCGTGCCGGCCGGTGACCACCGCTGGGACCACATCCAGGACATCACCGACGTGCCGGCCTACGAGCTGGACGCGATCAAACACTTCTTCGTGCACTACAAGGACCTGGAGCCGGGCAAGTTCGTCAAGGCCGCCGACTGGACGGGCCGGGCCGAGGCCGAGGCCGAGATCCTGCGGTCGATCGAGCGGTTCAAGACCGAAGGTCACTGATCCCCGGTCGGCTGCTGCGCCGCCTGACCGGACCGGGTCCGGTACAGGCTGGCGGCGGTGGTCAGCACCAGCACCACCACGATCACCGCGAGGCTGACGGTGGTGGGGATCTCCGGGACGGCGACGTTGCGGCCGCCGTTGATGAACGGCACCTGGTTGGTGCGCAGCGCGTGCAGCACCATCTTCACGCCGATGAACGCCAGGATCAGCGCGAGCCCCTGCCCCAGGTAGACCAGCCGGTTCAGCAGGTGCCCGAGCAGGAAGTACAGCTGGCGCAGCCCCATCAGGGCGAACACGTTGACCGCCAGCACCAGGTAGGGCTGGCGGGTCAGCCCGTAGATGGCCGGGATGGAGTCCATCGCGAAGATCAGGTCGGTGGTGCCCAGCGCCAGCACCACCAGGAACATCGGGGTGATCGCCCGTTTCCCGTCGACACGCGCGACGAACCGCAGTCCGTCCCAGTCGTCGGTGACCGCGAAGCGCCGACGGGCGAACCGCACCACCGCGTTGTCGCCGTCGCTGTCCGGTTCACCGCCGCGCAGCAGTTTCACCGCGGTGAACGCCATGAACGCCCCGAACAGGTAGAACGTCCACGCCAGCCGCTCCACCGCGACGCCGCCCAGCGCGATGAACACCGTCCGGAATGCCAGCGCCAGGATGATGCCGACGAACAGCGCCTCCTGCCGGTACTTCTTGGGCACGTTGAAGCTGTTGATGATGATCACGAAGACGAACAGGTTGTCCACCGACAGGCTGTACTCGGTGAGCCACCCGGCGAAGAACTGCATGCCGTACTTGGCGCCGTGATGCAGCCAGACCCAGATTCCGAACAGCACCGCGAGGCTGAGGTAGAACGACAGCCGGGTCGTGACCTCGCGGACGGTCGGCTCATGCACCCGCCGGGCGACGATGAACAGGTCGAAGCCGAGCACCGCACCGAGCACGGTGAACGTCGCCACCCACTCCAGCAGGGACGGGTTCAACGGTGGGCCTCCGGTCGTCGGGCAATTGCAGGTTCATCTTCCGGCACCGCCGGGTCCCCACCGACGCTGGGGTCAGCGCGGCCGCGTGCTCGCCGGTGCCGGGCGAATACCCGCACGGCGTGCTGGTCTGCCGAGCTCAGTTCGGCTGGGTAGTTTCTACAGACGTGCCGACACCGCAGGTTCCCGCCCGGTTTCTGCGCTCGTCGTCCGCGCCGTCCGCCCGCACCCTGATCGACATCCTGCGGGCCACCGCACGGACACACCCCGACGAGGCAGCCATCGACGACGGCGCCGTGGTGCTGACCTACGCCGAACTGGTGACCGGCATCGACGACGGCGCGGCCTGGCTGGGCAGTTGCGGCCTGGGCCGCGGCGACCGGATCGGCATCCGGATGCCGTCCGGAACCGCCGCGCTGTACCTGGCGATCCTGGCCACGCTGGCCGCCGGCGCGGCCTACGTCCCGGTGGATGCCGACGACCCCGCCGAGCGGGCCGAACTGGTGTTCGCCGAAGCACAGGTGGCGGCGGTGCTGACCGAACGCGGCCTGGCGCACGGGCCGGGTTCGTCCCGAGGCCGCCGCGCGGCAGCGCCCCGCACCGGCGACGACGCCTGGATCATCTTCACGTCCGGCTCCACCGGCACTCCGAAGGGGGTGGCGATCAGCCATCGCAGTGCGGCCGCATTCGTGGATGCCGAAGCGGGAAGGTTCCTGCCGGACAACCCGATCGGACCGGGCGATCGCGTGCTGGCGGGCCTATCGGTGGCGTTCGACGCTTCGTGCGAGGAGATGTGGCTGGCCTGGCGGCACGGCGCTTGCCTGGTGCCGGCCCCACGGTCGCTGGTGCGCAGCGGGATGGACCTGGGGCCATGGCTGGTGACCCGTGACGTGACAGTGGTGTCGACGGTGCCGACGCTGGCCGCACTCTGGCCGGCCGAGGCGCTGGAGGCGGTGCGGCTGTTGATCTTCGGCGGCGAGGCCTGCCCGCCGGAGCTGGCGGCCCGGTTGGCAGCCCCCGACCGCGAGGTGTGGAACACCTACGGCCCGACGGAGACGACGGTGGTGGCGTGCGCGGCGCGCCTGGACGGCACCGACCCGGTACGGATCGGCCTGCCGCTGGCCGGCTGGGACCTGGCGGTCGTCGGCGACGACGGTCTGCCTGTGGGCTACGGCGAGACGGGCGAACTGGTGATCGGAGGTGTCGGCCTGGGCCGCTATCTCGACGACGACCGGGACGCCCAGGCTTACGCGGCGCTGCCGACGCTGGGCTGGGCGCGCGGCTACCGCAGCGGTGACCTGGTGCGACTGGAGCCTGAGGGTCTGATCTTCTGCGGCCGCGCCGATGATCAGGTCAAGGTCGGCGGACGCCGCATCGAACTGGGCGAGGTCGACACCGCACTGGCCGCGCTACCGGGTGTCGGCGCCGCCGCAGCGGCGGTGCGGGAGACCACGTCCGGCAGCGCGGTGCTGGTCGGCTACCTCGCCGGCACCGATCCCTCGTTCGACCTCGCGGCGGCGCGCGGTGAGTTGGCCGGGCGGCTGCCTGCGGCGCTGGTGCCGCGGCTGGTACTGCTGCCCGAATTGCCTACCCGCACATCGGGAAAGGTGGACCGCGCCGCACTGCCCTGGCCGATCACGGACGGTCCGGGAGACACCGCGCCGAACGGACTCGACGATGCGACGGCGTGGCTGGCGCAGCAGTGGCGGGATGTGCTGGGCACCGCAGTCGCAGAGCCGGACACCGACTTCTTCGCCCTCGGCGGCGGGTCACTGCAGGCGGCGCAACTGGTGGCCCTGCTGCGGAAACGGCACCCGCAGATCGCCGTCGCCGACGTCTACGACCACCCTCGGCTGGGCTCGCTGGCCGAATACCTGGCCGACCTCGGCGATGGCGGGACATCGGTCGGGCCGGCCCCGCGCGCGGTGCGGCCCACCCCCGCCGCGACGCAGGCCGCACAGCTGGCGCTAGCGCTGCCACTGGCGACACTGGCAGGGCTGCAGTGGGTGACCTGGCTGGCGGTGCTGAACAACGCCGCGTCGGCCTGGCTGGATCTGCCGTGGCTGGCGCCGCTGAACTGGTGGTGGCTGCTGCTCGCACTGCTGCTGTTCGTCACCCCGCTGGGCCGGATGGCGATCGCGGTCTGCGGCGCCCGACTGCTGCTGTCCGGGTTGCTACCAGGCAGCTACCCGCGCGGCGGCGGCGTCCACCTGCGAGTCTGGCTCGCCGAGCGGCTGGCCACGGCGAGCGGCGCGGAGAACCTGGCCGGGGCACCGTGGCTGGTGTATTACGCACGGGCGCTGGGCAACACGGTGGGCCGAGACACCGACCTGCACTCAGCTCCACCGGTGACCGGCATGCTGACCGTGGGCAAGCGCTGTTCGATCGAGCCGGAGGTCGACCTGTGCGGGCACTGGGTGGACGGTGACCTGTTCCACGTCGGACCCGTGTCGATCGGCAACGACGCGACGATCGGCGCCCGCACCACGCTGATGCCCGGGGTGTCGGTGGGCAAAGGCGCTTACGTGGCACCCGGATCCGGGGTGGTGGGCAAGGTGAAGGACAGTCAGGACTGGGCGGGGTCGCCGGCCGTGAAGTCCGGCAAGACGCGCCGCCCGTGGCCCGCCGAGCGGCCGCCGCGGCGATCCGCGTGGGTGGCGGTCTACGGGGCGACGGCACTGCTGATCGGCGGGCTGCCACTGCTGGCGCTGGCCGCCGCGCTGGCGGTGCTGGGCTGGGCGGTGCGCGACGCCGAGACCCCGGGCGAAGCGCTCGGCCCGGCACTGGTCTGGACACCGGTGGCGACACTGGTCGCGCTGGTGGTCTACGCGGCGCTGACCGCGGCCGCCGTCCGCGCACTCGGCGTCGGCCTGCCCGCCGGATATCATCCGGTGCGCAGCCGGGTGGGCTGGCAACTCTGGGCCACCGAACGCCTGATGGACGCCGCACGCAACTACCTGTTCCCGCTGTACGCCAGCCTGCTCACCCCGTGGTGGCTGCGGTTACTCGGCGCGCGCGTCGGCCGCGGCACCGAGATCTCCACGGTGCTGCTGATCCCGAAGTTCACCGAGGTCGCCGACGGCGCATTCCTGGCCGACGACACCATGATCGCCTCCTACGAACTCGGCGGCGGCTGGATCCACGCCGCACCCACCGCCGTCGGCAAGCGGGCGTTTCTGGGCAACTCCGGCATCACCCGGCCCGGGCACCGACTGCCCGACGACGGCCTGGTCGCGGTGCTCTCGGCGGTGCCACGCAAGGCCAAGGCCGGCTCGTCGTGGCTGGGCAGTCCACCGGTGCGACTGCGCCGGCGGGTCACCGACGACACGGCCGCCGACCGCACCTTCCACCCGCCGCTTCACCTGCGGGTGACGCGCGCCGCCGTCGAGACCTGCCGGCTGATCCCGGTGCTGGTGACGTTCGGTATCGGGATCGGTGTTCTCGGCGCCATCCAATGGGTGACAACACAATTCGGCTATGTTTTCGCCGCGCTGACCAGCGGCGCGGTGCTGCTAGCCGCGGGCGCCGTCGCCGGCGTGACCGCGGTGCTCGCGAAATGGCTTGCGGTGGGCCGTGTTCAACCGCAGCAACGACCACTGTGGTCATCGTTCGTGTGGCGCAACGAGGTCTCGGACGCCTTCGTCGAAACGGTGGCGGCGCCGTGGTTCGCCCGGGCGGCGACCGGGACCCCCGTGCTGAACCTGTGGTTGCGCGCACTGGGCGCCCGGATCGGCCGGGGGGTGTGGTGCGAGACGTACTGGCTGCCCGAGGCGGACCTGGTCGACCTGCGCCGCGGGAGCACCGTCAACCGGGGCTGCGTGGTGCAGACCCACCTGTTTCACGACCGGATCATGCGGATGGACGCCGTCGTCCTGGAAGACGGCGCCACCCTGGGGCCGCACTGCGTCGCACTGCCGGCGGCCCGACTGGGCGCCGGTGCGGTCGTCGGGCCGGCATCGCTGGTGATGCGCGGCGACGAGGTGCCGCCCGCAACACGCTGGCAGGGCAACCCGATCGCCCTGTGGGCCGCCAGGGCGGGGTCCGCGGCGTGAGCAACCCGGAGAAGAAAGCCGCCAAGCGCGCGGGACGCCTCGCCGCCGCCCCACCCGTCGACCCGTACCTGCCGGACAGCGGCGACGGCGGTTACCGGGTGTCGCGGTACGAACTGGACCTGACGTACAAGATCGCCGCGAACCGCCTCACCGGTTCGGCGGACCTGACCGCGGTGACGCTGGCCCCACTGGACGGGTTCACCCTCGATCTGGCCGACGCCCTGTCGGCGACCAAGGTCTGGGTCAACGGGCGGCGCCCGGCACGGTTCTCGGCATCCCACGGCAAGCTGCGGGTCAGGTTGGCCGAGCGACTGCCCACCGGTGCTGCGCTCTCGATCCGGGTGCATTACGGCGGATCGCCGCGGCCCATCCAAAGCATCTGGGGCGACGTCGGTTTCGAGGAACTCACCGACGGCGCCCTGGTCGCCGGGCAGCCAAACGGCGCGCCGTCGTGGTTCCCGTGCAACGACCATCCGGCGAGCAAGTCGAGCTACCGGATCCGAATCAGCACCGACAACCCGTATCACGCGATCGCCAACGGGGAGTTGATCTCCCGGCAGGCCCGCGGCGCCACCACCACCTGGACCTACGAACAGCCGGAGCCGACGCCGACGTATCTGGTGACGTTGCAGATCGGCAGGTACGAGACCCGGCGGATCGCCGATTCACCGGTGCCCGTGCACGCGGTGCTGCCGGCGGCGTTCAACGCCCGATTCGACGCGGACTTCGCTCGGCAGGTGCAGATGCTGACGCTGTTCACCGAACTGTTCGGGCCGTATCCGCTGGCCGCCGGGTACACCGTGCTGGTGACCGATGACGACCTCGAAATACCGCTTGAGGCACAAGGCATTTCGATATTCGGCGCCAACCACTGCACGGGGCTGGGCAGTTCGGAGCGGCTGATCGCACACGAACTGGCCCACCAGTGGTTCGGCAACAGCGTGACGGTCCGCCGCTGGTGCGACATCTGGCTGCACGAGGGTTTCGCCTGCTACGCCGAGTGGCTGTGGTCGCAGCACCGCGGCGGCGCGAGCACTGCGGAACTGGCCGCGCACTACTACCAGCGACTGGCCGCCGCACCACAGAATCTGCTGCTGGCCGACCCGGGGCCGGCCCTGATGTTCGACGACCGGGTCTACAAGCGCGGCGCCCTGACCCTGCACGTGCTGCGCGGCCAACTCGGCGACGCAAGCTTCTTCGCCCTGCTGCGGGACTGGTCCGCCCGGTACCGCCACGGCAACGCCACGACCGCCGACTTCACCAACCTGGCCGCCGGCTACGCGGGCACGTCGCTGCGCCCGCTCTGGCAGGCCTGGCTGCACTCGACCGCGTTGCCGCCGCTGAAGGACGGTCCGTGACCGGCACCGCCACCGCCGGACCGCTCACCCGCAGCGGGGTGGCACGGGTGGGGGCGGCGACCGTGCTGACCGCGATCTGCGGCTACGCGGTGCTGTACCTGGCGGCCCGCGACCTGGACCCGGCCGGTTTCGCGGTCTTCGGAGTGTTCTGGGGCGCGTTCGGACTGGTCGCCGGTGCGGCCAACGGCCTACTGCAGGAGACCACCCGCGAGGTCCGCGTGGCCCGGGACACCGCGCCCGCACCCGGTCCGCACACCCGTCCGCTGCCGGTGGCCGGGCTGGCCGGGATCACCGCCGCCGCGCTGGTCGCGGTGACAGCGCCGCTGTGGAGTCCGCAGGTGTTCGTGCAGGCCCGCTGGCTGTCGGTGGCGCTGCTGTGTTTCGGGCTGGCGAACTTCGCGGTGCACGCCACCCTGTTGGGCATGCTGGCCGGCGCCAACCGGTGGACGCAGTACGGGGCGCTGATGGTGACCGACGCCGGCATCCGGGTGGCGGTGGCGGCGACGGCCTTCTTCGTCGGCTGGGGCCTGGTCGGGTTCCTGTGGGCGACGGTCGCCGGCGCCGGGGCCTGGCTGATCCTGCTCACCTGCTCCCCGGCGGCCCGCTCGGCGGCGCGGCTGCTGACACCGGTGGGCACCGCGGCGTTCCTGCGCGGGGCGGCGCACTCGATCACCGCGGCCGGGGCCAGCGCGATCCTGGTGATGGGTTTTCCGGTGCTGCTGCAGGCCACCTACGGCGAACTGGGCGCCGAGGGCGGCGTGGTGATCCTGGCGGTGACGTTGACCCGGGCGCCGCTGCTGGTGCCGCTCACCGCGATGCAGGGCAACCTGATCGCCCACTTCGTCGACCAGCGCTCCCGCCGGTTGCGTGCGCTGCTCACACCGGCGGTGATCGTGGCCGCGGTGGGCGCGACGGGCGTGCTGGCGGCCGGGCTGATCGGGCCGTGGCTGCTGCGGGTGGTGTTCGGCCCGGAGTACACGGCCAGCGGTGCGCTGCTGGCCGGGCTGACGGCGGCCGCGGTGGCGATCGCACTGTTGACGCTGACCGGCGCGGCGGCGGTGGCGGCGGCGCTGCACCGGGCGTACGCGCTGGGCTGGGTCGGTGCGACGGTGGCCTCAGCGGCGCTGCTGCTGGCCCCGCTGGACCTGGGTGAGCGGACGGTCATCGCGCTGCTGTGCGGGCCGGTGGTCGGCATCGCGGTGCACCTGACGGCGCTGCGCGGCGCCGACTGAGCCGCCCGGAGGTGTATTTTTTAACCCATCGAGACTCGCAGACCAGACGTGTGGATCGTCGTGCCGGCCTTCAACGAGGCGACCGTGATCGGCGACGTCATCGCCACCATCCGCACCGAATTCACCCACGTGGTCTGCGTGGACGACGGCAGCGCCGACACCACGGCCGCCACCGCGCACGGCGCGGGCGCCTACGTGGTTCGGCATCCGGTGAACCTCGGTCAGGGCGCGGCGATCCAGACCGGCGTCGAGTTCGCCCGCAGCCGGCCCCGGTCCCGGATCTTCGCGACGTTCGACGCCGACGGCCAGCACCAGGTCGCCGATGTGGTACGGATGGTCGACCGGCTCACCGCCGAGGACCTGGACATCATCATCGGTACCCGGTTCGCCGACCCGGCGACGAACGCCTCGGTGCCGTGGTTGAAGCGACTGGTGCTGCGCACCGTGGTGTGGCTGAGCCCGCGGACCCGACGGCTGGGGCTCACCGATGCGCACAACGGCCTGCGGGTGTTCAACCGCACGGTTGCCGACGGACTGGACCTGAAGATGACCGGCATGAGCCACGCCGGCGAATTCATCGCGCTGATCGACGAAAACCATTGGCGGGTAGCCGAAGAGCCGATCGAGGTGCTCTACACCGAGTACTCCAAGTCGAAGGGTCAGCCGCTGCTCAACGGGGTGAACATCCTGTTCGACGGGTTGCTGCGCAAGAGGATGTCAAAGTGAACTGGATCAAGGTTCTGCTGATCGCGGCGGTGATGGCGCTGCTGGTCAAACTGCTGCTGTCCCGGCGCTCCGCACAGTCCCGCGCCTGGGTGAAGGTCGGCTACCTGGTCTTCGTGGTGGCCGGCGTCTACGCCGTGCTGCGCCCGGACGACACCACCGTGCTGGCGAACTGGCTCGGGGTACGCCGCGGCACCGACCTGATGCTCTACATCCTGATCATCGTGTTCGCGTTCACCACGTTGAGCACCTACATGCGATTCCGTGAGTTGGAACTGCGCTACGCCCGACTGACTCGGGTGGTGGCGCTGGCGAACGCGCAACCACCCGAGCGTCAGTAGTTCGGCGACTGTTGGCCCGGCGGTAACGGCGGGTTGGCCGGCGGTCCGGATTCAGCCGTCAGTCTTACGGGTATGCGGGGAACTGAGGTTCTGGCCGACCCACTAGCCGCAACACTGGCGCGGCTGCTGACTCCGCCCTGTCAGCAGCTGTACGCGCTGCTGTGGCGGGCGGGTGTGCTGCAGGTGGAGCATCCGCAGCCGGTTCGTCGTCCCGCGCCGCCCGACCCCGGCCCAGCACCGCGACCGCGGCCGTCGCCGCACCTGCGGTGCTCAGCGCCTGCAGCCAGCCGATCGGGCCGATCGGCGTGCAGCCGAGCAACTGGCTGACCCCGGGCGTGCTGACCGCCAGCGCGAACACCGCGAATGAGCCCGCCGCGGTGGCCAGCACCAGCGGGGCGTGCGAGTCGACCAGGGTCTGGCCGAGTTCGGTGGTGACCAGCGAGATCAGCGCCACGGTGGCGGCGCGCTGCTGGCCGCCGCCCAAACCGGTGAGCGCCGAGAGCCCGGTGAGCCCGGTGGACATGGCCATCGCCCACGCCGCGGTGGCGGCGGTGGCGGTGATCGCCCCGCGGTAGGCCACCGCCCGCCACAGTTCGCGTTCGTCGAGGCCGCCGCCGGCGACCCGCTGCACCGGACCGGCCGGGGTGCTCACCGCGACCGCGGTCGCCGGCAGCGCATCGGTGAGGGTGTTCATCAGCAGCAGCTGACGGGTGTTCAGTGGTGACATGCCGGTGAACGCGGTGCCGATCACCGAGAAGATCACCTCGCCGGCGTTGCCGCCGAGCAGCCCGGAGACCGCCAACTGCACACCGCGCCACAGCCGCCGGCCCTCGTCGATCGCGTCGGTCAGCGCACCGATCCGGCCGTCGGTGAGGACCACGTCGGCGACCGTGTGCGCCGAATCGCTGCCGCGGGCCACCACCCCGACCCCGACCGTGGCGACCCGGATCGCGGCGGCGTCGTTGGCGCCGTCGCCGACCATCGCGCTGACTTTGCCGGCCCGTTCCAGGGTCTGCACGATCTGCACCTTGTGCTCGGGCGTCATCCGGGCGAACACCACCCGCTCACACGCCACCCGCTCCTGCTCCCGGCGGGACAGCGCGTCCCACTCCGAGCCGGTGATGACCCCGTCGGCGTCGACGGCCAGGCCGAGTTCCGCGGCGATCGCGGTGACGGTGATCGGGTGATCGCCGGAGATCAGCCGGATGCCGACGCCGCGGTCGGTCAGGTCGGCGAGCAGCTTCGCCGCCCCCGGGCGCGGGGTGTCGGAGATGCCGAGCAGCCCGGTCAGCTCCAGTCCATGCCCGGCCAGTTCGGTGATCCTGTCCGGGTCGGAGCGGACCGCGTCGGCTTCCGCGGGACTCAGCGTGCGCCGGCCGACGGCGATCACCCGCAGCCCGGCGGCCGCCAACTCGTCGACCTGCGGCTGCCGGTCCGTCGCGCCGCTGGCCGCCAGCACCGTCTCCGGGGCGCCCTTGACGCTGAGCTCGGTGCCGGTCACCGCAGCCGAGAACGCCCGGCCGGAACGGAACGGCAGGTACACGTCCGGCGCCGCCGCCGGGCCGGGGACCGCCGCGTCGACTCCCGCTTCGATGATCGCCTGGTCGGTGGCGTGGGCGTGCGCGTCGCCGTGCGCCCACGGGGCGGCGTGCAGGGCGGCGTGCAGCACGTCGGCGTCGGTGCGGCCGTCGACCGGGCACACCCGGGTGACCCGCAGTCGGTTCTCGCTCAGGGTGCCGGTCTTGTCGAAGCAGACCACGTCGAGCCGACCGAGCGCCTCCACCGCCCGCGGCACCCGCACCAGCGCCCCGGTTCCGGTGAGTCGGCGCGCCGACGCGTACTGCGCCAGCGTCGCCATCAGCGGCATGCCCTCCGGCACGGCGGCCACCGCGATCGCGATCGCGTCGCCGAGCGCGGTGCGCAGCTGCCCGCCGCGCAGCATCCCGAGTGCGCCGACCAGCAGCCCGCCGGCGCCGCTGACCGGGAACGCCCGGTACATCACCTCGCTGAGCTGGTGCTGCAGGCCCACCGTCGGCAGATCACCGGCGGCCAGTTCGGCGGCCCGACGGGTCTGGGTGTCGGCGCCGACGGCGGTGACGATCGCGACCGCGGTCCCGGCGATGACGGTGCTGCCCGCGTAGAGCATGCAGCTGCGCTCGGCGAGTTCGGCGCCCGGTGTCGGCGCGGTCTGCTTGTCCACCGACAGCGACTCCCCGGTGAGCGAGGACTCGTCGACCTCCAGGTCGGTCGCCTCGATCACCCGGGCGTCGGCCGGGACGACCTCGTTGCTGCGGACCTCGATCACGTCGCCGGGTGCCAGCAGTTCCGCCGGGACCTCGGTGTAGCCGGTGCCGTCCGGTCCGGGGGTGACGGTGCGCGCGGGCGGGGTCTGCTGGGCCAGCAGCACGTTCAGCCGGCTCTCGGCCCGCATCTGCTGACCGGCCGCGAGCATGGCATTGCCGACCAGGACGATGCCGACCATCGCCGCGTCGATCGGCGAACCGAGGATCGCGGTGGCCGCCGAACCGACCGCCATGATCGGGGTCATCGGGTCGGACAGCTCCGCCCGCACGGCCTTGACGAACTGCCAGGCGGTGTTCGGCGGCCGGGTCGCGGCGGCGTCTGACACCCGGGCCGTGAGGTTCGGCTGCGGCAGGATCTGGCGGACCTGGGCGATCGACATCGCGTGCCACTCGTGGGCCGGGGCGGGCCGCGGCGCGGGGGTGCGGACGACCTTGCGGGCCAGCAGATAACCGGAGCACAGCCCGGCGGCGCCGCCGACGGTCACCGGCCCCGGCATGTTCGCCCGCCGGACCCGGATGCCGGGCACCAGCAGCAGTCCGCCGAGCACCGAGGCACTGGCCGACAGCGTGATGCCGCGCCGGGTCGCCTCCCGGGCGGCGGGCAACGCCCGCAGCACCTGCCACGCGCCGGCCAGGCCGTCGAGCAGCAGGTCGACGTGCCACGGCGGGGCGGTGTCGCCTGCCGGCATGATGCCCAGGGCCAGGTCGGCGCCGGCCAGCGCCCGGTCCGCGCCTGCGGACAGCACGGCGACAGTGCGCCCGGCCTGCTGCAGTTCGGTCAGCGCGGCCGCCAGCGCGTCGTCGACACCGGCGCCGACGGGCCGCAGTTCGTCGAACGCGGTGCGCAGCTCACCGAGGGTGTCGGGGAGATCGAGCGAGACCAGTTCGACGTCGGCCGCGCGTGCCTCGACCAGCAGCGCGGACGCCAGCGGGTGCAGCACCGGGGCGATCAGCGCCGTCACCGGCTCCGCCCGGCCGGCCAACCGGTGCCACCCCGGGGTCAGGCCCGGCTCGTCGAGCAACCGCTGGGCGTCCGCCCAGGCGGCCGGCAGTTCGGCCGCGCCGGCACCGCGCACGGTCACCACCCGCAGCGTCGGCTCGCACAGCACCCGCGGATCGATCAGCAGCGCGTCGACCTTGTCCAGGCCGCGCAGCGCCGCCGGTCGCAGCGGCAACACACCGTGCTGGTCGGCCAGCCCGCGGCTCAGGGTGGCGGCGAACGCCTCCCGGCTGATCCGCAGCGCTTTCGGGGCCGCCGTCACCGCGGCCGTCGACGCCATCGTGACGTCGCGGGTGATGGCGCCGACCAGGCCGGCGCCGATCAACTGCACCCAGGCGATGCGCCGGCCGTGCCGTTCGGCCGGTCCCTCCGGTGCCGGCGTGGGGCGGCCGGGTGCGGGTGCGTCGGACTGGCCGGCGTGCCGGGCGAACACCGGTTCGCAGCGGTTCCAGGCCAGCGCCGCCGATCGGGCTTCGGTGGCTTTGATGCCCTGCAGCGCCAGGTCCACCGAGAGCGATGTCACCGACAGGGTGGCGACGTGCGCGCCGAGTGAGACCAGCGACAGCACGGTGTCGGTGGCGACGACGCCGATCCGGTCCTGCAGCAGATTACGCACCCACGGCTGGTAACTGGCCACCGCCGCGACCGCGTCGAACGCCACCGGCGCCGCCGGAATGCGCAGCACCCGCCCGGCGGTCGCCACCGCGAGTCCGGCCGCGTTCAGCCCGAACATGGCCCCGCGCAACGCGAGCAACAGTCCGTCACCGGGCAGGCTGTCCGGTCGGTGTTCGGAAGGCTCACGGCGGCAGTTCTTTTCAGCCCCGTCGAGCACCGCGCACAGCGCCTTCAGCGACGGCCCGCCCTCGTCGATCTCCACCACCACTCGGGACAGCGGCCGGTTCAACTGCACCGACTCCACACCGGGGTGGTCGCGCAGGGCGGCGACGACGGCCTGCCCGAGTTCGGCGCCGTCCGGGCCGGTCAGCCCGCGCACCTCGATCCAGGCCCGGCGCTCACCGGCCCAGTGCTTGCGGGCCAGCGTCGACACCGAGGTCTCGCCGGAGAGCACCAGCGCCCCGGCGCGCACCGGCATGACGGCCAACTCGATGCCTGCGGCGGCCGCGGAGCCGACGGCGTCGGCGGTCGCCCGGATTCCGGTCGCGATCAGGTTCGGCAGGGCGGGAACGGCAATACGCATGAACAACCTCCAGCGTCACTAAAGCGCTGGAGGTCTCTTCCGCCGCCTCAGCAGCCCGCGGCCCCGGTCGTCCGATGACGGTCGACGTGATGACGACACCGCAGCGAAGGAATACTCCCCTCCGTCGGACGAGTATGCCACAGCGGTCAGGACTGCCCGACCAGCCGAAAATAGTCGACGGTCCGCTGCACACCGGCTGCCAGCGGCATCTCCGGGCGCCAGCCGAGCAACTGCTGCGCGCGACCGATGTCCAGGCAGGACCGTTTCAGGTCGCCGAGGCGCGCCGGGTGGAACTCCGGGTCATCGGGTGCGCCGGCCGCGGCGGCCACCACCGTGTGCAGTTGCCGATCGGAGGTCTCCACCCCGGTGCCGACGTTGAACCGCAGCCCGTCGCCGTCCGGTCCGGCCGCCCGCACGAACGCGTCCACCACGTCGTCGACGAAGACGTAGTCGCGGGTGTTGGAGCCGTCGCCGAACACCTTGGTGGGTTTGCCGGACAGCAGCGCCTGGGCGAAGATCGCCACCACCCCGGCCTCCCCGTGCGGATCCTGGCGGGGGCCGTAGACATTGGCCGGCGCGATGTGCGAGCACTGCAGCCCGTACAGGTGCCGGAACGTGTTCAGGTAGATCTCCCCAGCGACCTTGCCGGCGGCGTACGGCGATGCGGGGTCGGTCGGGACGGTCTCCCCGGTCGGATACGTCGCCGGGGTGCCGTAGATCGAGCCGCCCGACGAGGTGTGCACGATCTTGCGGACCCCGGCCCGGCGTGCCGCCTCGGCCAGCCGGACCGTGCCGATCACGTTCACCGATGCGTCGTGCTGCGGGTCGGCCACCGAGCGCCGCACGTCGATCTGGGCGGCCAGGTGGAACACCACCTCGGGGCGGCACTGCTGGAGCAGGTCGTTGAGATCGGCGGTGACGATGTCGGCTTCGACGAAGCTGAAGTCCGCATCGGAGGCCAGGTGCTCGATGTTGGTGGCCCGCCCGGACGCGAAGTTGTCCAGCCCGACCACCGCGTGACCGTCCGCCCGCAGACGGTCGACCAGCGTGGATCCGATGAAACCGGCTGCCCCGGTGACCAGTGCTCGCACCGGCTCACCATACCGACCAGGTAAGAAAGACCCATGCTCGCGCGCCGCCACTGGGTCTGCTGGCTGGCCCTGACCCTGGTCGCGGTCCAGCTGGCGGTCCGTGCTGCGGTGGCGTTTGCCGGCTACTTCTACTGGGACGACCTGATCCTGGTCGGGAAGGCCGGCACCCAGCCACTGCTGTCGCTGGGGTATCTGTTCGACGACCACGACGGTCACGTCATGCCGGGCGGGTTCCTGCTCGCCGGTGCGCTGACCCAGGCCTGGCCGCTGGTGTGGGCGGCGCCGGCGGCCAGCCTGGTGGTGCTGCAACTGCTGGCGTCGCTGGCGCTGCTGCGGGCGCTGTGGGTGATCCTGGGCTGGCGGCCGGTGCTGCTGGTGCCGTTGACGTTCGCGCTGTTCAGCCCGCTGTCGCTGCCGGCGTTCGCGTGGTGGGCGGCGGCGCTGAACGCGCTGCCGATGACCACGGCGCTGGCCTGGGTCTGCGCCGACGCGATCCTGTTGGTGCGCACCGGGAATCAGCGGTATGCGATCACCGGTGTGCTCGCCTATCTGGGCGGGCTGTTGTTCTTCGAGAAGACGGCGGTGGTGCCGTTCGTCGCGTTCGCGGTGACGGTGCTGCTGGGGTATGTGCAGGGCGAGCGTGTTTCGCGCGCGGCGATCACGGTGTGGCGAGCCGGGATTCGGCTGTGGGTGCCGACGCTCGCGCTGACGGCCGGCTGGGTCGGGGTGTACCTGGCGGTGGTCAACCAGCGCCGGTGGAGCCTGGATCTGAGCATGACGCGGGATCTGTTGTGGCGCTCGATCACCCACGGGATCGTGCCCGGCCTGGCCGGCGGACCGTGGACCTGGGCCCGCTGGGCGCCGGCGTCGCCGTGGGCGCTGCCGGGCCCGACGGTGATGACGCTCGGGTGGCTGGTCCTGGCCGGGCTGCTGGCGCTGTCGGCGCTGCGCAAACGCCGGGTTGCGGTGGTGTGGCTGGCGGCGGCCGGCTACGCGGCGCTGTGTCAGGTGCCGATCTATCTGATGCGGTCCTCGGCGTTCACCGCGCTGGAGTTGGCGCAGACGCTGCGCTATCTGGCCGACCTGGTGGTGGCGCTGGCGCTGCTGGGCGCGGTCGGGTTCTGTGCGCCGAACCGGGGTGCGGCCCGGTGGCTGGACGCCTCGGTAGCACGGACGGTGGCGGTGACGGCTTTGGCGGTGGGGTTCGCCGTCAGCAGCCTGTATTCGACGGCCACGTTCGCGGCGTCCTGGCGCGACGACCCGGCGCGCGGTTACCTGCAGAACGCCCGGCGTGCCCTGGCCGAGGCCCGCGCGGACTCCGGGGCGCCGCTGCTCGACTTCGAGGTGGACCCGCTGGTGCTGCAGCGCGTCGTCTACCCGGAGAACCTGGCCAGCCACCTGTTCGCTCTGGTGCAGGATCGACCCGAATTCGCCTCTGCCACATCACGGTTGCGGATGCTCGACGCCACCGGCCGGTTGCATGACGCGAAGGTGACCTGGGTGCGCACGCTGGTGCCCGGTCCGGTGGCCAGGTGCGGGTACCTGGTGCAGCCGGATCAGCCGGCCACACTCGGGTTGGACGGGCCACTGCTGCCGTCGGACTGGACCGCCGAGATCAACTACCTGGCCAACGCCGACGGCGCGATGACGCTGTCGCTCTCCGACGGGCCGCCGGTGCGGGTCCGGGTGCATCCGGGGCTGAACCGGGTGTTCGTCCGACTGCCCGGCGCGGGCACCTCCGTCGTCGCCCGCGCCGACACCGCGGCGCTGTCGGTGTGCATCGCGGCGGGGCCGGTGGGGCATCTCGCGCCGGCCTGATCCCCTCCCCGCGAAGGTGCAGAGTTCACCGGTAAACCCCCAGGTCGGCCGGTCAATTATGCACGGTCACGGGAATTGGAGCCCTCGTCGGCACGCCGAGATATGCGTTTCGTATGAGTGCCGCATGCCAGGTTGCCGGGCCCGTGCGCTCGAAAATACCGTCGAAGGCACGCGATCCAAGGAGGTTGAGGACAGCCGATGTCTTTCGTTGTGGCACAACCGGAACTGCTGGCGGCGGCGGCCGGTGACCTGCGTGGGATCGGGTCCGGGCTGCAAGCCCAGTACGCGGCGGTCAGCGGGCCGACCACCGCGGTGCTGCCGCCGGCGTCCGATGCGGTCTCGCTGCTGACCACGGCACGCTTCAACAGCCACGGCACGCTGTTTCAGACCATGGCGAGCCAGGCCGCAGCCGTGCATCAGATGTTCGTGGCGACGCTCAGCGGCAACGCGACGTCGTACGCCGTCGCCGAGGCGGCGAACGCGGCCGCGGCCGGCTGACCGGCGCGGGGACAGCCGATGAATTTCGCGGTGCTGCCGCCGGAGGTCAACTCCGCACTCATGTACACCGGCGCCGGCTCCGGACCGATCCGCGCCGCCGCCACCGCCTGGCAGACCATGGCGACCGAACTCGAAACCGCCTCGTACGCCTACCGATCCGTCATCACCGCACTCACCGACGAAACCTGGCTCGGGCCGTCGTCGGTGGCGATGGCAGTCGCTGCCGCGCCCTACCTCACCTGGATGCACACCACCGCAACCCAGGCGGGCCACGCCGCGGGTCAGGCCGAAGCCGCTGCCGCCGCCTACGAGACCGCGTTCGCGATGACCGTCCCGCCACCGGTCGTCGCCGCCAACCGCACCCAACTGGCCACGCTGGTCGCCACCAACCTGCTCGGGCAGAACACTCCCGCCATCGCCGCCACCGAAGCCCACTACGCCGAAATGTGGGCCCAGGACACCACCGCCATGTACGGCTACGCCGCCGACGCGGCCCAGGCCACCCGGCTCCCGGCGTTCACCGCCCCCGGCCATACTGCCCGGGCTGCCGCTTCAGCCGCCGATGCCACCGGTGGCGCCATCTCGCCGGGCCTAGCGTTCGACCTGGCCGGCGCGGCGTTGGAGATCGGCAGCGTCGGCCCGTTCGGCGCGGTCGGCCTCGGCGGCGGGTTCGGCGGTCTGGCGATCACGTTGGCGGAGTTGGCGTTTCCCGAGGAGGCCGCGATCGGCTTCGGCGCGCTGGGTGAGTTGGGACTGATCGGCGACGTCGCGCCGGCGACCGCTGTGGCGGGCCGGGCCGGTGCGATCTTCGCGAGCGTGGGCGGGGCGGTGCCGGTGGGGGCGCTGTCGGTGCCACAGGCCTGGGCTGCGGCGGCACCGGCGGCGCTGCGGCAGGTCTCGCTGCTCTCGGTGCAGTCGGCCACCTCGGCTGCGGCAGCCGCCGAGGTCCCGTTCTCGGAGATGGCACTGGCCGGGATGGCCGGGCGCGCCATCGCCGGTTCCACCGGCCGTCGGGATCAGACCGAACCGACCACCCGGCAGCTGACGGGGGCCGCACCACCGCCGGACGACGAACCGGAATCGCTGGTCAAGCCGATGAGCGGCGTGGAGATCATCGCCGAACTGCGCGGGCTGGCCGAACTGCGCGACGCCGGTGTGCTGACCGACGCCGAATACGCCGGGCAGCACGAGCGCCTGGTGGCCGGCGCCAACGCCGGGGGCGACCGATGAATTTCGCGGTGCTGCCGCCGGAGGTCAACTCCGCACTGATGTACACCGGCGCCGGCTCCGGGTCGATCCGCGCGGCCGCCACCGCCTGGCAGGCCATGGCAACGGAACTGGCGTCGGCGTCGCAGGCCTACCGGGCCGTCATCACCAGCCTCACCGGCGAGTTCTGGCTCGGACCGGCATCGGTGGCGATGGCGGCCGCCGCCACGCCCTATGTGACCTGGATGCACGCCACCGCAACCCAGGCCGGCCACGCCGCCAGCCAAGCCGAAGCCGCCGCGGCCGCCTACGAGACCGCGTTCGCCATGACCGTGCCCCCAGCCGTCGTCGCCGCCAACCGCACCCGACTGGCCACCCTGGTCGCCACCAACCTGCTCGGGCAGAACACCGCCGCCATCGCCGCCACCGAAGCCCACTACGGCGAGATGTGGGCACAGGACAGCACCGCCATGTACGGCTACGCTGCCAACGCCCAAGCCGCCACCCAACTCCCGTCGTTCACCGCCCCCAAGCAGACGGCGGGTTCGGCCGCGGATTCCGGCGGGTACGACGGCGCCGGTGAGCTCGGGCTGGAACTGGACGTCCTGGTGACGGCGATCGAGGTGGAGAGCTTCGCCCCGTTCGAGGGCGGTGGTGCCGGTCTGGAGTTCGGCAGCCTGGCCATCGAGGCGGCCAGCCTGGGGCCGTTCAGCGGCGAGGGTTTCGGGGCGCTGGGCGGGCTGGGCATGATCGGCAGCATCACCCCGGTGCCGGGCGGTGCCGGCGGGCTGGGCGCTTCCCTGGCCGGGGCGAAGCCGGGTATCGCCGGCGCGGCACGCACCGGCGCGGTGTTCGCCAGCGCCGGGCGGGCGGTGCCACTGGGTGCGCTGTCGGTCCCGCAGGCCTGGGCCGCCGCCGCGCCGGCGGCGCTGCGGCAGGTGACGCTGGTGGCCGCACAGTCCAGCGCCGCAGCCGCGTCGGCGGTCACGAGCGCCGCGGAGATTCCGTTCACCCAGTTGGCCCTGGCGGGCGCCGCCGGGCGGGCGCTGGCCGGGTCGGCCGGCCGTCGGGAACAGGCAGCCGCCCCGGCACCCCTCTGCGCCGAATCCCCTGATGAACCAGAGGAACCACCGACCCGGCCCGTCCAACCGGTGGTCGCCGAACTGCGCGCGCTCGTCGAACTGCGCGACACCGGGATCCTCACCGAGGACACCTTCAACCAGCGCAAACAGCGTCTGCTCGGCGGCTGACCGGGTCCGATGTAGGAGGATGACCCTTGATGTCGGGAAACACGGTCGGTCAGCATCCACGCAAGGCCATTCTGGGTCAGCTGCCCCGGATCACCCGGCCGGACGGTTCACCGATCCGGGTGCTGCTCGTCGACGACGAGCCGGCGCTGACCAATCTGGTGACGATGGCGCTGCACTACGAGGGTTGGGTCGTCGACGTCGCCCATAACGGCCGCGACGCGATCGCCGGCTTCCACAAGGCCGAGCCCGACGTGCTGGTACTCGACATCATGCTGCCCGACGTGGACGGCCTGCAGATTCTGCAGCGGGTCCGCGAGGCGGATCCGTATGTGCCGGCGCTGTTCCTGACCGCCCGCGACTCGGTCACCGACCGGGTCACCGGGCTGACGTCGGGCGCCGACGACTACATGACCAAGCCGTTCAGCCTGGAGGAACTGGTCGCCCGACTCCGCGGTCTGCTGCGCCGGTCGAGCCAGTCGGCGCCGCCGCCCGACGAGGTGCTGACCGTCGGAGATCTGACGCTGGACAGCGCCAGCCGTCAGGTCAGTCGCGGCGGCACCCCGATCATGTTGACCACCACCGAGTTCGAACTGCTGCGGTTTCTGATGCGCAACCCGGAGCGGGCACTGACCCGCGCGGAGATCCTGGACCGGGTGTGGAACTACGACTTCGCCGGCCGGACCAGCATCGTCGATCTGTACATCTCCTACCTGCGCCGCAAGATCGACACCGACGCCGAACCGATGATCACGACGGTCCGCGGGGTCGGCTACCTGTTGAAGCCGGCGTGATGATCCGTCCGCGGTCGCTGCGCCGCCAACTGGTGCTGGGGGTCTCCCTGGTAGTCACCGCGGCGTTCGTGGCGGTCGGGGTGGTCTCACTGCTGAACCTGCGCAGCTACGTCACGGCGACCAGCGACGCCGACGTCTCCGAGTCGCTGCACGCGTTCAGTCACTCGTTCGCCAAGTACCGGGCCGATCCGGGCCGACCGGCGATACAGGATGCGCTGCTGGGTTTCACCGATCAGACGCCCGGCAATGTGCTGGCCGTGCTGCGCGACGGGCGGGTGATCGCCTCGGCGGTGTTCACCGACGAGGAACCGTACCCGGCGCCGCCGGACGTGACGGCCGCGATCGCCGCACAGTCCTGGACGGACGGGCCGCCGCGCACCCTGGCGCTGGGCGACCTGGGCGACTATCGGGTGGACACCCGCGCAGCGGACGGCGGGCACCTGCTGGTGATCGGCGCGTCGCTGAATCTCGCCGAGCACACCGTCTCGCACCGAATGGCCGCTGCCGCACTACTTTTCACCGCAGCCCTGATCGTCACCGCGATCCTGACGATCACCGTCGTCAACGTCGCGCTACGGCCGCTGCGCCGGGTGGCCGCCACCGCCGCCACGGTCGCCGGCATGCCGCTGATCGACGGCGGCCGGCGCATCGAGGTGCGGGTCCGCGACCGTGATCTCGACCCGCAGAACGAGGTCGGGATCGTCGCGCTGACGCTGAATCGCCTGCTGGACAACGTCGATGACGCGCTGGCGCACCGTGGCGAGTCCGACCGGCGGATGCGCCAGTTCATCACCGACGCCGGCCATGAACTGCGCACCCCGCTGGCGGCGATCCAGGGTTACGCCGAACTGACCCGGCAGGACAGTGCGGCGCTGCCGCCGACCACCGAATACGCCCTGGCCCGAATCGAATCCGAATCCCAGCGGATGGCCTCACTGGTGGAGGAACTGCTGCTGCTGTCCCGGCTCAGCGAGGGCGACGACCTGCAGATCGAGTCCGTCGACCTCGGTGAGCTGACCCTGGACGCGGTGAACGACGCCGCCGCCGCGACACCGACGCATCAGTGGATCAAAGACCTGCCCGAACAGCCGGTGTGGGTGCGCGGCGACCGCGCGCGGTTGCACCAGGTTGTCTCGAACCTGTTGAAGAACGCCGGCACCCACACCCCCGCCGGGGTGACCGTCACGGCGGCGATCACCGTGCACCGGTCCGGCGTGGGCGGGCCGACGGCGGAGTTGACCGTCGCCAACGACGGGCCGGCGATCGACCCCGAGATGCTGCCGCACCTGTTCGAGCGGTTCGTCCGCGCCGACCGGGCCCGCTCCGGGGAGTCGGGCAGCACCGGGCTGGGGCTGGCGATCGTCGCCTCGATCATCGAGGCCCACCACGGCACGGTGGGGGTGGAATCCCGCGAGGGGAAGACCGTGTTCGCAGTGCGACTGCCGCTGGCGGAGCTGACCGGGGATGGCGCCGCTTAGGTGAAATGACCTACCCGCTGCGAACCAGGAGTCGGAGGAACTCCCGGTTGATGAACAGCCTGTCCCTGCCGATCTTGACATCTTCAAGCATCCCTGCCTCGGCAAGCGCTCCCAGCCACGCTGTCGCAGTCGGCCGGGACACGCCACACCGCTTGATCACAGTGTTGATTCGGCAGTAGGGCTGCTCGAAGAGAACCGACTGGAACTCTGCGTCCGCGCCTCCCTTGGATATAGCCCTGGCCCGGCCCGCGTAGTCCTCCTGCAACCCCCTGATCGCTTCGATCTTCCGGAGCGTGTAGCGCGAGGTCTGCTCGATGCCGGTCAGCATGTAGCAGATCCAGTCTTCCCAAGCCCCATCGGCGGTGACGCTGAGAAGGAGCCGGTAATAGTCGTTCTTGGTGTCGATGATGTAGCGCGACAGATACAGGACCGGGAGGCGTATCAGGCCCGCCTCGACCAGCATCAACACGTTGAGAATCCGACCCGTTCGCCCATTGCCGTCAGAGAACGGATGGATCGCCTCGAAGTGGTAATGGGCAGCAGCCATCCGAACAAGCGGATCCATGCCGTCGCCGGCGTGCACGAACTTCTCCCACTGGGAGAGCTTCTCGACGATCACATCCCTCCCTTCGGGAGGGCTATAGATGACCTCGTGCGTAGTCGGGTTCGCTATCCGGGTACCGGGGATGGCGCGAACCTGCATCTCTCGCCCCTTGATGGTGCTGCACACCGCTTCTGCGGTTGCTGCAGCAACGCCCCGTTGCCGAGCAAGGTCGAACCCTTTTCGGAGCGCAGTCCGATACCGAAGGGTCTCCCGCGTGGCGGCATCAGCACCGGCATCATCGTCAAGATGCCGAAACAGTTCATCGGTAGTGGTCACGATGTTCTCAATCTCAGAACTGGCCTGGGCTTCAAGCACGGGTAACGCGTTGATCAGAACGGCTGCGTTAGGAATCGATACGACGGCTTGGTCCAGCTGCCCAAGGGCAGTGTTGGCGGCAATTGCAGCTTTAAGGACCTTCCTCGTCTCCAGTTCTGCCACGCCCGGCGGCGCAGGCAGGTCGTTGTAGGGCCGCTCCGGCCTCCATGCGGTCATGCTGCGACGCTGCCAGACAAGCTATAAAATGTAAAGAATCCTTGTATTTCTTTACATGTCTTGTAGACATGCAAAGTCCGTTTGCATACGCGCATGTCACTGCAGCACCCGGTCAGCCGTGATTTCGATACACGAATGACGCTCCCGAGCCGGACGACTGGTCGTACGACGTTCAACGGGCGTTCCCGACGCTTCGCCACCGCAACCTGCGACGGACGCGGCGCGTCGCGCCACCTCGACAGTTGGGCTTCCAGCGCTGACGCGGGATCAAAATATCGGGAAAGTGTTGAGACGGACTGTCCCTGACCGGTTTCCCGGTGTCACCAGCGAGCGTTTCCGCTGGTAGATGGAGCCGCCTAGGAGAATCGAACTCCTGACCTATTCATTACGAGTGAATTGCTCTACCGACTGAGCTAAGGCGGCCTGCCCGGCACACCGGGCGCGGATGAGTTTACAGGTCGCGCATGAGCGCCTGCCCGATGGTGGCGACCATGGCGTCCACGGCGAACTTCGGCTTGACGTTGACGGCCAGCGCGTCGCGGCAGTCGAGTACCGCCTCGATGCAGCGCAGCAGCCGGTCCGGGCCGGCGTGCGCGGCCAGCGCCGCCACCTTCTCGGCCATGTCCGGGTGGTTGGGCCGCACCCCGTCGACAGCGGACGCGGTCAGCAGGGCGTCCCGAAAGTAGGTGGCCAGGTCCATCAGCGCTCGGTCCAATGCGTCCCGCGACGCCCGGGTCTGCCGGGACTTCTGCCGGCGCTCCAGGTCTTTCAGCGCCCCGGCGGTGCCGCGCAGCGTGCCGGCGGTGCCCTTGCCGGTGCCGCCGGCCCCCAGCGCGGTGCGCAGTTCCTCGGTCTCGTTCTCGGCGCGCTCCGCGTTGGACGCGCGGGCCTCCGCCTCGGCTGCGGCCACCAGTTCCCCGGCGGCCGCGAACGCCCGCGACGGGGTGGCCGCATCCCGGGCCAGGCCCAGCGCCCGCTGCCGGCGCTCGCGGGCCTCCGGATCGGTCGCCAGCCGACGGGCCCGCCCGACGTGGCCGCCGCTGACCGCAGCCGCCCAGTCGGCGGTCTGCGCATCCAGGCCGTCGGTGTCGATCAGCACCCGGGCGATCGCCGCCGGCGACGGCGTCGTCAGCGCCACGTGCCGGCACCGGGACCGCAGGGTGATCGCGATGTCCTCCGGGTCGACCGACGGCGCGCACAGCAGGAACACCGTCGACGGCGGCGGCTCCTCGACGACCTTCAGCAGCGCGTTGGCCGCGCCCTCGGTGAGCCGGTCGGCGTCTTCGATCACCACCACCTGCCAGCGCCCGGTGCTGGGCCGCCGCGAGGCGATCTGCACGGTGGCCCGCATCTCGTCGACGCCGATCGACAGCCCCTCCGGAACGACCCGTCGCACGTCGCCGTGGGTGCCCGCCATCGTGGTGGTGCACGCCCGGCAGGTCCCGCAGCCGGGTTCCCCGTCGCTGGTGCACTGCAGTGCCGCGGCAAAGCACAGCGCGGCGATGGACCGGCCCGAGCCGGGGGGACCGGTGATCAGCCAGGCGTGAGACATGGCGCCGGCCGCGGCGGCACTGTGAGATGAATCATGTCGGGCCGCCCGCGCGGCAGCCAGCAGTTCGGCCTCAACCTCCCGCTGACCCACCAGCCGTGCGAAAACCCCGGACATCACCGCCCAACGGTAGTCGGCACCGGCGACAACCGACCGGCAGGCACCCCGCCGACGCGGCGTTCCGGCCGACGCGGGCCGCACCGGCCGGATACGGTGTTCGCGTGGGCATACGCAGGCTGATCGAGCGGATCATCCGATTCGCCTGGTGGGTGATGCGCACACCGTGGCCGGTCTTCGCCCTGAGCATGATCCAGTCCGACATCGTCGGCGGCCTGTTCGTGGTGGGGTTCCTGCGCTTCGGACTGCCCGACGAGGACCGCATCCAACTGCAGGACCTGCCGCTGCTCAACCTGGCGGTGTTCATCACCGTGCTCATCATCGTGCGCGAGCTCGGCTCGCTGCTGAGCATGTGGATGATGATGCCGGTGTTCCGCTGGCAGCGCAGCGACGGCCCCCTGGTCGAGACCGACTCCAGCGCCACCGAACTGGCCCGCGTCCGCGCCCTGCGAATGCCGTTCTACCGCACGCTGATCAGCCTCGGCTACTGGTTCGTCGGCGGGGTGAACTTCATCGTCGCCGCGTGGCCGGTGGCCAAGCACGCCGTGCCGGTGGTGGCGATCGCCGTAGCCCTGGGCGCGGCGGCGACCGCGATCATCGGCTACCTGCAGTCCGAGCGGGTGCTGCGGCCGGTGGCGGTGGCCGCGCTGCGGGCCGGCCTGCCGGAGAACCTCAAGGCGCCCGGCGTCATCCTGCGTCAGCTGCTGACCTGGCTGCTGTCCACCGGGGTACCGCTGCTGGCGATCGTGCTGTCGGTGG
Source organism: Mycolicibacter acidiphilus (assembly GCF_018455725.1). Lineage (GTDB taxonomy): Bacteria > Actinomycetota > Actinomycetes > Mycobacteriales > Mycobacteriaceae > Mycobacterium > Mycobacterium acidiphilum. The sequence goes on from NZ_JAHCLR010000007.1 coordinate 138,413, forward strand.
TGTCCAGCAAGACCGCACTGCTGCACGCCGCCCCGGAGAAGCTGTTCACGCCGATCCTGATGATGGCGCTCACCGCGCTCGGGATCGGACTGATGGGCACCATCCTGGTCTCGATGTCGATCGCCGACCCGCTGCGACAGCTGCGCTGGGCGCTCGGTGAGGTGCAGCGCGGCAATTACAACGCCCACATGCAGATCTACGACGCCAGCGAACTGGGCCTGCTGCAGGCCGGGTTCAACGACATGGTGCGCGACCTCGCCGAACGGCAGCGACTGCGTGACCTGTTCGGCCGCTACGTCGGCGAGGACGTCGCCCGGCGCGCCCTGGAGCGCGGCACCGAACTCGGCGGGCAGGAGCGTGACGTCGCCGTGCTGTTCGTGGACCTGATCGGCTCAACGCAGCTCGCCGCGACCCGACCGCCCAGCGAGGTCGTCGGCCTGCTCAACGAGTTCTTCCGGGTGGTGGTCGAGACCGTCGGGCGGCACGGCGGCTTCGTCAACAAGTTCCAGGGCGACGCGGCACTGGCGATCTTCGGCGCTCCGATCGAGCACCCCGATGCGCCGAGCGCGGCGCTGGCGGCGGCCCGCGACCTGCACGACGGCCTGCTGCCGGTGCTGGGTTCCGCGGAGTTCGGCATCGGGGTGTCGACCGGGCGGGCCATCGCCGGCCACATCGGCGCCCGCGCCCGTTTCGAGTACACCGTGATCGGCGACCCGGTCAACGAAGCCGCCCGGCTCACCGAACTGGCCAAGCTCGAGGACCGCCACGTGCTGGCGTCAGCGGTGACGGTCAGCAACGCGGTGGACTCCGAGGCGCTGTCCTGGGAGGTCGGCGAGATCGTCGAACTGCGCGGACGCGTGGCCTCCACCCAGCTCGCCCGGCCGCTGAATCTTGCGACGGTCGAAGACGTTTCGCCCGTCAGCAGCTGACCTCAGCTCTTGGCGGCCTTCTTGGCCGGCGCCTTCTTCGCGGGGGCCTTCTTCGCCGCGGCTTTCTTCGCCGGCGCCTTCTTGGTCGCCTTCTTCACCGGGCCGCGGGCCCGCCGGTCGGCGAGCAGTTCACCGGCGCGCTCGTCGGTGATCGACGCGACCTCGTCGCCCTTGCGCAGGCTGGCGTTGGTCTCGCCGTCGGTCACGTACGGCCCGAACCGGCCGTCCTTGATCACCATCGGCTTGCCGGTCGTCGGGTCAGCGCCGAGTTCGCGCAGCGGCGCAGCCGAAGCCGCTTGGCGGCCACGGCGTTTCGGCTCGGCGTAGATCTTCAGCGCCTCATCGAGGGTGACGTCGAAGATCTGCTCCTCGGTCGCCAGCGACCGGGAGTCGGTGCCACGCTTCAGATACGGCCCGTAGCGACCGTTCTGCGCGGTGATCTCCTCACCGGAACCCGGGTCGACGCCGACCAGCCGCGGCAGCGACAGCAGTTTCAGCGCGTCGTCCAGCGTCACCGTCTGCAGGTTCATGCTGCGCAGCAGCGAACCGGTGCGCGGCTTCGGGCCGGTCGGCTTCTTGCCCTTCTTCGCCGGGCTGCCGGACTCGTCGTCCGGCGGCGGCGGGAGGACCTCGGTGACGTACGGGCCGTACCGGCCGTCCTTGGCGACGATCGGGTGACCGGTCTCGGGGTCGATCCCCAGTTCCCGGCCCTCCTGCGGGGTGGCGAAGCGCTCCTCGGCCATCTCCAGCGTCAGCTCGTCCGGCGGCAGCGAGTCGTCGAGGTTGGCGCGCTGCGGGGTCGGTTCGCCGTCGTCGCCGACGACCATCCGCTCCAGGTACGGCCCGTTCTTGCCGACCCGGACGTACACCGGCCGGCCCTCGGCGTCGTCGAACAGCTTGATGGAGTTGATCTCCCGGGCGTCGATGCCCTCCAGGTTCACCCCGACCAGCTTCTTCAGCCCACCGGAGCGGGCGATCGAGTCCTCGACGCCGTAGTCGCCGCCGAAGTAGAAGTTCTGCAGCCACGCGGTGCGGTGCTGACGCCCGGCGGCGATCGCGTCGAGCTCGTCCTCCATCGCCGCGGTGAACCCATAGTCCACCAGCCGCCGGAAGTGCCGCTCCAGCAGGCCGATCACGGCGAACGCCACCCAGGACGGCACCAGCGCGCTGCCCTTCTTGTAGACGTAGCCGCGGTCCTGGATGGTCTTGATGATCGACGAGTACGTCGACGGCCGGCCGATGCCCAGCTCTTCGAGCGCCTTGACCAGCGATGCCTCGGTGTAGCGCGCCGGCGGGTTGGTGGAGTGCCCGTCCGGGGTCAGCTCGGTCGCGTCGACACGCTGGCCCTGGGTCAGCTGCGGCAGCCGGCGCTCGGCGTCGTCGGCCTCCCCGCCGGCCAGCTCGTCGACCGTCTCCACGTACGCCTTGAGGAAGCCCGGGAAGGTGATGGTGCGCCCGCTCGCGGCGAACGTCACCCGGCTGTCCCCGGACATGCCGCCGATCCGCAGGCTCAGCGTGGTGCCGCGAGCGTCAGCCATCTGCGACGCGACCGTGCGCTGCCAGATCAGCTCGTAGAGCCGGAACTCGTCGCTGCCCAGTTCGTTGCGCACCGCGTCCGGCGTCGCGAACGTCTCCCCCGCCGGGCGGATCGCCTCGTGGGCCTCCTGGGCGTTCTTGACCTTGCGGGTGTACTGCCGCGGGGTCGGCGAGACGTATTCCTCGCCGTACAGCTGACGCGCCTGGGTACGGGCGGCATCAATGGCCGACTGCGACAGCGTCGTCGAGTCGGTACGCATGTAGGTGATGTAGCCGTTCTCGTAGAGCCGCTGGGCGATGCTCATCGTCCGCTCGGAGGAGAACCGCAGCTTGCGGCCGGCTTCCTGCTGCAGCGTCGAGGTCATGAACGGCGCGTAGGGCTTGCGGGTGTAGGGCTTCTCCTCCACCGACGCCACCGACAGCGACGCCCCGCGCAGCCCAGTGGCCAGCGCGGTGGCCGCCGCTTCGTCGAGCACGGTCACTTCGGCGGGCTTCTTCACCGCACCCAGCGAGTCGAAGTCACGGCCGGACGCCACCCGCAGGTCGTCGACGGCGACCAGGCGGGCGCTGAACGTGGGCGGAGTGGCGGTCGGGTCGGAGACGCCGGCGTCCAGTTGCGCCACCACGTCCCAGTAGCCGGCGCTGCGGAACGCCATCCGCTCGCGCTCGCGGTCGACGATGATCCGGGTCGCCACCGACTGCACCCGGCCGGCCGACAGCTTCGGCGCGACCTTCTTCCACAGCACGGGTGAGACCTCGTAGCCGTAGAGGCGGTCCAGGATGCGGCGGGTCTCCTGCGCGTCGACCAGGTCGTGGTCCAGGTCGCGCGGGTGCTCGGCGGCGTTGCGGATCGCCGTCTCGGTGATCTCGTGGAACACCATCCGCTTGACCGGGACCTTGGGTTTGAGGGTCTCCAGCAGGTGCCACGCGATGGCCTCGCCCTCGCGGTCACCGTCGGTGGCGAGATAGAGCTCGTCGACGTCCTTCAGCAGCCCCTTGAGCTCGGTGACCGTGGCCTTCTTCTCGGGGCTGACGATGTAGAGCGGTTCGAAGTCGGAGTCGACGTTGACCCCGAGCCGCGCCCAGGGCTCGGTCTTATGCTTGGCCGGCACGTCGGCGGCGTTGCGGGGCAGGTCGCGGATGTGCCCACGGGACGACTCGACGACGTAGTTGCGGCCCAGGTAGCCGGCGATCTTCTTCGCCTTGGTGGGCGACTCGACAATGACGAGCCGCCGAACGGAGGTGCCACCACCGCGTCCGTTGCCCTGGTGCTCCTGCTCAGCCACCTGCCCTACGCTCCACTTCTTGTCCGCACCAGCAGGTCGTGCCGCCGGTGGACATCTGACAATCTCGCACCTGCGGGTATGCCGATGCAAACCGGCGCCCAGCGGTGAATTCTCTCAAAGGTTGCCGCGGTCGACCGGTACCGCCGGTCCGACACGCGGCCACTGAATCAACGCGGCCGGGTCCGCGGGTGATTCCCCGACGCTCTCCACCAGCCGCAACAGCCTGCGTCGGCCGCTGATTCGCAGCGCCGGATGACTGCCGCGGGTGCCGATCAGCGTCGGGGCGATCCCGACGTGCATCAGCGCCGACGCCAGTGGCGCGTGGGTGTCCGGCGCGTGCGGATCCAGGCCCAGCAGATACCGGTCGCCGTCGGCGGTGCCCGCCGCCAACGTCCAGGCCCGCAGTTCCCGGGGGCCGGGATGCCACTGCGGGGGCACCGTCTTGACCGCCCCGCGGGTCCATTGCGCGGCGATGACCCGCAGCCGCGGGTCGACGGCCGTCCGCACCAGCGGAGTGTCCTCCTCGGTGCGGGTGATCTCGGGTTGCAGATCGGCCGCGCTGATCATCTCGGCGAGCGCCGTGGCGCGCCAGGGCGCGTCGACGACCACCGAGAGCCGGGCGCCGTCACCCACGACGACGACCTGACCGGCGCCGGCCAGCACCCCGGTGAGGTCGGCGACGCCCGGCGGCACCGACTCTGCCGAAAAGAAGGAAAGCTGGCTCACAGCACCGACAGTAAGCCCGGCCGAAACGAAACCCCCCGGTCGAGCTCCGCTAGTGGGAGCCGCCCGGGGGGTGTCGTCGAACTCCGTTGCTCAGACGGCGCGGACGCCGGTGGCCTGCGGGCCCTTAGGGCTCTGGCCGACCTCGAACTCCACCCGCTGGTTCTCCTCGAGGGTGCGAAAGCCGGACCCCTGGATCTCCGTGTAGTGGACAAACACGTCCGCGGATCCGTCCTCGGGCGCGATGAAGCCGAAGCCCTTCTCGGCGTTGAACCACTTCACAGTTCCCTGTGGCATTTGTCGATCTTTCCTTACTCTTCTTGCTCGGTGCGGCGCACCGTCGCTCGGCGCACCGACTTTCGGCGCCCCGGGCCTGTCCCGGCCGCCGTACCGCCTGCGGAGCCGTCGGCGCTGCCACCGACCAGCTCCAGCGGAAACTGCGGCCGCAACCAAAGATCCTGCGAAGGTGTGACACGAACACAGAAGCTGCGACCGCCACCAGTCAATCATGTTCATCGCGCCGAGGACAGACCGCGGTCCCCAAATCATTCGGGCGTCGATGAACAATGGGCGACGGAATGCTGTGCAGTTGATCAAGGACCGGTGAATGGCCGCGAATTTCGGGGGTGACCTGCTGGTCGCCGCGCTGGCCGGGATCGAGGGTGGCGAACACCCGTTGCGCCACGTCACCGACCTGCCGGCGGCGGGCGGACGGGCCGGCGCATGGCCGGCCTGGGTACAGCCCGACGTGATTCGCGCCTTCACCGAGCGCGGCATCGAAACGCCCTGGTCACACCAGGTGGCGGCCGCCGAGTTGGCCCACGCCGGGCGGGACGTGGTGATCAGCACCGGGACGGCGTCCGGGAAATCGCTGGCCTACCAGCTTCCGGTGCTCGATGCGCTGGCGACCGATCCGCGTGCCCGGGTGCTGTACCTGTCCCCGACCAAGGCGCTCGGCCACGACCAGCTGCGGGCGGCGCAGGCGCTGACCGCGGCGATCCCCGGCCTGGCCGGCGGGGTGGCGCCGACCTCCTACGACGGGGACAGCCCGACCGAGATCCGCCGGTTCGCCCGGGAACGGTCGCGGTGGGTGTTCTCCAACCCGGACATGGTCCACCTGGCGATGCTGCGCAACCACCCGCGCTGGGCGGTGTTCCTGCGCGGGCTGCGGTTCGTGATCGTCGACGAATGCCACTACTACCGGGGGATCTTCGGCTCCAACGTGGCGTTGGTGCTGCACCGGCTGCTGCGGCTCTGCGCACGCTACGGGGCGGGGCCGACGGTGATCTTCGCCAGCGCGACCACCGCGGCGGCGGGTGCGAGTACGTCGGCGCTGATCGGCCGGCCGGTCGCCGAGGTGACCGAGGACGGCTCACCGCACGGCGCCCGGACCGTGGCGCTGTGGGAACCGGCCCTGCGGCCCGACCTGACCGGCGAGCACGGCGCCCCGGTGCGGCGGTCCGCCAGCACCGAGGCGGCCCGGGTGATGGCCGACCTGATCGCCGAGGGCGCGCGCACGCTGACGTTCGTACGGTCGCGGCGGGGCGCCGAGCTGATCGCGCTGGCCGCCCGGGCGCGGCTGGAGTCGGTCGCACCGCAGCTGGCCGAGAAGGTGGCGTCCTACCGGGCCGGCTACCTGGCCGAGGATCGCCGCAGCCTGGAGCGGGCGCTGGCCGACGGCGACCTGTACGGGCTGGCCACCACCAACGCGCTGGAGCTCGGCGTCGACATCGCCGGGCTGGACGCGGTGGTGATGGCCGGTTTCCCCGGCACCGTGACATCGTTCTGGCAGCAGGCCGGCCGATCCGGACGGCGCGGGCAGGCGGCGCTGATCGTGCTGATCGCCCGCGACGACCCCCTGGACACCTACCTGGTGCACCACCCGGCGGCGCTGCTGGACAAGCCGATCGAGCAGGTCGTGATCGACCCGGTGAACCCGTACGTGCTGGGTCCGCAGCTGCTCTGCGCGGCCGTGGAGCTGCCACTGACCCGGGCCGAGGTCGAGCAGTTGGGCGCCGGGCCGGTCACCGAGTCCCTGGTCGACGACGGACTGCTGCGCCGCCGGGGCGACAAGTACTACCCGACCCCGGGTCTGCTGGACCCGCACGCCGCCGTCGACATCCGGGGTTCGGCCGCCGGGCAGGTCGCGATCGTCGAGGGTGACACCGGGCGGCTGCTGGGCAGCGTCGACGCCGGGCGGGCGCCGGCCACCGTCCACGCCGGCGCGGTGTACCTGCATCAGGGTGAGAGTTACGTCGTCGACGCGCTGGACACCGAGGGTCAGATCGCGTTCGTGCACGCCGAGGATCCCGGCTACGCCACGTTCGCCCGGGAGATCACCGACATCGACGTCACCGGCGACGGCGAGCGCTCACAGTTCGGCCCGGTCAGCCTGGGCCTGGTGCCGGTCACCGTGACCCGGCAGATCGTCGGCTACCTGCGCCGGCTGCCGAGCGGCGAAGTGCTGGACTTCGTCGACCTGGACATGCCGGCGGCGACGCTGCCCACGATGGCGGTGGTCTACACGATCACGCCCGAAGCGCTGACCGGTTGCGGCCTCGCCGAAACCGCGATCCCCGGTTCGCTGCACGCCGCCGAGCATGCGGCGATCGGGCTGCTCCCGCTGGTGGCCAGCTGCGATCGCGGTGACATCGGCGGCCTGTCGACCGCGGTGGGGCCGGACGCCCTGGGCGGGTTGCCCAGCGTCTTCGTCTACGACGGCTATCCGGGCGGGGCGGGGTTCGCCGAACGAGGGTTCCGGGCTGCGCGCACCTGGCTGGCCGCCACGGCGGCGACGATCCAGTCCTGCGAATGCCCGCACGGCTGCCCGTCCTGCGTGCAGTCGCCGAAATGCGGCAATGGCAACGATCCGCTGGACAAGGACGGCGCGGTGCGGGTGCTGCACCTGGTCCTGAACGAGTTGGGCCGGACGGTTCGGATGTTGCCTGAAGTGTGACGGGAGTCGGCCGACCCCCCGAACGGCCGACTCCCCTGTCTCCGGTATCCCGGTAGCTGCCACAACAGCGACAAGAAGAGCAGTCGAAAAAAGCGCTCAGCTCCCAAACCCGGACAACCGCCCGGCACGCGTAAGTTAACCGCCCGCCCGGTACCCGCGCAACTCGAGAAGGCGGCGCGATCCGGGCCGCCGGAACGGTCCAGGGTGATCCTCCACTGTTGCCGCAGGTAGACAACCGTTGCCCGTAATATCCCTGACATGAGCCACGACTGGTTGCTGGTGGAGACACTCGGCACTGAGCCGGTGGTGGTCGCACAGGGCCGTCAGGTGAAGAACATGATCCCGATCACCCAGTTCCTGCGCCGCAGCCCGCATGTGGCCGCGATCCAGACGGCGATCGCCGAATCGGTGCGCACCGGTCAGCCGTTGGCCAGCATCACCCCGAAGAACGACCGGGTGATCCGCACCGAGCCGGTGGTGATGTCCGACGACCGGGTGCACGGCGTCCACGTCTGGAGCGGGCCGGCGACGATGGAGCCGCCGGAGCGCCCGACCCCGGGGCCGCTGAAATGGGACCTCACCCTGGGGGTGGCCACCGACACGACGGAGTCGCTGACCAACAGCGGCAAGAACCCCGAGGTCGAGACCACCCACGGTCGGGTGTTCGCCGAAGAACTGCCGACGCGTGACTTCAGCCCGAACGAAAGCAAGATCATGGCGCTGGCGATCCGGGCCGAACCCGGTCAGACCATGTGCAGCAGTTGGGACGTCACCGACTGGCAGGGCAATCCGATCCGGGTGGGCTTCGTGGCGCGTACCGCCTTCGAACCCGGAGCCGACGGGCGCGACCACCTGGTGTCCCGGGGGATGAACTGGCGCGGCAACCTGGACGGCGCCGCGCAGCGTCCCGACACGCTCGCCGAGCAGATCCTGCACGGATTGGCCCAGCCCGGGGTGCACCGCGCCATGGTCGACATGGCCGACTGGCGGTTGCTGAAGTGGTTGGACGATCCGTGCCCGTTCTACGACTGGCGCGGCACGGTCGACGCACCCCGGGTGCATCCGGACGACGAGCCGGTGGTCGCGAAGATGACGGCCGAGTTCGGCACCGGCCCGACCGCCGGGATGCTGCGGATGCGTGCGCCGGGCGGCGGCTGGAACCCGGTGCACGTCACCGTCAACCGGGTGGAGCTCGAGCCGGGCGTCGTCGCCGGGCTGATCGCACTGCGGTTGCCGACCGAGGCCGAACTCGCCGAGGCGGGCTTCGAGCCGGCCTGAGCAACCGGCCCGGCACGCGCCGCCGCCCGGGCCGGCCCCAGCCCGTGGAACGGCAGCGGCACTGCCACCCGGACCAGCAGGTCGAGGCCCTGCGTCGTGCATTCGACGGCGGCCCCGGCCTGCATCCGCACCGCCAGCCGTTCGGCTGCCGCGCAGGCGGCCTCGGGGCCGGCGGGCAGTCTTGCCGCCCCCGCCAGCGCGGCCAGGTCGGCAGCGGCCTGAGCCCGGTGCCGGGCGATGACCGCCGCGCCGAGCAGGAATCCGCCGTAGCTCACGGTCAGCAGCACCGCGACTCCGGCGGCGGCGAACACCGTCGCCGCACCGGTGTCACCGCGACGGTTCGACGGCCGACACCGCTTCGGCCGCCACCGTGAGCCCGGGCAGCAGGGCCGTGCGCGCGGTGACCTGCACCGCCACGAATTCCCCGTCCCGGCGCACCTGCAGCACCGCACCGGCGGGTGCGATCCGACCGGCCACCGCGGCCGCCGCCGGGCCGTCACCGCGCGCCGCGAGCCGGGCGGCCTCCCGGGCGGCGTCCACGCACCGGACCTGCATGGCCAGCGCGGTCCCGCCCGCCAGGCACAGCACCAGCGTCGCGGCCAGCGCGGCCAGGCCGAACGCCGCCTCCACCGTGCCCACGCCGGCGTCCCGGTCGAGTTCACCGGACCTCGCCACGATCAGAGGTTGGTGCTCAGCGCACGCCCGATGATCCGGTTCAGCCCCGCCACGATCGAGTCCCCGGTGACGACCGTGTAGAGAATCGCCCCGAAGGCCGCCGCTGCGACGGTGCCGATCGCGTATTCCACCGTGGACATCCCCGAATCATCGGCCGCCAGCATCAGCAGCCGCAGCTTCAGCACCCGTAACATGGTGCGCACCTGCCGTATTCGTGTCATAGCCCGTCCCTCCTCGGTGATCGTTTCCGCGGCCGTTCCGCGAAATCCGGTCGGCCGGTCACAGCAGCCCCGACCGCAGCACATCCCCGGCCAGTCCGGCCACCACCGGGACGATTCCCAGGCAGACGAACGCCGGCAGAAAACACACTCCGAGCGGCCCGGCGATCAGCACGCCCGCCCGCTCCGCCGCGGCCGTCACGGCGTCGGCCGCGTCGGCCCGGCACCGGGCGGCGAGATCAGCGGCGCCGGCCGCCAGTGCGGTGCCTGACGACCCGGACCGGCGGGCCAACCGCAGCAGCGCCGCGGTCGCCGGATCACGGTCGTCAGCCGGCAGTCCGCCCCAGACCGCGGCCGGGTCGGCACCCAGTGCCAGCAGGTCCGCCCCGCGGCGCAGCGTCCGGGCCAGCCCCGGCGGTGCGCAACGAGCGGTGGCGGCGGCCGCCGCGGAGACCGGCATGCCGGCGTTGAGGCAGAGCGCGAACACCTCCAGGCTCGATGCCAGCGCCAGCGCGTCGGGGTCCGCGGCCACCGGACGCCGCGGCGACTGGCGCGACCGTGCTCCGGCGCGCGCCCGGCTCGCGGCGGGGCCGCCGGTCACCAGCACGGCCAGCGCGAGCAGCATCACCGCGCTGCTCATGCGTCGAACGCCCGCGAGGTGATCCGGTCCGACCACAGCAGTCCGGCGCAGGCCAGCAGCACCCCGGCCACCGACACCGCGCCGCCGGACCGGCTCAGCAGGAAGCCGATCGGCCGGGCGCCGATCAGTTGGCCGAGCAGCAGGCCCAGGGCCGGCAGCGCGGCCAGGATTGCCGCCGACGTGCGGGCACCGGCCATCCCGGCGTCGGCTCGCGCCGAAAGCCGCTGGCGCGCAGCGATATCGGACTGCGCCGCGCACATCAGGGTGGCGATCGCGATACCGTGTTCACTGCCCAGCCGCCAGTACACGGCCAGCCAGTTCCACAGTGCGGGCAGCGCCGAGCCGACGGCCGCGTCGCTCAGGCCGGCTGCGACGTCGGCCCCCAGCCGGGCCCGGGCGGCCACCCCGCGCAGTGCGGCCGCGACCGGGGCCTCCTCGGTCTCGGTGGCTGCTTCGGCGAAGGCCCGCACCGGATCCGACCCGGCCTGTAGTTCGGCGACGAGTGCACCGAGCGCGGCGTGCAGTGCGGCGGTCTCACGTGCCGCCGCCGCGCGCCGCCGGGCCCGGTGGTGCCGCACGGTGAGGGTGGCCACCAGGGCGGCGCCGGCCAGGCAGGTGGCCGGCGGCAGCATGACGAGCGCGGACGCCGCGCAGCACCCGGCCACGACGGCGGCCACCACGCGCCGGCGCAGCCCGAACGCCGGCCGGGCGGGCGCACCGAGACGCCGGCGCGGTGCAGCCGGCAGCAGGACCGCCGCTGCCAGGGTCAGGGCCGCGAGCACCGGGCCGGTCACGGCGTCACCCGGTCACGCAGCAGGCGCTGCAGTTCATCGGCGTGACCGGTGTGGCCCTGGGTGCCGTGGCCGTGCCGCCAGGCCGTCAGCGCCTGCACCGTCCCGGTGCCGTCCGGCCGCAACACCGCGATCTCGGTCAGCCGCCGCACGCCGCGGCGGTCCCGAGCGACGTGCAGCACCACCTGGCAGCTTTATCAGAGGTTTAACACGTTCTATTGGTCAATCAGC
>NZ_JAHCLR010000070.1 GCF_018455725.1 Mycolicibacter acidiphilus
TTGTCGGGACTGGGCCAACCCGGCGGCGGCGGGGGTAGGTCGTCGGGGCAGCTGGTCGACAGTAAGAGTGTGCGGGCTGGGGATGAGTCGCAGCCGGGCCGGGCCGATGAGCATGGTTTGCAGAAGTTCACCAAGAAGATCAACCGGGCGATCAGTGCGGCTTTTCCTGAGATCACCGATATCGGTGGGGTACGCAAGGATGCGTTGAAATGGCATCCGCAGGGGTTGGCCTTGGATGTGATGATCCCGAATTGGAACACCCCGTCCGGCAAGGCACTCGGTGATCGAGTGGTGTCGTTTTTGATTGCGAACCGGGAGCGTCTTGGGGTGTCGCACATGATCTGGCGGCAGCACATGATCCAGCCGGACGGTGGCTCATCGCTGATGGAGAACCGGGGCGATTATGTCCAGAATCATTTCAATCATGTGCACGTCGCCTCCATTGGTGGCGGCTTCTAAGGTGAGCGAGGCGGACACGATGGTGGCGCGAATGCAAAGGTGGGTGGCGTTATGCCGTTGAATTACACCTCGTTGGAGCAGGTGAGTGGGTGGCGGTTTCTGCGTCACCGCCTCTCGGTTGCCGTCGCCCGGCACTCGGTGCGCCTGGTGCACGACCCGTCCCGCAATGCCACGGCATCGTTGTTGGTGGGGGCGGTGATTTCAACCCTGGTGGTCGGGGTGTGCTTCGTGATCGCTTTCTTCGACAAGAAGGGGCAGGTTGGGCAGGCGGCGATTGTGGCTGATCGTGCCAGCGGGGCACTGTATGTCGATGTCGCTGGGGTGATGCACCCGGCGTTGAACCTGGCGTCGGCGCGGTTGATCACCGGGCGGGCCGACAAGCCGAAGATGGTGACCAAAGCGCAGATCGACAAGCTGCCGATCGGCCCGATGGTCGGTATCGCCGGGGCGCCGAATGATTTGGCGGTGCATAATCCGGGGCGGGCGCAGTGGGCGTTGTGCGACCACTTGGGTGCGGTGGGGTCCAAGGTGGTGCCGAAGGTGACGGTGTTGGCCGGTGCCACGGACCTGGGGGACTGGGCTCACACCGTCGATGCGCCGCAGGCGGCGTTGATGAGCTACGGCGGGTCGGTGTATCTGGTTCGTGGTGGCAAGCGTTCGCAGATCGACTTGGCTGATCGTGCGGTGACGTTGGCGTTGGGGTTGCGTGCTGGTGGTATGCCGGCGGCGGCACCGATGTCGCGGGCGTTGTTCGAGGCGTTGATGCCGACGGCACCGTTGCGGGTGCCCGACATTCCTGAGGCGGGTGGGCCGGTGGGGTATGCGTCGGTGATGGTGCCGGTGGTGTCGGGTTCGGTGCTGCGGTCCACTGATGCTGCCGGGCAGCAGAGCTTTTTCGTGGCGTTGCCAGCCGGCGTGCAGCCGATCCCGGCGACGGTGGCGGTGATGTTGTCCACGGCTGATGTTTCGGGTAAACGGGAAGTGCTGCAAGTCGATTCGACGTTGGTGGCGTCGTTGCCGCAGGCGGTGGGCTTCGACGTGAGTGTCTACCCGACCAGTGAATTGACGTTGATCGACAAGGCGATCGAACCGGTGACCTGTGTGGCGTGGAGCAAGGGTTTCGGGGAGCCGCAGGCGACGATCGCCGCCATTTCGGGGCGGCGTCTGCCGGTCGGGTTGGATCAGGAACGCAGGGTGATGACCTTGGTGTCGGGGGCGGCCCACGGTGCCGCCGATGCGGTCTACCTGGGTTCGGGTGCACCGAATTTCATACAGGTGACCGGCTTCGAACCGGATTCGGGTCGCAGTGAGAGTTTGTGGTGGGTCGGCGATTCTGGGGTGCGGTTCGGCATCGAGACGTTCGGGGAAGATGATCGCACCACCCGCAAATCCCTGGGGCTCGATGATGTTTCGCCGTCACCGGCTCCGTGGTCGGTGGTGCGCTGGCTGCCGGCGGGGCCGAGCTTGTCGCACGCGGCGGCGATGACCCAGTACGACACGGTGTTCTCCGATGCACCGTCGACACCATTGGTGGGGCCGTCATGACCAAGCAGGGGTTCATTCAGCGATCGGCTACTGGCCCGACGGTGCCGGAGTCGGTGATCGACATGCCCAATCCGGGCGAGTTGGTCCGTGCACCGCAATCTCGGCCGCCGATGTGGGTGTGGATGCTGATTTTCGCGGTCGCGGCGGTCAGCCTGATGGTCATTTTGTTCCGCAGTGGTGCCCGGCAGATGGGCACCGGGTCACTGTTCATCATGCCGGTGATGGTGATGTCGATGCTGATGATGGCCCGCAACCGCGGCGGCGGGGATAAGAACCGGCCGCCGGTGGTGCGCCAGACTCGGGCGGACTACCTGCGCAAGCTCGACGAGCTGCGCGATGAGGTTCATGCCAGCGCCCGGGCTCAGGCCACCGAGGTCTCCTACCATCACCCGAATCCCGCCGATGGGGCACTGATGTCGCTGGTCAATACCGCACGCATGTGGGAGCGGTCTCCGCGGGACCGCAATTTCGGGCATGTGCGCATCGGGGTGGGCCTGTCACGGTTGCGGGCACGGCTGCAACCGCCCCAGCAGGTGCCGCCACCGGAGGCCCGGGAGACGGTGACCACCGTTGCTGCCCGTGATTTCCTGTTGGCGCAGAACGTTGTTCACGACATTCCGCGGCCGTTGCATCTGTTCGACCAGATGGGGTGGGCGCTGTTCGCTGAACCGAACCAACGTGAGCTGGTGCAGGGCATTTTGCGGGCGTTGATCTGCCAGCTGTGTGTGTTTCACAGCCCGGAGTCGGTGCGGGTAGCGATCGTCTCCGATGACACCGCGGCCTGGGAGTGGGCGAAGTGGTTGCCGCATGTGGCCGACCGGGAGTTGGTCGACGCCTCCGGTCCGGTACGGCTGATCTTTTCCGAGGTTGCCGATCTGATGACCCGCATGGGGGAGGGGTTGTCGCGGCGGGCGCCGTGGGCGCCGCGCATGGAGGGCACGGAGATGCCCGAGACCTGGTTGGTGGTGGTGGTCGATCTGCCCGGTGGCACGGCGGCACCGATTCTGGGGGTGGGTGGGCATTCGGGGGTGTCGGTGCTGGAGGCGACCGGCGATGAGCACAGTGCGCTGGCGACGCCGGCCACAGCGTTCGTCGTTGACGAGATGGGCAATCTACTGCGGGCAAGTGAGGTGCGGTGATGGTTGAGGTGGCTGCGTCGGTGGCGAAGGGGTTGGGTTTCGCTGCGACCCCGGACGTGATGTCGCTAGCTGAGGCGGAGGTGCTGGCGCGGGCGCTGGCGCGTTTTGAGGTCTCCGATGATGCGGCACTGCTGTTGGCGAATCGGGCCGCTGATGCGCGGGCGGGTCAGGACTTCCTGGACACCTTCGACATTGAGGATGCCCGCACGTGGCATCCGGAGCTGTTGTGGTCGAAGATGACCTCGACGTCGCCGGAGCGGTTGCGGATCCCGTTGGGCAAGAATCCGCACACCGGCAAGCTGGTGTGGTTGGACCTCAAGGAGTTCGCCGATCACAACGGGCAGGGTCCGCACGGCATGATGACCGGCTACACGGGGTCGGGGAAGTCCGAGACGCTGACCACGTTCGTGTTGGGGTTGGCGATGTTGCATTCGCCGGCGCAGGTGCAGCTGCTGCTGGGTGACTTCAAGGGGGAGTCGGCGATGCGGGTGTTGGCGCCGCTGCCGCATGTGCAGGGGTTGGTGTCGAACCTGGAGGCCTCGGTGCACATGCTGGACCGCTTGGAAGAGGCGGTGCAAGGTGAGGTGCTGCGCCGTGAGGAGCTGGTGAAGGCGGCCGGCTACGGCAGTGTGCGCGACTATGAGCGGGCGCGGGCCACGACGCAGCCGGGTCTGGAACCGATCGGCGCCCTGGTGGTGGTGCTCGATGAGTTCTCGGAGCTGCTGCGGATGCGACCTTCCACCGCGGAGGTGTTCGACACGGTCGGACGGGTGGGTCGGGCGTTGTGGATTCACATTCTCAACGCCAGCCAGCGTGTGGAGATCGGCAAGATGCAGGGGTTGATCGCCCAACAGACCTATTCGATTGGGCTCAAGGTCAAAGACAACGGGGCGTCGCGGGCGGCGATCGGTACCAACCGGGCCTATGAGGACCTCAAGGGTGCACCGGCCGGGTCAGGGTTTCTGGTCGTCGACGACGACCATTACCGGTTCCGGTCGTTTTACGTCTCGGCGCCGTTCATCGCCCCGGTGGCCGGTGGTGCGCAGCGCCGCGAGACCGAGGGGCAGATCATCGACGCGCACCGGTTCACCGCGGCGGTGCACCCGCTGCCGTTGGACATTGCGGTCAAAGAGGATGAGGCGCCGGTGGCCGCCCAACCGGTCGATGACGTCACGGTGGACTCGAAGAAGGTGGTCGAGGTGCTGGTGGACCGCATGGTCGGTGTGGCAGATCAGTATCCGCTGCCGCACCGGCTGTGGTTGCCGCCATTGGAAGAGATCGACCAGATCGGGGTCGATGAGATGGCGGAGGAGTTCTGGGGGCGTGACTGGCGTGAGGTGACCGACAATTCGGGGTTGGTGGTGCCGATCGGTCGCATCGACGAGCCGTTCAAGCACACCCAGGCGTTGACCACTGTCGACTTGTCCGGTGCCGGCGGCAATGTGGCGGTGATGGGGGCGACACAGTCGGGCAAGTCGACCGTGTTGCGGACGCTGATGATGATGCTCGCGGTGTCGCACAGCCCAGCCCGCGTGCAGTTTTACGCAGTCGACCTCGGTGGCGGCAAGCTGTCCAGTGTTGAGGGCCTGCCCCATGTGTGTGGGATCGCCCGCCAGGGTGATGAGGAGAAGATTCGGCGGATCTTCGCCGAGGTGGAGCGATTGTTGAAGTTCCGCACCAAGCAGTGGGGTCTGGCCGGTATCGACTTGACGGAGTTTCGGGCCCGCAAGTTCCGCGGCAAGGCTGGGGAGGTGCCCGACGATGGACACGGTGACGTGTTTTTCCTGATCGACAACTACCGGGTCATCGCTGATGATCTGGAGCTCAGCGACCGGGTCAACACCTTGGTGACGACGGCGCTGAACTACGGAATCCACCTGGTCATCACGCACGATTCCTGGTACTCGATCAAAGAGCAGGTGCTCAACAAGTTGGGCACCAAGATCGAGTTGCGCATGGCCAAGGGTGCGGACTCAACGATGAAGGACAAAGAGGCCGCCGAGGCGATCCCCCGCGAGCAGCCTGGGCGCGCGTTGGCGTTGGGCGGCAAGCACATGCTGCTGGGGGCACCGGTCGCCGACGGGCGGCGGATGGCCGGCGGCGATGAGGCGCACGGCGAATCCGAGCAGGATGCGGTGGCGGCCACCGCGGCACAGATTGCGCAGCTGTGGCAGGCCAAGGGCGTCGCCCCGGCGCCGCGTCTGCCGGTGCTGCCCGGTGAAGTCCACTTCGACGACCTGGAGCCGGCACCGACGGGCACGATCGCGTTTGGTGTTGGGGAAGCAGAGATGTCAACGGTCGGCATGAATCTGGTTGAGGGACCGCACTTGTACATTGTCGGGTCCAACCATTCGGGTCGCAGCACGGTGTTGCGCACAGCCTTGGCGGCGATCGCGCAGACCTTCACCCCCGACCAGGCCCGGGTGGTGTTGATGGACCCCGGCTTTGAGCTGTCGGAGGCCATTGATCCGGCGTATCGGGCCGCGTATGCGGGCAGCCCTGCTGAGGTGGGCGAGTTGGCGACCAATCTGGCCGCCCGTCTGGCCCAGCGGCGCCCGCCGGCAGATCTGCCCGCTGAGGCGTTGGCGAGGTGGCGGTTCCCGGGTGAGCGGGTGTTCTTGGTGATCGACGACATGAACCTGCTCACCGCGACGGGCATGGGTGGCAGTGCGCAGAGTGTGCTGACCCCGCTGGTGTCGGTGGTCGAGCGGGGCCGCCAGATCGGGTTGCACGTGATCGCGGCGACCAGTGTGCACAACTGGGCGACCAACGGGACCATGAACAAGCTGATCCAGGCGATGGGCACGGCCGGATCCGGGGTGCTGATCCTGGATGGGCCGCCAGAGAAGATCGTCGACGGGATCAAGGCGGCACCACGGGCACCTGGGCGCGGTGAGCTGGTGTACCGGCGCGCGGGACGGCAGTTGATGCAGGTGGCGTTGCCTCCGGGGTATGACCCGGCTGCCGCTGATCGGGCGCAGGTGTCGTGGTGATCTTGACCCGCTACTTAGGAAAAGCGTTATTGTTGCGACAGTATCGGACCGCACCCATTGCGCCGTACTGCGTCATAGTGTATGAACTACTCAACGGATAACACACCTGAAGTGGAGGCTGACAATGGCATCGCTGATCAACATGTTCCCCGAGGGGGTTGCCGGGGTGGCTGGCGTGAGTGGGGCGCTGGCCGCCGAGACGATGGGCCACACCGGGCAGGCCGCAGCCGCCGGTGCGGTGGTGCCACCCGGCCTGGACCCGGACATTTCACCGGTCAACTCGACGAAGATCACCGCCTACACCGCTCAGGTCGCGGCGATGCTGGCCGCGTCGGGAGCGCTGCAGCAGATGTACGCCGCCTCCAACGGCACTGCGGCTGCAAGCTACAGCTTCACCGAGGCGCTCAACGCGATCGGTGTCAACGCGATCGCCGCGGTATCGGGCCTGTAGCCGACCTCAGCGGGGCATGAGAAACCAGCAACGACGGCAGGGGACGACGACGTGGTAGCGCAGGGCGAGCCGCCGGAGATTACTTCGACGGAGTTTTGGAACGGCCCCTCGGCTGCGTCGTTCGTCGCCTCCGCGGCACAACTTGAGGCCTTGGCGGCGGCGGTGATCACGATGCTCGGCGGCCAGGCTGCGGTGCAGGCCGCACTGGCGGTGACCTGGCCGGCACCCACCGGGGCGATGTCGATGCTGTCGAACGTGCCCAACATGCTGTGGCTAGCCACGGTTGCAGTGCTGCTACAGGAAGCCGCGTTGGGGATCGCGGGCACCGCGGAGCACTTCGAGCTGATGCGGATGGCCACCACCACCCCCGAGCAGGTCTTCGAGAATCAGATAGAGCACGCGGCATTGCAGGCCAGCAACATCCTGGGCCAGAACACCCCGCGCATCGGTGCCAACCGTGCCGAGTACGGGACCATGTGGGTGACCGGGGTGTCGAACAAGAACTCCTATCAGTTGGCGTCGCTGGCCGGGGTGCAGGCAATCCCACCGATCCCGCCGCCGCCGCCGCAGGCGGTGCCGGCGGCGGGGTTGGCGGGTGCGGCCAGTGCTGGGCCGGAGTCGTCACCGATGGACATGTTGCAGAGCATCGCGCCGACGATGATGCAGCCCTTGCAGCAGGCCGGGCAGATGCTCAGCGGCGGCGGGCCGATGCAATCGTTGATGCAGCTGCCCCAGCAGGCGATGGGGATGATGTCGAAGCTGGGCAGTTTCAACTCCGCGGGCGGTGGTCTTGGCGGCGGGGACTGGGTGACCGCTGTCCCCGCAGCGGGCGGACCGGTGACGGCCAGCTTGGCCAGCGCCGGCGGCGGCGCCGGTGGCTTCGGTGGCGGCGGCGGGATCGGTGGGATGGGCAGTGCCGCGGCACTGCGCACACCGATGTCATGGTCGTCAGGGACGGTCAACGCCAATTCAGTGGGGTCCGGTGGCGCTGCCGGGGAGTCGGGGCCGGTGTCGCGTTTCGCTGAGGCGCGGGCGGTGACCAGCGGGTCGGCGGCCACCACGGGCATGGGCGGTTCGGGGGCCATGATGGGACCGATGGCCGCCGGAGCTGGTGCGGCCAACGGTGAGCGCCGCGAGTCCAGCGATGACAAGGGTTCGGTGGGCGCGGCGACGCTGACGGCGACCGCCGGGCCGTTTCGCTCACCTGATTCGTTGCCGACGATCACCGGCGCCGGTGGCGTGTTCTACGACAGTGGTGGTGCACCGGCCAGGGAGGGTGCCCACTGACGAAACCGGCACGGATAGCGATGCAGAGCAAACCCCTAACAGGTAAAGGAGCATAACAATGGCAATCAAGGCAGATTTCGATGCGCTGTTGCAGAACGCGCACGGGCTCGGTGACATCGCCGACCAGGTGCATCAGGTTGCGTCGTCGCTGGCGCATGTGATCGAGGGTCACGGTGCGGCGATGCGTGGCCCGACCGGCACTGCGTGGCAGCACGTCGGTGCGGAGATTCAGCAGGCCAGTGAGCGGCTGCATCACAAGTTCGCCGACAACGAGCAGAACGTGCGCAATGCGCACGCGATGTACAACAGTCAGGAGGACTCCGGGGTCTCCGACGTTCACAGCATCACCGCTGCCGGCGGGCTCGACAGCATTTCGATCTAGCGTGCCGCGCACTGGAACCGACAATTCAACGAAGGAGTTCTCATGAGTGAGATGTTCTGGCAGATTCCCGAGGTTGCCGCCCTCAACCAGCAGATTCACGCCGCTGCTGCGGCGGTGGACTCCGGTCACCAGCAGTCCCTGGCACTGGCACAGCAGAGCGCTGAGCACTGGGGTGGTTCGGGCTCCGAGGAGTTCCAGCAGGTGATCTCGACGATCAACCACCACTACGGGACGCTGGGGGAGACCATCAAGCGTGCGGCGGTGACGCTGGACAGTGCCTCCGATGGCACGCAGCACAACGACGCCGCGGTGGCGTCGCAGTTCCTGTAGGGGCGTACTGCGCCTAGCGGCCCGGGCCGGGCGATCGTCGGGCATCCGACGGTCGGTTCGGCCCGGGCCGTGAGCATATGTCGACTGAGAGCGAAGGCGGGACAGCATGGTTCGCACACCGGGGTTTCTCGGTAATTCGGCGGCGCCGGCCTATGCCGGTCCACAGCCGGCGTCGGCGGTGACGACGACCTGTGAGGGTGCGTGGCTGCTACAGGCGTTGTGCGGGGTGGAGCAGTTCCCGCCGTTGATGATGATGCGGCCGTTTATTGCCGAGGCCGATCCGCCGACGGGGCATCCCGGGCTGGCGGTGTTGAAGCAGGCCGGTGTGCTCGACGCGGAGGAAGCGGTGCATCCTCAGGTGCGGACCTGGGTGGAGGCGTTGGGCAGCCCGGATGTGGCGTTGTGCGGCGATGTGGCCCGCGGTGCGTCGCGGTTGTTGTTCACGATCGCCAAGCGTGGCCCGGTGACGGTGGCGATGACTCGCCATGAGGATGACGTGGTCATTGAGAACATCGGGGCGGTCGGTTCGATGCGGGAGTTGGCGGCGCGGATACTGCCGGTGGCCGGCCCGCCGGTTGCTGCTGCCCAGTTCAAACCGGTGATGGTGCCGACCGCGGATTTCATGGATGGCTGCGCCCAGATCGTCGGCGGTGAGCACAGCGCGGCGGTGGTGTTGAGCCGGCTGGGTTTGGATGCCGATCAGCGGCGGGTTGTCACTGCTGCGGCGGACCGGCCACTGATGACGATGTCGTTGTTGGTGATGCGGGCCGGTCGGGCGAAGCAGGATATCGGTATCGCGTCGGTGGCGGTGATTGATACCGATGCGGGCCGGGTGGTATCTGGTCCTGTGCGCAGTGACAACGGTGCGTGGTGGACGATGATGGCGCCGGGCACGGTGGAGGCGGCGGGCCGGGCACTAGAGGCGCTGTTGGGCACGGTGGGCGTCGCGTCGTGGAGCGAGTACCGTCGCGCTGATTGACCGGACAGCCCAGTTCAGCGCAGGCCTAACGCACGTCATGTATCAAACTGTGTTGGACTGCGCTGGAATGTGTTAAAGTGCGTGACATGGCTTGGCCGATTGAGCGGATAACACAGTCTACGGGAGAGTTGACGGACGTGAACCAAGGACAGGGCTTCAACGACCCGAGCAACACCGGGCCGTTGCCGAGTCTGGGCGGCACGACAGCCGACGGGCACCGTTGGCCACCCACGGGCGATCCGCACAACGGGGGGGATGAGGCTGCCGGGGGCCACTACAGCCCCCCGGCCGCGTGGTCCACCCCCGCAGCCGCAGACGCGGTGGCACCCGAGCAGTACGGCCCGCCGGAGCAGTACGGCCCGCCGGAGCCTGCGCAGCCGGTGAACCACCCGAGCCACCAGGAACCCACCGGCCGGCACGGTGCACCGGCACCGTTCGCCGACCACGGCGCGTGGACCTCCTACCCCTATCAGCCGGCCGATGCTGCGATGGCACCGCCGGCACCTCACAACGGGGTGCCCCCCACTGCGGCCAGCAGGGCCGTGGTGCCCCCGGGGCCTGCCAGTTTCGGGTGGACACCACCTGTACAGGGTGGCGACATCGACCCGTCGAATGCCACCCGGACGGGGCGTGTGCTGTGGCCGGCGGCACCGCAGGAGCACATCGCCGTGCCTGGACCTGTCGAGGCGCCGTCGCATCCGCTGCCGGGGCACCCGCAGTTCGCCCCGCCGCCGATGCCGGGGCTGCATCTGCCGCCGGGGGTGGTCATGCCCGGTGGTGCGCCCACGGGTGCGCCGGGCGGGCGCGAGGAGATCCGGCCCGGTGTGGAATCGGTGGGGCCGGTGCACGCCCGGGTGCGTTCGGCGAATCTGGTGCCGGTCCACAAACCGCTGCCGGAGCGGGGTTGGCGCAAGGGGCTGCGTACCGTCACCCGGATCAACTTGGGTCCGGGGCCTGCTGAGCGGGCCTGGATCGACCTGATGCGGCGGCTCAAGGCGAACTTGCGCGGCAAGTACCTGGTGGCGGTCATGCAGCAAAAGGGTGGCGTGTCAAAGACGACCACGACCGTCGGTTTGGGGGCGGCACTGGCCCGCTACCGCGACGACAAGGTCGTCGCCATCGACGGCAACCCGGCGGGTGGGAACCTGGCGCATCGCATCGACGAGCCCGGAACCGGGACGTGGCGCACCCTCAACGCTGATGACAACCTGCACGATTACACCGATTTTCGTCACTACCTGGGCAAGGACTCCTCGTCGGGCCTGGAGGTGCTCGCCGGTGACCCCGGTGATGACATGCTCAGCGGCGCTGCGGTTCTGCATTCGTGGGGCAAACTGTCGCGGCAGTTCCCGATCGGGTTGGTCGACTGTGGCAACCAGATGCGCGATGAGCTTGCCGGGGCGGTGCTTTCGGTTGCTGATGCGGTCGTGGTGGTCTCAACAACCCGCTACGACGGGGCGATCGGCGCGCAGGAAACTCTGAACTGGCTTGTCGAGCACGGCTATCCGCACCTGGTGCGCTCGGCGGTGTTAGTCATCAGCAACGCCAACCGGGTGCGGGCCTCTGCGGCGGTCCGCAACCTGCGTGAGGATTTCGAGCGGGTGGTGCGGGTCATCCACGACATTCCCTACGACCCGCATCTGAGTGTGGCCGGGCCGGTCGACTTCAACCGGTTGGCCACCGAGACTCAGCGGGCCTACATCGAGGCTGCGGCCTCGATTGTCGACGGTTTCCCGGCCGCGGCCGACAAGACACCGGGGGCGTGGCCGGAGGCATCTGGTGACACCGGGCGGTTCTTGCGGTGACCACGGTGCATCAGCATCACGGCCAACGGGCCGGTGTCGATGCCGGCGACCGGGTGCATATCGCTGAACAGGTGCGGGTTGCGGTGCTCTTCGATGGTCGCCAGACCGATGTGACGTTGCCGGCCAGTGTTGCGGTGGTGTCGGTGGTCGACACGTTGCTGCGGGTGCTCGACATCGCCGATGACGAGGGGGTTGTGCGTGGCGCTCGCCGCCCGGATGCCGATGGGATGGTCACCGCCGGGGTGTTGACCTTGACCCGGATCGACGGCCGGCCACTGGATCGGTCGCGCAATTTGGTGCAGCAGAACGTCGTTGATGGTGACCTGCTGATTTTGAAGGTGGTGGACACCGAGGTCGAGTTCACACCGATCGTGGAGGCTCCGTCGTCGGCGGTGGCGGTGCTCAGTGCCGCCGCTGCCCGCACCGTCGATGAGAACACGGCCCGGGTGGTGGCCGCGGCTGCGGCGGTGGCCAGCGCGCTGGTGGCTACGGCGGTGCTGGCCGGGGCGTGGTGGCGCAGTTTCACTGCCGGGCAGGACTGGAACGTGTGGCCGGCTGTTTTGACCGGGGTTCTTGCGGTGGGGTTGCTCGGCGGCGGGGTGCTGGTGCGCTGGTTGCGTCGCGACGACATGGTCGCCACGACGTTGTGGGTGACCGCTTTGGTGGTGGCACCGGTTTCGGCACTGATGGTTGCACCGGGTCGGCCGTCGGTGTGGCATGTGATGGCGGCGGCGGTGGTGGCCGCTGGCTTGTCGGGGCTGCTGTGGCGGGTGTCGTCGGTGGCGCGGGCGGTGGTGGTGTGGGTGTGCATCACCGGTGCGGCGACGTGGCTGATGGCGTTGGTGCACTCGTTGGGGGTGACCCTGTTCTACCTGTGGGTTGTGGCGTTGGCGTTGGCGTTGGTGGTGCTGGTGAACGCTTCGACGATCGCGGCGATGATGGCGGCGATTCCGGTGCCGCCGTTTCCGACGGTGACCGGCAAGGACACCTTCGACGACGCCGATCACATCGCCGCCGATGCCCTGGTTGCCGCCGAGCATTCCGGCACCCCGAGTGTGGCACGGTTGGCGCAGGGCGCAGCTATGGCCAACACCTACCTGACGGCGGTGGTGGCGGCGACGGTCGTGTTTTTCGTCGGTGGGGCGATCGGCGCGGGGATTCCCGGGGATGGGCGTTGGAAGCTCGCGACGATCTTCGTGGTGATTGTGGCGATCGTGCTGGTGTTGCGTGGGCGGGCGTTTGCCGCCCGCGGCCAGGCGGTGACCGTGGTGGTGACCGGGTTGGTGATGCTGGTGATCGTCGCGGTGAAATACACGGTGTTCTGGGCGCAGCCGGTGGTGGCCTATGTGGTTGCGGGACTGGTGGTCGGGCTGGGTTTGTTGGCGTTGATGGTGGTGGCGGTGGTGCCGGCGCGGGTGATCTCCCCGGTGTTCCGCAAAGCCGTCGAGTGGGCCGAGTATGTGCTGATCACCTCGGTGTTGCCGATCACGCTGTGGCTGTGCAACGTCTACTACCTGGCACGGAACCACTGAGATGGCCCGGATGCGCACGGCGGTGAGCATGGCCGCTGCCCTGTTCCTGGTGGTGTCGGTGCCGTTGGGGTTGGCCCCGGCCTGGGCGATCGAACCACCGGTCATCGACCCCGCCGCGGTGCCTGCTGATGGCAGTCCCGGCCCGGAGGAGGAGATGAAGGAGTCCCTGGGGTGCGCTCAGCCCGGGGTGCTGCCCGACACCGACGTGACCGCTGTGCCGGGTCCGCAGAAGTTCATGCGGTTGCCTGAGTTGTGGCAGTCAGCCGGTCGTGGCGCCGGGGTGACCGTCGCGGTCATCGACACCGGGGTCTCGCCATCACCACGGTTTCCGCACCTGCGCGGCGGCGGGGATTATGTGATGAGCGGCGATGGCCTGCAGGACTGCGATTCGCACGGCACGGTGGTCGCGGCGATCATCGGTGCGGCGGGCAGTGAGGGCGACGGGCTGGTCGGGGTTGCCCCAGACGCCGACTTGGTGTCGATTCGGCAGACGTCGGCAGCGTTCAGCCGTGCCCATCCGGGGATGGACAACTCTGCTGAGAACCGGCGGGCGGGCACGGTGACCACACTGGCGCGGGCGATTGTGCACGCGGTCAACGCGGGTGCGCGGGTGGTCAACATGTCGGTGGTGGCGTGCGTTCCGGTGCTCAAGCCGGTCGATCAGACCACCTTGGGGGCTGCGATCCGCTACGCGGCAATCGAAAAGGATGCGGTGTTGATCGCCGCGGCCGGCAACGCCTCCTCGGACGCCTACACCTCGGAGTGCGCCCAGAATCCCGACATCGACGCAACCAACACTGCCGATCCGCGCAACTGGGGTCGTGTCATCACGATCAGCACGCCGTCGTGGTACTCCGATTATGTGCTGTCGGTGGGGGCTACCGATGCTGCTGGGCAGGTTGCCGTCGATGCACACGGCAATCAGATCGGGCTATCGGGGCCATGGGTGGGGGTGGGGGCACCAGGGGTGTTCGTGACCGGGGTCAACGACAAGGGCGACCCGATCAACGCCACCTTCAATGCCCGCGCGGCGGTCTTTGAGCCGATGGGCGGGACCAGCTTCTCAGCGGCCTATGTGTCCGGGCTGGCAGCCCTGGTGCGGGCTAAATACCCCAGCTTGTCGGCGTTGCAGATCATCAACCGGATCAAGCAGACCGCGCACGCCCCGGCCGCGGTGATCGACAACCGGATCGGTCACGGCGTGCTCGACCCCTTGGCTGCACTCAACGATGATGTGCCACCGATTCCGCTGCCCCGGGAGAACCTCTCTAGCCCCCTGGGTCCGCCACCGCCACCGCCGCCGGTTGACCCGCGGCCCCGAAACGTGGCAGTGATCAGTGCGGTGGCGTTGGCGTCGGTGATGGGTGCGGTGGTGGCATTGACGGCGCTTGCTGGAAGGCAGAGGAAGCAATGAGCAACCCTGTCGGTGCGGGGAATCTGGTCGATGAGCGACCCGCCGCGGTGGTGCGGCACCCCGACCGCCCACCGAGTGACCGCACCCCCGAAGGGCAGTCCATCGCCCGCTGGGGGGTGCGGTACCGGTTGCGGCCGGTCGTTGTCGCCGAGGCAGTGGCCGCGACGGTGGGGTTGGTGATCGTGGCGTTCGCCGGGCCAGGTCCGGTGCGGTGGCCGGTGGTGGCGTCGGCGGCCGCCGGGGCGGCGGTGGTGGTGCTCGTCTGGTATCGCCAGGCCACCATGGGCGGATGGCTGCTGCGGTGGGCACGGCTACGTCGCGGCCGCCACGACACTGTTGCGCAACGTCGGGCGGCGGTGGCCGAGCCGGTCGCCGCCGAGCTGCTCGGCGCTGATGCGATCGGGGTGCGCCAGGACGGCAAGTTCTTGGTGACGATGATCGCCCTGCACGGGCACGGGTTCGCCCCGGTGGAGCTCGTCGCGGCGGGCCTTGCCAGCCGCGACACGGTTCCCCTGGGTGCCCCGGCGGGCCTGCTGCACCAGTTCGCAGGCCTGGACCTCGATTGCGTCGATGTGGTGTCGGTCAACGAGCGGGTCGCCTCCGACGGGGACTACACCGCCCGCTACGACGAGATTATCGGCGACCGGGCCGCGGTGGGACAGCGCCGCACATGGCTGGTGGTGCGGTTGTGCCCGCAGGCGTGCCTGCCGGGCATCGTCTACCGTGGCGACGCTCACGCTGCTGCGGCCGCGGCGACCGAACGCATCCGGCAGGCGGTTGTCGCCGCAGGCTGCCGCGCCACCGCGTGCACGGTCGAGCAGATGTCGCAGGCGACCACCATCTTGGCCGGTGGGGCTGATCTGTCCCGACTCAGGGAACGCTGGGACGACATCGAAGACGGTGCCGACTACCTCACGTCGTACCGCATCGCCGGGGTCGATCTGAATACCCGGTTGCTTGATGAGGTGTGCACGGTGCGCTCGACCCGCACGGTGCAGCTGCTGCGCATCACCCCGAGCGAACAGGGACCCCAGGTGGGCGCCCTGGTGCGGTTCCGTACATCACAGCCGCTGCGCTACCCGCCGTTGGCGGTGCTGCACCCCTTGCGCGGCCGCCAGTTCGACGCGCTGGCTGCGGCGCTGCCGTGGGGGGATCGATCCGGGGTGGTGGAGCTGTCCAAGCGCCCGTTGTCGACGGCGGAGTTGCAAATACCGGTCGGAGCGGCCGGGCCGCTGCTGGGGATGAGTGCAGGTGGCTGTCCGTATCTGATGCCGTTAGCCGATCCGCTGCGCAGTGTGCGGGTGCGACTCAACACCGGCCTGGACGTGGCGATCCCCTTGCTGTTGCGGGCTGCTGCCACCGGGTCGGTGATCATTGTGCACACCGACCGGCCGCAGATGTGGGAGCCGATCTGCGACGGGGTGCGCATCGGTTTGGCCGGCGGTTCCCCACTGCGCCATGAGCCGTCGATGATGGTCGTTGACGGGGCAGGGCACAGCGTGGAGGCCGGTGAGCGCGGCCATACGACGGTCCTGATCGGCGAGGAGCGGGTCGGGACCTGTGACATCACGATCACCCAGGTCGGCCGCGATGAATTGTCGGTCGCCGTCGAGGGCCGCGATGCGGTGCGCCTGCAGGTGATGCGCCCACGGAACGAGGCTCAGTTCGTTTCCCATCTGCGACAAGGGGTTTAGCGTTGACGTCCACTGAACGTGCTTTGCCGGCACTGCAAGCCGCGATCAAGGCGATGCCCGGTGCCCCGCAACGCGCAGCGCAGGTGTTCGAGTTGGCGACCACCGACGACCCGGGCATGGCTGATGCCTGGTTGGGGCGAGTCGCCACCGGTGACAAGTCCTTGGCGACTTTGCAGCAGGTTGCGGAGCTGGCCGACCGGATCGGCACGCATCTGCGAATGCTGGGGTTGAGCCCCCTGGATTTGGGTGCGGCGTTCCACACCGACTACGTGCGGCTGCCGATCGCGGATGCGACGTCAGCCCGGTTGTGTTACGCGGCGGCGCTGATTACCCAGGGCCGCTACGCCGACGCGAGCGTTCAACTCGACGCAGCAGACGGTTCGCCGGCGGCGGCGTATGTGCGGGCGGTGCTGTACCGGTACGCGGAGCGGTGGCCGGATGTGCTGACGGCGTTGGCTGGGTGCGCCAACTGGCTTGATGCGACGTTGCGGCGGGCCGGGTGTCTGCTGGAGGGGTTGGCGGCAGCCAATTTGGGGTTGTTCGACCGTGCTGTGCAGGCCCTAGCGGTCGCTGAGATTGCCGGTGCCGCCGATGACATCACTCGCGATGCGTTGCTGTGCCGAGCATTGTTGGCGCGGCACCGCGGTGAGACTGATGAGGCGCAGACCCTGCTGACCGATATGCGGGTGCGCTGGCCTTCGTTTGAGCCCGCCCAAAGTGCGTTGGCTGATCCCAGCTATGGGCTGTCAGTCACCGATCAGGCGACGATCGACAGTCGCACCGACCGGTGGGACGCTACGACGGCGATGACCGCAGCACAGCGGGCCGCCCAGGAGTCCGCCGGTGAAGCCAAAGCGCAACTGGTGGAAGCCGAACAGCAGCTCAACAACATGATTGGGCTTGGTGAGGTGAAAAAGCGGATCGCCACGTTGCGGGCCGACTCGATCGCACGGAGCATCCGTCAGCGCCGTGGGTTGCCGACGGCGGCGGTGTCGCGGCATCTGCTGATGATCGGCCCCCCCGGTGTCGGCAAGACTGAGTCGGCGCGCGTGGTGGCCAAGATGTTCTGCGGCCTGGGGGTGTTGAGTCGCCCGACCGTGTATGAGACGAAGAAAGCATCACTGGTGGGTAGGCACCTCGGTGATACCGAGAACAACACGATGGAGCTGCTGCAGAAGGCTTTAGGCGCCACGGTGTTCATCGACGAGTTCGGTGACCTGGTCGGGCGTGGCTATTCCGGCGGCGACGCTTACGGGGAGGCGATTATCGCCACGTTAGTGCCGTGGATGGAAAATGAGCGCGGCAACACCGTCATCATCGGGGCCGGGTACCCGCGGGCCAGTCAACGAGTCCTGGCGGCCAATGATGGTTTGCAGAGCAGATTCTCAACGATCATCGAATACCACTCGTACAATCCCGACGAGCTGATCGCCATCGCTGAGGGCATCGCCGGTCAGTTCGGTGACACCTTGGAACCCGGTGCGGCAGACCGGGTCCTACGGGAGCCGTTCAGCAACTACTACAACAGTCAACGCACCAACGAAGACGGTGACGTGATCCGCCAGATCGACCTACTCGGCAACGGCCGGTTCGTCCGAACCGTCATCGAGCGTGCCCAGGAGGCCCGCAACGAGCACCTGGTGGACCGCTACGGTCTCGGGCAGATCGACTGGACTGACGAGACCGCGGGCGGCGACATCGCTGACGACGTGCTGGTGCAGCTCAGTGCTGCGGACCTACACGCCGGGTACCTGGCAGCATTACCACCGGAGCTGCGCGAAACCCGTTGACACCACTGGACGGGCCGGTCAGCTCAACGAGTCGACGAGCTTCATCGTCTCCGCCGCGACCGTGGTCACTCGCTTGATCAAGTCGACGATGTAGGTGGGGTCGTCTTGCTCGTCGCACCAGTCGTTGGGGTGCTGGTAAGGATCGTGTCACCGGGTACAAACC
>NZ_JAHCLR010000071.1 GCF_018455725.1 Mycolicibacter acidiphilus
CCCGGTCAGAGTGGTCCCATCAACCTGGCGGTCGACAACCGGGCAGTGAGAGCCGGTCGTAGGAACACCGCTGGCCTCGGGGTACAGGGGGCACCCACCCCGGCCGTGTCTCGTATGCGTGGAACGTGGAAACCCCGTCGGGGTCCGGGCCGAGCCGGTCCGGTAGGCCGATCGTAAGAGGGGCGGAATCCCTCGGCGGGACAGGATGTCCAAGAAGCGGATGCCGGTGGCCGAAAGGCGACGGGACTCACGACAGCGTGGCTGCTGCTCCAGGCGGCCGTCGTGGGGAACCGGCCGGATGCCGGCCCCGAGCGGCCGGACTCGAAAGGGTGCTGACGTGGACAGGTGAGCCTGTGAACACCTGGGGCCGATGGCTTGGATGAACCGAAGGGGCACGTTGGACACCACTGTGGTGAACGGACCCGGGGACGTCGCGCTCGACTGGGACGCTATCGACTGGCGTGCCCATGAGCATAACGTAATCCGGCTGCGGCGCAGGATCTTCACGGCGACGCGGGAGCAGGACTGGGCCATGGTCCGGTCGCTGCAGAAACTGATGCTGGGTTCCTGGTCGAACACGTTGGTGAGTGTGCGGCAGGTCACCCAGCGCAACGCCGGGCGTCGAACGGCCGGGATCGATGGGGTGGTTGCCCTGTCGCCGGAGGCCAGAGCGAACATGGCGGTGCGGGTGCATGACTCGCGGTCGTCGTGGGAGCCGGTGCCGGTTCGACGCGTGTACATTCCGAAGGCAGGCGGCAAGCAGCGTCCGCTCGGGATTCCGGTGCTGATGGATCGGTGCCACCAGGCGCGGGTCCGCAACGCGCTGGAACCGGAGTGGGAAGCCAGATTCGAGGCCCGCTCGTATGGGTTTCGCCCTGGCCGCAGCTGCGCCGACGCGATCGGCTCGCTGTATTCCACCTTGAAAGGCTCTGGTGCTCAACGGGTGTGGATTCTCGATGCCGACTTGTCGGCCGCGTTCGACAGGATTGATCATGTCCGGTTGCTCGATGCGCTCGGCGGATTCCCCGCTCGGGAACTGATCAAGCGCTGGCTGCAGGCGGGTGTGTTCGATCCGGGCAAAGGGTTCGCCCCGACTGAGGAGGGAACTCCCCAGGGCGGTGTGATTTCGCCTTTGCTGTTGAACGTGGCGCTGCATGGGCTGGAGGAGGCCGCAGGGGTCCGTTACCGCCAAACCGGTGTCAACACCGGGACAGCGGTTCCGGGAACCCCGATTCTGGTCAGGTATGCCGACGATTTCGCGGTCTGCTGTCATAGCCGACAGCAGGCCGAAGATGTCAAGGCGCGGCTTGCTGGGTGGCTGGCGCCGAGGGGTCTGGCCTTCAACGAGGACAAAACACGCATCGTGCACCTCAAAGAGGGCTTCGACTTTCTCGGCTTCAACGTGCGCCAATACCAGCGCGGTGGTCGGCCGGGCAAGCTGTTGATCAAACCGAGCCAGGATGCGGTCAGGCGAATCCGGGCCAGGCTCGCCGAGGAGATACGCCGTATGCGTGGCTCGAACGCGTTGGCGCTTATCGCCAGGCTCAACCCGATCATCCGGGGTTGGGCCGCCTACTACCGGGGGGTGGTGTCCAGCAAGGTCTTCGCTGCGCTGGACAACTATCTGTGGCGGCTGACCTACAAGTGGGTCAAGCACAGCCATCCCAACAAGCCGAAGAAGTGGATCGTGCGTCGCTACTTCGGCAGGTTCAACCGGTTCAGGAACGACCGGTGGGTGTTCGGCGCCCGCGATCACGTGCTCAACGATCGTGGGGACATCGCCTACCTGGTCAAGTTTTCTTGGACCGGAATCGTCCGGCACCGGCCGGTCTGGCGTGGGGCGTCACCAGACGACCCCAACCTGATCGACTATTGGGCCGTACGGCGGCGAAAGGTGTTGGCCCCGTTGGACAGCTATAACCTGCGCCTGCTCACCGAGCAGGACGGGCGCTGTCCATTGTGCGGGGACTACGTCCTCACCCCGGATCAGCCCCCGCAATCCCCGCACGACTGGGAGCGCTGGTGGCTGAGCATCGTCAAACGGGCGATCGCCGCCGACTGCCTCACCCATCACGGGCGAGGCGGCGCGCCGGACGGCAACAGAACCCGCCTGGTACACACCTCATGTCACCGCAGCCTTCGAGCTCGTGGCGGCACGAGACCGACACCCGCAAAGTCCGCGGGGCTTGCTTGAGCCGTGTGCGGGGAAACTCGCTCGCACGGTTCTGAGGGGGCCCCGGCGCAGCAATGCGCCGGGGCTACCCGACCGCGCAGGTCAGCGCTGATTTCCGGTGTCATCGCGTCTACACGGTGGCGATGACCGGTCCCGGCGTGACCATGTCCGTGAGTCGGTGCTTGATCCGATCTCGGACCGTGAAGTTGGCAGCCCGCTACCACCGCGAGATCACCGGCAGGTTCGGGCTCGGGGCTGATTCGATCCGTGCCGGCGGACGGCAGCGCCAGCGGACGGGAGCCGCCACGGCGAAATGCTCTGCACGCAAAGCGGTCTCAGCAACCACGGGCTTAAATCACGAGGCCACACAAGGGGGTAGGTTCGCGACACGTCACCTTGGTTAGTTCAGTGACACCACAACCCAGTGCTGGACGCGGCGGGCACGCAGACTGCTGAACTACTTCGCGATCGCCATCACCGCGCCGGGACGCAGCCAACCGATGATCTTCACCAGCGCCGCATCCTCGATCGCCACGCAGCCGGCGGTCGGCCCGCCGTCGGTGGTGTGGAAGAAGTAGGCGGAGCCGTCGCCGGGGGTGCGGGACTTGTTGACGCCGATCACCACCGCGTGCCGGTACTGCGGGATCGCGAGGTTCTCACTGGCCGCGGTGTTGAACGGGCACTGCGCTTTTCGGCAGACCTGCATGGTGTTGTAGGTCGGGCTGGCCACGTCGCTGTCCCACCAGTAATCGGAGCCGACGACCTGCACATACGGCAGTCCCCCGCCGGGATTCGGCGCGGTGCCGAACGCGGAGTCCAGTGTGAAGACCCCCATCGGAGTCGACGGCTCACCTTCCCGGGTCGTCGGGGTGATGCCCGCCGAGCCGACATGCGCCGGGATTCCCACCCCGACCGGCTCCCAGCCCGCCGGGGTGCGCTGGTAGAGGTCGATCTTCGCCGTCGAGTGACCCACCCCGACAACCGAAACCACCTGACTCGCGTTGCCCACCGTGTTGCCGAACCACGGCAGGACGTCCGCCGCGGCCCGTGGCGCGATCACCGCCGCACCACCCACGGCACACACCACCGTGCAGAGCAGAACCAGCAGACGACGCACCACTCGATTATCGACGGCGCGTCGAATCACCCCGCGGCGCGGCCGCTGAACCGCGCGACCACCAACTCCGCCTGCAGTTCCCGGCAGCCGCCGGCCGTCAGGCCGTCGTACCCGGAGTCGCCGATGGCGACCGTCGGCAGACCCAGCCCGGCCGCGATCCGGCTGCTGCCCTCCGAGCCGGTGACGACCAGCGCCTCACCGGCGACGATGCCCAGCTCCCACAGCACCAGCCGGTACAGCTCTGCGTCACCGCCCGGACCGGTCAGGTCGTCGGCGCAGACGACGGTCTCGGCCATGCCGTCACCGATGAGCTCCCGCACCCGGGACTGCACCCAGTCGCGCGATCCGGCGCTGACCACCGCCACCCACAGGCCCGCACCGAACAGGCTCAGCATCAGGTCGACCACCCCGTCGCGGGGTTCACCGTCGGGCCCGGCCAGTGCCTCCAGGTCGAAGATCACCGCCTGCAGCGGGTACACCTCAGCGTCCACCGGGGCGCCCACCCGCGGGGCCGGGCCCCACCAGAACTTGCGGCCGGTGTCGGTCCATGTCGCTTGCTCCGTTGTGCTCTGCATGACCCCACGATGCCCCGAATGCGCGGCCGCGTCCTCCCCCATTCGGGGGAACCGGGTGGGGGAACTGTGCCAGCCGGGCCGACTCCGGCGAGGCTCGCCGAACCGTCGCCACCATCCCGCGACGCCCCCGGCCTCCCCTCACCTCCGCCGTCCCTCCGGGCCGACTCCGGCGAGGCTCGCCGAACCGTCGCCACCATCCCGCGACGCCCCCGGCCTCCCCTCACCTCCGCCGTCCCTCCGGGCCGACTCCGGCGAGGCTCGCCGAACCGTCGCCACCATCCCGCGACGCCCCCGGCCTCCCCTCACCTCCGCCGTCCCTCCGGGCCGACTCCGGCGAGGCTCGCCGAACCGTCGCCACCATCCCGCGGCGCTATGGTCATGCCATGAAACCGGTTCGGCTGGTCCTCGTCGACGACCACGAGATGGTGATCGAGGGGCTGCGCGCCATGCTCACCGGCTTCGCCGACCGGGTGAGCGTGGTCGGGCAGGCGGTCAGCGCCGCGCAGGCCCTGGCGGTGATCGCCGACACCGACCCCGACGTGGTGCTCTGCGACGTGCGGATGCGCGGCGAGAGCGGCCTGGACCTCTGCGTGACGCTGCGCGAGCGCGACCCGGACCGCAAAGTGGTGATGCTGTCGGTCTACGACGACGAGCAGTACCTGTTCGAGGCCCTGCGGGTCGGGGCGCGGGGCTACCTGCTCAAGAGCATCGGCAGCGACGACCTGGTCCGTCAGATCGAGCTGGCGCACGGCGGCGAGACCGTGATCGACCCGGGCATGGCGGCACGCGCGGCCGGCACCGCCGCCCGGCTGCAGCGCGACGAGTTCTGGCCGGGCGCCGCACACGGTCTGACCCAGCGAGAGAGCGAGATCCTGGCGTGCGCGGTCAGCGGCCTGTCCAACCGGGGCATCGCCGCCAAACTGGTGATCGGCGACGAGACCGTCAAGACCCATCTGCGCTCCATCTACCGCAAACTGGGCGTCACCGACCGCACCGGGGCCGTCGCCACCGCACTGCGCGAGGGGATCTACAAGTGAGCCCCGCCCGCCGGCAGCGGCCGCATAAACCCAGCGGCCCCGGCGTCCAGCCGCTGGCCGCGGCCGCCGCCCGGATGGTCACCGCGGTCACCGGCACCGACATCTGCTTCGTGCACGTCCTCGACGACGCCGGGCAGTCGCTGGCCCTGACCGGTGCCACCCCGCCGTTCGACGTGCAGGTCGGCAAGATCCGGTTCCCGCTGGACGAGGGGGTCTCCGGCTGGGTGGCGCGACACCGGGAGCCGGTGGTGATCACCGACGACAAGGAGTCCGATCCGCGCTACCTGCCGATCGATGCGCTGCGCGGCGACCAGTTCACCTCGATGGTGTCGGTGCCGATGGAGACCGAGCCGGGCGGCCTGGTCGGGGTGCTCAATGTGCACACCGTGGCGCGCCGCGAGTTCACCGACGCCGATGTGGAGCTGCTGCGGGTGATCGGCCGGCTGATCGCCGGCGCCCTGCACCAGGCCCGGCTGCACCGGCAGCTGGTGGCCCGCGAACGGGCCCACGAACTCTTCGTCGAGCAGGTGATCGAGGCCCAGGAGATCGAGCGCCGCCGGCTGGCCGGCGACATCCACGACGGCATCTCGCAGCGGCTGGTCACACTGTCCTACCGGCTCGACGCCGCCGCCCGGCTGGTCGGCGCCGACCCGGCGCAGGCCTCCGAGCAGCTGGAGGCCGCCCGCGAACTGGCCCGGCTGACGCTGGAGGAGGCCCGGGTGGCGATCAGCGGCCTGCGTCCGCCGGTCCTCGACGACCTCGGCCTGGCCGGCGGGCTGGCCAGCCTGGCCGGGTCGATCCCGCAGCTGGCGCTGGAGCTGGAGCTCGCCGAGACCCGGCTGCCCGAGCACATCGAGCTGGCGCTGTACCGGATCGCGCAGGAGGGGCTGCAGAACATCGTCAAGCACGCCGCGGCCAGCACCGCCCGGCTGCGGTTCAGCGTCTCCGGTGAGCCGGCCACCGCCCGGTTGGAGATCGTCGACGACGGGGTGGGGTTCGACATCTTCGAGCACCCGGTCGGCGGCGACGAGATGGGCGGCTACGGGGTGCTGTCGATGTCCGAACGCGCCGAGCTGGTCGGCGGGCGGCTCAACATCCGGTCGCGGCCCGGCGCCGGCACCACCGTCACCGCCACCATCCCGATCCCCACCCCGCCGACCGCGCAGAGCTGACCACGCCCACCTGGGCTTTTGCCGGTGAGTTGGGCACGCTCGCGCGGGTCAGAAGTCCCCGGCCCGGTGCCGCAGCGTCTCGATCGCCGCGGACAGCGCCTGCGACTGCTGCGCCGACATCCCGATGTCGGCGAACACCTCCGCGTTGAGGCTGCGGGTCGCGTCGGCCACCACCGCCCGGCCCTGCTCGGTGATCGACACCAGCGTGGTGCGGCCGTCGGTGGGATGCGGCAGCCGCTGCACCAGCCCGGCCGCCTCCAGTCGCCGGATCGCGTGCGTGACGCTGGTGACGTGCACCTGCAGCCGGTCGGAGGCCTTGGTGATCGGCAGCTGCCCGGTGCGGCTGAACGCCAGCAGCCGCAGCAACTCGAACCGGGCGAAGCTCAGGTCGAACGGCTTGAGCGTCGCCTCCACCCGGGCGAGCAGGATCTGATGGGCCCGCATCACCGACGTCACCGCGACCATGCCGTCGGCGACGTCACCCCAGCCGGCCCGCTCCCAGTTGGCGCGCGCCACCGCGATCGGGTCGGGATGTTCTGGGCGGGAACCGGGCACGCTTCTTAATACCGCATCATCGACCCACCGGCGGGCATCCCGCTCCTATGCTGGGTCCAATGTCCGGCGCACGGGAGTGGGTGGCGACGATGGCGATCGGCGACCAGGCACGGCCCCGGGTGTTCGTCTACTGCGACGACGCCGCCCACGGCGGCCGGGTCGGGGTGACCGCGTTCTGCCGCGTCGGACAGCAGTGCCGATGGGAGGAGTGGCGGGCCGGTCCCGCCCGCGGGCCCGGTGTCACCCGGTTACCCGACGACCCGCCCCGATACCGGCTGACCTGCAATCGGTGCGGCGAGCGCACCGCAGCGGTGCTGGCCGCGGAGACGCTGACCGGGGTGTTGGACGCACTCGAGGACCGCGGCCTCACCCACGTCACCCTGGCGGCGCTCGCCGCGGTGGGCCTGCGGGTCACCGGGGCCGCGACATGACCGGCGACCCGCACCGGCCGGTGCCGCCCGGCGCGCTGGTGCTCACCCCCGACATCGAGGAGGTGCTGCTCGGAAACGCGTTCGGCGCCGAGGCCGCCCGGTTCGCCGCCGAGGTCGAGCAGTCCGGGTATCAGCACGCCGGCACCACCGTCGGCGCGCTGCTCAGTTGGCTGTGGGAGGCCGGCGGCGATGCGGCGGTGCGCTGGCTGGCCCGCTACGCGACCACGGTCGCCGACGCCCTGGCGGCCCGCGGGATCGCCCGCCCGCCGTTCGATCCGCTCTGGCGGGCGGTGCGCCTCGGGCTGAACTTCGAGACCTGCTCCGATCCGGCCGAGCAGATCGCGGCGTTCGAGGCCGCCGCCCGCACGCACCTGGCTGATTTCACCGAGGTGTTCACCGCGGCCGAATTGGCCGGCCACGACCGGGCCCGCGGCGCCGCCGATCCGTGGCCGGACACCACGGCCACCGGCCGGTGCTTTGCGAAGAAACGCTGGCGCGACGTGCGGGTGGGTGACTTCGTGCCCGCCCGGGCCGGTGTCGACCTGGATTACGACGACGGCTGGTGTCGGGTCGAGCAGTTCGACGCGGGGCAGATTCTGCTGCGGGACGCCACCGGTCAGCGCAGCACGGTCGTCGTGGACGACTCGTCGGCGTGGCTGCCGGTGCGCACCCGCGAACCGTGGCAGTGGGGTCTGCCCCGGTAGGCGTCAGAGCGTCAGGATCCGGGGCCCGTCGTCGGTCACCGCGACGGTGTGCTCCCAGTGCGCCGACCGGGACCCGTCGGCGGTGACCACCGTCCACTTGTCCTCGAGGATGACGGTCTTGGCGGTGCCCAGCGTCAGCATCGGCTCGATCGCCAGCACCGACCCGGCCACCAGCAGCGGCCCCTTGCCCGGCGATCCCTCGTTGGGCAGGAACGGGTCCATGTGCATCTCGCGGCCGATGCCGTGCCCGCCGTAGCCGGCCACCATGCCGAACTGCCGGCCGAACTCCGCCGCCGCGGCGCGGGCGCCGGATTCGATGGCGTGCGAGACGTCGCCGAGCCGGTTGCCGGGGACCATCGCCGCGATCCCGGACTCCATCGACGTGCGGGTGGCCTCCGACAGCGCCGCGTCGGCGGGCGTCAGGTCCCCGATGCCGAACGTGATCGCGGCGTCGCCGTGCCAGCCGTCGACGATCGCACCGCAGTCGATCGAGACCAGGTCACCGGCGGCCAGCACGTCATCGGCGGTCGGGATGCCGTGCACCACGCGGTCGTTCACCGACGAGCAGATCGACCCCGGGAAACCGTGATAACCCAGAAACGACGGGGTAGCCCCCGCGCCGCGGATCGTCGACTCGGCGATCCGGTCCAGGTCCAGGGTGGAGGCGCCGGCGACGGCCGCCTCGTGGACGGCCCGCAGCGCGGCGGCCACCACGGCACCGGCCGCGGCCATCGCGTCGAGCTCACCGGGGCTGCGATGCGGCACCACCTTGCGGCTGCGCCGTCTCGGCAGGCCGATCACCTAGCGGCCCAGGGCGGCCAGCAGACGGCCGAAGACCTCGTCGACGGTGCCCAGCGCGTCCACGACGTGCAGTTCGTGCTCCGCCTGGTAGTAGTCCAGCAGCAGCGCCGTCTCCTCGCGGTAGACGCTCATCCTGTTGTGGATGACCTCCGCGGTGTCGTCGGCCCGACCGCGCTCCTTGAGCCGCGCCAGCAGTTCCTTCTCGCTGACCCGCAGCTCCAGCACGGCGTCGAGGGCGGTGTTGCGGGCCACCAGCATCTCGTGCAGCGCCTCGGCCTGCTCGACCGAGCGCGGGTAGCCGTCGAGGATGAAGCCCTTCGCGGCGTCGTCGTGGTCGATCCGGTCGGCCACCAGCGCGTTGGTCAGCTCGGCGGGCACCAGGTCGCCGGCGTCCAGGTAGCCCTTGGCCTGCTTGCCCAGTTCGGTGCCCTCGGAGATGTTGTAGCGGAACAGATCACCGGTGGAGATCTGCGGCACGCCCAGCTTCTCGGCCAGCTTGACCGCCTGCGTGCCCTTCCCCGCCCCCGGGGGTCCCAGCAGAATGACTCTCACTTGAGGAACCCTTCGTAGTTGCGCTGCATGAGCTGGCTTTCGATCTGCTTCACGGTATCGAGTCCGACGCCGATCATGATCAGGACCGCGGTGCCGCCGAACGGCAGGTTCTGTACGGTGCCGGAATTACCCATCTGCAGGAACAGGTTGGGCAGCACCGAGATCACACCCAGGTAGATCGAGCCGGGCAGCGTGATCCGGCTCAACACGAACCGCAGGTAGTCGGCGGTCGGCCGGCCCGGCCGGATGCCCGGGATGAACCCGCCGAACTTCTTCATCTCGTCGGCCCGCTCGTCGGGGTTGAACGTGATCGACACGTAGAAGTAGGTGAAGAAGATGATCAGGCCGAAGTAGATCGAGATGTACGCCCAGTTGCTGGGGTCGGACAGGTAGCTGGAGACGAACTTGTCCCACCAGCTGTTGCCGGCGCCGCCCTTGCCGCTGCGGACGAGCTGGGTGACCAGCTGCGGGATGTAAATCAGCGACGAGGCGAAGATGACCGGGATGACACCGGCCTGGTTGACCTTCAGCGGCAGGTAGGTCGAGGTGCCGCCGTACATCCGGCGGCCCACCATCCGCTTGGCGTACTGCACCGGGATGCGGCGCTGCCCCTGCTCGACGAAGACCACGCCGACGACGATCGCCAGCGCCGCCAGGCAGACCATGGTGAACACCAGGCCGCCGCGGCTGTCCAGGATCGTCTTGCCCTCGACCGGGATGCGAGCGGCGATGCCGGCGAAGATCAGCAGCGACATGCCGTTGCCGATGCCGCGCTCGGTGATCAGCTCACCGATCCACATCACCAGCACCGCCCCGCTGGTCATCACCAGCACGATGACGATCAGCGTGAAGATCGAGTGGTCGGCGATGATGTCGTTCTTGAGGCTGCAGCTCTGCAGCAGCCCGCCGTTGGCGGCCAGCGCCACGATCGACGTGGCCTGCAGAACGGCCAGCGCGACCGTCAGGTAGCGGGTGTACTGGGTCATCTTGTTCTGACCGGACTGGCCCTCTTTGCGCAGTTCCTCGAAGCGCGGGATGACCACCGTCAGCAGCTGCACGATGATGCTGGCGGTGATGTAGGGCATCACGCCGATCGCGAACACCGTCAGCTGCAGCAGCGCGCCGCCGGAGAACAGGTTGATCAGCGAGTAGACCTGCGCCGAGTCGCCGCCGCTGACCTCTTTGATGCACTGCTGCACGTTCTGGTAGTCGACGCCCGGCGACGGGATCGAGGCGCCGAGCCGATAGATCACGATCATGCCCAGCGCGAGCAGGATCTTCCGCCTCAGGTCGGGTGTCCGCAGTGATGAGATGAAAGCCGAGAACACTCTTCTCCTCCTGCGCAGCCGAGGTCCGGTCGCGGCGTTCCAATGGGCCGGGTTCTGCCGGCCCCGGTTAGTCCTGGGGCAGTCCTGCGTTTTCGCGTAGACGTGCAGGCCAACGGTGATGCGGCCGGGCATGTCTTCGGATGCGTCAGCAGTCTACGAGATTAACAGCTGACCCCAACGGGCTGGGCTGCCCTGGGAGCGCACTGCCAGCACACCGTCAGGACGGTGGCGTACAGTCGCCGACAGATCGTTAAACACGCTAATTAGTCATTCGTTCGCGGACAGGAGTTCACATGACACGCACCGGCCGATTCTCCGGAGACACCTGGGATCTCGCCTCCAGTGTGGGTGCCACCGCCACCGCGGTGGCCGCCGCCCGTGCGATGGCGTCCCGCTCGGCCCAGCCGCTGATCAACGACCCGTTCGCCGAACCGCTGGTGCGCGCGGTGGGACTGGACCTGTTCAGCCGGCTGGCCAGCGGTGAGCTGGACCCGGCCGCGCTCGCCGAGGACGGCCCGATGAGCATGGAACGGATGGCCGACAACATGGCGGTCCGCACCCGGTTCTTCGACGAGTTCTTCCTCGATGCTTGTGACGCCGGCGTCCGCCAGGTGGTGATCCTGGCGTCCGGGCTGGACGCCCGCGCCTACCGGCTGGATTGGCCCGCCGGCACCACCGTGTACGAGATCGACCAGCCCGACGTCATCGAGTTCAAGACCCGGGTGCTGGCCGAGCAGGGCGCCGAACCCACCGCCGAGCGGCGCACGGTCGCGATCGACCTGCGCGACGACTGGCCGGCGGCCCTGCGTGCAGCCGGTTTCGACCCGACCCAGCCGACCGCGTGGAGCGCCGAGGGCCTGCTGGCCTACCTGCCCGCCGACGCACAGGACCGGCTGCTCGACACCGTCACCGCGCTGAGCGCCCCGGGCAGCCGGTTCGCCGTCGAGAGTGTTCCGGCAATCTCCGGCGACGACGAGGCCAAGGCACGCCAGCAGATGCAGGAATCCGCCGGTCGGATGCGCGAACACGGTCTCGACCTGGACATGACCGACCTGATCTACTTCGGCGACCGCAACGAGGCCCCCGACTACCTGGCCGGCCTGGGCTGGAAGATCAGCAGTCGCGGCATCAACGAACTGTTCGCCGAGCACGGTCTGGCGCCGCTCACCGAGGACGGCGACGTCCCCGGTTTCGCCCGGATCTCCTACCTGACCGGCATCCTGGCCTAGCAGAAGGTGATCCGCAGATGACCCGCACCGACAACGACTCCTGGGATCTGGCGTCGAGCGTGGGCAGCACTGCCACCATGGTGGCGGCGGCCCGCGCCCTGGCCACCGCCGGACCGGATGCGATCATCGACGACCCGTACGCCGCTCCCCTGGTGCGCGCCGTCGGCATCGACTTCTTCACCCGACTGATCGACGGCGGGATCGACCTGACCGCCGCGGCCGGTGAGCACGCCGGCGACGTGCAGCGGATGGCGGGCTCACTGGCGGTCCGAACCCGGTTCTTCGACGAGTTCTTCACCGACTCAGCGGGTGCCGGGGTTTCGCAGGCGGTGATCCTGGCGGCCGGGCTGGACTCGCGGGCCTACCGCTTGGCGTGGGCGCCCGGCACCACCGTCTACGAGGTGGACCAGCCGCAGGTCGTGGATTTCAAGTCCGCCGCGATGGCCCGGCTGGGCGCCGAGCCGACCGCGCAGCGTCGCACGGTCGCCGTCGACCTGCGCGACGACTGGCCGAACGCCCTGCGCCGCAACGGTTTCGACGACGGCCGGCCGGCGGCGTGGAGCGCCGAGGGGCTGCTGATGTATCTGCCCCCGGACGCCCAGGACCGGTTGTTCGACGACATCACCGCACTGAGCGCACCCGGCAGCCGGCTGGCCACCGAGATGCACCCCGACACCGGGGACCAGATGGCCGAGCGCGCGCAGACGCTCACCGACCAGTGGCGCTCCCACGGCTACGACCTGGACATGACGGCGCTGTTCTACACCGGTGAGCGGCACAACGTCGCCGACTACCTCACCGAGCGGGGCTGGGACGTGACCACGCGCCCGCGCAAGGAGCTTTACGACGAGTACGGCCTTGCGTTCCCCGACTTCCCGGACGCGGACGCGTCGGCCCCCTTCCGAAACGTCATCGCCATCACCGCGGTACGC
Organism: Mycolicibacter acidiphilus; assembly: GCF_018455725.1. Classification (GTDB taxonomy): domain Bacteria; phylum Actinomycetota; class Actinomycetes; order Mycobacteriales; family Mycobacteriaceae; genus Mycobacterium; species Mycobacterium acidiphilum. The sequence goes on from NZ_JAHCLR010000071.1 coordinate 12,607, forward strand.
AGGTGATGGCGACGAAGTCTTAGGCGAGCCGGGTTGTTCAGACGTGCTCCGGGCAGTAGTTGCTGGCGGCGATCGCGGCGAACTGGCCGGCCTCCTGCAGGGTGAACCCGGGGTTGGTGGTCTGCACGGCGGTAACGGTGTCCATCGGCGACAGGCCGGCGTTCATCAGCTGGCAGACGGCCCGCCCGGCCGAGACGGTGACGGTGTCACTGGCGCGGTGGTGCAGCCCGGCGCCGGACAGGCCGGCCAGGAACTGTGCGTCGTTACCGGTGGCGATCGTCGGGTCGGCGTGCGCGGTGCCCGCCAGTCCGATCGCGGCGGCGGTGGCCGCCAGCAGCAGTAACCGTTTCATGCCTTGAAGTCTCCGTTGGATGCGTTACGGCCACGTTTCCGAGCATTTTCAGTCGTGGAGCGAATTGTTGAATCTTTGTTACATGTGTTCGGGGCAGTAGCTGGCCGTGGAGATCGCCGCGAACTGGGCGGCCCGCTCGATGGTGAAGCCGGGATTGGTGGTCTGCACGGCGGTGACGGTGTCCATCGGCGACAGGCCGGCGTCCATCAGTTGGCAGACCGCACGGCCGGCGGTGATGGCGGTCTGGTCGCTGCCGCGGTGGCTCAGCCCGGCGCCGGTCAGCGACCTGAGGAAGCCGCCGTCCGGGCCGGCGTCGTCGGCGCAGGCCGGCGTCGCAGAACCGACCAGCACCAGCACACCCATTCCCGCCGACAGCAGTACTCGTTTCACAGTCGGAATTCTGCGTGGGACGGGCACCCGCTCGGCGCGGACGGGTTTTCAATCACGCTGCGGTTTACCGGCGGGCGCCCCTGATGCACAGTGGCCGCACGGCCGTTACTCAGCCGGAACGCCGTACTGCGCCCTGACAACGGCGTCCAGCCGGTGCGGTTGCAATCACGGGTAGCGAAAACCCCTAGCCGGCGGCGTCGGCTAGCTGTGATGCCCAGGGAGGTTGTCACCGTCCGATCGGCGTGACTGCCTGACAGATGAAGGCCTCCGGTTGTGAAGTGGAGCTGTCAAGGAACCGCTTCATCAACCAGGAGGCCTTCGTGTCCCACGCTAATGCGGCACTAACCCCACGCGCACGCCTACGGCTCGCACGACTCATCGTCGACGATCGCTGGACGTACAGTGCAGCTGCCAAAATGTTCTTGGTCAGCCTGCGCACGGCCAAGAGGTGGGCCGACCGGTATCGCGCCGAAGGGCCGGCCGGCATGGCTGACCGCAGCTCTCGCCCGCACACCAGCCCCACAAAGACACCGCCGCCTGCGGTGCGGGCGATCGTGCGCCTGCGCTGGCGACACCGGCTCGGCCCGGTCCAGATCGCCGGTCGACTCGGTATGGCCAGCTCAACAGTTCACGCGGTTCTCACACGCTGCCACATCAACCGGTTATCGCACATCGATCGCGTTACCGGCGAGCAATTGCGCCGCTACGAGCACGACCATGCCGGCTCGCTGATCCACGTCGATGTCACCAAGTTCGCCAATATCCCTGACGGCGGTGGGCACAAGTTCTTGACCGAGCAGCAAAGCAAACTCAACGCCCGCGCCACCGCCCGGCGAACCGGCGACCGCGGCAAGGACTATCGCCCGCGGATCGGGATTGCGTTCGTGCACACCGTCATCGACGACCACTCCCGCGTCGCCTACGCCGAAATCTGCGCCGATCAGAAAGCCGCCACCGCGATCGGTGTACTGCAACGCGCCGTTGCCTGGTTCGCCGACCACGGCGTCACAACCGAACGGGTCTTATCCGACAACGGCTCGGCCTACCGGTCCTACGCCTGGCGTGACGCCTGCGCCGCCCTGAACATCACCCACAAACGGACCCGCCCCTACCGGCCCCAGACCAACGGCAAGATCGAAAGATTCCACCGCACCCTGGCCGACGGCTGGGCCTACGCCCGCTTCTACGAGTCAACCGAACAGCGCAACGCCGTCCTGCCCGACTGGCTCCACTTCTACAATCATCACCGCGTCCACTCCGCAGTCGGAGGCAAGCCACCGGTCACCCGGCTGACCAACCTCCCTGGGCATCACAGCTAGCCCACGCTGATGATCGCTCCTGGGGCGCCGGTGCCACCGGCACCGCCCGTGGTGCCGGTCGGCCCACTGCCCTGCGTGGCTCCGCCGCCGGCCGCGTTACCGCCGTTGCCACCGGTGCCGCCGATGCCACCGGCGCCGCCGTTGCCGCCGGCGCCGCCCGTGCCACCGGCGCCGGAGAACGCGTTGACCAGGCCGCCACCGGCATTGCCGCCCGCGCCGCCGTCGCCGCCGTTGGTGCCTGCTGTTGTTCCGGTGCCACCGACGCCACCGGACCCACCGTTGCCACCCGCCGCGACACCGATGAGGTTGTTGCCGCCGGTGCCGCCCTGACCGCCGGCACCGCCGACGCTGCCGGTCCCGGTACCGGCGGCGCCACCGGTGCCACCATCGCCGCCCTTACCGCCGCCCAGGACACCGGCGATGTTGCTGCCACCGGTGCCGCCCTGACCGCCGGCACCGCCGACGCTGCCGGTCCCGGTACCGGCGGCGCCACCGGTGCCACCATCGCCGCCCTTACCGCCGCCCAGGACACCGGCGATGTTGCTGCCACCGGTGCCGCCCTGACCGCCGGCACCGCCGACGCTGCCGGTCCCGGTACCGGCGGCGCCACCGGCGCCGCCGTGGCCGCCCGCGCTGCCGACGGCGGCGCCGGCGACATTGATGCCGCCGGTGCCGCCCTGGCCGCCGGCGCCGCCGACGCTGTCCGCTCCACTGCCACCGACACCGCCGGTGCCGCCGGTGCCGCCCGCACCACCGGACAGCAGCCCGATGAGCTCACTGCCGCCGTCACCGCCCTGACCACCGGCACCGCCGATACTGCCGGTCCCGCTGCCCGCCGCACCGCCGGTGCCGCCCGAGCCGCCGTCGCTGCCGGCTGCCAGCCCGAGGGTGTTGTAGCCGCCGGTGCCACCCTTACCGCCGGCGCCGCCGACGCTGCCGTCGGCGTTGCTCGCCGCCCCGCCGACGCCGCCGACACCGCCCTTGCCTCCGCCGACGGTTCCGGCGACCCCGTTGCCGCCGTGGCCGCCCACGCCGCCCTGGCCGGCGATGCTGCCGGCCTCGTTGGCGGCGGCGCCACCGGTGCCGCCGGTGCCACCGGTCCCGCCACCACCGCCGATGACGCTGACGGCCGAGTCGCCGGCCTTGCCGCCGGCGCCGCCGTCGCCGCCGACGCCGGCTGTGCCCTGATCCGCCCCACTGCCGCCGCCGACGCCGGCCACCCCGCCGGTGCCGCCGTGGCCGCCCTGGCCGCCTGCGCCGATCAGACCGACGAGGTCATTTCCGCCTGTTCCGCCGGCCCCGCCGACGCCTCCGTTGCCACCGGTGCCGTTGGCTCCGGCAGCCCCACCGTCCGCGGTGCCGGCGACACCGCCCACCCCGCCGGCGCCAGCCAGGCCGCCGGCGGCTCCATCCTGCGGCCCCAGTCCTACGATCCCGATGCTGGCCAGTGCATCAGCACCCGTGCCGCCGGTTCCGCCCGTACCACCGACACCGCCCGCACCACCCGCACCGGCGTTGAAACCGTTGCCACCGGTGCCGCCGACACCGCCCACGCCGGCCGTGCCGCCCGTACTGGGTGGAGTCACGCCGCCAAGACCCAGAACCCCATTACTGCCGTTGGCTCCAGCACTTCCGGTCCCGCCCTTGCCACCGATGCCACCGGCGCCGCCGTCGCCCTGCTGGGCGTGGGTGGTGTTGTCGGCTTCCAGGCCGCCCTGTCCGCCGTTACCGCCGGTGCCACCGTGGCCCCCGGTGCCGCCGGCCTGCGTCGCCGTCCCGGCAGTCCCCTGCGCGCCGTTGCCGCCGACGCCGCCGTTGCCGCCGACCCCGGCTGTCCCGTTGCCGCCGGCGCTTCCGCTCGCGCCGGAGTTCGCCTGGTCGGCGCCGGCGCCGTTCAGGCCGCCCGCACCGGCCGTGCCGGCCTGGCCGCCGTGGCCGGCGTTGCCACCGGTGCCACCGGTCCCGCCCTGGCCGCCACTGGCACCGTTGGTCGTCGTCGGGGTGTACCCGGTGCCGCCGGTGCCACCCGCACCGCCGTTGCCGCCCTGGCCACCATTGCCGGCGGCGCCGCCCTCGCCTCCTGCACCGACCTGGCCGTCGGTGGATCCGTGGCCGGCCGCGCCGCCCTGCCCGCCTTCGCCACCACCGCCACCGGTGCCGCCGGCGATGCCGTTACCGCCGGTGATGCCGGTGCCAGCGGGGGTGGTTGCCGTGCCCGGTGTGCCCGGTCCGCCGGCCACACCGTTGCCGCCGGTCGTACCCGTAGCGCCGTTGCCGCCGACACCACCTTGGCCACCATCGCCACCGACACCCAGAGCACCGTTACCGGCGCTGGCGCCGGTGCCACCGGCCTGCCCACCGGTCCCAGCACCGGCCGCACCACCACCACCGGCCGTACCCGCGGCACCACCGGCGCCGCCGGCACCACCCTGGCCACCGACACCACCGTTAGACCCCGACAACCCGGTCGTGCCGGTCTCGGTGAACCCAGCCCCACCATTCGAGCCGTTCCCGCCATGACCACCCATACCGCCGGCACCCGCGGCACCACCGGTGCCACCGTTTCCAGCCGTGCCATTGGTGGACCCCAGACCGGCCGCACCACCGGTGCCGCCTTGGCCACCGGAGCCACCCTGACCACCGGTGCCACCGGCAACACCGGTGTTACCCGCACCGCCAGCGACACCCGACTGCGTCGAATCCGCCCCGTTCGCCGGCAGCGCCGCACCCGAGTTATCGGTGCCCGTGGTTCCGGTGGCACCACCACCACCGACACCACCGGTGCCACCGTTGCCACCCACACCCTGCACGCCCTGGCCCGCAGAAGCACCGGAGTTACCGGTGGTGCCACCGGTCCCAGCACCCGCGGCACCACCGAGGCCAGCCGTACCCGCGGCACCACCGGCACCGCCGGCACCACCCTGACCACCAACA
>NZ_JAHCLR010000072.1 GCF_018455725.1 Mycolicibacter acidiphilus
GTGACACGGGTGCCCAGGGCGCGACGGGTGACACCGGCGCAACGGGCGACACGGGTGCCCAGGGCGCAACGGGTGACACCGGCGCCCAGGGCGCGACGGGTGCCCAGGGTGCCACCGGCGCCCAGGGCGCGACCGGTGACACCGGCCCCCAGGGGGCGACCGGGCCGCAGGGTGCGACCGGGCCGCAGGGTGCGACCGGGCCGCAGGGTGCGGCGGGTACGTCGCCCTCACCGACGGCGGTGTTGCCGACGACTCAGGTGGCAAACAGCCCGATTGTTGCGTTCGACAATCCGACGGCGGTGACGGTGGACAACAATGACGGCCTCGTCTTGGTCACCAACAACACCGGTCTTCTCAGCGCGGCGAGCGGCAACCTGGCGATCGTCAACGAGACCACGGGGGCTGTCTCGTACACCACGACGCTCGGGTCGACGATGACGGATGTAGCGGTTGACCCGACCACGGATACGGCCTATGTCGATGTGACGGCCGGCTTCGGGGTCGCGAACGGTGGCCCCGCCGGGCTGTACGCGGTGGATCCGACCACTGGAAACATCGAATGGTCGGTGGGTCTGGGTGCCAGCAACCCGCAGGGCATTGCGGTCGACCCGACCACCGGGACGATCTACGTCACCGAGGCCGGGCTCAACCATCTGGCGATCGTCGACCCGACGACACATGCTGTGACGATCGCTGGTGGCAGCACGCCGATTGCGATGGGTGGCAACCCGCAAGACGTGCTGTACGACCCCAACAACGGGATGGTTTACGTCACCGGCAACTCCGCCAACGTGGTCACCGAATACAACCCGACAACTGGGGTGAGCGAGCAATTCGCGACGCCCATCGGAACGACGGGGCTCGACCAGATCGCGCTGCAGACGTCCGGGCCGTTTGCCGGTGACCTGTATGTCACCGCCAACGGATCGGCTGACGTGATCGTGATCGACCCGAACACCGGAGACGTCGTCACCACGATCACCGGAGTGCATGGTGCGGCGGGTATCGCGATCGCACCGGCAGGGGCGCCCAATGCCGGGACGATTTACGTCACCGACAATCTGGACACGCCGGGCAAGTCGTTCGTGATCGACCCGAACACCAACCAGGTGGTCGGCTCGTGGACCTCGAACCCCAGCGGGACACCTCACCTTCTCTCGACGAATGGTGAGCCGTTCGGGATCGCGGTGGGTGCCAACGGTGAGATCTGGGTGCCGTCCAGCAGTGGCGACGCCAACATGGGCGTTCCGATCTTGCACAGCATGTTCGGCTGGCAGTCGGGACAGTAAATAGAGCGGCGGGAACCCTCCAACCAGGGAGGTCATGTGGTGGCTGCCGGGCTGGACTCGGCGGCCACCACCGCCCGCGGAGGACACGCGATTTCAGGCGTCACCGAACCTGCGTCACGGTGGCGGGCGGCGGCCGTAGAGTCGCCTGGACGGAGCGATTGCGGCTGTATCCGCCGGCGGTGAGGCGGAGTGGCACCGGAGACAGACAGTTCGTTGGCGAGAAGAAGGTGGCGGTATGGGTGCAGGCGCATCGGTTCAGCAGGCTGACGGGGTCAGCGGGCCCGACAAGCGGCAGATCGTCATAGCGGCGGTGATCGTGGCCGTCGTGCTGGCTGTGGTTGCGCTGCTGTACTTCACGATGAGACCGCGACTGGTCGGAGACGACAAACTGGCCGCGCTGTTCCTCGACAGCAACCAGGTCAGCGCGGTGATGGACGCCCCGATGACGCTCGGCGACGTTGGCACCGGGGGGTTGACGACCGCGGGTGCGCTGTCACGGGCCGGTTGCCTGAGCGCACTCACCGCAGCCCAGGAACTGAGCTACACCGACAGCGGTCACACCGGCCTGCGCTGGATCGAAGCTCGAGACTCCACCGAGCATGTGCAGCACTATGTCGTCCAGGCGGCGGCCGCTTTCCCAAGTGCCGAGCGGGCCGCGGCGTTCGTGGCCAACGCGGCGGCGCAGTGGCGGCTCTGCGCCGACCAGACGGTGCTCACCGTTGGTCCCGACCAGGCGTCGCTGAAGTGGCGACTGGCCGGCGTTGTCGGCGTACCGCCGGCGATCTCGATACTGGAGACCCGCGAAGACGTGAAGTGGACCTGCCAGCGTGCGCTGCGAGCATCGGCCAACGTCGTCGTCGACGTCACCGCCTGTGCCGACCACATCACCGACCAGGGCCGCAAGATCGGCGACGAGGTCGCCGCGAAGCTATAGGCGCCCGACTCACTTCGCCTTGACGGTGAACCCGTTCATGATCGACTCGGCGTCGCCGGCCTGCTTGGCGGCCTGCTCGGCCAGGGTCATGATCGCCAGCTGCACCAGGTAGCGCTGCCCACTGGGCTGCACGGTGGGGATCACCATCCGGAACCAGCTGTGCACCCGCTGCCCGTTCAGATCGTGGTTGCCCTGCACCACCGAAGACGGGAAGCCGTTGAAGTCGCCGGTGGAGGCATCGAGCAGGGTGAAGTTCTGCAGCTGCTGCGCCTCGGCCAGGCCGTGTTTGACGGTCTCGGCCGGATCGAAGTCGCCGTCGAGTCGCAGCACCGTCAGCACCGCCGACGGGAACGTCTCACCCTTGCCGATCACCTGGGTGGTCTTCGGCAGCTGCGCGTTCTCCCGCTTCGACCAGCCTGGCGGCGTCGGGATCGACACGGTCAGGTCGGGCACCTCGCCCGGAGCGACCGCCACGGCGGTGACACCCTTGGACTCCAGATACCGGCCGACCGACAGCAGGTCTTCCTCCGAGGGTTGCGCCGTCGTGGTGACGGCACCATCCTTGGCCCAGATCGATTGGTAGTCCGGCGTTTTCGCACCGCACCCGGCGGTCAGCGCAGCGATCGCCAATGCGGCGGCCACCGGGCGCAGTCGGATCACAGAATCTCGCGGACCGCGTCCAGCGGGCGGGCCAGCCGGGTGCCCTTGTCGGTGACGACGAACGGCCGCTGGATCAGGATGGGATGCGCGGCCATCGCGTCGAGCAGTTCGTCGTCGGAGGCGTCTGCGAGGTTCAACTCGGCGTAGACGGCCTCGCCGGTGCGCACCGCGTCCCGCACCCCGATGCCGGCCGCGGCGATCATCTCGGCGATCTGCGCGCGTGTCGGCGGGGTCTTCAGGTACTCCACCACCAGCGGCTCGATGCCGTTGTCGTGCAGCAGTTCCAGCGTCTTGCGCGAGGTGGAGCAGCGCGGGTTGTGGTAGATAGTCGCGTCAGGCATCTACGCCTCCCCGTCGAACAGCCCGGTGACCGAGCCGTTGTCGAAGACGGCCCGGATGGTGCTGGCCAGCAACGGCGCGATCGACAGCACGGTCAGTTGCGGGAAGCGCTTGTCCTCGGTGATCGGCAGCGTGTTGGTGACGATCACCTCGCTGGCCCCGGACTCGGCGAGCCGTTCGGCGGCGGGGTCGGAGAGCACACCGTGGGTGGCGGCGATGATGACGTTCTTCGCCCCGTCCTTGTTCAGCAACTTGACGGCGGCGGCGATGGTGCCGCCGGTGTCGATCATGTCGTCGATCAGCACGCAGGTCTTGCCGGCCACCTCGCCGACCACCCGGTTGGACTTCACCTGGTTGGGCACCAGCGGGTCGCGGGTCTTGTGGATGAAGGCCAGCGGGACGCCGCCCAGCGAGTCGGCCCACTTCTCGGCGATCCGCACCCGGCCGGAGTCGGGGGACACGACGACGACGTCCTGGCTGCCGTAGTTGTCCTTGAGGTAGCCGATCAGCAGCGGCTGGGCGCGCATGTGGTCGACCGGGCCGTCGAAGAAGCCCTGGATCTGGTCGGTGTGCAGATCCACGGTGACGATCCGGTCGGCGCCGGCGGTCTTGAGCAGGTCGGCCACCAGGCGCGCGGAGATCGGCTCGCGGCCGCGGTGCTTCTTGTCCTGCCGGGCGTAGGGGTAGAACGGCAGGATCGCGGTGATCCGCTTGGCGCTGCCGCGCTTGAGCGCGTCGATCATGATCAGCTGTTCCATCAGGTGCTGGTTCAGCGGGGCGGGGTGCGACTGCAGCACGAAGGCGTCACAGCCGCGCACCGACTCCTCGAAGCGCACGAAGATCTCGCCGTTGGCGAAGTCGCGCGCGGTCTGTGCGGTCACCGGAACGTCGAGTTCCTTGGCGACCTGCTCGGCCAGTTCCGGGTGCGCCCGGCCGGCGAACAGCATCAGATTCTTGCGGTTGTCTGTCCACTCATGGCTCACGCGCTGCCCCCGACGTTGGAGATTTCTGGGAAATGGTCGAGTTAACCGGGTCGAGTTAACTGCGGGTGCAATGGTACGGAGCGCGGTGCCGGATTCGCCAACCGACCGGCTTCGGTGCGACCCGGCTCACGATGGGCGTTGATCGTCGCGGGCCTTCTCGGCGGCGTCCGCTGCGGCGGTGCCGGGCCGTTTGCGCGTCACCCAGTCCTCGATGTTGCGCTGCGGACCGGCCGAGACGGCCAGCGCGCCCGGCGGCACGTCGTCGCGCAGCACGGTGCCGGCGCCGGTGTAGGCGCCGTCGCCGACACTGACCGGCGCGATGAACATGGTGTCCGAGCCGGTGCGCACATGCGAACCGATCGTGGTGCGGTGCTTGTTCACCCCGTCGTAGTTGACGAAGACACTGGACGCGCCGATGTTGGAGTGCTCACCGATGTCGGCGTCGCCCACATAGGTCAGATGCGGCACCTTGGTCCCGGTGCCGATGACGGAGTTCTTGGTCTCAACGAACGCGCCCAGCTTGCCGTCGGCACCCAGCGCGGTGCCCGGCCGCAGGTAGCTGAACGGTCCGACGGTGGCGCCGGCGCCGATCGTCGACGAGGTGCCGTGGGTGCGGATCACCGACGCCCCGTCGCCGACGGTGACGTCGGCCAGGGTGGTGTCCGGCCCGATCGTGCAGTGCGCGCCGACGGCGGTGCCGCCGAGCAACTGGGTGCCGGGTGCGACGACGGTGTCGCGTCCGATGGTCACGTCGACGTCGATCCAGGTGCTGGTCGGGTCGACGACGGTGACACCGGCCCGCTGATGGGCGGTGACGATGCGCCGGTTGAGCTGCGCCGCCAGTTCCGACAGCTGCACCCGGTCGTTGACCCCGGCGACCAGCGCGGCGTCGTCGACGTGGCGGGCGTGCACCACCCGGCCGTCGCCGCGGACGATCCCGATGACGTCGGTGAGGTACAGCTCGTGCTGGGCGTTGTCGGAGCCGAGCCGGCCCAGTGCGGAACGCAGCGGCGCGATGTCGAAGGCGTACACCCCGGCGTTGACCTCGCGGATCTCGGCCTGCGACGGGGTGGCGTCGGCCTGCTCGACGATCGCGGTCACCTCGCCGTCCTGGGTGTGCAGGATGCGGCCGTAGCCGGTCGGGTCGGCCAGCGTGGTGGTCAGCACGGTGACCGCGGCCGGTGCGGTGCGGTGCGCGTCGATCAGGGCCTGCAGGGTGGCGGTGTCCAGCAGCGGGATGTCGCCGGAGGTGACGATCACGGTGCCGGCGAAGTCGTCGGGCAGTGCCGACAGCCCGCACAGCACGGCGTGGCCGGTGCCGAACTGCTGGTCCTGCAGGGCCACGTCGATCCGGCAGCCGAGTTGCCCGGCGAGTTCGGTGACCGCCGGGACGATCCGCTCATGGGCGTGGCCGAGCACCACCACCAGGTGTTGCGGTGCCACCCCGGCACCGGCCCGCAGGCAGTGCGACAGCATGCTGCGCCCGCCGAGGGTGTGCAGCACCTTGGGGGTGTCGGAGACCATTCGTGTTCCGGATCCGGCCGCCAAGACCAGGACCGCGGTCTCGTTCTGCGTTGTCACCCCGCCTCGTTTCCGCATTGTCGCCGCGATTGCGGCCGAAGCTCCGTCGCCAGGACTCGAACCTGAACTATCTGAACCAAAATCAGAGGTGCTGCCGATTACACCACGACGGATCGATGCTCGGCAGTGACTTTAGTCCGACGATGGCGAGGGCCGCCCGCGGCCCGAGTCAAGGAGTCGGGCTAGTGGGCACAGCGCACCGGATACCCTTGAGCCCGTGGCTGCTCCGGATAAGGATGGTCGTGCCCCGCGAGCCCGGATGACCGGCAGTGAGCGGCGGCACCAGCTCATCGACGTCGCCCGGGCGATCTTCGCCGAACGCGGTTACGAGGGGACCTCGGTCGAGGAGATCGCGCAGCGCGCCAGCGTCTCCAAGCCGGTGGTCTACGAGCACTTCGGCGGCAAGGAGGGGCTGTACGCCGTCGTCGTCGACCGGGAGATGTCGGCGCTGCTGGACGGGATCACGACCTCGCTGACCAAGGCGACCAACAACCAGTCCCGGCTGCGGGTCGAGCGGGTGGCGCTGGCGCTGCTGACCTACGTCGACGAACACACCGACGGTTTCCGGATCCTGATCCGGGACTCGCCGGCGTCGATCAGTTCGGGCACCTACTCCTCGCTGCTCAACGACGCCGTCAGCCAGGTGTCGTCGATTCTGGCCGGCGACTTCTCCCGGCGCGGCCTGGACCCCGAACTGGCGCCGATGTACGCCCAGGCCCTGGTCGGGTCGGTGTCGATGACCGCTCAGTGGTGGCTCGACGTGCGCGAGCCCAAGCGGGAGGTGGTGGCCGCACACCTGGTCAACCTGTGTTGGAACGGGCTGACCCACCTGGAGGCGGATCCGATCCTGCACGACGTGTAGCGCCGGGTCGTTGAGAAATGCGATGTCGGCTTCCATCGACATCGTGACGGCCGCGGGAAGTTCGTCGTCGTCGTATGTGCCGAGGATTGCCTGCGATCCGATGACCAGCACGTCGTTGTCCTGCGCGATCTGGCATGACGACCGCAGGATGTGGGCGAGTTGCCGGCGTTTCACGCCGGCCGCGCGCGGTCGCGTTCTCGACGCCACGCCTTCTTGATCGCACGGACCTCGTCTTGGGGCAGGATCCCTGCGAACGGGGAACTGGATCGCAGCGTCGTGGCGTGCTCGGACGGGTCCAGTAACACCGCGATGACGCAGCCCGGACCCGCGTTCAAGATGGCCTCCCATTCGCCGGCATAGAGCTCGCTGTGGGCGTCGGCCCCCGACGCGCGCCCACGGGCCAGGTTGGCGCGAGCCTTGGCGGTCACCGCGTCCGGTTCGTTGATCAGGTGCGGGATCAAGGCGGCGTGCAGCCACAGAGACTGCTGCGCGCCGTCGTTGCGGGGGGTGTGCCCAGCGGCCGTGATTCTGGTGGTCACGGCGCTCTCCGGAATCCTGCGGTGGGTGCCCACCATGACGCAGGGCAGCTTTCCCTGCTTGCACAGGTCGACGATGTGCTGCCGGGACACGCCAAGTCGTCGGGCCGCCTCGCCGGTACGCAGCAGAGTCTCGGTGCGCATATCACCACGGTATGCAGTATCCCCAAAAAACACAATGACGCTAGAGTGTTCCCGGCCTGGTCTCGGCGGACGGTCCCGAGCCGTCGGCGCGTCGGCGTCGTGGCGATCATCCGGGTTGGCCAGCGCCGCAAGACGAATCGATCACCGCCTAGAATGGCCCGCATCATGACCTCGCCGGGGAACTCCTCTGTCCACGCCCCGATCGCGGGGCTCGTCGACCTGGCGCTGAACGCGCCGACATTCGCCGAACTCACCGAACGCGCCGTCGAGAAGCCCGCCGAACTCCACCTGGTGGGCCCGGTCGCGGCCCGGCCGTTCGTGGCGGCCGCGCTGACCCGGCACAACCCGCTGCTGGTGGTGACCGCCACCGGCCACGAGGCCGACGACCTGGCCGCGGAACTGCGCGGCGTCTACGGCGACACCGTGGCGCTGTTCCCGTCCTGGGAGACGCTGCCGCACGAGCGGCTGTCCCCGGGGGTCGACACCGTCGGCGCCCGGCTGCTGTTGCTGCGCCGGCTGGCGCACCCCGACGACCCACGCCTGGGCCCGCCGCTTCGGGTGGTGGTGACCACCGCCCGGTCGCTGCTGCAGCCGATGACCCCGCAACCGGCCGGCGTCGAGCCGGTGCTGCTGTCCGTCGGCGTCGAGATCGCGTTCGAGGACGTGGTCGCCCGCCTGGTACAGCTGGCCTACACCCGGGTGGACCTGGTCGGCAAGCGCGGCGAGTTCGCGGTGCGTGGCGGCATCCTCGACGTCTTCCCGCCGACCGCCGAGCACCCGGTGCGCGTCGAGTTCTGGGGCGACGAGATCACCGAGATGCGACCGTTCTCGGTGGCCGACCAGCGCTCGATCCCGGAGATCGAGGCGGGCACCGTCGTCGCGGTGGCCTGCCGGGAGTTCCTGCTCACCGACGCCGTGCGCGAGCGCGCGGCACAACTGGCCGGGGCGCAACCGGCCACCGACAACACCATCACCGGCGGCGTCGGCGAAATGCTGACCAAGCTCTCCGAGGGCATCCCGGTCGACGGCATGGAGGCGCTGGCCTCGGTGCTGCAACCGGGCCCGCAGGAACTGCTCACCGACCGGCTCGCCGCGGGCACGCCGGTGCTGGTCTGCGACCCGGAGAAGATCCGCACCCGCGCCGCCGACCTGATCAAGACCGGCCGGGAGTTCCTGGAGGCGTCCTGGTCGGTCGCCGCGATCGGCGGGGACGCTCCGATCGACGTCGAGCAGTTGGGCGGCTCGGGCTTCCGCGAGCTCGACGAGGTGCGGGCGGCGGCGGTCGAGGCCGGGCACCCGTGGTGGACGCTGAGCCAGCTCTCCGACGGGTCCGCGGTGCAACTCGACGTGCGCGCAGCCCCGTCGGCGCGCGGCCGACAGCGCGACATCGACGACATCTTCGCGATGCTGCGCGCCCACGTCGCCGCCGGTGGGGCCGCCGCCGTCGTCGTACCCGGCACCGGCACGGCACGCCGCGTCGTCGAGCAGCTCACCGAATCCGACACCCCGGCCGCGATGCTCGAGCCCGGCGCCGCCCCGACACCCGGGGTGGTGGGGGTGCTGACCGGGCCGCTGCACAACGGGCTGATCATCAGCGGCGGGCCCGCCGACCTGGTGGTGATCACCGAGACCGACCTGACCGGCAACCGGGTCGCCGCACAGGAGGGCAAGCGGCTGGCGGCCAAACGCCGCAACGCCGTCGACCCGCTGGCGCTGACCGCCGGTGACCTGGTGGTGCACGACCAGCACGGCATCGGCAAGTTCGTCGAGATGACCGAGCGCACCGTCGGCGGAGCGCGCCGCGAATACCTGGTGCTGGAGTACGCCTCCAGTAAGCGCGGTGGTGGGTCCGACAAGCTCTATGTCCCGATGGACGCTCTGGACCAGCTGTCCCGCTACGTCGGCGGGCAGGCGCCGGCGTTGAGCAAGCTCGGCGGCAGCGACTGGACGCACACCAAGACCAAGGCCCGCAAGGCGGTCCGGGAGATCGCCGACGAACTCGTCGCGCTCTACGCCAAGAGGCAGGCCGCGCCCGGCCACGCGTTCGCCCCGGACACCCCGTGGCAGGCCGAGATGGAGGACGCGTTCGGGTTCACCGAGACCGTCGACCAACTCACCGCGATCACCGAGGTCAAGGCCGATATGGAGAAACCGGTCCCGATGGACCGGGTGATCTGCGGCGACGTCGGCTACGGCAAGACCGAGATCGCGGTGCGGGCGGCGTTCAAGGCGGTGCAGGACGGCCGGCAGGTGGCGGTGCTGGTGCCGACGACACTGCTGGCCGAACAGCACCTGCAGACGTTCACCAGCCGGATGGCGGGCTTCCCGGTGACGATCAAGGGGCTGTCGCGGTTCACCGACGCCAAGGACTCCAAGGCAATCATCGACGGCCTGGCCGACGGCGCCGTCGACATCGTGATCGGCACCCACCGGCTGCTGCAGACCGGGGTTCGCTGGAAGAACCTGGGCCTGGTGATCGTCGACGAGGAGCAGCGGTTCGGCGTCGAGCACAAGGAGCACATCAAGGCGCTGCGCACCCACGTCGACGTGCTGACGATGAGCGCCACCCCGATCCCGCGGACCCTGGAGATGAGCCTGGCCGGCATCCGGGAGATGTCGACGATCCTCACCCCGCCCGAGGACCGCTACCCGGTGCTGACCTACGTCGGCCCGCACGACGACAAGCAGGTCGCCGCCGCTTTGCGCCGTGAACTGCTGCGCGACGGGCAGGTGTTCTACGTGCACAACCGGGTCAGCTCCATCGACGCGGCCGCCGCGCGGGTCCGCGACCTGGTGCCCGAGGCCCGGGTGGTGATCGCGCACGGCCAGATGCCCGAGGAGCAGCTGGAACGCACCGTGCAGGGCTTCTGGAACCGGGAGTACGACATCCTGGTCTGCACGACGATCATCGAGACCGGGCTGGACATCTCCAACGCCAACACCCTGATCGTCGAGCGCGCCGACACCTTCGGGCTCTCGCAGCTGCACCAGCTGCGGGGCCGGGTGGGCCGCAGCCGGGAACGCGGCTACGCCTACTTCCTCTACCCGAAGGACGCCCCGCTCACCGAGACCGCGCACGACCGCTTGGCGACGATCGCGCAGAACAACGAGCTGGGTGCCGGGATGGCCGTGGCGATGAAGGACCTGGAGATCCGCGGCGCCGGCAACGTGCTCGGCGTGGAGCAGTCCGGGCACGTCGCCGGGGTCGGCTTCGACCTGTACGTGCGGCTGGTCGGGGAGGCCGTGGAGGCGTACCGGGCGGTCGCCGACGGCCAGGTCGTCACCGCCTCCGAACCCAAGGAGGTGCGGATCGACCTGCCGGTCGACGCCCACCTGCCGCCGGAGTACATCAACTCCGACCGGCTGCGGCTGGAGGCCTACCGGCGGCTGGCCGCCGCGGCCGACGTCGCCGCGATCACCGCGGTCGTCGACGAACTCACCGACCGCTACGGTCCGCTGCCCGAACCGGCCGGCCGGCTGGTCGCGGTGGCCCGGCTGCGGCTGCTGTGCCGGCAGGTCGGCGTCACCGAGGTCGCGGTGCATTCGGCGACGACGCTGAAGCTGTCCCCGATGACGCTGCTCGACTCCGCCCAGCTGCGGCTCAAACGGCTCTACCCGGCCGCGAGCTACCGCGCCACGACAGCGACGATCCAGGTGCCGATCCCGCGGGCCGGGGGTGCCGGCGCGCCGGTCGGGGCGCCCCGCATCCGCGACGTCGAACTGGTGCAGATGGTGGCCGACTTGATCTGCGCCCTGGACGGGCAGCCACAGGGCAGCGTCGACGTCACCGAACCGGCCGGAGCCGGTAAGGCATGACCGTCGTCCTCCTCGACCCGCGCCGGCCGACGCTGGTGCCGGTGGAGGCCGTCGCGCTGCTAACCGGGCCCGTCGCCTGCACCGAGGAACTGCCGGCGCCCTGGGCGCTGCCCGACTCCGATGCCGCCGCGCCGGTGCTGGTCTCGTCGGATCGCGACCATCCGGCCGTCGTCGCCCGGCTGGCCGCCGGCGAACCGCTGATCACCGTCCCGGACGCCCCGGCCGGCGACCGGCTGATCGACGCGGTCGCCATGATGGACCGGCTGCGCGCCGCCGGCCCGTGGGAGGCCGAGCAGACCCACGACTCGCTCTGCCGGTTCCTGCTCGAGGAGACCTACGAACTGTTCGACGCGGTGCGCGACGGCAACCCCGAGGACCTCTGCGGCGAACTCGGGGACGTGCTGCTGCAGGTGCTGTTCCACGCCCGCATCGCGCAGGAGTCCGCGGACCGGCCGTTCGGCATCGACGACGTCGCCGACGCGCTGCTGCGCAAGCTCGCCAACCGGGTGCCGGCGGTGCTGGCCGGTGAGCAGATCTCCCTCGCCGATCAGCTGGCCCAGTGGGAGGAGCGCAAGGCGCTGGAGAAGACCCGGGACTCGATCATGGACGATCTGTCCACCGCCCAGCCGGCGCTGGCGCTGGCGCAGAAGGTGCTGGGCCGGGCGGCGAAGGCCGGCTTCCCGGCCGAGCTGATTCCCGCGGCGCTGACGACGGTCGTGATCAGCGCGGACAGCGACGCCGAGAACCGGCTGCGGCACGCCGTGCTGGAGTTCATCGACGCGGTCCGCGGCGCGGAGCAGCGCATCGAATTCGCCCGTGACGGGCAGCGGGGCACGCCGACCGAGTGGGAGTGGCGCACCCACTTCCCGGAGTCTGGTTAGTCCCGCTCGCCCCAGCTGCTGGGCAGCATCGGGGCGGTGACGCCGCCGGCGAACACCGCGTCGTCCAACCGGGTGATCCCGGTCGGCTGATGCACGCCGGATTTCAGCGCTGCGCCGGCGAATCCCGCTGAGCCGGCGCCGGAATCCAGGTATTCGTGCCGGTTGCCGTGCGCACCGGACGTCGCACCGCGCTGGCGGCGGGCCCGCTTGCGGCGGGCGGGGGCGTCGGCGTCGGCCGCCAGTTCCTCGGCGAGCTCGTCGGGGGCAGCTGCCTCGTCTCGTCGGGCCCGTCGACTGACCGCCCGGCGCTGGGCGGAGGCGCCCACCGAGCCCACCAGGTAGAAGCCCTCCGGCATCCCGGTGGTCGGGCCGCAACTGCAGTCGGGCGGGCACGGGGTGGGGCCGCCGCAGTCGCCCATCGGCTGCGCCATGACCGGGTTGGCCGTACCCGGCGTGCTGACCCCGCCGGCCGCGGCCCCGGCCGCCGGTGCGGCGCCCGAGGCGGGAATCGAGGCCACCGGCCCCCCGGCGGGCACCGGCATCGCGGGGGCGGCGGGCAGTTTCAGGTCGCCGTCCACCGGGAGCCCGGCCAGCCCGGACAGTCCGGACAGCCCGGCCAAGCCCGCGGCGGCGGCGAGGGCCGGTGCCGCGGCCATCACGATCGGGATCGCCATCTGCACCGCGATCTGGCCCAGCGGCCACAGCAGCATCAGCGTGTGGAAGGTGCTCCAGCCCAGCGCGCCGGCCAGGACCGGGGACATACCCGGGATGTGCATCAGCATCTGCGACACCGCGGTCGCGAACGGGAACGCCTCGATCGGATAGCCGTTGACGCCCAACTGCGCCCACAGCCACTTCGCGATCGGGTCGGCGAAACCCATGTTGAACTTCGTCAGCCAGTCGGCGATCTGCTGGTCCCAGTTCGGGTCGGCAGCCGAGGCCGCCGAGGATGCTGCGGCCGTCGGGGCCAGGATCGGCGGGGCCGGGGTGGCCGTCGGGACCGCCGCCTGCGCCGAACCGGCTACCGCCGAGTAGACGGACATGGTCTCGGCGGCCTGCACCCACATCCGCACGTAGTCGGCCTCGTTCAGCGCGATCGGGATGGTGTTGACGCCGAAGAAGTTCGTGGCCACCAGGGCGGTGTGCACCGCGTGGTTCGCGGCGAGTTCGGCCAGGGTGGGCATGGTGGCCAGCGCGGTGGTGTAGGCGGCCGCGGCCGTCTGGTGCAGGCCGGCCGCAGTGGCCCCCTGCGCGGCGCGCTCCGACAGCCAGGCCAGGTACGGTCCGTGCGCGGCCGTGTACTGCTGCGCGCTCGGCCCCTGCCACGCACCGGCCTGCACCCCGGCCAGCAGCCCGTCCAGCTCGGCGGCCACCTCGGTGTACTCCGCGCTCAGCGCCGACCATGCGGCGGCGGTGGCCAGCAGCGGCCCCGGCCCGGGACCGGCGCTCAGCAGCGTCGAATGCACCTCGGGCGGCGACGCCAGCCAGACCGGTGCACTCATCGCTGCCTGCCCCATCTCTCCGAAGAATCCGTCCGGGCTCTTGCCCGGCCTGAACAATGGTCGCTTCGCAACCCGGTTCGGTTCCCCGCGCCGCGAACCTTTGTCTAACTCGCCGCGATAGGCGACGATGTCGGCATGCGGTGCGAGGTTGTGCGGGAGACGCTGTCGGCGCTGCTCGACGGCGAGCAGCAGAGCCTGCCCGCTCAGCAGGTCGACGCGCACCTCGCATCATGCCGCAGCTGCCGGCGCTGGCTGGTCGGTGCCGCCGCCCAGGCCCGCCGGCTGAGCGTGATCGACAGCGAAGCGGACCACGGCGAGGACGGGCCTGACCTGGCCGCTCAGATCCTGGCGGCTGCCGGCGTGACATCCGTCACCCCGGATCGGCGGCGTGGGCCTGGCTATCGAAGGGTGGCGCTGATCACCGTCGGCCTGCTGCAGGTGCTGATGGCGCTGGCGCAGATCGTCGGCGTCGACTTCGGCATGGTGTCGCACCACGGGCACGGCCACGGCGCGGCGACCGGCGCACATTTGCTGCACGAGTCCACCGCGTGGCTGCTGGCGCTGGGCGGGGCGATGATCGCCGCCGGTGTCTGGCCTGCGGTGGCGGCCGGCGTCGCCGCGATCTCCGGGGTGTATGCCCTGGCCCTGACCGGCTACGTGGTGGTCGACGCGGTCCACGGTCAGGTCACGGCGGCACGCGTGGCCAGTCATCTGCCGGTGCTGGTGGGCCTGGCCTTCGCATTGCTGGTGGCACGTGGCCGAGGTGGTTCAGCCGGTGCGACGACGGCGGAGGCGCCGGGCGAGGCGGCGACCGGCCGGCGGCCGTCGGCCGGCCCCGGCCGGCGCGGACCGGGCCGGCATCTGCGGTCGGTCAACCACTCCACCCTCGCTACGACGATGCGTCGTAGACGGGTCGGGGTCCGGGGTTTAGGGTGGGTGCTCATGGCTGGTGCTGACCGGGGCGACGACGATGCCGTCACCGCATTGGCACTGGCCGCCGCCGGCGGGGACACCGCCGCGCTCGCGGCGTTCATCAAGGCCACCCAGCGTGACGTCTGGCGGTTCACGGCCTACCTGTTCGACACCGCCCACGCCGACGACCTGACCCAGGAGACGTTCCTGCGGGCCGTCAGTGCGATACCGCGGTTCTCGGGCCGCTCCAGCGCCCGGACCTGGCTGCTGGCCATCGCCCGCCGGGTCGTCGCCGACCACATCCGCTACCTGAAGTCCCGGCCGCGCACCGTCCACGGTGCCGACCCGGCCGAGCTGCTGGACCGGGAGCGGCCCGCCCGCGGCTTCGAGGACGTCGTCGAGGTCACCGCGCTGATCGCCGGGCTCACCGCCGACCAGCGTGAGGCGCTGCTGCTGACCCAGCTGTTCGGGATGTCCTACGCCGACGCGGCGGCCGTCTGCGGCTGCCCGGTCGGCACCATCCGGTCCCGGGTTGCGCGTGCCCGCGACGCCCTGCTGGCCGACGCCGACCGTGACGAACTGACCGGCTGACGGCTGCGGCGCCGTCATCGGCGCTGGTCGAAGCTATTTTGCCGGATCATGCTCCGGTGAAGGCGAGGGACGCAACTGCGGTCATGGAACTATGGACGCAGATCCAGGATTCAAGCTAGGGGAGTGCGGTGTCGGCGGTGCGTTGGCTGCGGGCGGCCGCCGTCGTGGGCGCGACGGCGGTGCTGCTGGCATCCGGTTGCAGCTGGCACCTCGGCACCCCCATCCCGGCCGGGGTGCCGCCCCCACCGGGGGATCCGGTGCCCGCGGTGGACACCCACCTGGAGCAGGGCCGGCCCGCTGATCAGCTGTACCACTGGGCCGCCCGGCGCGCCCCGGTGCTCGACATCCCCGTCACCGCGCTGGAGGCGTACGCCTACGCCGCGCGCGTCGCCGAGGTCGAGAACCCGAACTGTCACCTGGCCTGGACCACGCTGGCCGCCATCGGCCAGATCGAGAGCCATCACGGCCAGTACAACCACGCCACCCTGGACCGCAACGGCGATGTGCGGCCGCGGATCCGCGGCGTGCGACTGGACGGCTCCGGCGGCAACCTGCACATCGTCGAGGAGGTGCAGCCCGACCTGGCCGACCACGACGGTGTGGTCCGGGCGATGGGCCCCATGCAGTTCATCCCCGAGACCTGGCGGCTCTACGGCGTCGACGCCAACAACGACGGCGTGATCAGCCCGGACAACATCGACGACGCCGCGCTGTCGGCGGCCGGCTACCTGTGCTGGCGCGGCAAGGATCTGGCCACCGCGCAGGGGTGGATGACCGCCCTGATGGCCTACAACGACTCCGAGATCTACGCCCGCGCCGTGCGGGACTGGGCCACCGCGTATGCGGCGGGCCGCCCGCTCTAGACCCGGTGCGGTGGTGACCACCGTTAGGCTCCAATAGGCTAACGGCGGCAAACGCCGGTTCACGAGCGCAAGGAGACAGCAGTGCCCATCATCGAGCAGGTCGGTGCCCGCGAGATTCTCGACTCCCGCGGCAACCCGACGGTCGAGGTCGAGGTGGCACTGGGTGACGGTACGTTCGCCCGGGCCGCGGTACCGTCCGGTGCCTCCACCGGCGAACACGAGGCCGTCGAGTTGCGCGACGGCGACGCCCGCTACGGCGGCAAGGGTGTGAAGAAGGCGGTGAACGCGGTCCTCGACGAGATCGCGCCCGCGGTCATCGGGATCAGCGCCGACGACCAGCGGCTGGTCGACCAGGCGCTGCTGGACCTCGACGGCACCCCGGACAAGTCCCGGCTGGGCGCCAACGCCATCCTCGGGGTGTCGCTGGCGGTCGCCAAGGCGGCCGCCGACTCGGCGCAGCTGCCGCTGTACCGCTACCTGGGCGGCCCGAACGCCCACATCCTGCCGGTCCCGATGATGAACATCCTCAACGGCGGCGCGCACGCCGACACCGGCGTCGACGTCCAGGAGTTCATGGTCGCCCCGATCGGCGCGCCGAACTTCGCCGAGGCGCTGCGCTGGGGCGCCGAGGTGTACCACGCGCTGAAGTCGGTGCTGAAAAAGCAGGGCCTGTCCACCGGCCTGGGCGACGAGGGCGGCTTCGCCCCGGACGTCGCCGGGACCACCGCGGCACTGGACCTGATCAGCACCGCGATCGAATCCACCGGCTACAAGCTCGGCACCGACGTGGTGCTGGCGTTGGACGTGGCGGCCACCGAGTTCTACCGCGACGGCGGCTACCAGTTCGAGAAGCAGACCCGCACCGCCGCCGAGATGGCGCAGTTCTACGCCAAGCTGATCGGCGAGTACCCGCTGGTGTCGATCGAGGACCCGCTGTCGGAGGACGACTGGGACGGCTGGGTGGCGCTGACCGGTGAGATCGGCGACCGGGTGCAGCTGGTCGGCGACGACCTGTTCGTCACCAACCCCGAGCGCCTGGAGGAGGGCATCGACAAGGGTGCGGCGAACGCGCTGCTGGTGAAGGTCAACCAGATCGGCACCCTGACCGAGACCCTGGACGCGGTGACGCTGGCCCACCACAGCGGCTACCGCACGATGATGAGCCACCGCAGCGGCGAGACCGAGGACACCACGATCGCCGACCTGGCGGTGGCGGTGTCCTGCGGCCAGATCAAGACCGGTGCACCGGCCCGCAGCGAGCGGGTGGCCAAGTACAACCAGCTGCTGCGGATCGAGGAGGAGCTCGGCGACGCCGCCCGCTACGCCGGCGACCTGGCCTTCCCGCGGTACGCCCCCGAGGGCAAATAGCCGCCGAGGGGCCGCTGCGATGTCCGACGCGAAACGGCCGGGCGCCAAGCGCCGCACCGCGACGTCGCGGCCCGGCCGGGCGGCGGAGACCGGCCGGTCCCGCCCGCGTCGCGCCGCCGCGGC
>NZ_JAHCLR010000073.1 GCF_018455725.1 Mycolicibacter acidiphilus
CCCTCCTCGCGGCTTGACAACCTATAGGAGCATCAACAGGTGTTAGGTGAGGCGGGGCGGGGTGTCCGGCCGGGGTTTGTCGCGCAGAGGCGGGCACTCGCGACACCCCTGCCGGGCGCGGCCGGCAGGCGCCAAGCCGGCCGACCGGGCTGAGTCCGTCCTAGCCGCTGGGGCCCGTCAGGCGAGGACGCTGACCTCGGCCTTGTCGGGGTAGAACGCGACGTGGCCGGCGATCGGCGCGACCGCGGGGAACGGCTGCTCGTAGGTCCAGATCGCGTCGGCGACGGTGCGGCCGGCGGCCGTGGTCACCGTGTAGTAGGCGGCGTCGCCCTTGAACGGGCAGTAGCTGGTGGTGGCGGTGCGGGTCAGCAACTCCTGGCGCACATCGTCCAACGGAATGTACTGCACCGCAGCATGATTCGCCTCCCGCAGGGTCAGCGCCCGGTCGGATTCGGCGATGGTCTCGCCGTCGATCCGCACCGTCACCCGCCGGCCGGTCGGGGTGACGGTGATCGGGTAGTCGGCGGTCGGGGTCAGCCTCGGGCGCTCGGTCATGTCGTCTCCTCCTGAGCCGCTTGCGCAGCCTGCGCCGCTTTGGCTTTGCGGCCGGCGTCGCGCAGCCGCACCCAGAACCGGGCGGCCTCCCGGATCGACTGCTCGACCGGCCTTGGCTGCCAGCCTAATTCGGTCACCGCCTTGGTGTGGTCGACGGCGAACTCGGCGCGCATCATCCGCACCGATTTCAGTGACAGCTCGGCGTCCTTATCGGTGAACCGGGCCTTGAGCGTGCCCAGCGCGCCGAGCGCGTAGAGCATCGGCACCGAGATGGTCTTCGGCGGTGGCGGCACCCCGGCCTCGTCGGCGGCGATCCGCACCACCTCGGCGTTCGTCGTCATCCGCTCCGAGATCAGATACCGCTCACCGGTGCGGCCACGTTCGGCGGCCAGGAGCATCGCCGCGGCGGCGTCGTCGACACCGACGGCCTCCAACTGGATACCGGCCATCACGAACGGCAGCTTGCCGAACACGGTGCCCGCGATGAACGCGCCGTGCGGGGTGCGGCCCCAGTCGCCGTCGCCGTAGGTGGTGGAGACGCACATCGCCACCGCCGGCAGGCCCCGCTCGGCGGCGTAGCGCAGCACCAGGTCCTCGGCCTGCACCCGCGACCGCACATACGGGGTCAGCCCGCGCCGGCTGATCTGGTCGGCCTCGGTGGCGATGCGGCCGCGGCCCCGGCCGACGGTCGTGTAACTGCTGGTGAAGACGAATCGGCGCAGCCCGGCCGCGATCTCCGGTTCGACGGCGACGTCCAGCACGTTGCGCAGGCCGTCGACGTTGGTGCGGAACAGCGGCGCCGGGTCGCGCAGCCAGGCGCGGGTGTCGACGACGCAGTAGTAGACGTCGTCGCAACCGGTCATCGCCGCACGCACGGTGTCGGTGTCGAAGACGTCGCCGTGGAAGCGGGTGACGTCGAGGTCGTCGATGCTGGTGGTGTTCGCGTTGGGACGGACCATCACCCGCACCTCCTCGCCGGCGTCGACGAGCCGGCGGGTGACGTGCGAGCCGAGGAACCCGTTGGCGCCGATGACGAGTTTGGGGGTCACGCCGAGCCCCCGTACTGCTTCATCCAGGCGGCGGCCTCGTCGTCGAGGGTGCCCAGCTCCTGCGCCTTGCGACACCATTTCATCCCGGCGCTGGCGAACCGCAGCGGGTTGTAGATGTCCTCCTGACGCGACCACAGGCCGTTGCCGGCGTAGGTGACGATCGAGATGTTGGTGGCGCTGATGACGGTGCCGTCGCCGGGGTCGCGCATCGGGTTGTCCAGTTCGCAGATGACCCGGCCGGTGGGCTCGTCGATGACCGTCCACAGCGACGGGAACTCGGTCATGTAGCTGCCCGGGAACGTCGACATGGTGCGGCGGATCCAGGTCCGCACCTCGTCGCGGCCGTGCATGGTGCCCATCGCGTGCTCGACGTATTCGACGTCGGGGGTGTAGTGGGCCACCCAGGCGTCCCAGTCCTTGGTCTCGGCGGCCCGGGCGACGGTCTGCTCGAACGTCGCGAACGCATCGGCCAACTCGGCTCGGCTGAACTGGGGGCTCGTCACGCCTCGAAACTACGCGAGGCCCTGGCGCGCGGTGGCGGCAGCGGGATAATCGGGGGCATGACCGATTACGACACCGCGATCCTGGCCGGCGGCTGCTTCTGGGGGATGCAGGACCTGATCCGCAAGCTGCCCGGCGTGGTCGCCACCCGCGTCGGCTACACCGGCGACCCCGACGTCCCCAACGCCACCTACCGCCATCACGGCAACCACGCCGAGGCCATCGAGATCGGCTATGACCCGGCCCGGATCAGCTACCGGGAGCTGCTGGAGTTCTTCTTCGCGATCCACGACCCGACCACGCCGAATCGGCAGGGCAACGACATCGGCCCCAGCTATCGCTCGGCGATCTTCTACCGCGACGACGAGCAGCGCCGGGTCGCGGTCGAGACCATCGCCGACGTTGACGCCTCCGGGCGCTGGCCGGGCAGGGTCGTCACCGAGGTGGTGCCGGCCGGAGACTTCTGGGTGGCCGAACCCGAGCACCAGGACTACCTGGAGCGGTTCCCGAACGGCTACACCTGCCACTACCTGCGGCCGGACTGGCGGCTGCCGAGCGCGGCGCCGCTGAACCAGTAAGCGCCGGCTACCTGGCGTGCGCGCGCAGCTGGTACAGGCCGCGGGTGGTGGCGACGGTGTTGCCGTCGGCGTCGGTGATGACGGCTTCCAGGGTGAAGTCGGACTTGCCGCGCTCCGCCGCCTCGGCAGCCACCCGGTCGATCTCCGCGTCGGACATCCGGGCCTCGGCGCGCAGGTCGGATTTGGCCATCCCGACGAAGCTGATGTCGAGGTTCTTCACCAGCGGGAAGTACTTGGCGGCGTCGAAGGTGGTCAGCGCGATGATCCCGCCCAGCACCTCGGCGACGGTGAACTGCACTCCGGCGTAGATCACGCCGAAGTGGTTGCCGTTGCCCTCCAGCGGCACCGTGGTGGCTGCGTGCCCGCGATCGGCGGTGACCACCTTCACGCCCATGCGGTGGGCGGCGGGGATGGTGTGCTCCAGGGCGCCGTTCATCATGTCGACTGCACTCATGACCGTGAATCCTAGAGCGTGGCGGCTAGCTTTGTGACCGTGCTGATCCTTCGACGGCCCCGGCCCCGGCCGCTGCTGCGCGCGAGTGTCGAACTGCTGAACGCCGTGAACGGGCTGCGGCCGGTGCTGTTGGGCGGCGGGTCCGCGGCGCTGCTGTCGTTTCCGTCGGGCTGGCCGACGTCCGAACTGCCGGGGCTGGTGGCGGGCACCTCGGTTCTGGATGCGGTGCGCCGGCTGCGGCGTGGTGACTTCCGGGGCCGACGCGGGGTGGCGGCGCTGCTGCTGACCGTGGCGTCCTGGCTGGTGCTGCTGGTGATCCGCCGGCGCGGCGCGAGTACGCCCGGCCCGGTGCTGGACGCCGCACTGGCCGAGGTGTTCGGTGCGCACCGTCCGGCGCCGCCGTCCGGGCATGACGGCGCGCTGCGCACGTTCGGCGCCCGGCGGCGCTGGGTCACCGACACCGTCCGCTACGGCCCGCACGGCCGGGCGAACCTGGTCGACATCTGGCGGCGACCGGATCTGCCCGTCGATGGCAAAGCGCCGGTGCTGGTGCAGGTTCCGGGCGGGGCGTGGATGATCGGCGACCGGCGCCCGCAGGGGTATCCGCTGATGAGCCGGTTCGCCGAGCGCGGCTGGATCTGCGTGTCACTGGGCTACCGGGTCAGCCCGCGCAACGCCTGGCCGGCACACATCGTCGACGTGAAGCGCGGGCTGGCGTGGGTCCGCGAACACATCGCCGAGTACGGCGGCGACCCGGATTGCGTTGCGATCACCGGCGGTTCGGCCGGTGGGCACCTGGCCGCACTGGCCGCGCTGACGCCGAACGACCCGGAGTTTCAGCCGGGCTTCGAGGATGCCGACACCTCGGTGATCGCCGCGGTGCCGATCTACGGCCGCTACGACTGGCTGTCGGTCGACGGCCCCGGCCGCCGGGATTTCGTCGGCACCCTGCGCCGCTGGATCGTGCAGCGGTCGTTGCGCACGCACCGCACGGTGTACGCCGACGCCTCCCCGATCACCCGGGTGAACGACGGCGCCCCACCGTTTTTCGTGCTGCACGGCGAGTACGACACGGTGATCCCGGTCGATGAGGCCCGCGACTTCGTGGCCGCACTGCGCACGGTGTCGCGGGCGCCGGTGGCCTACGCGGAACTGCCGGGCGCGCAGCACGCGTTCGACTTCTTCGGCTCACCGCGGGCGTATCGGGCCGTGGATGCGGTCGGGGCGTTTCTGGAGCGGGTGCGCGCGGGACGGGGTTAGCTACGCCGTCAGCGCAAACGGGGCGAGCGTTGCCAGGTCTTCGCGAACCGCCGCGACGTCGTCGCCGTCCAGCGCCGGGTCGTCGACGAACTCAGCGACCGAATCCAGCAGGGTCTGCGGCAGGCGCACGGTGCGCAGTGCGGCCTGCTCCACCAGATCGATGATCGCGGCGACGTCCTCGCCCGCTGCCATCGCACTTCTGATGCCGAACCCGTCCGGCCGTACCGCAGCGAAAAGCTGCTCGGCGAGTTCGCGATCGGTCATGCTGGCGATTTTAGTCGTGGCTGGGATATGCCGTCCATATCTTGGCGTGACCCTGCATTCGCCCCTTCACCCGGACGGTTATCAGCTGCCCGCCGACCGTGCCGCGAAAATACAGGGTCGACCCGGCCCGCTCGATCTGCGCCGGGGAGCGCAGCACTTCTTCGATAGCCGCACGGACCTGGCCGCGATCCCAAAGCCGCGGGAATTCGGACTTTCCACGGCCCGCGCCGAAGGCGTGCCCACCATCCCAGCCGTTCTTCTTGGGCATCCCGACCATGACGTGATCGAGCAGTGTCTCGGTTACCGCCGGGCAGGTCTCCGGCGTGAATGGGACGTCTCCACCATCGCCACCGACCGCCGGGTAGCGTCGCCGCCTCGCCCAGCGCCCTGACCTGACCATGCCCGCGGCGCACGTCTAGCCGGTCTCATCGTCGGTCGGCCCGGTGATCGCAATCCGGATGTGTTCCCCTGTCAGTGCTTCGCCGACTGCTGTTGCCATGCCGTGACCCTACGAACAGCCGCCGACGGCATCGGCACACCGGGCTGCGCCGAACCCCCGACCTGGTGATGAAATCCGAACTGGGGATGACCCCGGGATCAGCCCGCCACGCGCGGACGCACCGTGATCCGCCCGCCGCGCTTCGGCGTGAACGCCACCCCGCGGGAGTGCCACTTCTCCCCCGGCTCCGTCGTCGGCTCAATAGTGAAGCGGCGCAGCACCGTTCGCAGCACCAGGTCCATCTCCAGGTTGGCGAACGTCGACCCCGGACAGCGCCGGCTGCCGCCGCCGTACGGCAGCCATTCGAACGCCGACGGGTTGCCGTCGAGGTAGCGCCGCGGGTCGAACCGCTCCGGATCGGGGAACACCGCCGGGTTCTCGTGGATCTGGCGGATGCCGACGATCACCGAATATCCTTGCGGGATCACCCAGTCGCCGATCTGGATCGTCGGCGCGCAGACGTGCCGGCCGGCGAAGTCGATGACGGTGCGGACCCGCTGCACCTCACGAATCGCGGCCTTGCGCACCGTGTTCTCGTCGGTGAGCGCCTCGGCGGCCAGTTCGTCGAGCACCTCGGGGTGGCGACTCAGCCGCTCGAACACCCACGCCAGCGTCGACGCCGTTGTCTCATGCCCGGCGGCCAGCAGTGTCAGCAGTTCGTCGCCGATCTCCTTGCGGGTCATCACCGTTCCGTCGTCGTAGCTGCTGCGCAACAGCAGGGTCAGCACGTCGGTGCGGTTCTCGAAGTCCGGATCCGAGCGGGCGTCGTCGATCAGTTTGTCGATCACCACCTCGTAGCGGTCGCGCCACGTCGCCAGCCGCCCCCACGGGGTGAACCGGCCGTAGGTGCGGTCCGGCATCGGCAGCGCCACCAGCCGCGACCCGAGCGTCACCCAGCGCGGCAGGTTGCGCCGCAGTTCCTCCAGTTCGGCGCCCTGGGCTCCGAAGATCGCCCGCAGGATGACGTTCAGCGCGATGTGCATCATCGGCTCCAGCGTCGGGAACTCCTGCCCCACCGGCCAGTTCGCGATCTCACGTTCGGTCTCCTCGACCACGATCTGCTCGTAGGCGCGCACGCTCTTGCCGTGGAACGGCGGGCTGAGCAGGTTGCGCCGCCGGCGATGCTCGGCGCCGTCCAGGGCGAACACCGACCCCGACCCGAGCAGCCGGCTCAGGTTGGGCTGGATGTTGCCGAGGTCCTCCGGGCTGGCCAGGAAGACCTGCCGGGCCAACTCCGGGTCGGAGACCATCACGGTCGGGCCGAAGATCGGGTTGTTGACGGTGCACGCGGCACCGAACCGGCGGGTCAGGCTGTCGACGGCCTGGCGGCGGAACAACGCGAACGCCACGACACCCACGGGCTTCGGCAGCCGGGCGCCGGGCGGCAGGTTCACCTCGGCAGCCGGGCTCTCGACGACGACGGAACCAGTCATGCCGGCCTCCCACACAATCGTGGTACTGATACGTACCAAACGGTTATCGCCGTACGGTACTCTCTGGTACCAGGGCCTGGCAAGGGGTGCGGAGGGGGCGCGGCGATGACGACGACGGCGGCACCGGTAGCGACGACGGACGACCCGTTCCGGCAGCGGCTGCTCGACGGCCTGGCCGACTCGATCGCCGAACGCGGCTACCTGACCAGCACCGTCGCCGACATCGTGCGGGCGGCCCGCACCTCCAAACGCACCTTCTACGACCGGTTCGCCGGCAAGGAGGACTGCTTCCTGGAGTTGCTGCGCACCGACAACGAGCACCTGGCCGGCGAGATCCGCGACGCCGTCGACCCGCAGGCCGACTGGCAGCAGCAGATCCGGCAATCCGTCGGCGCCTACGTCGCCCACATCGGCGCCCGGCCGGCGATCACGCTGAGCTGGATCCGGGAACTGCCGTCGCTGGGCGCCGCCGCCCGCCCGGCGCAGCGGCGGGGCCTGGACATGATGGCCGGGCTGCTGATCGACCTGAGCCGCAGCCCCGGATTCCGGCGGGCGAACGTGGCCCCGCTGACCGCGCCGCTGGCGGTGATCCTGCTCGGCGGCCTGCGGGAACTGACCGCGCTGGCCGTCGAGGACGGCACCGACATTCAGGCGATCCTCGAACCGGCCGTCGATGCGTCGATTGCCGTACTCGGCGGGCGCCGCTGAACTACCGTTGGTTCTCGGGGGAATCGATTAGTGCGGAGGACATCATGCAACTCTCAACGCGCAATCAACTGACCGGAACCATCGCCGACCTCGACGTCGGTTCGGTGATGGCGATCGTCAAGGTGAAACTCGACGGGGGCGATCAGATCGTCACGTCGTCGGTCACCCGGGACGCGGCCCTGGACCTCAATCTGAAGGTCGGCCAGCCCGCCACGGTGTTCATCAAGTCGACCGAAGTGACCGTCGGCGTCGATTGACGCCGACGGTCCTCCCGTCGCCCCCGGGGCTTGCGGTCCCGGACCTCAGGTCCCGGACTCAGGTCCAGGGCTTCAGGTCCACGGCAGTGCGAGCTTGAAGATCTTGCGCACCACGGTGCCGAACTGCTTGTACAGCGGCCCGGAGTTGTACGGGATCCCGTAGCGGCGGCAGATCTCCTGTACCTCCGGCGCGATCTCGGCGTAGCGGTGCGCCGGCAGGTCCGGGAACAGGTGATGCTCCACCTGGAACGACAGGTTGCCGCTGAAGATGTGGAACCACTTGCCGCCGGTGAGGTTCGCCGACCCGAGGATCTGCCGGTAGTACCACGCGCCGCGGGACTCGTTCTCGGTCTCCTCGATCGAGAACTCCTGCGTCCCATCGGGGAAGTGCCCGCAGAAGATGATCGTGTACGCCCAGACGTTGCGCATCAGGTTCGCGGTCATGTTGCCGGCGAACACCAGCGGCGCGAACGGCCCGGCCAGCAGCGGGTAGGCGACGTAGTCCTTGAGTGTCTGCCGGCGGACCTTGCGCCAGGTCTCGGTGAGCATCTCCTTCTTGTCGCGGAAGCCGATCTCGCCGGCCCGGATCCGCTCGGTCTCCAGTTCGTGCACCGCCACCCCGTACTGGAACAGCACCATCAGCAGGAACGCGTACACCGGGTTGCCGAAGAAGTACGGCTCCCACTTCTGCGTCTCGCTCATCCGCAGGATGCCGTAGCCGATGTCGCGGTCCATCCCGACGATGTTGGTGTAGGTGTGGTGCATGTAGTTGTGGCTGTGCCGCCACTGGTCCGACGGGCAGGCGCTGTCCCACTCGAAGTCCTGGCCGTACAGCGCCTTCTCGCCCATCCAGTCGTACTGGCCGTGCATGACGTTGTGGCCGATCTCCATGTTGTCGAGGATCTTCGACAACCCGAGCATCGCAGTGCCGGCCAGCCAGAACGGCGGGACGATGCCGAGGAACAGCAGCGCGCGGCCGCCGATCTCCAGGCCGCGCTGGGCCTTGATGACCTGGTGGATGTAGTTCGCGTCGCGCTCGCCGAGGTCGTCGAGGACCCGCTGGCGGATGGCGTCGAGTTCGGCGCCGAATAGGTCGATCTGCGCGGGCTCCGGGGTGACCGGCGGCCGCTCCTGGGTGAGGACGGGTGCTGACATGGTGGCTCTCCTTGGTTCGGGCGGTTACAGGGCTAGTTCGACGTCGCCGACGGGTGTCGAGACGCAGATCTGGATGTCCTCGGCCTCGGCGCCGGAGACCGCTCCGGTGATGAGGTTGCGCACGGTGCCGGCGGTCTTACGGCAGGTGCAGCTGTGGCAGACGCCCATCCGGCAACCGGATTGCGGTGTCAGGCCGGCCGATTCGGCCTGGTCCAGCAGCGACCGGCCGTCGTCCTTCACGCCGACCGCGCTGATCTTGAAGCTGACCCGGCCGCCGGTCGGCCCGACCGGTGCGGCGAACACCGGTGGCACAAAGCTCTCCGAGACCGCGTCCGGGTACTGCTCGCGCACCGCCTCGACCAGCGACGGCGGGCCGCAGACGAACACCGCGTCGGGCTTCGGCATGGCCTGGGCCAGGTGCTCGGCGCTGAAGTGGCCCGATACGTCGCCGGTTTGGGGTGAGCGGGTGTAGCCGTGCAGCACCTTCACCCGTGGCAGCGCGGCGAGTTCGTCGCGGTAGCAGGCCTCCTCCGGCGTGCGGGCGTAGTGCAGGAACGCGACCCGACCGGAGTACTGCTCGGCGACCAGCGTGCGCAGCATCGACATCACCGGCGTGATCCCGCTGCCGCCGGAGATCAGCAGGATGCGGCGCGGCCGGATCGCCGGCAGCGTGAAGTCGCCGCCGACGCTGTCCAGGCCGACGACCATGCCCGGGCGGGCGTGCCGGTAGAGGTGGGTGGAGACCAGCCCGCCGTCGTGCAGGCCGACGGTGAGTTCGATCAGCCGCTGCCCCTCGGCGCTGGCCGGGGAGTAGCAGCGCACCCGCCGTCGGCCGTCGATCTCGACCGACAGGTTGACGTGCTGGCCGGCGCGAAACCGGCCGAACGCGTCGTTGGGTTCGAGCAGCAGCGTGACGCTGCGCGGGGTGGCGCGCCGCACGGCGACCACCCGGGCGCGGGGGTCGTTGCGGCTCCAGGTCGGCGAGACCAGTTCGGTGTAGCGGTCGACGCCGTACGGTCCGGTGAGCAGGTTGACCAGGCTGGAGCCCAGTACCCGCTTCGTCAAAGTTTGAGTGAACATATGTACACAGTGAACAATCGTTCACGACTCCGTCAAGGGTCGAGGTCGAACTGTGTTACGCTTCACATCAGTGAACAGTCGTACGCCCAGTTCTCGGTCGCCGCGACCGGCGCGGACGCACCGGTCGCGTTCTGAGCGGTCAGCACGCCCGGAGCGGCCGCCGCGCCCGGAACGGGTGTCGCGCGAGGAACGCAAGGAAGCCACCCGTCGCGCAATCATCGACGCGGCGCTGGAACTGCTCGACGAGCGCAGCTTCAGCGCACTGAGCCTGCGCGAGGTGACCCGGGCGGCGAACATCGTCCCCGCCGCGTTCTACCGGCATTTCGAGTCGATGGACGCCCTGGGCCTGGTGCTGATCGACGAGTCGTTCCGGTCGCTGCGCGAGATGCTGCGCGACGGCCGCGCCGGCGGCCTGGACCCGAACCGGGCGATCGCGTCGTCGGTGGAGATCCTGGCCGACAGCGTCGCCGCGCGGCCCGAGCACTGGCGGTTCATCAACCGGGAGCGGTTCAGCGGGATGACCGTGCTGCGCTACGCGATCCGCACCGAGATCCGGCTGATCACCTCGGAGTTGGCGACCGACCTGGCCCGCTTCCCCGGCCTCGGCGGCTGGAGCACCGACGACCTCAACATCCTGGCCGGGCTGTACGTCAACTCGATGATCGTCACCGCCGAAGCGCTGGAGGAAGCGCCGGACCCGGAGGCCATCGCCGACATCAAAGACGTTGCGGTCAAACAGCTTCGGATGATCTCCGTCGCCGTCGGCAGCTGGCGCAGCACCCCCTGACCGGTGAGCCCTGCGGCAACACCCCGGCACGTCGGCAAATTCGCCGACGTCACCGGGCCGGGCGTCACCGATCGGCTGGGGGTGACGTGCACGGACCTGGGCGCCTCGGTGGCCGCACCCGACGGATCGCTGGTGTCGGTGTTCGGCGACACCTTCGCCGGGCCGAAAGTCGGTGCGGGCGACTGGCGTTCACCGGTGGTGCTGATCGGCTCCGGGGATGCCGGGCGGCGCATCCGCTATGACCGGGCCGGCGGCGGCGACCCCGATTACGCGCGCCAACTCTGGCACTATGAACACCGGGAGCCGGTTTCCCGGCTGGACCGTGGCGCGATCAGCACGGTGATCCCGTCGGATCTGCTGCGGGTCGGCCCGACGCTGTACCTGCACGCGATCGTCAACCGCGGATTCGGCACCGTGGTGTGGACCGAGATCTGGTGCTCTGACGACGGCGGCGTCTCCTGGCGGAATGCGGGGGCCCGGTTCCCGGCCCGGCTGCATCGCGGGCACGCCCAGTGCTGGTCGTGGGAGTACGACCCCGACGACGGCTGGGTGTACGTGGCGTCCACGGGTTTTCAGCGGAACAAGGGGATCATCCTGCGCCGGGTACGCCCCGCCGACATCGGCGACCCGCGCCGGTACTCCGGCTGGGGGTATCGCGGTTCGCGGCGCGGCTGGGGCCGCACCCCGGCGCCGATCACCCCGGCCGGGGAGCGGTGGGGCGAACTGTCGCTGCGCCGGCTGGCACCGGACACCTGGGTGCTGGGCGGGTTCGTGGCGTCGCGGTACGCGCTGGGCTACCGGGTGCTGCGCCACCCCACCGACGAATTGGCGAGGGCGCCACTGCAACTGCCGATCACCGGCTGCGGCTGGGACGACGAGGATCACGACGCCGGCCGGGTCGCGCAGCTCTACGGCGGCTACCTGCTGCCCGGGTCGCGGGTGGACCGCCCCGGCGGGGTGGGGCTGCTGGTATCGCAGTGGAACACCGCCGCGGGCTGGCCGTACCGGGTGATGCAGTTCCGGGTGACCCTCGACGGTGGTGCTACCGCGGCGCCCGCCACATCTTCCACAGCGTCGGGCCGCCGTTCGGCAGGTGGATCTCGCCGGTCACCGTGAAGCCGAACCGCTCGTAGTACGGAACGTTCTCGAGTTTGCTGGACTCCAGGTAGGCCGGGCAGTGCTCGGCGTCGCACTGATCGAGGCGGGGCTGCATCACCGCCTGGCCGAAGCCGCGCCCGCGCACCGCCGGGTCACTGCCGATCACCGCCAGATACCAGTGCGGCTCCTCGGGGTGGTTGGCCTCCAGCAGACTGCCGACGGTGTGCGCGGCGAGCAGCCGGGTGCCGAACGCCCCGAGCAGCCCGGGCAGCATCCGCAGCCGGGTGCCCCACGGCTCCTTCCACCGGTGCGGCGGGTCCCACAGCGCGGCGGCACCGACGGTTCCGTCGTTGTCGTGCGCGACCGCCACCCCGCCGCCGGCCAGGTGGTGGTGTCGGGTGGCGGTGCCGAAGTAGCCGCCCAACCGCGCGGTGCGCGAGGCGTCGTCGGGCAGCATCCACACCGAGATCGGGTCGTCGTGGAACGCCCGGCCGAGCGCCGCGGCGAGCGGTGTGATGTCGGCTTTGGTCGCGGAGCGCACGTCGATGGCCACCCGGTCAGCGTAGTGGGAGGATCGGTGGCCATGACCGGGTTGCGGTGGGATCAGCACACCTGCCTGCCGCTGCAGGTCGGCGCCGACGTGGCGCCGCTGGCCCGCTACCGGGGCGAACGGGGCGTACTGCTGTCGGTCAACGCCGGCTACTCCCCGCAATCCTTCGCCGACACCGTCGCGCTGCTGCGGCACTTCCGCGCCGGGATCGACGCCCACCCGGATCTGGCGCTGGCCGCGGGTATCGACGACGTCGCGGCGATCACCGGCGCCGGGCGGGTCGCGGTGGTGTTCGACCTGGAGGACGCCAACCCGCTCGACGACGACCTGGCCAATCTGGGCGTGCTCGTCGGGCTGGGGGTGCGCACGCTGCTGCCGACCTACAACCACGCCAACCGCGCCGGCAGCGGCTGCCTGGACGCCGTCGACCACGGGCTGACCGGGTGGGGGCGGGCGATCGTCGCGGAGATGAACGCCGTCGGGATGGTGCCCGACGGGTCGCACTGCAGCGAGCGCACCGGGCTGGACATCTGCGCGGTGTCGACGGCGCCGGTGGTCTACAGCCACTCCTGCCTGCGGTCGGTGTGGGAGCATCCGCGCAACATCACCGACGATCAGGCGCGGGCGTGTGCGGACACCGGCGGCGTCGTCGGGATCACCGGGGTGGGAATCTTCCTGGGCCACAACACCGCAACGCTGGACGCGATGATCCGGCACCTGGAGTACGCGGTGGAGCTGATCGGCGTGCAGCACGTCGGGGTCAGCACCGACCACTCCTTCGACGCCGACGACTTCAACGACGAGCTCGCCGCCAACCCGCAGTTGTTCGACGACAGCTACACCCGCTGGGGCCCGATCCGGTGGATGCCGCCGGAGACCTGGCTGCTGCTCGGGGCGGAACTGGCTTCGCGGGGCTGGGCCGACGCCGACATCGCGGCGGTGCTCGGCGGCAACTTCTACCGGGTGGCGCAGCAGAGCTGGGGCGGGTAGCGCGACGTTTCCCTGGTCGGCGGCGGCATCACGGGCATAGCCTGGATTCGGATCCGACCGACAGGAGGAAAACCGTGAGTACGAAAGACATTCGGATGATCGTGCTGTCCACCGACGACCTGGACGAATCGATCAAGTTCTACAGCGAAACCCTGGGGATGCCGTTGAAGTTCCGCGACGGTGCGCACTTCGCCGCCCTCGACGGCGGCTCGGTGACGCTGGCGCTGGCGACGGCGGTGGATCACCCGATCCACGGGCAGGTGGTGGTCGGCATCAAGACCGACGACGTCGACGGCGCGGCGAAGGCGATCGAGGCCAGCGGCGGCGGGATCGTCAAGGGTCCGTACGACGACGCGCACGAGCGTCGCGCGGTGGTCTACGACAACAAGGGCAACGGGCTGGTGTTTTACAAGCCGCTGGCGCGCTGACCGCGTGGCCGAGGTCGCCCCGTTCCGCATCGCCATCCCCGACGCCGACCTGCTCGACCTGCGGCGACGGCTGCACGCCACCCGCTGGCCGGAGCCCGAATGCGTCGACGACTGGAGTCAGGGTGTGCCGCTGGGCTACACCCGCGACTTGGCGGCGTACTGGGCCGACGGCTACGACTGGCGGGCCCGGGAGGCGCTGCTGAACCGGTTCGACCAGTTCGTCACCGAGATCGACGGCCTGGACATCCATTTCATCCACCGGCGCTCGCCGCATCCGGGGGCGTTCCCGCTCGTCATCACCCACGGCTGGCCGGGTTCGATCGTGGAGTTCCACAAGGTGATCGAGCCGCTGACCGACCCGACCCGCTCCGGCGGCCGCGCCGAGGACGCGTTTCACGTGGTGTGCCCGTCGCTACCGGGATACGGCTTCTCCGGCAAGCCGGCGCGGACCGGGTGGGGGGTGGAGCGGATCGCCGCGGCGTGGGAGACGCTGATGGGCCGGCTCGGCTACGACCGCTACGGGGCGCAGGGTGGCGACTGGGGCGCGGAGGTCAGCACGGCGATCGGCGGTCTCGGCGGGCCCGACGGGCGGTGTGCGGCAATACATGTCAACATGCCGGTGTTCCGGCCCGTGGTGGGTGCGGAGCCGACCGCGGCGGACCGGGCGGCGTTGGCGGCCGCGGAGCACTACGAGCGGTGGGACTCCGGCTACTCCAAGCAGCAGTCGACCCGGCCGCAGACCCTGGGCTACGGGCTGACCGACTCCCCGGTGGGGCAGCTGGCCTGGATCATCGAGAAGTTCTGGGCGTGGACCGACTGCGACGGGCACCCGGAGAACGCGCTGAGCCGGGATGAGTTGCTGGACAACGTCATGCTGTACTGGCTCACCGGATCCGGCGCCTCCTCGGCCCGGCTGTACTGGCAGAGTTTCCGCACGACGACGCTGCCGCCGGTGGCCGTGCCGTGCGGGGTGGCGTCGTTTCCGAAGGAGATCGTGCGGGCGCCGCGGTCTTGGTGCGAGGCGCAGTACCCCACCATCACCCGGTGGACGGAGATGCCCCGCGGCGGGCACTTCGCGGCGTTCGAGCAGCCGGAGTTGTTCGTCGCGGAGGTGCGGGCGTTCTTCGCCGGTGTGCGGGTGTAAACGCGATGGGTGCGGTCGGGGTTACGCTCCGAGCCGTGAGCGGTGCGGACATCACCTTCGAGCCGCCGGGGTGGGCCGGCGTGCTCACCCAGCCGCCGCCGACGGCGGTCGTGGCCGGGCCCGTCGGGGCGCCCGGGGTGTCCCCGATCGACGCTGCGGCGGCCGCGTTCGGCGCGATGACCAATGCCGACCTGCCGGCCGTGAACAGCCGGATCGCTGACGACGACGCCGATCGCCGGGCGCATGCGGCGGAGGCGATCGAGAAGTTCGGTGCCAACGAGGACGACGCGGTGGCGCAGTTCGACGACGTCGGTGCGGGTTCGGACCAGATGGCGGCGCAGTTGGCCGGCTTGGCGCAGGGGGTCGTCGGCATGCTCGGCGGTGCGCTGGGTTCGCTGGGCCGGTTGCCGCAGGAGTTGATGCAGGCCGGGCAGGGCGCGCTGACGCCGCTGCTGGGCGCGGTGCAGTCGCTGGGCCAGGACGGGTCGGGCGGGTTGGGTGACGCCACTCTGGCCGACGAGGTCGATCCGGTGGGCGTGGACGTCGGTGATTCCGGCGGCGGTCTGGGCACCGGCACCACCCCGGCCGGTGATCTCGGGCCGGCCCCGGTGCCGGTGGCGTCGCTGCCGACGACGCCGACCGCGGCGATGACGAGCGGGCCGCCGGCGACGCCCGCTGCTGCTGTCGGACCCGGCGCCGGGATGGGCGGGGTGCCGCTGGCCGGCAGTGCGGGTGCGGGCGGTGGCGTGAGCAAGACCAACCCGCCTAGTGAGAAGCGGATCACCGCGCCCGGGGCGCCGAACGGGCAGCCGGTGAAGGGGCGTGCGCCGCTGCCGCCGAACGTTGCAGTGACGACCGGTGGGAAGGCCGGTGCGCCGGCGGTGGTGAAACGGCGGGTGCTTGGCGGTGGCGGAGGGATTTGAACCCCCGGACGGTTTTAGCCGTCTCTCGCTTTCAAGGCGAGTGCATTAGGCCGCTCTGCCACGCCACCGCGGGAAATCGTACCCTGACCGTCATGCGTGCCATCGTCGCCGAAGCCGCCGACCAGTTGACCTGGCAGGAGGTACCCGACGTCGCGCCGGGCCCGGGTGAGGTGCTGATCCGGGTGGCCGCCGCCGGGGTGAACCGGGCGGACCTGCTGCAGGCCGCCGGGCTGTACCCGCCGCCGCCGGGTGCCAGCGCGACGATCGGCCTGGAGGTGGCCGGTGCGATCGAGGCCGTCGGCGACGACACGACCGGCTGGGTTGTAGGAGAACAGGTTTGCGCCCTGCTGGCGGGCGGGGGCTACGCCGAGTTCGTGGTGGTGCCGGCCGCCCAGGTGCTGCCGATCCCGGCCGGCGTGGACCCGGTGGACGCCGCCGGGCTGCCGGAGGTGGCGTGCACGGTGTGGTCGAACCTGGTGCAGACGGCCGGGCTGGGCGAGGGACAGCTGATGCTGGTGCACGGCGGGGCCAGCGGGGTCGGCAGCCACGCCATCCAGGTGGCCCGTCAGCTCGGGGCGTGGGTGGCGGTCACCGCCGGGTCGGCGGAGAAACTGGACTTCTGCCGCGAACTGGGGGCGGAGATCGCGATCAACTACCGCGACGAGGACTTCGTCGAGCGGGTGCGCGACGCCGGCGGCGCCGACGTGATCCTGGACATCATGGGGGCGGCCTACCTGGACCGCAACGTCGACGCGCTGGCGGCCGACGGGCGGCTGGTGGTGATCGGGATGCAGGGCGGGGTCAAGGGCGAACTGAACCTGGGCAAGCTGATCGGCAAGCGGGCGCGGGTGATCGGGACCGCGCTGCGCGGCCGGCCGGTCGACGGTCCGCACGGCAAGGGCGCCGTCGTCGCCGCGGTGGCCGAGCACGTCTGGCCGATGATCGCCGACGGTCGGGTGCGGCCGGTGATCGGCGCGCGGCTGCCGATCGAGCGGGCCGCCGAGGCGCACCGGCTGCTGTCGTCGGGTGAGGTGACCGGCAAGGTGGTGCTGACCGTCGGGTAGCTCCCGCCCCTTGTCCGCGACCGTGCAGAGTTGACCGGTGCGAACTGCGGGTTTCGGGCTGTTGCAAAATCGGTAGTTAGGTGAGCTATCG
>NZ_JAHCLR010000074.1 GCF_018455725.1 Mycolicibacter acidiphilus
CCCTCCTCGCGGCTTGACAACCTATAGGAGCATCAACCACTGGCCCGGACGCCGACTGGCCGGACGCTCTCGCGCACACCCGGCACGCGGCCATGTTGTCGCGGAGAGGCGGGCACAACGGGCATCCCCACCTCCCCGACCGTCGCCGCTGCCGATACCGTGGGGCATCCCCCGCTTGGCGCCGCGACCCGCCCGGTCCGCACGACGATTCAGGTGATCACATGCCGGCAGACGAACCCGCCACCGCGACCACCCTGGTGGATTTGCTGCGCCGCCAGGCCGAAAAATACGGCGACAAGGTCGCGTTCCGTTTCGTGCCGGACGGCGAGACGGAGCACTCCGCGCTGACATTCCACGAACTGGATCTGGCCGCCCGTTCGATCGCCGCCGGCCTGCAGGCACACGGCGCGGCCGGCAAACGGGTGCTGGTGGTGTGCCGCCCCGGCCTGGACAGTGTCGCCGCCTACTTCGGCTGCCTGTACGCGGGTGCGGTCGCGGTGCCGGTGCAGGACCGACTGGGGCGGCTGACGCAGATCGTGCCGGATGTGAAGGCCGGCTTCGCCCTGGCCGACGAGGAGATGCAGACCAAGCTGCGGCCCACCGTCGACGGTCTGCTCAAACGGCCGCTGACCTGGCTGGCCCCGGACGTCTCCGTCGGTGACCCGGACGCCTGGGTGCCACCGCAGATCGACGGCGAGACGACCGCGATGCTGCAGTACACCTCCGGGTCCACCCGCGCCCCCAAGGGCGTCGTCCTCACCCACGCCAACCTGCTGGCCAACCTGGCCGCAATCCAGCAGGCGTGGGGCGGCAACGACACCGACGTCGCCGTGTACTGGTTGCCGCAGCACCACGACATGGGCCTGATCGGCGGCATCCTGGCGATGGTCTACACCGGTTGCACCACGGTGCTGATGTCGCCGGCGCACTTCATCACCCGCCCGCTGCGCTGGCTGCAGGCCATCTCCCGGTACCGGGCGACGATGACGACTGCCCCGAACTTCGCCTACAACCTGTGCGTGGAGCGCAGCACCGAGGAGGAGCGTGCGGCACTGGATCTGTCGTGCTGGACGACGGCGATGAACGGCGCCGAGCCGGTGCACGCCGCGACGCTGCGGGCGTTCGCCGACGCGTTCGCCCCGGCCGGCTTCCGCGCGCAAGCGTTCATGCCGGTGTACGGGCTGGCCGAGGCCACCCTGCTGGTCACCGGCGGCTCGGACGCCCCGGAGCCGACGATCCGCCACATCGACCGGACCGCCCTCGGCGAGGACCGGGTCGCCGACGCCGATCCCGGCGACGACACGGCGGTGGAACTGGTCGGCTGCGGGCGGGTGCGCGGCGGACAGCAGATCGTGATCGTCGACCCGGAGACCCGGCTGCGGCGCGGGCCCGACGAGGTCGGCGAGATCTGGGTGACCGGGCCCTGCGTGGCCCACGGTTACCGCGGCAAACCCGAGGACACCGAAGCCACCTTCGGCGGACATCTCGCCGACGACGGGACGGGCCCCTACCTGCGCACCGGGGACCTGGGCTTCCTGGCCGACGGGCAACTGTTCGTCACCGGCCGCTGCAAAGACCTGATCATCATCCGCGGCACCAACTACTACCCCAACGACATCGAGAAGACCGTGCAGACCAGCAGCCGCGCACTGCTGGCCGGGCGCGGCGCGGTGTTCTCGGTGGAGCCCGTCGAGGGCGCCGGCGAACGCCTGGTCGTGGTGCAGGAACTCAACCGCCAACTCGCCGCCGCGATCCCCGACCTACGGGCACTGCTGGTCGCGGCCCAGTCGGCCATCGTGCGCCATCACGGGGTGCGCGCCTATGCGTTGATGCTGGTCGAACAGGGGGCGATTCCCACCACCTCCAGCGGCAAGATCCAGCGCCGCGCCACCCGGCAGCGCTACCTCGACGGCGAGTTCACCGCGCTGGCGCAGTGGCAGGCCCCGCCCGGATCCGACGACGACGCCGCCGGCGACCCGGCGCTGGCCGCCCAAGCCGCCGCGGCAATGCAGCAGGCGGTGGCATTGCAGTTCTGGAAGTCGCGGCAGGGCTGAGCGCCGACGACAACGGGCACCCTCTCGCGAGGGTGCCCGTTGCCGCGGAGCGGTTCTTACGGTGCGGGAACGTCCACCGCCGGCAGGCTGCCGTCCAGCCATGAGGTGAAGATGTTCTCGATCATCGTCATGGCACCCCCCGGGCCGACGCCGAACCCGTCGACGGTGAGCGGGAACCCGCCGACACTGGCGGACAGGCCCAGCGCGTTGAAGAGCGACCCACCGACCCCGTCGGCGCCGCTCAGTGCCCCCGGTTCCGGATTCAGCTCACCGAGGGTGTGCCCCGGGTCGAGCAGGCCGCCGAACGCCAGACTGAGCGCGCTGAGGTCGAGCGATTTGGTCAGGCTCTCCGGCAACAGCGAGGTGAGTGTCGGGATCAGCGGCGTCAGGTCGAGGGTGTCGCCGTTGAGCAGGCCGTTGACCATGTTCGCCGGGATGTTCACCATCTCCTGCAGCGCCGCGGTCGTGTCGGCGACGTGCCCGCCGGCGGTGCTCAGGTCCGCGCTGATCGCCTCGAAGCTGTTGATCAGCGACACCAGCGGCGCCAGGCCGGGGCTGAGCGCGCCCCAGATCTCGCCGCTGATCGGCGAGGCGGCGAAGTTCACCAGCGGCACCAGGTCCTTGAGGTCGTTGGCCACCAGCACGCCGCCGTCCGGAATCCCCGCGCCCGCGTCCGGCGGGGCGGTCAGGATCGGGAAGACGAACCCGTGACCCAGCCCGTCGGTGGAGTCCAGGGCGAACCCGGACATCGGGATGATGAAGTTCTTCTGGTCACCGCCGAGGAAGCTCAGCGCGTCGGACAGCTGCGTCGGGTCCAGCTTGCTGAAGTCCGCGTGCTGCAGCGCAGTCGACAGCGCTTCACCGGCGTCCTTCGATGCCGCCTGCAGCGTGTCGAAGTTGGTCTTGGCGGTGTCGAAGGCGTCCGTCCAGGCCTGGGTGAAGTTGATGTCGCTGAGGTCGACGGCGGTCAGTGCCACATCCGGTGACAGGTGCACGGCTGACAGCGCGGGTGCCGCCGGGGCTACCGCAACCATGCCGGCACCCACCAGGGCGACACCGGCTGTGACGTAGGGACGTAGTGCGTGGCGCATGGGTACATCTCCTGACTTTCAGTAGTCCCGCCTGGGTTGCAGGACGACTAATCAGAGAAGTTACCTTAGAGTCAGCCAAAAGTGAACAAGATTCAGTTGATCGGATCAAATTTTGTAACGGGTTGCTGAAGCGCCCAGGCCAGCCCGCCGCCGGCCCGGCCGGCCGACGTCGCACCCGTCGAGAGCAGCAGCTATCGAAGATACCCAGTCCAGATGTGCACCTCGTCATACCCGTCAGCGCTTTGCTTACAGGCGTTAACATCAAACAAGCCTTCTCAGAACGAACCTAGTTCAGGATAGAACGTCATCGAGACACCTCTCAGCCGATACGGTGGGGTTGCCCGGCCTGGCGCCGTGCCCGGCGCGATCCGCACGATGGTGGAGGTGACCACATGCCGGCCGACGATGCGACTGCCCCGCACACCCTGGTCGACCTGCTGCGCAACCAGGCCGAACGCTACGGCGAGAAGGTCGCGTTCCGGTTCGTGCCGGACGGCGAGACCGAGCATTCCGCGCTGACGTTCCACGACCTGGATCTGGGTGCGCGCTCGGTGGCGGCCGGGCTGCAGGCGCACGGCGCGGCGGGTAAGCGGGTGCTGGTGGTATGCCGGCCCGGCCTGGACAGCGTCGTCGCCTACTTCGGCTGCCTGTACGCCGGCGCGGTCGCGGTGCCGGTGCAGGACCGGCGGGTCCGGTTGAGCATGATCGCGCCCGACGCCCGTGCCGGGTTCGCGCTCGCCGACGATGATCTGCAGGGCAGGCTCCGCCCGACGGTCGACGGCCTGCTCAAGCGCCCGCCGATCTGGCTGGCGCCGGACGCCTCCGTCGGCGATCCGGACGCCTGGGTGCCGCCGCAGATCGACGGCGAGACGACCGCGATGCTGCAGTACACCTCCGGGTCCACCCGCGCCCCCAAGGGCGTCGTCCTCACCCACGCCAACCTGCTGGCGAACCTGGCCGCGATCCACGCGGCGTGGGGCGGCGACGACACCGACGTCGGGGTGTATTGGCTGCCACAGCACCACGACATGGGCTTGATCGGCGGCATCCTGGAGATGGTCTACGTGGGCTGCACGACGGTGTTGATGGCGCCGGAGGCGTTCATCATGGGACCGCTGAGCTGGCTGGCGGCCATCGCGCGGTATCGGGCGACCGCGACCACCGCGCCGAACTTCGCCTACCAGTTGTGCGTGGACCGCAGCACCCCCGACGAGCGGGCGGCCCTGGACCTGTCGCACTGGAAGTACGCGATGAACGGCGCCGAACCGGTGCACGCCGGCACCCTGCGGGCGTTCGCCGACGCGTTCGCGCCGGCCGGCTTCCGGCCGGAGGTGTTCATCCCGGTGTACGGGCTGGCCGAGTCGACGCTGCTGGTCACCGGCGGGTCGGACACCCCCGGCGCGACGATCCGCCACATCGACCGGACCGCCCTCGGCCAGGATCGGGTGGTCGACGCCGACCCCGACGACGACGGCGCGGTGGAACTGGTGGGTTGCGGGGTGCCGCAGGGCGGCGCCGAACTGGTGATCGTGGACCCGGAGACCCGGTTCCGGCGCGGGCCCGGCGAGGTCGGCGAGATCTGGGTGACCGGGCCCTGCGTCGCGCACGGCTACCGCGGCAAACCCGAGGACACCGAAGCCACCTTCGGCGGGTACCTGGCCGACGACGGGGCGGGCCCCTACCTGCGCACCGGGGACCTGGGCTTCCTGGCCGACGGGCAACTGTTCGTCACCGGCCGCTGCAAAG
>NZ_JAHCLR010000075.1 GCF_018455725.1 Mycolicibacter acidiphilus
CTGCTGGCCGGACGCGGCGCGGTCTTCTCGGTGGAACCCATCGAAGGCGCCGGCGAACGGCTGGTCGTGGTGCAGGAACTCAACCGCCAACTCGCAGCCGCGATCCCCGACCTACGGGCACTGCTGGTCGCCGCACAGTCGGCCATCGTGCGACATCACGGGGTACGGGCCCACGCGCTGATGCTGGTCGAGCAGGGGACGATCCCCACGACCTCCAGCGGCAAGATCCAGCGCCGCGCCACCCGGCAGCGCTACCTCGACGGCGAGTTCACCGCGCTGGCGCAGTGGCAGGCCCCACCCGGCTCCGACGATGACGCCTCCGTCGATCCTGCGCTGGCCGCCCAGGCCGCCACGGCAATGCAGCAGGCGGTGGCCGCGCAGTTCTGGAAGTCGCTGCAGGGCTGAGCGCGGATCAGACGGAGCCGGCCGGGACCCGGTAGGCCGCTGATTTGCCCCGCAGGTAGGAGCTGGTCACCGTCGGTATTGCACTCGACTCTGCTGCCACATCTCATTGACGACGGCTTCGCCGTCGGTGCCGGCCGCGTTGTCCGCCATCCGGTCCATCAACGCCCGGGTAGCAGCTACCCGCAGCGTAGCCCGCAATGCGGCGTGGACGGTGTCCTTCTTCGTGGTGGTGCCGAGTTCCCGGGCAGCACGGGCCAGCAGGTCATCATCCAGATCGATCATCGTGCGGGCCATGGCCGCGAACATAGTCGCTATGC
This sequence comes from Mycolicibacter acidiphilus, assembly GCF_018455725.1. GTDB lineage: Bacteria > Actinomycetota > Actinomycetes > Mycobacteriales > Mycobacteriaceae > Mycobacterium > Mycobacterium acidiphilum. The sequence continues at coordinate 723 of NZ_JAHCLR010000075.1, forward strand.
ATTAATCCCGTATTCAGCAACGGTGTGCGTCGTCGGCGGCGCTGAACGCTTCGCCGAGCGACGCTCCGCCGAACCGGCGTCAGCTACCCGGCTTGCCCGCCGTGCCGTCGGCCCCGGCCGCACCGGCTGTCCCGGCCGAACCGGGGGTACCGGTCGTGCCCTGCTGGGCCGGGCCACCGTTACCGCCCGCACCACCGGCGCCGCCGTTGCCCAGGGCACCGGCCGCGCCACCGGAGCCTGCGGTGCCGCTGGCGCTGGTCCCACCTGCACCGCCATCGGCGCCGTTGCCACCGGCTCCGCCCGCCCCGCCGTTGCCGCCGTCGTAGCCGTTGTCGGTGGTCGGGTTGGTGCCACCGTTGCCACCGGCGCCACCGGTACCGCCGACGCCACCCGCACCGGCCGCACCCCCGGAGCCGCCGTTGCCGGCATCGGAGCCACCTCCGGCGCCGCCCTTGCCGCCGTTGCCGCCGGTACCACCGGCCTGACCGTTGCCGCCGACGGCCTGCGCGTGGTTCGAGCCGGCCGCGCCGTTGCCGCCGGCGCCGCCTGTACCGCCCGCGCCACCGGAACCACCGTTGCCGTCCGCACCCGCGGTGCCGTTGTTGCCGCCACCTGTTGCGGTGCCACCGGCGCCGCCGGTTCCACTGTGTCCACCGGCGCCACCCGCGCCGCCGTCGCCGCCGGCCAGGCCCTTGCCGGTCGCGTCGGCTCCACCGGCCCCACCGCTACCACCTGCGCCCGCCGCACCACCGGAACCACCGGATCCGCCGTCACCCGCTGCCGCACCATCGGAGCCGGCACCGCCGACCCCACCGTTGCCTCCGGTCCCGCCGGCGCCGCCGGTCTGTCCGTCGCCGCCCGCGGCGCTGGCCGAACTGGTGAGGGCCGCACCGGCACCGCCCTGGCCGCCCGTGCCACCGGAACCACCCGCGCCCCCGGCGCCGTGAGTACCGGCAGTGCCGTCACCGGCGCCGCCGTGTCCGGCAGTACCGGCCGCGCCGCCGACTCCGCCAGCGCCCCCGTTGCCGGCGTTGCCACCGGTCAGGCCCGCACCGGTAGTCGGGTCGGTTCCGCCGTTACCGCCGGCACCACCGCCCCCGCCGGATCCGCCGTTGCCACCGCTACCGGCGTTGCCACCGGTGCCGGTGTCGGAACTGCCGCCGTTACCACCGTTACCGCCGGTGCCGCCGGTGCCGCCGTCGGTGCCGTTGCCGCCGGCCGCATCCGACGGGCTGACGCCGTTGGCGCCGCCCGAGCCGCCCGAACCGGTGGTGCCGTTACCGCCGTTGCCGCCGTTGACGCCGTTCGTGCCGTCACCGCCGTTACCACCGGTGCCGCCACCGGAGCCACCGTCGGCGCCGTTGCCGGCGGTGGGATGAATGAAGGTGCCGGCTGTGGCGCCGCTGCTGTTGCCGCCGTTACCGCCGGTGCCGCCGCCGGACCCGCCGGCTCCGCCGTTGCCGCCGGAGTAGGTTCCGTTGCCGCCGTCACCGCCGGCACCGTCGCCGGACCCGCCGGCGCCACCGTTGCCGCCGAGGCTCACGCCGGTTGTGGCGCCGTCTGCACCCGCGCCGCCCGCGCCGCCGACACCGGCGGTGCCACCGGCCACACCGCTGCCGCCACCGCCACCGCCAGCACCGCCGTTACCGCCGGCGCTGTAGACCGTGCCCGCATCACCGGTGACGCTGCCGTCGTCGGTCCAGCCGGTACCGGCCCCGCCGGCCCCGCCGGTGCCACCGGCGCCGCCGCTACCGGAGCTGATCAGACCACCACTGCCGCCCTTACCGCCCGCACCGCCGTCGGCCTGGCCGACACCGGTGAGGATGCCGTGCCCGGAGCCGACCGTGCCGGTGCCACCGGCGCCGCCGTTGCCGCCCGCTCCCGAGGTGCCGCCGCTGCTTCCACCGCTACCGCCGGCACCACCGCTGCCGCCGAAGGTCTGCACGGTCTGGTCGGTCGTGGCGCCGTCACCGCCGGCACCGCCCGCGCCGCCCACGCCACCGATGCCGGACGCGGAGCTACCGCCGCCGCCGCCGGCACCACCGTTGCCACCAATACCGGCGTTGGTTCCGGTCGCCCCCGCAGTACCGGTCGCGTCGCCGCCGGCACCACCGACACCGCCCGCGCCGCCGGTGTTGGTCCCAGTGGCCGAACCACCCGAGCCGCCCTTGCCGCCGCTACCGGCCAGGTTGACCGCGTGGCCGCCGTTACCGCCCGCACCACCCGTGCCACCGGCACCGTCGGTCGCGCTACCACCCGATCCGCCGCTACCGCCGGCACCGCCGTCGTAGCCGTCGCCGCCGGCCCCGCCGGCACCGCCGGTTCCGGTGGTGCCGCCGTTGACCGCCTGCCCGCCGCTGCCGTTGCCGGTCGCGCCGCCGGCCCCGCCGTTGCCGCCGGCGCCACCGTGACCACCGGCCAGGAAGTCGCCGCTGGCGTCCTTGGCCGCGTCGCCGCCGGCGCCACCAGCACCGCCGTTCGCGGCGGTTCCTACCTCGCCGCCCTTCCAGAAGTTGACGCCGGCAGCACCACCGGCGCCGCCGCTGCCGCCCGCACCGCCGTTCAGGTTCGCCGCGTCCCCGGCGGCACCGGCACCACCGTTACCGGCCGCACCGCCGTTGCCGCCGTCGCCGAAGTGGGCGGCGCCGCGCCCACCGACACCGCCGTCGCCGCCGCTACTGCCTGCGCCCGTCCCACTGTTGGCGAAGGTTCCGGCGGTGCCGTTCGCCCCGGCACCACCGGTGCCGCCGTTGCCGAACAGCCAGCCGGCCGCGTCGCCTCCGGCCCCGCCCGAACCGCCGTTGACACCCACCGCGCTGGCGCCGCCGGCACCGCCGACACCGCCGTTGCCCATGAAGGCGCCGCCGGTGCCGCCCGCACCACCGTCGGCACCCAACCCGCCGGAACCGCCGACGCCGCCGTCACCGAAGCCCAGGGCGTTGCCACCGGAACCGCCGGCAACTCCGGACAGGTCGCTGTTCCAGCCGGCGCCGCCGTCGCCGAACCACAGTCCACCGTCACCGCCGTTGGGGTCGTCAGCGGTGCCGGCGGTGCCATCACCGATCAGGTACATGCCGCTGAACTGGTTGATGGCGTTGTCGATCGACTCGCCGAAGTCGCTGTGGATCCACGACTCGAGGCCGGTGTGCATGGACGTGTAGATCGGTGCGAGCACCTCGGTGAGGTCGAAGTCGCCGCCGAAGGCCGCCGACCCCGCGGTGGCCGCATCGCCCGGGTCGAACAGCTGGGTGAGCCAGTCGAAGTTCACCAGATCGTCGACATCGGCCCGGGCATTCGGCGCAGCCGACAGCGGCGTCATTCCGAACGCGAGGAATGCGGCCGCCGCACCTCCCGCCCCGATCACCCGGTTGCGGCCCTGCGCCGCCTTACCGCTCCGACCCCGCTGGTTGCTGGTGTGACGATGGCCCATTTTCGAACACCTCTCCCGGTGAGCGACCTCTGAATCAGTGCAGGTGACAACTCTCAGCAGTCACTAATCTAGATTGCATAAGACCACAGCACCTGATAATGCGTCAATCCCGATATTCCACACCCTTATCGTGCCACGATGCAGCCGCTCTACCGGTCGATATTGACCTTTGCAGCGTCATACGACGCCACAGGGAGCCTGTGACTGAGCCGAGTGTACGTCGCGCACATCGTTTACCGCAGGGTAAACGAACATCCCAATATTGCTTGCGTCTCAGCATTTGATTACGTACCGTCCAGTTGCATACGTCTTTCGCCTAACAGCTTGAGGGGACCCTGATGCAGCAAGCCCTTCGCCCCTACGCCACCGCAGGCCTCGCCATCGTCGGCGCCGGACTCCTCGTCGCGGGCCCGCAATCAGCGGTCATCAACGGGCGCCTCGCGCCCGACGTGCAGCTCACCAGCGCGCTGGGCGATCTACTGGCACCGTGGATCGCGCAGTACAACGAGGCCGCCGACAACGCCTCCGTGTTGGCGAACAACTTCCTGCTCGCACCGGGCGTGGCGTCGCAGCAGTTCGCCGTCGAGGTGACCAACTTCCTGGCCTCCGCGTTCAAGAACCCCTCGGACATCCCGGCCCTCTCGGAGCAGTTGCAGGATCACCTCAAGGCCGCCGCGTCGTCGGTGTCGCTGAGCGACGCGAGCTCCGACGTGATCAAAAACGCCCAAGCATTCACCCTCGCCGGCGACCACGGCGGGCTGGTCTTCGGCAACCTGGCGTCATTCCTGCCGTCGAGCATCGACCCGAACACGGCGACCGAGATCATCAACTTCCTGGAGTCGCCGCAGAGCGGGATCATCATGGGCATGCTCGGCCCGGCCATCGCGCCGTGGGTCGCCCTGAGCAACAGCATCAGCGACGGCGACAACTTCAACGAGACCATGGCCAACATGGTCGGCGCCTACTACAACGGCGCCACCCTGAATCTGGACAGCGTGCTGCCGGCGATCAACGACGCCGGGTTGCTGCCCGCCGGCATGGAGGTCCACCACCTGAGCTTCGCGTTCGGCGGACTGCTCACCCCGGGCGATGTCAGCCACGCCGCCTGGGATCTGTTCAACAACGACGGCAGCACCTTCGCGTCGGTGCCGGTGGTCGGCGGGTCGATCTTCAACAGCTTGGGCATCGACATCATCGGGGTGCCGCTGCTGAACCAGGTCTCGGCCGTCGGCCACGGGATCGGCCCGCTCGGGGCGATGCAGAGCCTGTCGGAACTGATCGCGCAGGAACTCGGCGCGAGTTGGAACGTCGGCAGCTGCGAGGGCAAGGGGTGCACCCCGGTGTTGCCGCCGGCCAGTCCGCCCGGCAGCATCATCAGCTTCCCGCACATCCCCACCGACACCTTCGGCGACTCCGGCAGTGCTGCTGCCGCTGCGAGCGACAGCGTCTCCGACACCAACTTCTGGAGCGAACTGAGCGACGCGTTCACCAACTTCCAGTGGAACGACGTCTTCTGATCGGTCAGTCGGATTCGCACGGCCGCACACGTTTTAAGGTGGCTTAGGCCGTAATGACCGCGGACAGGTGAGGTAACCGAATGCCGGATGAGACCCTGCCCAACGCCGCCACCCTGGTGGAGATGCTTCGGCAGCGCGCCGAGCAGTACGGCGACAAGGTCGCGTTCACGTTCTCCTACAACGGCGACGACGAGGACTGCCACCGGCTGACCTACCGGGACCTCGACACCCGGGCCCGGGCCGTTGCCGCGACGCTGCAGGCGCAGGGCGCGGCCGGGGAACGGGTGCTGGTGCTGGTGCGTCCCGGCCTGGACTTCATCGCCGGCTTCTTCGGCTGCCTGTACGCCGGCGCCGTCGCGGTCCCGGTGCATCAGAAACTGGCACCGCGACTGGCGACGGTGGTCCCCGACGCCCAGGCCGGCTTCGCGCTGGCGACCGTCGACACCCGCGCCAACACGATCGCCGCCGTCGACGGCCTGGCGGAGGGAAAAACGCTGCGCTGGTGCATGATCGAGGATGCCGCCGCCGTGGATCCCGATGCCTGGGTGGCGCCGGCCGTCGGTCCCGGCACCGATGCGCTGATCCAGTACACCTCCGGCTCCACCCGCTCCCCCAAGGGCGTGGTGCTGACCCACGGCAACCTGATGCACAACCTGACGGCGATGCGTGAGACGTGGCCCGGTGACGACACCGTCGTCGGGGTGTTCTGGCTGCCCCCGCATCACGATATGGGACTGATCAGCGCCATCCTGCAGATGCTCTCCCTCGGCGCGAGCGGTGTGCTGATGTCGCCGGCGGCCTTCATCAAACAGCCGATGCGCTGGCTGGAGGCGATCTCCCGGAATCGCGGGACCTACACCATCGCACCGACGTTCGCCTACGACCGGTGTGTGGAGCGCAGCACCCCAGCCGAGCGTGCCGCCCTGGACCTGTCCAACCTGGTGACCGCACACATCGGCGCCGAACCGGTGCGGGTCGAAACGCTGCAGCGTTTCACCGAGGCCTTCGCCCCCGCGGGATTCCGGATGGAGATGTTCCATCCGGCCTACGGGCTGGCCGAAGCCACCGTCGGGGTGTCCGGAGCCGCGGACGCCCAACCGCCGGGCGTGCGCTACGTCGACCGAAACGCGTTCGGGGAGGACCGGATCGTCGACGTCACCGCCGACGATCCGGCAGCCGTGGCACTGGTGGGCTGCGGGCGGCTGCTCGACGGCCAGCACGTCGTCATCGTCGATCCGGTCACCTGCGCGCCGTGCGGTCCCGACGAGGTCGGGGAAATCTGGATCGCCGGGCCCAGCGTCGCCAAGGGCTACTGGGGACGACCCGAAGAGACCGCCCAGACCTTCGGCTGGCAGCTCGCCTCATCAGCGGCGCGGTCCGACGAGGGACCGTTCGTGCGCTCCGGCGACCTCGGCTTCCTGTGCGGCGGTGAGCTTTTCATCGTCGGACGGGTCAAAGACCTGATCACCGTCGACGGCCACAACTACTACCCGAGTTATCTGGAGGCCACAGCGCAGGAGTGCTCTCCCGCGCTGGCTTCGGGCCGGGGTGCCGCCTTCACGGTGGACCCGCCGGGACTGGGCATGGTCGAGGACGTCGTCGCACAATTGGTGCTGGTGCAGGAGGTCGACCCGGAGCACGTCGCCCGGGCCGACCTGGAGGCCGTGCTGGACACCGTGTGCGCGGCGATCACCCGGCAGCACGGAATCGAACCGCATGCCGTGGTGCTGGTCCAGCCGCTGTCGATCCCCACCACGTCCAGCGGCAAGATTCAGCGCTACCAGTGCCGGCAGCAGTACCTGGACGACGGCCTTGCGGTGGTGGCGCAATGCGGCGGCTCCCCGCCGCAACCGCTGTCGCTGGCGGATCTTGAGGCCGCGGCCGGCATGGTCGCCGACCTCGAGGCGACCGCGGTCGCGCAGCAGGCCTTTCCGCAGGGCTGACTCAGGCCGGGATTGGCTGCGCCCAGGAGGTGTTCTCCCATTTCCACCGAGCGATGCGCGGACCAACCCAGAACCCGTAGATTCCGAGCGTCAGGACGATCAAGATCAGCCACTTCCACCACAGGCCGAACAGCCCCCACGCGCTGCCGTTGAATACGAGTTGGCGACCCTCGATGTAGGAGTGCTTCGCACGCCACCGCTCCCGCAGCACGAGGGCGAACGGATAGCAGATCCCCAACGTCAACACCGTGATGAGCAGGGCGAGTACGGCAGTGCCGAAGTAGGTGCCGGCGCCGCCGTCGAAGGCGAACTGGCGTGTCTGCGCCCGGTTCGGCACCGCATTCGTGCTGGCGGGCGGCGACGCGGGGCGGAGAGCAGACTGCTCAGCGGACGTGGGTTCCCACGGTTGTGCAGGCATAGACGGCGTTGTCATGGAGTCCTCTGTTCCGGGCGGATCGGCGGACGGTGTCGCCCGCGGTTCCCCAAGGTAATCCCGGAGTCCGACACTCAGAGGTGGACGCCGAAGGCCTCGGCGATCTCCGCCACGCTGAAGTCGGGCGCCTCCGCGCTGCCGGACGCACCGCCGTCGTCGAAGGTGTCGGCGGGAATCAGCGGCAGGCTGCCCCCGGACAGCGGCGGCAGCGCCGGCGGCGGGGTGCCACCGGACTTGCCGTCCCAAGCCCACGGACTCACGCCCTTGCCGCCGTCCAGTAGGCCGGCCACCGTCTGACTCCAGGCTTCCCAGGCAGCGATCGGACCGACCGGTTGCCCGGCCAGTTCGATGGTGAATCCCGGCAGAATGCTGGTCTGCAGGCTCACCCCGAGCGCGTTGAACATCGAACCGCCGACCGCCTGAACCGAGTTCACGACGTTGCCGCTGGAGTCGAAGAGTTCGTAGTCGGCCTGGCCCACCGAACCGGTGGAGAACAGCCCACCGAGCGCGAACTCCAGGTGGGTCAAGGTGGTGCCCTCCGGCAGGAAGCCGGTGTCGGCAATCAGCGGCAGCAGGCTGTCGAGGTTGAGCGTCGCCCCGTTGAAGTAGGCGCCGAACATGTTGGCCATGATCTCGTTGAAGCCGTCACCGTCGTTGATGCTGTTCATCAACGCGACCCACGGACTCAAGCCCGGCCCCAGCATGCCCATGATCATGGCGCTGGCCGGGGAGGCCAGGAAGTTCACGATCGGGGTCACCATCGCCGGGTCGACGTCGGCCGGCAGGAACTGCGGCAGCAGCTGCAGGATCAGGTCGTGGCCGAACGACAGCGTGCTCAGGTCGGAGGCGTCCACGGTGTGCAGCGTGGTCGCGTCCATGGTGTCCGGGCCCGCATTCATCAGCGTCCAGGCGTCGTTGACGGCCTTGACGTTCTCCTGCATCTCCAAGGTGATCGCCGCGAGCTTGGTCGGGTCGTCGGCCAGTTGCTGCGCGTAGTCGGTGGCGTTCGCGATCATCTGCTGAAGCCCAACGCCGGGCGCCAGATAGAAGTTGTTCGCCAGCACGGTCGCGTTCTCGGCCGCGGTGTTGTACTGCGCCAGCCACGGCGCCAGGAAATCGCCGAAGGGGCTACCGCCGGCCGCCAGTGCCACGTCGCGAAGGGCCGACGGGCCAGGGGCCGGAGCGGACACCGGGGTGACCGCGAGGAAGGTGGCCCCGATGAGCGCGACACCAGCGGTCGCGTAGGGCTTGAGAGCTGTTTGCAAGGCCGTCTCCTTAGTCTTCGGTCAACTGTTTTCGAGTGCTTGCGTTCTCAGCTACCGGGCTGGCCCGAGGTTCCGGGAGTGCCGGCGGCACCGCTAGCCGCACCACCGGTCCCGGCGCCGCCCTGACCGGCGCCGCCGCCGGCGCCGGGGGCACCGCTGGGCGAGCCGCCGTTGCCGCCGTCGGCGCCGTCACCGCCGTCGCCGCCGGTGTTGGCTGAACCCTGGGCCGCGCCGCCCTTCCCACCGTCGCCACCGGAACCGCCGGACCCGCCGGTCCCGGCCGAACCGTCACCGCCCGCGGTGCCGCCGGTGCTGGCACCGCCGTCTCCGGCCGCTCCACCGCTGCCCCCGTTGCCGCCACCGGCACCGTTGCCGCCGGCGAGGCCGTTGCCGGTCGCGTTGGTGCCGCCGGCGCCACCGTCACCACCGCCGCCACCGGCGCCGCCGGTACCACCGGAGCCGCCCTGGCCGCCGTTGCCGTCCGTGGAGGCGCCACCGACTCCGCCGACGCCGCCCTTACCGCCGTTGCCGCCGAGAGCGCCGTTGGTGCCGGCCGCGTTCGGGGCGCTGGTGCCGTCGCTGCCGGCCCCACCGGCCCCGCCGGTGCCACCTGAACCGCCCGCGCCGCCGGTGCCGTCGCCGCCGTCGGTGCCCGCGGTACCGCTGGTGCTGGCGCCGCCGCTGCCGCCGACACCGGCCGCGCCACCGGCCCCGCCGTTGCCGGCGTTGCCGCCGGTCAGGCCCTTGCCGCCGCCGTCGTGGCCACCGGTTCCGCCGGTACCACCCTGACCGCCGGCGCCGCCGCCGCCACCCTGACCACCGGCCCCGCCGTTGCCGGTGCCCGATGTGCCGCCGTCACCGCCGTTGCCGGCGGCGCCGCCCTTGCCGCCGTCGGCGCCGGTGCCGCCGGCCGCGTTGGCCGAACTGGAGCCGGTGGCGCCGAGGTCGCCGTTGCCACCCGCGCCGCCGTGTCCACCGCTGC
>NZ_JAHCLR010000076.1 GCF_018455725.1 Mycolicibacter acidiphilus
CCGTCACCGGTGGTCTCGGCGGCAACGGCTACAGCGGCGGCACCGGCGGCGCCGGTGGTTACGCCGGTGTCGTGGCCGGGGGCACCAACGCCAGCGCGGCCGGCACCGCGCTGGGCGGCGTCGGCGGCAACGGCACCGGCGCGGGCAGCGTCGGCGGTCAGGGCGGCATCGGCGAGGTGGCGGCCCTGAACAACGGCGCGACCGTCTCCGCCAGCACCGGCACCGGTGGTAACGGGGGTGACGGCACCGACGGTGGCGCCGGTGCCAACGGCGGCCTGGGCTGGGTGCGCGCCATGGGTGAGAACAGCCACGTCACCGGCAGCTCCGCGAGCGCTGGCGACGGCGGCTCCAACGACAGCAGCACAACCCACGCTGGGCTGGGCGGTCAGGCGCGGGTCGAGGCCAACTCGACCGGCGGCGAGATCACCAACGGCACCGCCATCAGCGGCAACGGCGGCGACGGCCACGACGGCGTGAGCGGCGCCACCGGTGGCCGCGCCAGCGTCGAGACCGGCAACGAGGGCCAGCAGGCCACCAACGTCGGCGGCGTGGTGAAGGACAGCACGGCAACCGCAGGCAACAGCGACGGCAG
>NZ_JAHCLR010000077.1 GCF_018455725.1 Mycolicibacter acidiphilus
GCAGCTCCGCGACCGGCACCGCCGGCGACGCAACCGCGACCGGCGGCTCGGCAACGGTCAACGCCACCGGCACCGGCAGCACGATCACCGACGGCCACGCGGCCGGCGGCACCGCCGGAGTCGGCGACGCCCACGGCGGCACCGGCGGCAACGCCGGCTCCGCCACCATCAGCGCCCAGGACGGCGGCGTCGTCGGCACCACCACCGCCGCGGCCAACGCCACCGGCGGCAACGGTGGCGCCGGCAGCACCGGCGCCAACGGCTCCGGCACCGGCGGTGCCGGCGGCGCGGCCCTGGTCGAGGCCAGCGGCGGTTCGGCCAGCACCGCGAGCGGCGCGGCGGTCGGCGGCAATGGTGGTGCCGGTAGTGACGGTGGCGCCGGTGGCGCCGGCGGGCGGGGCACCGTGTGGGGCGGCTTCGGGGGAGCGGTCGGCACCGAGGGCTCCGCCAGCGGCACCGCTACCGGCGGCGATGGCAACTCCGGCACCGGTGTCGGCAGCACCGGCGGCGACGGCGGCAACGCCTACGTCGTTTCTTCCACCGGATACGGCAACACCACCGCTGTTGCCACCGGCACTGCGACCGGCGGGCTCGGTGGCGCCGGCAGCACCGGTGGTCATGGTGGTGCCGGCGGCGCGGGCATCGTCGGTGGCGGCACTGGCGGGGCACCCAGCGGTGGGTCTGCCCTTGACGGCACGGGCACCGGCGGTGCCGGTGGTGCGGGCTTCGACGGCGGCCAGGGCGGCAACGGTGGAACGGGCTTCGTGATCGGCCAGTACGGGACCACCACCACCGATGGCACCGCGGTCGGCGGCGCCGGCGGCAACAGTGGCACCGGCGTCGGCAACGGCCACGGCGGTAACGGCGGCTACGGCTACCAGGATGCTTCCCTCAACACCTCCGGCAGCAGCGCCATCGGCGGCAACGGCGGGGTCGGCGGCAACGGTGGCACCGGCGGCGCCCTCGGCGGTATCGGCGGCGACGGTGGCAACGCGCAGATGTGGATTGGCAGCGACAACATCTCCCACGCCGGCGACGGTGGGGCCGGCGGGGCCGGCGGCGCCGGTGCCGGCCACGACGGTGGGGCCGGTGGCGCCGGCGGCAGCACCACCTTCACCAACTACGGGCCCCCCAACACGATCACCCACAGCACCGCCACCGGCGGGGAGGGTGGAGCCGGCGGTGACGGCGACGCCACCTCCGCCGGCGGCAACGGCGGTGGCGGCGGTCAAGCCACCGTCAGTGCCAACACCGGCGACAGCATCACCACCAGCACCGCCACCGGCGGCGAGGGCGGGGCCGGCGGCACCAACGGCGCCACCGGCGGCAACGGCGGCTACGCGCAACTGGCTGCCAACCAGGGCGGCACCGTCACCGGCGGGACCGTCGAGGGCGGTGCTGGTGCCGCGGGCACCGACGGTGGCGCCGGTGGGGCCGGTGGGCACGCGATCATGATCGCCGGCCAAAACGCGGCCGGCGGCACCGTCACCGACAGCACCGCGACCGGCGGTGCGGGCGGCACCGCAACCGACGCGGGCAGTGTCGGCGGGACAGGCGGCAACGCCGATGTGACCGCGGCCAAGACCACCACCTTCTTCGGTGCCGCCGGCGGTGCCGGTGGAACCGTGCAGGGCAACGCGACCGGCGGCGTCGGTGGCGAAGCGACCGGTGGCGGCCACGGTGGTCATGGCGGCGGCGCCTCCGTCAACGCCGGCGGTGAGAACGCCACCGTCAACGGCACCTCACACGGTGGTCAGGGCGGCGCCGGCCTCGACGGCGGATCCGGCGGCAACGGCGCCTACGGACGGGTCGACGCATACCAGATCGGCACCGACACCACGGCTGCAAACGCCAACGGAACCGCCACCGGCGGCAACGGCGGCAGCGGAACCAACACCGGAAGCCACGGCGGGAACGGTGCAGACGGCAACATCGGTGCCGGTCCGGGTGGCACCGTCCCTGTCGGCAGTATGGCTCAGGGCGGCAGCGGCGGCAACGCCTCCGGTGGCCTGACCGCGTCCAGCGGCGGCGGCCCGGGTGGACCCGCCGAAGGCGACATCTTCAACGGCAGTTCGCCTGTCTTCGACGGCCAGAACCACTCGTCGCCGGCTATCGGCGCCGACGGAGCCAACAACCCGGCGTAGTCAGTAGCAGCAGTGGGCCGGTTTCCGTCACTCGCGTGATGGGGACCGGCCCACTTGCCGTTTCAGCGCCCCGACGCTCGCTGACCCGCCGGCGTGAACGTCTCCGCCTTCGTGCGCTGGGCAGACGAACGGGGCCACAGCCTTGGATTGAACTGCGAAGACCGTGAAGTGCGGGTCCCGCCAGACCGCCGATGTCGCGCGCAGGCGGGCACAGCGACACACCCTGCACCCTGGTGACAGCCGAGTCTGCTGATGCGCACCGAAGAATCTCCTCGCGCAATCCACCAGATGCCCGGCTAAGGAGAAATGAGGGCCTCCGCACCCAACTGGGTGCGGAGCCGCGTCATCCCCAGTGACGCCTGAGTCCGGTGCTAGCGCCCGCGATATCAATTTCTGGCGCATCCACATGCCCGACTCTCGTTACCGAAGTGGTTGATGTGGCGGATGGAACGTGCCGACACGGGGTGGGATGTCCGTCCGCTGGCCTGAAATCTAGCAATCAAGTCCAGTAATCAAGACATAAGTTGACTAAACACGAAACGTTGTTAACGTATGCGGAACTTGAGAACGTCAGGTCGTTCTTACAGGTCGCCTCAGGAGGAACCGCATGTCCGATCGTCGTCGCAGCCGCCCCAAACCGCGTCAGCGCAGCACCCGCGCGCTCAGTGCCGGCACCACGGTCGGCGCCTTCCTCGCGTTCGGGATGGCCCCGGTGCTCACCGCGCCACCGGCCCAGGCCGACGTCATCGCCGACTTCCTGGGCGACCTGGACGCCTTCGGCTTCATCGGTAGCAGCACCTTCGACACGCTCGGCGGCTCGAATGAGGCGCTGTTCACCGACCTGTGGGGCATGTTCGAGACCGCGTTCGCCGCACCGGACTTCTTCGCTGTCATCAACGCCGACCTGCCGCTGATCTACCAGGCCGACATGTACCTGCCGGCCTGGGTCGACATGCAGGACTTCATCGCCGACCCCACCAACGCCTGGTGGCTGGACCCGACCAATGAGCTCTCGATGATGCTCACCGGCCGGGACTGGATCGGCAACGGACTGGACGGCACCGCCGCCCACCACGACGGGTTCGCCGGCGGCTGGCTCTTCGGCGACGGCGGCAACGGCATCCTCGGCGGTGACGGCGGCGCGGCCGGCATGTTCGGCAACGGCGGCGTCGGCGGCACCGGCACCGCGGCGGTCTTCGACGCCACCGGTGTGCTCACCCAGGGCGCCGGTATCGGCGGCAACGGCGGTGCGGGCGGCTGGCTGGCTGGCACCGGTGGCACCGGTGGCATCGGTGGGTCCGGGGTGTTCACCACCGACCACACCGATGCGGCCGACGCGGTCTATCACGGCGGATTCGGCGGCAACGGCGGTGCGGCCACCGCCCTGTTCGGCTTCGGCGGCAACGGCGGCGTCGGCGGCGCCGGCCTGACCGGTCTGGCCGGCGCCGCAGGTCAAGCCGCCACCGCCGCCACCGTGGCCACGGTCGGCGGCAACGGCGGGGACGGCAGCGTCGGCGGCCTCGGCGGCCACGGCGGCAACGCCGGGTTCCTGTTCGGCAGCGGCGGTCTCGGCGGCGACGGCGGCCAGGGTGGCACCGGCGGGGCCGGTGGCCTCGGTGGCGCGGGCATCGCCGGCGGCAGCGCGGCGGCCGACGGTGGTGACGGCGGTGACGGCGGCGCCGCGGGCCTGGCCGGCCACGGCGGCAGCGGCGGTCTGATGGGTCTGAAGGGCGGCCTCGGCGACAACGGTCTCGGCGGTACCGGCGGTGCCGGCGGTCAGGGCGGTGCCGGCGGGGCGGCCACCGCGACCGCATCGGCGGGTGCCGGTGGCACCGGCGGTGACGGTGGCCTCGGTGGTCACGGTATCGGCGGGCACGGCGGCGGCGTCGGCGGTCAGGGCGGCACCGGCGGCACCGGCGGTGTCGGCAAGATCCTCGACATCGCTAGCGGCCGGGCCCTCACCGGCGGGACCGGCGGCACCGGCGGCACCGGCGGACTCGGCGCCGACGGCGCTCTCGCGGGCAACGGCGGCACCGGCGGTGTGGGCGGCGCCGGTGGCGTCGTCGGCAGCGGGGTGGCCGGGCACGGCGGTGCAGGCGGCACCGGCGGCACCGGCACCGCGACTGAGGCCGGCCTCGGCGGCGGCGGCGGTGGCGGCGGTGGTAGCGCCGCCACCCAGGAACTGAACGGTGGGACGGTCACCGGCAGCGCCACCGGCGGCGACGGCGGCCAGGGCGGTGCCGGCACCACCACCGACGCCGGCGGTCACGGCGGATCCGGCGGCAACGCCTTCACCTGGGCGGACGGCGCCGGCAGCAAGGCCGGCGGGGACGCCCTGGCCGGCAACGGCGGCAACGCGATCGGCACCGGCAACGGCGGTGGTGGCGGCGATGCCCTGGTGCAGGCCAACGGCGCCGGCAGCATCGCCAACTCCGATGCGTTCGGCGGCACCGGCGGCGACGGCGCCGACGGCGGCACCGGCGGCAACGCCGGCTACGGGGCGATCCTCAGCCGCGACGGCGGCGACACCACCGATGCGAGCGCCACCGGCGGCAACGGCGGCTTCGGCAACGCCGGCAGCGGCGGCAAGGGCGGGCTCGCCGGCGTCGGCGCCTGGGGTGCCGGGTCGACCGCCACCGGCGTCGCGCACGGCGGCACCGGCGGCGACGGCGTCGACGGTGGCGGCGGCGGGACCGCCGGCACCGGCCTGGTGCTGTCCGGCTACACCGGCACGCCCGGCAGCGTCGACGGCACCGGCATCGGCGGCGACGGCGGGTCGGGCACCGGCGAGGGCAGCATCGGCGGGGCCGGCGGTTCCGGCTACCTCCAGAGCGGCAGCGACGGTGACGCCGCCGGCACGGCGACCGGCGGCAACGGCGGCGACGCCACCGACGGCGCTCGCGGCGGCACTGCCGGTGACGGCCTGGTGATCGCCCTCAACCAGGGCGAGACCGACGGCACCGCGCTCGGCGGCGACGGCGGCGCGGCTGACGGCGTCGGCAGCATCGGCGGCCAGGGTGGGGCGGCCCAGCTGCTCGGTGACGGCGGCACGGCGGCCGGTCACGCGATCGGCGGCGACGGCGGTGCCGCCGGCAACGCCGGCACCGGCGGTGAGGGCGGCGCCGGTCTGCTCAGCGCGTACAGCGGCAGCAACGTCGACGGCACCGCCACCGGCGGCAACGGCGGCGTCGGCGACGGCGACACCGGTGCCAGCGGCGGCTACGGGGCGGTCACCGGCCGCGACGGCGGCGTCATCACGACCAGCACCGCGACCGGCGGCAACGGCTCCGACAGCGCGACCGGCGGCACCGCCGACATCACCGCATCCGGCACCGACAGCACCGTCGCCAACAGCGTCGCAACCGGCGGCAACGCCGGGGCCGGTGATGCCAACGGCGGCACCGGCGGAACCGGCGGCGCAGCCACCATCACCGCCGACAACGGCGGCACCGTGCACGACGCGATCGCCAAGGCCGCGGCCGGTGGCAACGGCACCGACGGCGGCGCCGGTGGTGTCGGCGGCGGCGCGACGGTCACGGCCGGTGTCGCCGAGGACGGCAGCACCCCGGTCACCGACGGCACCGACGCCGTCGCGACCGGCAGCGCGTTCGGCGGCGTCGGCGGTGACGCGACCGGGACCGGCAGCTCCGGTGGCAACGGCGGCCTGGGCAACATCAACGCCGCCACCGGCGGTCAGGCCGGCGGCAACGGTTCCGTCGCGCAGGGCGGCGCCGGCGGCAACGGTGCCGACGGCGGGGCCGGCGGCAAGGGCGGCGGCGGCCAGATCCTGGCGCTGAACGGCGCCAAGGCCGAAGGCCAGTCGACCGGCGGGCACGGCGGCAACGCCACCGGGGAGAACAGCCACGGCGGCAATGCGCGCAACGGCGACATCAGCGCGGGACGCAACTTCGGTCCGTTCGGTACCGGCGGCTACGCGCACGGCACCACCCAGGGCGGCAACGGTGGCGACGCCATCGGGGCGAACTCGACCGGCGGCAACGCCGGCAACGGCAGCATCCAGGCCACCGGTCAGGGTGCCGAGGCCAGCGGTTCGTCCACCGGCGGCAGTGGCGGCAACGGCATCAACGGCGGCACCGGCGGCAGCGTCGGCGACCCGGTCGTCCCGCTGCCCAGCCAGTTCAGCGCGCTGGGCACCGACGCCAAAGCGACCGACCTGACCGTGGTCGGCGGGACCGGCGGCGACGGGATCGACGGCGGGCAGGGCGGCTACGGCGGCTACGTCCACATCGGTGCGCGTGGTGGTGACGACCCTGGATCGTTCACCGACTCGCAGGTCAGTGGCGGCGACGGCGGCAGCGGTACCGGCGCCGGCATCACCGGCGGCAACGGCGGAAACATGGAGATCATCAACAGCAACGGCGTGTCGTCTGACGGTGTCGATCTCACCGGCACCAAGGGTGCGGACCTGCCGGTCAGCCCGACGCCGTAGTACCAATCCCGGGGGAGTCACAAATGCGGCCCCGCACGTCCCAGGCGTGCGGGGCCGTGCCTATTCGGCGCGACCTCGCCTGCTCATAACTCCAGGTGCAGGCGCAGCGCGTCGTCGAGTTGCCCGAGTTCGACGGGCGGCACCCGGCCGATCCGCCGTCGTAAGCGTTCGACCGCAACCGAGCGAACCTGTTCGGCCTGCGCCTTCGAGTCGACGGTCAGGCCGGTCGTCACGGCCGGCAGCAGCACCTGAAACGGGTAAACGCTCGCGACGTTGCTGGTCAGCGGGACGACGGTCACCACACCCCGGCCGAGTCGGGTTGCTGCGGCATTGGCGCGGTCGTTGCTGACGACGATGGCCGGGCGGTGCTTGTTCGCCTCGCTTCCCCGGACGGGATCGAAGTCGACCTGCCAGATGTCACCGCGGCGCATCGGCGATCCCGTCGGAGGCTGCCTGGTCCCAGATCTCGGCGTCACCGCCGCTTGACCAGTCCGACCAGGCCCTGTCGTAGTCGTCTTCGAGGCCGGGGTGCCGCAGGGCGTGGATTGCATGCCGCACGGCCGCCGACCGGGACTGCAAGCCGGCGCGCTCGGCGTACTCGTCCAGCGCAGCGACGTCCTCGTCGGACAGGCTGATGCTGAGTTTCATACCGAAATGCTACCGGGGTAGGAGTCGATTCCTACCGCACCCGGAAGATCACCGTCCGCTGCACGACGAAGTTGATGATGGTTGCGGTGCCCTGCGCGGCCACGAACGCCACCAGCAGCGCCCACTTGGCGTAACCCAGCCACCCCAGGCACAGGTGGTTGATCCCCACCTGCACCCCGAACGTCAGCGCGTACAGCGTCATCACCGCCGCGAACTTCGCCGTCGACGCCGACGACTGGAACGTCCACCGCCGGTTGATCAGGTACGCCGTCACGGTGCCGGCGATGAAACTGCACGCCTTGGCCAGGTCGACGTTCACCCCCGCCGCCAGATACAGCAGCAGGTACAGCCCGAAGTCCACCACCGCCGAGAGCACACCTGTCACCAGGAACCGCCACATCTGCGTCGACAGGTGCAGGTGCGCGTGGGTGGGGGCGGACTCGGTCACCCGCGAAGTTTACGGTCCGGGCCGCCTATAGATACCGGAGGATCTGCGGCAGGTACCACAGCGCCTGAAGCCAGACGAACAGGATCAGCAGCACCGGGAAGCCCAGGATGACCGCCAGGAACATCTTCGGTCCCGGACCCATGTTGGGGGAGTCCTTGATCTGGCGGGCGAGCCGACGCCCCCGCGGGATCATGGCGATCGTCAGCAGAAACGGCAGTCCCCAGCCCACCAGCAGCGCCATCCCCGTCGACATGAAGCCCCCTACACCCAGTAGGCGACGCGTGCCCGGAACTGTCGCAGCACCGCCGCGGCCACCGCCCAGCCGAGCACGGTCAGCGCCAGCACCACCGCCCAGTGCCGCAGCGACTGGTGCGCCCCGAGCAGTGGCGCCCGCACGATCTCCAGGTAGTGCATCAGCGGGTTGAGTTCGACGACGTTCATCCACCGGGTCGCGCCCTGCTGGCGCAGCGTCTCGTAGTTCCAGATGATCGGCGTCATCAGGAACAGCAGTTGCACCACGGAGAACAGCAGCGGCGCGATGTCGCGGTAGCGGGTGCTCAGAATGCCGAAGCACAGCGACACCCACACGCAGTTCGCCGCGATCAGCGCCAGCGCCGGCAGTACCGAAAGATCCGCCCACGACCAGGGTTTCGGGAAGATCAGCGCGATCGGCACATAGATGACGATGTTGTGCGCGAACAGGATCATCTGCCGCCACACCAGCCGGTAGACGTGCACGCTCAGCGGTGTCGGCAACTGTTTGATCAGCCCCTCGTTGGCGACGAACACGTCGGCGCCCTCCAGGATCGCCGCGTTCAGCAGGTTCCACACGATCAGCCCGAGCGTCACGTACGGCAGGTGCACCGCCAGGTCGAGGTGGAAGAGCTTGGAGTACAGCCCGCCCATCGCCACCGCGGTGGTCGCGGTGCCGATCGTGATCCAGAACGGGCCGAGCACGCTGCGCCGGTAGCGCTGCCGGATGTCCTGCCAGCCCAGGTGCAGCCACAGTTCGTGACGCCGGTAGCCGTCGGCCAGGTCCGCCCAGGCCCGCCGGAACGTCTTGGACTCGACCGCGCTGTCGGTGAAACTCATCGGCGCTCCCAACTCATTGCCGCTCCCCGGGTTTGCCGAACCGTTCCCGCCGCCCCAGCCGCCGCAGCCGGATCCACTCGCGGAAGCCGGCCGGGTCGCGCCGCGACACCAGGAAGAACCAGCCGAACCGCAGCCACTCCTGCAGCAGCAGCTTGCGCATCCCCGGCTGGGCCATCAGGTAACCGCGGTTGCGGTAGGTGAAGTACCGCTTGGTCTCGTCGTCGGGGTACTGGGTGTGCATCCGCCCGGCCAGGATCGGCTTGAACTCCGCCGACCCGCACGGGTGCAGGTACGCCGCGGTCAGGCAGGTGCCGAATGCCAGCCCGGAGCGTGCCAGCCGCCGGTGCAACTCCACCTCGTCGCCGCGGACGAACAGCCGCAGGTCCGGCACACCGACGGCCTCCACCGCCGCCGCGGTGAACAGCGCCCCGTTGAACAGCGACGCGATGCCGGGCAGCAGGTCCTCGCCGGCTGCGCCGCTGCGCAGTTCGCTGACCTCGCGCCGCCACACCAGCCCGCGCCGCAGCGGAAACGCCAGCAGCGCCGGGTCGTCGATGTTGCAGACCATCGGCGACACCTCGGCCAGGTCGTGTTTCTGCGCGCAGGCCAGCAGCCGGCTCAGCACGCCGTCATCGGCCGGCCGGCCGTCGTCGTCGGCCAGCCACAGCCAATCCGCGCCGGCGGCCAGGGCGTGCAGCATGCCCAGCGCGAAACCGCCTGCGCCGCCGAGGTTTCGATGCGACCCGAGGTAGGTCGACGGGACCGGCTGTGCGGCAACCAGTTCACGCACCGCACGATCGTTGTCGTTGTCGACGACGATCAGGTGATCCGGTGCGCGGGTCTGGGTGACCAGCGCGCTCAGCGACTCGGCCAACTGCGCGACGCGCCGGTGCGTCACGACGATCGCGTAGACGTCAGTCACGGTGTGTCCCCGTCGTTTTCGGCGAGCACCTCGCGCACGTGCCGGGCGGCGTCCTCGCCCTCGTAGGCGCGCACCACGTCCTCGATGCCGCCTTCCATGCGCACCGTGCCGTGATCGATCCACATCGCGGTCTTGCACAGCCGGGCCAGGAACTCGTTGGAATGGCTGGCGAACACCAGGATTCCGGACCGCTCCACCAGTTTCTGCAGCCGGGTCTGCGCCTTCTTCAGGAATTCGGCGTCCACTGCGCCGATCCCCTCGTCGAGCAGCAGGATCTCCGGGTCGATGCTGGTGACCACACCCATCGCCAGCCGCACCCGCATCCCGGTGGAGTAGGTGCGCAGCGGCATCGCCAGATAGTCGCCCAGCTCGGTGAATTCGGCGATCTCGTCGACCTTGGCGGCCATCTGCTTGCGGGTCTGCCCGAGGAACAGGCCGCGGATGATGATGTTCTCGTAGCCGGAGATCTCCGGGTCCATGCCCACGCCCAGGTCGAAGACCGGCGCCACCCGGCCCACCACGCTCGCCGACCCGCGGGTCGGTTCGTAGATGCCCGAAAGCAGCCGCAGCAGAGTCGATTTCCCGGCGCCGTTGTGCCCGACCAGACCCACCCGGTCACCGAGCTGCAAGCTCATGGTGATCTCCCGCAGCGCCTCCACCACGACGACGTTGGAGTTGTTGCGCCCGATCGCCCCGCCGGCCTTGCCCAGGAAGGCCTTCTTCAACGATCGCGACTTGGCGTCGAAGATCGGGAACTCGACCCACGCATCCTTGGTCTCGATGCGGATCTCGCGGTGCGGCTCGGGCGTGGTCACGGCTACAGGTACTGGCCGCTGTCGGAGGGCAGGTGCGGGCCGGGCGGCAGCGCTCCGCCGTGCCGCATCTGCTCCAGCTGGGCGCGCGCCGCCATCTGCTGGGCGAACAGCGCGGTCTGGATGCCGTGGAACAGCCCCTCCAGCCAGCCGACCAGCTGCGCCTGCGCGATCCGCAGTTCGGCGTCCGACGGGGTGGCGTCCTCACGCAGCGGCAGCGTCAGCCGGTCCAGTTCCTCGCGCAGCTCCGGCGCCAGGCCGTCCTCTAGCTCCCGGATGGAGGCGGCGTGGATCTCCCGCAGCCGCACCCGGCCGGCGTCATCCAGCGGGGCCGAGCGCACCTCCTCCAGCAGCTGCTTGATCATGGTGCCGATCCGCATCACCTTGGCCGGCTGCTCGATCAGGTCGGTCAGCGACTTCTCGGCGTCGACGGCGTCCAGGTCGGTGGGATCGGCCTGGTCGCCGCCGATGACCTCGACGCCGTCGTCGCCGTCGTCGTAGCTGCTCAAGCCGTTCGCCTCCCTAGCCCTGTCCACGCCACTCGTAGATTCTGGCCCCGCCGTTGTCGTAGATTTTCGCCCACGACCGCGACGCATCCAGTGACAGTAGTCCGTCGGGCAGGGTGAACCCGCGCACTATCGGGCTGGATATCAGCACGTAGCGGATGTTCAGGGCGTGCACGGCCTGCGCCACCCGCGGATCGGTGTCGGCGTCGTCGGCGTACGCCCAGAAGATGAAGCGCTGCGGGCCGGGGCCCTGCTGCTGCGGGTAGTCGTAGTGCGTCCACAGCGGGTGCAGGCCGGCGACGGCGTACATCCAGGCGCTGCCGTCGACGTTGGCGTTGCCGATCACGCTGTCGCGCGCGCCGGGCAGCGCCGCCAGGTAGGCATACGCCTGCAGGTCGAGGTCGTCGACCATCACCTGGTCGTACTTGTCGCCGAGCAGGAACTCGTGCCGGGGCAGGTAGTGCCAGCCCAGACCCGCCGTCGCGACGGCCAAAACCACCGCGGCCACCCCGCCGCGCAGCGCCGGCTTCCCGGGCAGCCGGCGCACCGCCAGGCCCACCAGCGTCGCCAGCGCGATGCCGGCCATCGGTACCAGCAGCACCGTCATCGCCGCCATGATCCGCCGCGGGTCGCTGTAGAACAGCGCGGTGAACCGGCCCAGCACCGCGGCGACCGCCCCGCCTGTCGGCGCCGACGACTGCACCACCGCCACCACCAGCACCGCCCACAGCGCCAGCGGCCACCACACCTTTTTGACCAGCAGCACCACCGCGCCGATCGCGGTCAGCCCGACCAGCGTGTACTGGATCGGGAAGTCGTTGAGGTGGCGGGTGTGCAGCAGCAGCGCGTCGCGCAGGCCGGACTTGCGGCCCTCATGGGTGAGGAAGGAGTGCCCGGCGATGATCTCCGCCTGCCGGCGCACGCTCAGCAGTTGCGGCGCCAGCAGCAGCCCGGCCGGCACGGCGACCCCGGCCAGCGCCAGCGCGTCGCGCCGCTTCCCGCGCAGCGGGTGCCGCAGCGCGTCGCCGAGCCACCACGCGAGCAGCATCAGCACCACGATCACGCCGCCGGTCAGGTGCACCGAGAACACCCCGAGCAGCCCCAACACCGCCACCGGGATCCGGTCACGCAGCGTGCGCACGGCCGTCACCAGGGCGAACGCCGGCACCACCAGCCCGTACGCCACCAGGTTCGGCATCGCCGCGGTGCCGAACTCCACGTAGGGCAGCGCGGTGAACGACGCCGCCAGCGCCCCCGCCGTGCCGGCTGCCGCCGCGGTCCGCCACATCGGCGTCACCCGCGCCAGCAGCTGCCAGGTGAGCAGCGCCGCGCCGACGGGGAACAGCCAGATCGCGGCGGCCAGCGCGCTCAGCGTGCAGGCCGTGGTCGGCGCCGCGCCGGTCAGCTGGCACAGCAGCGCGGTCAGCGCGTGGAACGCCGTCGGGTAGTACAGCGCCGCGTGGGTCTCGACGTTGCGCAGTTCCCCGGCGTGCGTCGGCGACGCCTGGCCGGTGTCGAGGATGAACCGCACCGTGTTGGCGTGCCAGACGGCGTCCCAGGTGCTCGGCACCGACTGCCAGTGCGGGATGCCGACCACCGCCGCCCAGCCGATCAGCACCATCCCGAGCAGCACCCCGGCTCCGACGGCGACCATCGGCCCGACGGCGGTGACCGGGGCGGCGACGTGGACGAGGATCCGGCGGTTGAACAGCGCCCGCAGGCCGGCGGCCGCACCGCCGACCAGTGCGGCGGCGACCAGCAACGTGGCCAGCGCCGTCCACGCGTTCCAGGGGACGCCCAGCGCCCCCAGCGGCACGATCCCCAAACCTACGGAACCGTAGGTCAGGACCGGTCCGACGGTCACCGCCAGCGGCCAGGTCAGCCGGGCGCAGCGGGCGACGAGGGTGCCGGGCACGATCAGCAGCAAAATCGCGACGAGCATTCCGGAGCTGTGAAGCACTGCACTAGTATCGCTGCGAGGTGACGCGGCTAAGCGCAGGCGGGGAGCTATCCGGTAACCGATCCCTTCAGCGATCGCCTGATCTTGAGAAGTTTTGAGGTGGCTGGCATGGCCTACGACGTCGCCCGGGTGCGCGGACTGCACCCGACGCTCGGTGACGGCTGGGTGCACTTCGACGCGCCCTCGGGCATGTTGATCCCGGATTCGGTGGCGACGACGGTGTCGACGGCGTTCCGCGGGTCACTGTCGACGGCGGTGGGTCCGCACCCGGCCGCGCGGCGCAGCGCGACGGTGCTGAGCACGGCCCGTCAGGCGATCGCCGACCTGCTCGGCGCCGATCCGCGCGGGGTGGTGCTGGGGCCGGACCGTGCGGTGCTGCTGACGTCGCTGGCCGAGGTCGCGTCGTCGCGGGTGAGCCTGGGTTACGAGGCGGTGGTCACCCGGCTGGACGACGAGGCGAACGTCGCGCCGTGGGTGCGCGCCGCCAACCGCTACGGCGCCAAGATCAAGTGGGCCGAGGTCGACATCGAGACCGGCGAGCTGCCCAGCTGGCAGTGGGAGACGCTGATCACCCCGGCGACCCGGCTGGTGGCGATCACCTCCGCGTCGAACATCCTGGGCTCCGTCACCGACCTGCGGCCGGTGACCAAGCTGATCCACAACGCCGGTGGGCTGGCCGTCGTCGACCACTCCGCCGCGGCGCCGTATCAGCTGTTCGACATCAACGAGATCGACGCCGACGTGGTCGCGGTGAACGCCGCAGCCTGGGGTGGGCCGCCGGTCGGGGCACTGGTGTTCCGCGACCCGGCGCTGATCGACACGTTCGGTTCGGTGTCGCTGGATTCGCGGGCCGTCGGGCCGGCACGCCTGGAGGTCGGGCATCACCAGTTCGGGCTGCTGGCCGGGGTGGTTGCCAGCGTCGAGTACCTGGCGTCGCTGGACGAGTCCGCCCGCGGCAGCCGGCGCGAGCGGCTGGTGGTGTCGATGCAGTCCGCGGCGCAGTACCTCAACCGGCTGTTCGAGTACCTGCTCAGCTCGTTGCGGTCGCTGCCGCTGGTGATGCTGATCGGGCAGCCGGAGGCCCGGATCCCGGTGGTCAGCTTCGCGGTACACAAGGTGCCCGCCGACCGGGTGGTGCAGCGGCTGGCCGACAACGGGGTGCTGGCGATCGCCAACACCGGGTCGCGGGTGCTGGACGTGATCGGCGTCAACGACATCGGCGGCGCGGTCACCGTCGGGCTGAGCCACTACTCGACGATGGCCGAGGTCGACCAGCTGGTCCGCGCCCTGGCCTCGCTCGGCTGAGCCTTCTTGCCGCGAGCGTGCACAACCCACCGGCATTTCCGCAGGTCGCACCGGTGAACTCTGCACGCTCGTCGTAATTGGTCCGGCCGCAGCCGTCCCGGCCGCAGCACCCATCCCAGCGGCAACACCCGCTCCGCCGGCCCCATCCGTCACCGCAGGGCGGGGGTGCCCTCCCTGCCCGCCTCTGCGCGACGTTGAGACTGGTATTGCT
>NZ_JAHCLR010000078.1 GCF_018455725.1 Mycolicibacter acidiphilus
GGCCAGCGGCGGTAACGGCGGCGACGGTGGGAGCGGCGGCACCGGCAGCACCGACGGCAGCGCGGGCGGCGGCGGGGCCGGTGGCGGTGGTGGCGGCGGCAGCGCGAGCGGTCAGGGTGGCAACGGCGGCATCGGCGGTAACGGTGGCCGGGGCGACGTCGGCGGCGGCGGAGGGGGCGGCGACGGCGGCAACGGCGGATTCGGCAACTCGGGAACCGGTGGGACCGGCGGCGACGGCGGCGACGGCGGTAAGGGAATCAACGGCGGCAGCCTGCTGGGCGGCGGTGGCGGCGGCGAGGGCGGGGTCGGCGGCACCGGCAACGACGGCGGCGTCGGCGGCGACGGCGGGAACGGCGGCAACGGCGGCGACGGCGGCAAGGACGCACCGCAGGGCACTGGCATCGGTGGCGCCGGCGGCAACGGCGGCAGCGGCACCGGCACGGGCAACACCGGCGGGAACGGCACCAACGGCGGCAACGGCGGCACCGACGGCACACCGGGCACCCCCGGCCTACCCGGCGCGAACAACCCCTAGCCGTCTCCGGGCAGGTCGGCGGCGCAGCGGAACCCGATGTGCGTCGTCGCACTGTCCTGCGACTGCGGGGACCGGGCGGCCGGCCGGTAACGGTGGCAGTACTCCGGTGCGCACAGGTGCGAACCGCCCTTGAGGGCCTGCAGGACCGTCGGGTCCGGCGGTCCGATCGGACTGCAGCACGGCCTGACCGGCTCGTCCAGCCGGTGGTGGCCGGTGAACCGCGTCGTCGTCCACTCCCAGACGTTGCCGATCATGTCGACCAGTCCGAAGACGTTCGGCGGGAACGTGCCCACCGGGGAGGTGCCGGCGAAGCCCAGCGCGCCGTCGTTGCGGTGCGGGAATCGGCCCTGCCAGGTGTTGGCCATCAGGCGCCCGTCGGGCCGCTCGTCGTCGCCCCAGGCGTAGGTCGTCCGCGCTCCCCCGCCGGCGGCGTACTCCCATTCGGCTTCGGTCGGCAGTCGGCGCCCGGCCCAGTCCGCATACGCGGCGGCGTCGGGGTAGGCGACCTGCACCACCGGATGATCGGGCAGGTCCGTGACGTCACTGTCCGGCCCGTGCGGGTGCCGCCAGCAGGCGCCCGGCACCCAGGTCCACCACTGCCGCCAGTCGGCCAGGTCCACCGGACCCGCGGTGGGGGTGAAAACCAGGGCGCCCGGGTCGGCGTCCCCGATGCCGACCGGCCGCTCGGCGACCGTCAGATACCCGGTGGCGGCGACGAATTCGGCGAACTGCGCATTGGTGACCGGATGTCGTTCGACCGCGAAGCCGGCCACGGTCACGGTGTGCGCCGGCGCCTCCTCGGGGTAGAACGCCGTCGACCCCATCCGGTACACACCGCCGGGCAGCGCCACCAGTTCGGTGCGCATCAGTCTCGCGAGAACGCTGCTGCCAGCGCGGCTTTCACATCCAGGTACGGTTCACCGCTGACGTCCACGGTGACGTCGACGATGCTGCCGCCGGTGAACCCGAACGGCGCCCGGTACGCCGCCGACACCGCCTGCCCGGTGTTGCGCCCGACGCTGACTCCGCCACCGGCCAGCGCGAACGCGCCGGGCTGGGTGATCATCTCCGGTAACTCCGCGACCACGGCGTCGTCGATGTACAGTGCCGCCGCCCCGATCGGGGTGTGACTGTTCGGGACGGTTCCGTTGCGCTGGTAGCGCAGCCCGAACACGTGCTGTCCCAACGGGATCGGCGCCGCCGACGACAGCCACTGCTCGCGCTCGCCGAGGAAGTTGTAGACGTAGTGCAGCCGGCCGCCCTGAATGAACAGGGCGTGGCCGCCGTGCCGGGCGCCCTGTTTGAACAGCACTCCCTCGGCATCGGGGTCGTCCACCAGCACTCGGGCCAGCACGGTGAAGGAGCGGCCGCGCAGTTCCACGCAGGCGCCCAACGGCACCTCGGCGGTGTGCGGGTAGTAGGTGTAGCTGTTGCGGCTCCCGGCGACCTGCGGGCGGTGCCGGCTCATCATCTCGACGATGTTCAGGTCGGCCAGCGGAAGGCCCTGGTATTTCTCGGCTTCGGCGAACCACAGCGCCTGCAGTTCGGCGAGTTTCTCGGGGTGTTCATCGGCCAGGTCACGGCACTGGCTGCGATCGGATTCGATCCGGTACAACTCCCAGGTGTCGGCGTCGAAACGGCCCCAGCCCGATGGGGCCGCGGCGTGCACCGTGTTGGCGAACCACCCGTCGTGCCAGATCCCGCGGGTGCCGAGCATGGTGTAGAACTGCGTCCGCTTGCCGGTGTCGGCGCCCGGATCGCGCAGGGCCGCTGTGAAACTCACCCCTTCCAGCGGGCGCTGCGGGATGCCGCGCACGGTGTCGGGCGGCGTCATCCCCAGCAGGTCGTAGACGGTCGGCGTCACATCGCAGACGTTGATGTAACTGTCGCGCACTTCGCCGCGTGCGGCGATCCCGTTGGGCCAGCTGATGATCGCCGGGTCGGCGATGCCGCCCTCATGGGAGGCGTACCGCTTGTACAGCTTGTAGGGGGTGTTGAACGCCATCGCCCACCCGACCGGGTAGTGGTTGTAGGTCTCTGGTGACCCGAGCTGGTCGAAGAGTTTCATCGCCTCGGCGACGGTGTCGAGGTAGCCGTTGAAGAACTTGTTCTCGTTGGGTGAGCCGTTCGGCCCGCCCTCTCCGCTGGCGCCGTTGTCGGAGATCACCACGACGATGGTGTTGTCGAGCTGACCGGTCTCCTCCAGATAATCCAGGATCCGGCCGATCTGCGCGTCGGTGTAGCTCTGAAAACCCGCGAACACCTCGGCCATCCGGGCGAAGAGCCGTTTCTCGTCGGCGTCCAGGCTGTCCCACGGCCGGACCGTGTCCAGCGCCGGCCACGGCAGGCCGTCGGCGCTGGTGGTGTCCGCGTACGGGTTGACCGGCGAGAGTTCGGTGTCGGCCGGCACCAGGCCCAGGTTCTTCTGGTTGGCCAGCACCACGTCCCGGTAGGCCTCGTAGCCCATGTCGAATCGCCCGGCGTAGCGGTCCGCCCACTCGGCGAACACATGGTGCGGGGCGTGGCCGGCGCCCGGGCAGACGTAGCCGAACCACGGCTTGTCGGGCGCGATCGTCTTCGCGTCGCGGATGAATTCGATTGTCCGGTCGGCGATGTCCTTCGACAGGTGGTAGCCGTCCTCCGGTGCGGCGGGCGGCGCCACCGGGTGGTTGTCGTACACCAGGTCGGGATACCACTGGTTGGTCTCACCGCCGAGGAACCCGTAGAACCGCTCAAAGCCCCGCGACGTCGGCCAGTGCCGGCGGGAGCCGGCCATGTTCGCCTCCTCCAGCGGGGTGAGGTGCCATTTGCCGACGCAGAAGGTGTTCCAGCCGGCTTCGGCGAGTACCTCGCTGAGCAGCGCCGTTTCGAACGGGATGCGCCCGCTGCAGTTGGGGAACCCGTCGGTGAACTCCTCGATGGTCGCCATCCCGACGCTGGTGGCGTTGCGCCCGGTCAGCAGCGCCGCCCGGGTCGGAGAGCACAGTGCTGTGGTGTGGAACTGCGACAGCCGCACCCCGCGTTCGGCGATCCGGCTCATGGCCGGCATCTCGACCAGCCCGCCGAAGCAGTCCCAGGTGGCGATCCCGGTGTCGTCCCACACCAGGTAGAGCACGTTGGGTGCGCCGGCCGGCGCCGCCGGTGGGGCGAATGGGCCCCAGTCCGGTTCGGAGTCCCGGATGTCGAGTTCGATCCTGCCCTGGAAACCGTCCGTATCCGTCATCGCAAACCCCGTCACCGCCAGTCCGTTGTCGGCCCCCGATCCGGTGCGAGACTACCCGGCTCGGGCGGTGGCGCCACCGTTTTTCAGACCGCGGTCCGCGCGTCCCCGCCGCCGAATCCGGCGCCCGACAGTTCGTCGAGGAACGCGGCGGCCGCCGGTGACGGCGCGCGCTCCCCCGGGGTGACGACGGTCGTCTCCCGCAGGATCGCCGGCTCGGTCATCAGCCCGACGACATGCTCCGATCCGGCCACCAGAGCCTGCGGCAGAAAGGCGACGCCCAGGCCGGCCGCGACCAGGTGGACGAGGTCGTCGGGGGTGTTGCACTCGGCGCAGATCATCCGCTGGAAGCCGAGTTCCGCGCAGATGCCGTCGATGTAGCCGCGGGTGCGGAAATCCGCTCGGCGTTCGACGAATTCCCGCTCCCGCAGGTCGCCCAGGGCGACCCGGCGCTGCTCGGCGAGCGGATCGTCGGACCGCACCGCCAACACCAGCAGTTCGGTCCCGAGGGACAGTTCCCGTACGCGGCCGGCGTCGTAGGGCCGGCTAACGAACGCCAGGTCGAGACCGCCGTCAGCCGTCTGCTGCACCAGCGCATCGATCGTGTCGCGCCGCAGGGTGATCTCGATATCCGGGAAGCGCCGGTGGTAGCGGGCCAGCAGTATCGCCACGTCGACGGCCGCCGAGCCCTGGGCGACGCCGATCGCCAGGCGCCCAGACAGCAGGCCCCGGACGGCGTCGACCGCCGTGCGGGCGTGATCCGCAGCGGCCAGCGCGCTCTGCGCTTCGGGCAGCAGTGCCTGCCCGGCCGTCGTGAGGCCGACCCGGCGATTGTTGCGCACCAGCAGTGCGGCGCCGAGTTCCTGCTCCAGGCTGCTGATCGAGGCCGACAGGGTGGACTGCACCACATGGACTTTCGCGGCGGCACGGGTGAAGTGCAACTCCTCCGCCACCGCGACGAAATGCCTGAGTTGGCGTAGTTCCATTGCGACAGTGTGCCGTCCGATCGGGATCGGTCAAATCGAAAGACCGATTGCGCCAACGGCATTCCTTTAACGAAGCTGTGTGCAGATTCGGTGCGACGTTACGTTTCACCGAAATGCGGTCAGCGCAATGACTTACATCCGTCATAAAACGTGCGTGGATCGGCGAAAACGATTGCCTGGATTGAGATTAACTGTTGAAATATCCCGCCGTCGGGGTGGTGACGGGTACGCCGAACCGTTAGCGTCGGACGAGGCCGACGGAAACCCAATAGGTTTCCGAGAAGCCGTACACATGGTGTCGCCCAATGGAATTAGAGCCGCGCTCAATGCCGAGTCGATGCGGTCGGGCGTAGCGAACAACGGAAGGAACAACACTGAAATGAATCATCGGAGCATATTGTCGGCCGGCGGGGTCACCGCTGGTCTACTGACGGCCGCATTCCTGCCCGCGGCAGCCGCTGTCGCAGACCCGGGTATCGGCGCTGCGGGCGACACCGGCGCCACCGCACTACCGGTAGGCCTGACCGCCGGCACGGGCACCCCCGCCCCGTTGGGGGACACCGGTGCGCTCCCGGCGGGACCGACCGCGACCGGGGCCGACCCGCTCGGCGACACGGGCAGCCTGACACCGGCGGCGGTCTCACCGACGGCGGTCACGCCGGACAGCACCCCGGACGCGACGTCCACCGGCACTGACGGTTTCACCCTCGGCCAGGACACCTTCAACCCGGTGCAGGCCGACGGGACGCCGGGATTCACCCCGCTGAGTCCACTGTTCAGCGCCCCGCCGTTCTTCCAGGCCGGCGACGGCGACCAGACCTTCGACCTCACCGGCGGATCCGGTGGCACCGACCTCGGCAGCGTGACCACCAGTGAGGACGTCACGAACCTGTTCGGTGGCATCCACAACACCGAGTTCACCATCACCGGCGTGAACCCGGCCGCGGGCGAGACCGCGTCGGACCTCCCGGCGATGGGATCGGTGTACGACGTCGCCAACTTCGGCAACGGCTACGAGAACGTCTACACCGACATCCCTGGTGCGGACGGCTCCGCCAACAGCATCACGGACACGCTGGTGACGCCGTTCGGCGACGTCAACATCCCGACCAGTTTCGACGCGGCCGCGCTCCTCGACCCGGGTGCCGCGTTCAGCGGTGTGGATCTGTCCTCGCTGGGTACGGGCGCCGCCGACGGTGCCGTCAACGCGGTGACCAGCGCGACCACCGGCGCAACCGATGCCGCCACCGGCGCCACTGACGCAGTGACCGGCGCAACCGACGCCGCGACTGGCGCCGCCGACGCGGCCAGCACCATCGATCCGCTGAGTTTCCTCGGTCTGTGACCCGACCGGCCGGCGGCTGAACGGGCGTCCCGGGCCCGCCCCCCTGCGGGCCCGGGGCGCCGCACCGGCCACCGCTACCCCAACGCATGAGGAGACGCTCCACCCATGAAGGCGCAGCACACATTCGGACTGAAGCTGTCGTGGCTGCGCGTCACCGTCATCTTCCTGATCGACATCGCGATCCTGGCCCTGGCCAAGCACTGGCCCGACGCCCTCGGATCGGCGGACCGGGCGCGGTGGCCCGGCGTCGGGCTGGCGGTCGTGATCACGGCCGCTGCCCTGATCACCCACCGGCGGGTCCCGTTGACGGCAGCGGTCGTCGCGCGCGCGGCCGACCGCTTCGCCAGCCCCGCGGCGGCGCTGACCGCGGGCCGCACGGCGGCGTCGGATCATCAGCGGCGCTACAGTCGCGAAGTCGTCGGGATACGCCAACACCACGGCCACCTGGTCACCGTGATCGGCATCGAGACGCCGGTGTCGACCGGCAGACACAGCGGCGCCCCGACGCAGGCGGCCGTGCTGCCGGTCGAGCTGGTCGCCGTCGGCATCCGGCAGTTCGACGTCCGCCTGGACGGCATCGACATCGTCTCGGTGCAGACCGCTGACGACCCGGACGGGGAGCCCGGCGCGTCCGGCTCTCACCGCCGGACTTGGCTGATCCTGCGCCTGGACCCGCTGCGCAACGCCGGGGCTATCGCGGCCCGGGAGTCGGTGGCCGCCACCCTGACAGCGGCCACCGAACGCCTGGCGCACAGCCTCAACGAGCGGCGCATCGACGCTCGGATCCTGTCCGCCGACGAGTTCGCCGACGTCGACGCGGCGCTGCTGGCCGGCCTTCAGCCCGGCCGGATCCGGCGGCGGCGCCGTCGCCTCAAGCAGAAGGAACACAAGGGTCCCCGGCAGTACGCGGCCACGTTCTGGGTCTCGCCGCGGGACATCACCTCGGCCAACCTGGAACGGCTGTGGCTGCGGGAGACCGACGCCACCGTCGTCACCGTCCGCCTCGCGGCACACCGCAACCGCACCACGATCTCGGTGCTGGTGCGTTTCCACCGTGCCAGCCGCCTCCGCAGGAAGGCCTACGCCGGACTCAACCGGCTCAACGGGCGGCAGCTGACCGCCCTGCGCACCAGCATGCCCGCCCCGGGGCACCGGACGCTGGCCCTGCCGACCCGCACGGTCGACGGCGACGAGACCCTGCAGGTCCCGCTGGCCGCGCCCGCTCCACCGGCGCCGGCGCGGGTGAAGATGCCCGCCTAGCCCCCACGGAACCCCCGCGACCGTGCACAACCCACCGCCCTCACTTGGGCAGATGCCGGTGAACTCTGCACGGTCGCGGCGAGATACGGCAAGCACGCGAAAGCCCCCACACGCTAGGCGTGCGGGGGCTTCAGCGTCAGAGCGAACCCGGAGAGGCTACTTGGCCTTCTCGAGAATCTCCACCAGGCGCCAGCGCTTGGTCGCCGACAGCGGCCGGGTCTCCATCAGCGAGACGCGGTCGCCGATACCGGCGGTGTTGTTCTCGTCGTGCGCCTTGACCTTCTTGGTGGTCCGGATGATCTTGCCGTACAGCGGGTGCTTCACGCGGTCCTCCAGCTCGACCACGATCGTCTTCTGCATCTTGTCGCTGACGACGTAGCCGATCTGGGTCTTACGCCGACCGCGCGGCTTCGGGGTCGCCGGCGTGTGCTTCGGCCCCTTCTCGGTCGCTTGGGTCTCTGCCATTACGATGCCTCACCTTCCGAACCTTCGGGCCCGGACGCCAGGCCCAGTTCCCGCTCCCGCAGCACCGTGTAGATGCGCGCGATCTGGTGGCGCACCGTACGGAGCCGGCGGTTGTTGCTGAGCTGCCCGGTCGCCATCTGGAAACGCAGGTTGAACAGCTCTTCTTTGGACTCGCGCAGCCGCTCGACGAGCTCGTCGGCGGTCAACTCCCGCAGTTCACCCGCGGCAACTCCCACTGCCATCAGAACTGCTCCTCTCGCGTCACGATGCGCGCCTTGATCGGCAACTTGTGGATCGCGCGGGTCAGTGCCGCGCGAGCGATCGCCTCGTTCGGGTAGCTCAGCTCGAACAGCACGCGACCCGGCTTGACGTTGGCGACCCACCACTCCGGCGAACCCTTACCGGAACCCATGCGGGTCTCGGCGGGTTTCTTGGTCAGCGGGCGGTCCGGGAAGATGTTGATCCACACCTTGCCGCCACGCTTGATGTGCCGGTTGATGGCGATACGAGCGGACTCGATCTGCCGGTTGGTGACGTAGGCGTGCTCCAGTGCCTGGATGCCGTAGTCACCGAAGGTCACCGCGGTGCCGCCACTGGCGATGCCGCGCTGCTTCGGGTGATGCTGCTTGCGGTGCTTGACCTTGCGGGGAATCAACATGATTAGCTCTCCGTGCTCTGCTGCTCCGCCGCAGCGGTGGCCTCAACGGCCGGCTCTGCAGCGGTGGTCTCGGTGCTCTCAGCGGCCCGGCCTGCGTCGGTGCTGGTCGCGGTAGTGCCCGAGGCCCCACTGCGACGCGGGCGGGTGCCGGCCGGGCGCTCCCGGCGCGGGCGGTCGGCGCCGGCCGGGGCCGCCGCCGTCAGCTCACGCTTGCCGCCGACGACGTCGCCCTTGTAGATCCAGACCTTCACACCGATCCGGCCGAAGGTGGTCTTGGCCTCGTACAGCCCGTAGTCGATGTCCGCACGCAGCGTGTGCAGCGGAACCCGACCCTCGCGGTAGAACTCCGACCGGCTCATCTCGGCGCCGCCGAGACGGCCCGAGCACTGCACCCGGATGCCCTTCACGTTGGGCTGACGCATCGCGGACTGGATCGCCTTGCGCATCGCGCGGCGGAACGCCACACGGTTGCTCAGCTGCTCGGCCACACCCTGCGCCACCAGCTGCGCCTGCGCCTCGGGGTTCTTCACCTCGAGGATGTTCAGCTGCACCTGCTTGCCGGTGAGCTTCTCCAGGTCGGCGCGGATGCGGTCGGCCTCGGTGCCGCGACGACCGATCACGATGCCCGGCCGGGCGGTGTGGATGTCCACCCGCACCCGGTCACGGGTCCGCTCGATGGTGACGTCGGCGATGCCGGCCCGCTCCAGGCCGGTGGAGAGCAGCCGCCGGATGGCGACGTCTTCCTTGACGTAGTCGGCGTACTGCTTGTCGGCGTACCAGTGCGACTTCCAGTCGGTGGTGATGCCCAGGCGGAAGCCGTGCGGGTTGATCTTCTGGCCCATTACTCCGAGCCCTCCTTCGCGTCGGAAGCCTCAGGTGTCGTCTTCGCTGCCGCCTTCTTGGCGGGCGCCTTCTTGGCCGTCTTGGCCTCCGTGGCGTCCGGTGCCGTCTTCACGGCAGCGGCCTTGCTGGCCTGGGCACGACGTGCCCGCGAGGCTCCCGCGGATTGACCGCCGGCCTTCACCGGACGGCTCTCCACGACGACGGTGATGTGGCTGGTGCGCCGACGGATCCGGTAGGCGCGGCCCTGGGCGCGCGGCTTGATCCGCTTGGCGGTCGGGCCCTCGTCGGCGAAGACGGTGGCGACGACCAGGGTCGCCGGGTCCAGGCCGTCGTTGTTCTCCGCGTTGGCCGCGGCACTGGCGATCACCTTGGCGACCGGCAGGCTGGCCTGCTGCGGCGCCCAGCGCAGGATGTCGAGTGCCTCGGACACCGACTTCCCGCGCACCAGGTCGATGACCCGGCGCGCCTTGGACGCCGACACCCGCACGAAGCGGGCCTTGGCGGTCGCGGACGGAAACTCAGTCACTGTGGTGCTCATCGGCGCTTGCTCTTCCGGTCGTCCTTGATGTGACCCTTGAAGGTCCGCGTCGGGGCGAACTCGCCGAGCTTGTGCCCGACCATCGCCTCGGTGACGAACACCGGGACATGCTTGCGGCCGTCGTGCACGGCGAACGTGTGCCCGATGAAGTCGGGGATGATCGTCGACCGACGGGACCAGGTCTTGATGACCTGCTTGGTGTTCTTCTCGTTCTGGGCGTCGACCTTCTTGAGCACATGGTCGTCGACGAACGGCCCCTTCTTGAGGCTGCGTGGCATCGCTGTCTCCTAGCGCTTCTTGCCGGTGCGCCGGCGTCGGACGATGAGCTTGTCGCTGGGCTTGTTCGGCCGGCGGGTGCGGCCCTCGGGCTTGCCCCACGGGCTGACCGGGTGGCGACCACCCGAGGTCTTGCCCTCACCACCACCGTGCGGGTGGTCCACCGGGTTCATGACCACACCACGGACGGTCGGGCGCTTGCCCTTCCACCGCATACGGCCGGCTTTACCCCAGTTGATGTTGGCCTGCTCGGCGTTGCCGACCTCGCCGACGGTGGCGCGGCAGCGCACGTCGACGCGGCGGATCTCACCGGAGGGCATGCGCAGCGAGGCGTAGGCGCCTTCCTTGCCCAGCAGCTGGATGCTGGAACCGGCGGAGCGGGCCAGCTTGGCACCGCCGCCGGGGCGCAGCTCCACCGCGTGCACCAGCGTGCCGGCGGGGATGTTGCGCAGCGGCAGGCTGTTGCCGGGCTTGATGTCGGCGTTCGGGCCGGACTCCACCACGGCACCCTGCACCAGGCCCTGCGGGGCGATGATGTAGCGCTTCTCGCCGTCAAGATAATGAAGCAGTGCAATCCTGGCGGTGCGGTTCGGGTCGTACTCGATGTGCGCGACCTTGGCGTCGACGCCGTCCTTGTCGTGGCGACGGAAGTCGATCACCCGGTAGGCGCGCTTGTGGCCGCCACCCTTGTGCCGGGTGGTGATCCGGCCGTGCGCGTTGCGGCCGCCGCGACCGTGCAGCGGGCGGACCAGCGACTTCTCCGGGTGCGAGCGGGTCAGCTCAGCGAAGTCCGAGACGCTGGCACCGCGACGACCCGGTGTCGTCGGCTTGTACTTGCGGATTCCCATGTCAGTTAGGTCTCTCTCTCACTCCGGTCAGGCCGGCGCGGCGAACAGGTCGATCGGCTTGCTGCCGGGAGCCAGGGTCACGATGGCGCGCTTGGTGTCCTTGCGCTTGCCGAAGCCGGCCCGGCTGCGCTTGCGCTTGCCCGGACGGTTCGCGGTGTTCACCGAGCTGACCTTGACCGCGAAGATCTTCTCGATCGCGATCTTGATCTGCGTCTTGTTCGAGTCCGGGTGGACGATGAACGTGTAGGTGTTCTCCTCGATCAGTCCGTAGGACTTCTCCGAGATCACCGGGGCGAGGATGATGTCGCGGGGATCGGTGATGGTCGCCATCAGGCCGAAACCTCCTCGGTCTTAGCGGTGTGTGCCGCGATGTAGGCGTTGAGCGCCTCCACGCTGAAGATCACGTCGTCGGCGTGCAGCACGTCGTAGGTGTTGAGCTGGTCCGGCGACAGGATGTGCACACCCGGCAGGTTGCGCACGCTCTTGCTGCCGGTCTCATCGGTACGGCCGATGACGATCAGAACCTTCTTGCCCTCGGTGAGGGTGCCCAGGAACGCCTTGGCGCTCTTGGTCGACGGGGTCTGACCGCTGACCAGCTCGGTGACGGCGTGGATGCGGCCGTTGCGGGCCCGGTCCGACAGTGCCCCGCGCAGGGCGGCGGCGATCATCTTCTTCGGGGTCCGCTGGCTGTAGTCACGCGGCTTGGGGCCGTGCACCACACCACCGCCGGTGAACTGCGGCGCCCGGGTCGAACCCTGACGCGCCCGGCCGGTGCCCTTCTGGCGGTAGGGCTTGCGGCCACCGCCGCTGACGTCACCGCGGGTCTTGGTCGAGTGCGTGCCCTGCCGCTTGGCGGCCAGCTGCGCGGTGACCACCTGGTGCATCAGCGCCAGGTTGGCGGGGGCGTCGAACAGCTCGGCCGGCAGCTCAACCGAGCCGCTGGTCTTGCCGTCCGGGGTCTTGACGTCGATCTTGATGGCCATTACTTCTCACCCTTTTTGATCGCGCTGCGGACGAGGACCAGGCCGCCGTTGCGGCCCGGGATCGCGCCCTTGATCAACAGCACACCGTTCTCGGCGTCGACCTTGTGCACCACCAGGTTCTGGGTGGTGACGCGGTCGCTACCCATCCGGCCGGACATCCGGGTGCCCTTGAACACCCGGCCCGGGGTGGAGCAGCCACCGATCGAGCCCGGCCGGCGGTGCACCGCCTGGGCGCCGTGCCCGGCGCCCTGGCCGCGGAAGCCGTGCCGCTTCATGGTGCCGGCGAAGCCCTTGCCCTTGCTGGTGCCGGTGACGTCGACGTACGCGCCGTCGGCGAAGATCTCGGCGGTCAGCTCCTGGCCCACCTCGTAGGCCGCGGCAGCGGCCTCGTCGTCGAGGCGCAGTTCGGCAAGGTGCCGGCGCGGGTTGACCCCGGCGGCGGCGTACTGGCCGGTCACCGGCTTGTTGACCTTGCGCGGGCTGATCTCGCCGTAGGCGAGCTGCACGGCCGAGTAGCCGTCGCGCTCAGTGGTTCGGATGCGGGTCACCACGTTGGGTCCGGCCTTGACGACGGTCACCGGGACCACCCGGTTGTTCTCGTCGAACACCTGTGTCATGCCGAGCTTGGTGCCCAAAATACCTTTACGTGCCATGGTTTTTGAGGCTCCCCTACTGGATGTTGACGTCGACGCTGGCCGGCAGATCGATGCGCATCAGGGCGTCAACGGTCTTCGGCGTCGGGTCGAGGATGTCGATCAGGCGCTTGTGGGTGCGCATCTCGAAATGCTCCCGCGAGTCCTTGTACTTATGCGGCGACCGAATAACGCAGTACACGTTCTTCTCGGTCGGCAGCGGCACCGGGCCCACCACGCTGGCTCCGGTGCGGGTGACGGTCTCGACGATCTTGCGCGCCGAGGCGTCGATTGCCTCATGGTCGTAGGCCTTGAGCCTGATGCGGATCTTTTGTCCCGCCACGCTTCTACTACCTCACTCGTACATGGGCCCGTCTCCGGACCCGTCCTACCTGGTACTCGACCCGTTCGGGCCGGGCGTCCAGGTGCTGCCGCCGCTGTTTACCTGTCCTGGTCCACCGGTCCCCGCGGTCGGGCGTGTCGCCCGTACGCGGCCTCGTTCACGGCGATAATTCTCCGTGCTGCGAAGGTTGACCGGACGCGCCCAGGTGGGCGCTGGTCGTATGCCCGGCCAGATGTGAATCCGGCGCAGGCGAACCTGAACAGTATGCCCCACATCCGGTCAGCGGCCAAATCCGTGGTCAACGGCCCGCCTGCACCGCCCGCGGACCCGAAGTAGGGTGATCCGAATGGTGAACCGTACCCCGACCTACCAGGCCTGGAAGCGCCTCGCCGGCGTGCCCGGCGGCACCCGGATCTTCTCCGCGGCGGCGATGCTGCGGGTGCCCTACTTCGCGTCGGTGCTGCCGCACGTGGTGCGGATGGAACCGGGCCTGGCCGAGGTGACGGTGCCGAAGTGGTTCTACGTCTATAACCACCTGCACACGGTGCACGCCATCGCCTCGTGCAACGCCGCCGAGGTGGCGATGGGCATGCTGATGGAGGCCACCGTCCCGACCAGTCACCGTTGGATCCCCAAGGCGATGACGGTGCAGTACCTGGGCAAGGCGACGACGTCGCTGCGGGCCACCGCCCGGCTCGACGCGCCGGACTTCGACGCGATCACGGAAGGCACTGACATCGTGGTGCCGGTCAGCATCACCGATCGGGACGGCACCGAGGTCGTGCACGCCGACATCACCACCTGGGTCACGCCGGCCTAGCTGCCCCGGCCAAGCCGGCACTACCCGGCAAGCCGGTCGAGGTCTAGGGCGTCGTAGTCCAGGGCGTCGTAGCTGCGTTGGAGGTCGTCGAGGGCGGCGTCGTAATCGGGTTCGCCGGGTAGTGGGTCGTCGGGCCAGGTGCCATCAGGCCAGGTGTTATCGGGCCACGGGTCGTCTCCCCAGGGTGGCGGCCGCTGCAGGTCAGACGGCGGTCCGGGGTCGGGAACTTCGGTGGCCTTCTGACGGTGGTGGGCGATGACGGCTTCGATGAAGTGGAACGGGTTGATCCGTGGCTGGCCGCGCTCAAGATGCGGTGGGGGGATCCATTCGACACGGCCGGACTCACCCAGGCGGGTGGTCCAGCCCTGCACGGTTGCGGTGTTGTTGTCCGGTGGGCAGGCCAGGGCGAGGCCGTCGATGTCGGTACGTCCACCGGCAGCCCAGTCTTTCTCGCTGTGGTGGGCCTGGGACAGATACCCCGACACCGGACACCCCGGCCGGGTACAGCCCCGATCCCGTGCGTGCAGCACGATCCGCTGATCAGCCGTCGCGATCCGCTTGGATCGGCCCAGCCACAGCGCCCGACCCTGTCCGTCAAAAATCGTCAGGTAGTGATAGGCATGGGCGGCCATCCGCAGCAGATCACCCATCGGCAACAGACTGCCCCCGGCAGTGTGCGCCTTGCCGATGGTCCGCGCATCAACCGGTGCTGTGTCGGGGTGGGTGGCGGCCTGCAGTTCGGCCAGGGTGGTGGTGACGATGACGGTGACCGGTAACCCGTTGAGTTGTCCTAATTCCCCACTGGCGAGCAGTGCCCGCATCCCGGCGAGCAGGGCGTCGTGGTTGCGTTGGGGCATAGTGCGGTCATCATCGGTGATCTGCTGCTGACTGGGGGTACCCGAGACGCAGGGGTGTTCGTCGGCGGAGTTGGCCATGCCGGGGGCGGCGAGTTTGGCCAGCACCG
>NZ_JAHCLR010000079.1 GCF_018455725.1 Mycolicibacter acidiphilus
GGTGTTTGTGAAGGACTACCCCGATCTATATCAACCGTCCGGTTAATGCTGTAATCTCCCGTCGGTCGGCGTGCGCGCCGCATTCTCGACGCGGCCCGTGTCACAATTCTCCGTGGCGGTGTTCACCGTCACCGTAATCAACGGTCTCAATTGAGACGACGACCACACGTTCCCTGGCGTGCGTCGAATGTCACCTGCCGTTTTGTTGAGTCATCTCGCGTACCGATATACCATCGATTCAGTCACGTCAAATAATGCAAATTCGCAGATGTGGCGATAATTATTGTTTCGAAGGACGTGAATTCGAATGAATCACTTTATCGTACGTGCTTTAGGGGCGGTCGCCGGTGGAGTTCTGGCCGTCGGTGTCTCAGCGGCGGGGATCGCATCCGCCACCGGCGACGATGGTGCCGCAGCTCCGGTGGTCGCCACTTCGGCCGTCGGCGGCCAGCCGGCCCCGGCGGCCGTGCCGCTGGCCGCGGAGCAGGCGCCGACCGGCAGCTGCCATCTGGTGTGGGTCAACATCTTCGGCCCCGTCTGCATGCCGGGCAGATAAACCCGGCCGGGCCGGCTGCCGAATTCGGGTAGTCGCCCAATGAATATCGTCAGTCAATTCGAAGGGCAGCGCGGATATTCTCCGCACGGGAAGTTCAGTTCGATGGTTATCAAGAAGCTACGCAATTACACGGTCGTTTTCGCCGGCCTGACGGCCTTCGCGGTGCTGCCGGCGGGGGCCGCCGCAGCGTCCGGAGGCGGCGCGGAACCGCCGGGCACCCAGCTCTGCGGACCACGCGCCACCGGCTTTGCCGCGCTGTACTGCCCCTGGGACGGGGCGCGGGACGGCGACCCGACGCCGAGCCAGAACCGTTCCGCCGACCGGGAGTCGGTGGGGCGGTGATACCCGGCCGGACGTGGGGTTTCACCGGATCGAACGCCGGTGATCCTGCTAGGCTGGCAGCACCGCCGGACGTCCGACTGCAGATCGACCACCGAGAGGGCGGTTCGCCGCCGACGACGGCTACCGCGTCGTCAAATCCCCGCGGACACAACTTCACCGGAATCGAGATCCGGAAGTTCAAGAGGGAGGGCCTCGTGAACCGTCGTATCGCCACCGGCATCGGGGCAGCCCTGATCGCCGCCCTGATACCGATCGGGGCGGCCACGATCGACCGCGGGCCCGCGACCGACGTCCCCGCAGCGGTGGCGATCGCTGCCCCCGTCACCGGGCCGATCTGCCTGGACTCCGCCGGATTCGGCGGCGTGTACTGCATCTGGCCGGAACAGCCCAGACGACCGGCGCGCAACAGTCCGCCGGCATCGCCGGCCCCGCCGCCGGCCCAGAATCAGCCGCCAGCGGCGAACTGAAAGACGTCCCCGATCGGCGCCGCGCCGGGCGGACACCGCTAGGTTGAAAACGCCATGAGCGAACCGACCCCTGACACCCGAGCGTCGAGCATCTACCTGGCGGCCACCGAGGGCGGCACCGGGAAATCAGCCATCGCACTGGGCCTGCTGCACCTGCTGGCGTCCTCGGCGGCACGCGTCGGAGTGTTCCGGCCGATCGTGCGGTCCCACGAGGAACCCGACGAGCAGCTGGAACTGCTGCTGGCCCACGCCACCGCCACCCTCGACGACCACAGCCGCTGTCGTGGCGTGACCTACCAGCAGGTCTACAGCGACCGAGAGGCGGCGCTGAGCGAAATCGTCGCGCGCTTCCACGAAGTCGCCCGGCAGTGCGACACGGTGCTGGTGGTCGGCAGCGACTACACCGACGTCGTCAACCCCAGCGAACTGAGCTTCAACGCCCGCATCGCGGTGAACCTCGGCGCCCCGCTGGTGCTGGCGATCAACGGGCACAACCGCGACCCGCAGGCCATCGCCGAGATCGCCGGGCGCTGCCTGGCCGAGGCGGCCGCCGTGCACGCGCAGCCCGCGGCGGTGATCGCCAACCGCTGCGTCCCGGCGCACCTCGACGACGTGCAGCGGGCGCTGTCGGGGGTGCTGGGCGCCGCCGGCGTCCCCGCCTTCGCCGTGCCGGAGGTCCGGGTGCTGGCCGCCCCGACGATGGCCGAGCTCTGCGCGGCGCTGGGCGGCACCGTCTACAGCGGTGACCCGGAACTGCTGCGCCGCGAAGCGCTGGATGTGATGGTCGGCGGGATGACCGCGGAGAACATCCTGGAGCGGCTGGTGGAGGGGCAGGTGGTGATCGTGCCCGCCGACCGCTCCGACGTGCTGCTGGCACTGGTGAACGCCCATGAGGCGCAGGGCTTCCCGTCGCTGGCCGGGATCATCCTCAACGGCGGGCTGCTGCCGCACCCGGCGATCGACAAGCTGGTCAAGGGTCTGCAGCCGGCGCTGCCGCTGATCGCCTGCAGTCACCGCACCTACGACACCGCCGAGCGGGTCTCGCAGACCGGCGGCCGGATCACCGTCGACGCGCTGCGCAAGATCGACACGGCGCTGGAGGTGATGGCCAGCCACGTCGACGGTGCCGAACTCGCCGAACGCATCCGGGTGCCGGCGTCGACG
Organism: Mycolicibacter acidiphilus; assembly: GCF_018455725.1. Lineage (GTDB taxonomy): Bacteria > Actinomycetota > Actinomycetes > Mycobacteriales > Mycobacteriaceae > Mycobacterium > Mycobacterium acidiphilum. Next base: position 2,530 of record NZ_JAHCLR010000079.1, read on the forward strand.
GTGGTCACCCCGCAAATGTTCGAATACCGGCTGCTGGAACGGGCCCGCTCCGGCCGCCGGCACATCGTGCTGCCCGAAGGCGACGACGACCGCATCCTGCTGGCGGCCGGGCGGCTGCTGTCCCGCGGCATCGTCGACCTGACCCTGCTGGGGGTGGAGTCCACCGTGCGCGCCCGCGGCGCGGAGCTGGGCGTGGACCTGTCGGCGGCGCAGGTGATCGACCCGCAGCACAGTGATCTGCTGGACTCGTTCGGCGCCGAATACGCGCGACTGCGCGCCCACAAGGGCATGACCGAGGAGCGGGCGCGCGAGATCATGCGCGACATCTCCTATTTCGGCACGATGATGGTGCATCGCGGGATCGCCGACGGGATGGTCTCCGGCGCCGCGCACACCACCGCGCACACCATCCGGCCGGCGTTCGAGATCATCCGCACCGCACCGGGCGTCTCGACCGTGTCCAGTGTGTTCCTGATGTGCCTGTCCGATCGGGTACTGGCGTTCGGCGACTGCGCGGTGGTACCCGACCCGACCGTCGAACAGCTGGCCGACATCGCGATCTCGTCGGCGTCCACCGCCGCGGCGTTCGGCATCGAACCGCGGGTGGCGCTGCTGTCCTACTCCACCGGGGAATCCGGGTTCGGCGCCGGCGTCGACAAGGTCCGTGCGGCAACCCAACTGGTGCACCAGCGCTGCCCGGACCTGCTGGCGGACGGGCCGATCCAGTACGACGCGGCCGTCGACGCCGGGGTTGCGGCAGCCAAGATGCCGGACTCGGCGGTGGCCGGGGCCGCCACCGTGCTGATCTTCCCGGATCTCAACACCGGCAACAACACCTACAAGGCGGTGCAGCGCAGCGCCGGTGTGGTGGCGATCGGGCCGGTGCTGCAGGGCCTGGCCAAGCCGGTCAACGATCTGTCCCGCGGTGCCCTGGTGGACGACATCGTCTACACGGTGGCGATCACCGCCGTCCAGGCGCAGGAGGTGGGTCGGTGACCGGATTGGTGCTGGTGCTCAATTGCGGATCGTCGTCGATCAAATACCAGGTGGTCGACCCGGTGGCCGGCGAGGCCGTGGTCTCCGGGCTGGTGGAGCAGATCGGTGAACCGGGCGGGCCGGTGCCCGACCACGCCGCCGGGCTGCAGCGGATCCACGGCGACCTGGTCGACTCCGGGGTGGACCTGGCGGCGGTGCGGGCCGTCGGACACCGGGTGGTGCACGGCGGCCGCAGGTTTCACGCCCCGACGCTGATCACCGATGCGGTGCTGGCCGAGATCGAACGCCTGTCCGACCTTGCGCCGCTGCACAATCCGCCGAACGTCGTCGGAATCACGGTGGCGCGCGCCGACTTCCCGGACGTTCCGCACGTCGCGGTCTTCGACACCGGTTTCTTCCACGGGTTGCCGGAGGCGGCCGCCACCTACGCGATCGACGCCGGGGTCGCTGCGCAGTACGGCATCCGCCGGTACGGATTCCACGGCACCTCGCACGAATACGTCTCGCAGCAGACCGCCGCGCTGCTGGGTCGGGAACCGGCCGAGGTGAACACGATCGTGCTGCACCTGGGCAACGGGGCGTCGGCGTCGGCGGTGCGTGGCGGGGTCGCCGTGGAGACGTCGATGGGGTTGACGCCGCTGGAGGGCCTGGTGATGGGAACCCGCTGCGGCGACCTCGATCCGGGCGTGCTGATGCACCTGAAACGAACCGCCGGCATGGGCGTGGCGGAACTCGACGAACTGCTCAACCGGCGCTCCGGGTTGCGCGGCCTGTGCGGGGTCAACGATTTCCGCGAACTGCTGGAACAGGTTTCGACCGGGCGTCCGGAGGCGACGCTGGCCTACGGGGTGTACGTGCACCGGTTGCGCAAGTACGTCGGCGCTTACCTGGCGGTGCTCGGGCGGGTGGATGCGATCGCGTTCACCGCGGGCGTCGGTGAGAACGTCGCCGCGGTGCGCGAGGACGCGCTGTCCGGCCTCGACGGGCTGGGCATCACCGTCGACCCGCAGCGCAACCGCAGCGGCAGGGGAGCGCGGATCATCTCACCGGACGGTGCGCGCACCGCGGTGCTGGTGGTCCCGACGAACGAGGAACTCGCGATCGCCCGTGCCGCTTGGGGATTCGTCTGATCGGCGGGCTGACCCCATGGTGAGCCGGGAGTCGGAGGCGACGGCGCCGCTGTGGCGGGCGGCGCAGGTGTTCCGGCTGCTGAGTTGCGTGTACGCACTGGGTTTTCAGATCGCGATCAACGGTGATCTGCTGCGGCCCGGGCTGACCCGGGCGCTGTTCGCGGTGCTGATCGGCTTCAGCGCCGTCGCCGCGGTCGCCTATCTGCGCGGCGTGCGCCACCGGTCGGCGTGGGTGCTCGCCGAGATCGTCGTCGTCGTCGGACTGATGCTCTCCACCGATGCCGTCGCCTCCCGGCAGTGGACGCTGGACAACCAGAGTTGGCCGACGACGCTGTGGGCCAGCAACGCCACCGTCTCGGCCGCGCTGCAGTTCGGCCCGGTCGGCGGCATGGTGACCGCCGCGGTGGTCACCGCCACCAGCGCCTTCGTCAAGGGCTACCTCAGCCTCAACCTCGGCCGCAACGCCACCGTGGTGATCGAGCTCGCGCTCGGGCTGGCGGTCGGCATGGCCGCGGTGACCGCCCGCCGCGTCCACGACGAACTGCAGCGCGCCACCCGGCTGGCCGCGGCCACCGAGGAGCGGGAACGACTGTCCCGGCACGTCCACGACGGCGTCATCCAGGTGCTGGCGCTGGTGGCCCGGCGCGGCCGGGAGATCGGCGGCCCGGCAGCCGAATTGGCGGAACTGGCCGGTGAACAGGAGCGCGCCCTGCGCCGGCTGGTCAGCTCCAGCGAACTGACCGCGACCCCCGGCAGCACCGACCTGCGCAGCCTGCTGAGCCGCCGGGAGGGCGACCGGGTGTCGCTGAGCCTGCCGGGTACCGCGGTGCCGCTGCCGGGTGACGTCGCCGCCGAACTCGACGCGGCGATCGGCAACGTGCTCGACAACGTGCGGCAGCACGCCGGCCCCGATGCCCGGGCGTTCGTGCTGCTGGAGGATCTGGCCGACACGGTGCTGGTCAGCGTGCGCGACGATGGGCCCGGAATCGCCGACGGACGGTTGGCGCAGGCGGTCCGGCAGGGCCGCCTCGGCATCTCACAGGCGATCGTCGGGCGGCTGGAAGCGCTGGGCGGCAGCGCCCGGCTGCACACCGAGATCGGGGAGGGAACCGAATGGGAGCTCAGCGTGCCGCGGCGGGCGGGCCGCGATGACTGACGGGCTGACGCTGATGGTCGTCGACGACCACCCGATCTGGTGTGACGCGGTCGCCCGCGACCTCGCCGAGTCCGGCTTCACCGTGGTCGCCACCGCCGACGGGGTCGCCGCCGCGCGCCGCCGGGCCGAGGTGGTCAAACCCGACGTGGTGGTGATGGACATGCGACTGGACGACGGCGACGGGGCGGCGGCGACGGCGGCGGTGCTGGAGGTCTCACCGGCGACGCGGGTGCTGGTGCTGTCGGCGTCCGACGAACGCGACGACGTGCTGCAGGCGGTGAAAGCCGGCGCGACGGGATATCTGGTGAAGAGCGCCTCGAAGGCCGAACTCGACGACGCCGTGCGCGCCACCGCCGAAGGGCGGGCGGTGTTCACCCCCGGCCTGGCCGGGCTGGTGCTGGGCGAATACCGGCGGCTGGCGCAGCGCCCGGATCGCGGACCGGCCACTCCAGCGCTGACCGAACGCGAAACCGAGGTGCTGCGCCACGTGGCGAAAGGACTGTCGGCCAAACAGATCGCCGCCCGGCTGTCGCTGAGCCACCGCACCGTGGAGAACCACGTCCAGGCCACGTTCCGCAAGCTGCAGGTCGCCAACCGGGTGGAGCTGACCCGCTACGCGATCGAGCACGGCCTGGATCGGTAACAGCCGGATCGGGTAGTCCTACTCATCCGCGGCGGCGCCGAACCCGGCAAGGTGGTCGCTGTGACCGAACCGCATCGTGCCGTCATCAATCGGCTCTCCGCAGAACTGCAGGCGATGTCCTGGCAGCTGTACCGGGTCTCCAGCGACCTCGCTGAACTCGATCGGCAGCTCAGCGCCGGTACCCACCGCGTACCGGTGGCCGCTCCGGTGGTGGCCCGGCCCGTCCCGCCGGTTGCGGCGCAGCCACCCGTGACACCGCAGCCGGCTCCGCAGCCGGCCGCCGGACCCGCACCGCAGCCCTGGCCGGCGCAGGACGACCCGGGCTGGATCGGCAAACTGCTCGCCGTCGCCGGCGTCGCGGTGACCCTGGTCGGGGTGGTGCTGCTGCTGGTGCTGGCCGCGCAGGCCGGATTGCTCAGTGCGCCGATCCGGGTCGCCGGCGGCGCCGCCCTCGCGGCGGGGCTGGTCGCGGTGGCGCACCGGCTGCGCGGGCGGCCCGGCGGTCGGACCGGCGCGATCGCCCTGGCCGCCACCGGCATCGCCGCGGCCTACCTGGACGTCGTCGCGATCAGCACGGTCTACCACTGGGTGCCCGCGGCCGTCGGTCTGGTGCTGGCCGCCGCCGTCGGCGGTGCCGGGCTCACCCTGGCGCGGCGCTGGGACTCCGAGCACCTCGGGCTGCTGGTGCTGACACCGCTGATCGGCCTGGCCCCGTTCATCACCGGCGACGTCGACCTCACGCTGGTCGCGTTCCTGCTCGCGCTGTCGGCGGCGGTGCTGCCGGTGCAGCTGGGCCGCGACTGGATCTGGCTGTCGGCGGTCCGCGTCGCCGCGCCGACGCTGCCGCTGCTGGTGACACTGACCGGCAACGAGCCGTGGCCGGTCGGGCTGGCGTGCGTCGCCGGGGCGATCCTCGCGATCGCCGGCGGGCTGGTGCTGATGCCGGCCACCAGCCGTCCGGGGGTGACCGCGCTGCTGATGGCCGCGGGCACCGTGCCACTGCTCGCCATCGGGGTGGCCGTGCCGCCGGCGGCGGCCACCGCACTGATCGCCATCCTGGCGGCGGTGCTGCTCACGATCGCACTGAAGGTCCGCGGGCTTCCGCGGGACGCCGCGCAGATCCTCGGCGGATCGGCGGCGGTCGCCGCCCTGGTCGCCGCGATCACGGCCTTCCGCGGGCCGGTGCTGGCGCCGGTGCTGCTGGCGATGGCGGTGGTGGTCGCGGTCGCCGGGCGTACCAGTGCCGTCGCCCGGTGGGCCGCAATCGGATTCGGCGCCATCGGGGTCGCCGTCCTGATCGGCCACGCGACGCCGGGCATGCTGCTGACCGCGACGGTGGTGCCGCTGTCGCAGGCGCTGTCCACGCTGGCCGGGGCGGTGCTGACCATCGTGCTGATCGCCCTGCTGGTGCGCGGCCACCGGGTCCCCGACGCCGGCGTGCTGCGGGAGCGAGAGGACATCTCACTGCTGGCCGGGCTCGGCGGACTGCTGATCGTCTACACCACCACCGCGTTCACCGTCACCGCCGGCGTGCTGATCGGCGGCACCGGCGGCGGATTCCTGGCCGGCCACATGGCGGCCACCATCTGCTGGATCGCCCTGGCGGCCTGGCTGTTCCGGTACGCACTGCGCAGCGCCGACGCCGACGACCGCCCGCTGCCGATCACCGCCGGGCTGATGCTGACCGGAGCGGCCACGGCGAAATTGTTCCTGTTCGACCTCGGCACCCTGAACGGCATGTTCCGGGTCGGCGCGTTCATCGTCGTCGGCCTGATGCTGCTGGGCATGGGCACCGGCTACGCCCGCGAACTCGCACAGAACGGAGACCGATCGAAATGACGGCGCTGCTGAACTTCCCCAGCCCCTCCGAACTGTCGGCGCAGACCCCGGCCGGCCGGGACCGCGCCCTGGACGTCATGCGGATCGCGGCCCTGCTCGGCGTCGTCATCGGCCACACCGTGATGGCGACCAGCATCATCCGTGACGGCGTGCTGATCTGGGACAACCTGCTCACCACGTCGACCGCGATGCAGGGGCTGACCTGGGTGTTCCAGATCATGCCGCTGTTCTTCTTCGCCGGCGCCGCCGCCTGCCTGAGCTCGTGGCGGCCCGGCGCCGACTGGGGCGGCTGGCTGATGAAACGCTGCACCCGGCTGTTCCGGCCGGTCTTCTCCTACCTGGCGTTCTGGGCCTGCGCCCTGATCGTCCTGCACCCGGTGCTGCCGATCCACGTCTACGAACCGATCGCCGGCGTCAGCGTCCAACTGCTGTGGTTCCTCGGTGCCTACGTGCTGGTGCTGGCCGCCATGCCGGCGCTGTACCGGATCACGACCACCGTGCGGCTGGCCGGCGGGGTGGTCGCCGTCTACGGCGCCATCGCGATCGTCGACGCGGTCCGGCTGCACTGGCCGGCGGCCGCAGCGCTGGGCTACGTCAACCTCGCGGTCTGGCTGATCCCGGCGATGTTCGGGGTGGCCTACCGGCGCGGGCTGCTTCCCCGGCGCGACGCGCTGCGCGTGGCGGCGGTGCTGCTGGCGGTCAACGTCGCCCTGATGCGGTTCGGGCCCTACCAGTTGAGCCTGGTGGGCACCGGCGACGGGAAACTGTCCAACACCAGCCCGCCGTCGCTGCTGCTGGCCGGGCACGCGATCATCGCCAGCGTGCTGGCGATCTGGGCGGCGCCGGCGATCGCCCGGTGGGCGCAGCGGCCCCGGGTCTGGTGGTGGACCGCGATCGGCAACTCCGGTGCGATGACGCTGTACCTGTGGCACATCCCGGTGCTGCTCGGCACGCACCTGGTCTTCGACCTGCTCGGCGCCCCGCGCTACCCGGGCCAGCCGCACTTCGCCGCACTCAGCATCGTGCAGTTGCTGGTGGTGGCAGCACTGGTGGGGGTGCTGTTCGTGGCACTGCGGCCGCTGGAGAACACCCCGCTGCCCGGCTGGGACGCCCCGGTGGTGGTGCGGCCGGGTCGCAGCGGTGCGGTCGGCACACTGCTGATGATCGCCGGCGCCGCAACCCTGGTCGCGATCAAGTGGGGACTCAAGGACGACGGCCTGGTGTGCGTCGCGGTGCTGCTGGCGGCGCTGGCGGCGGCGCGGGTGCTGGCGAGCCCGCCCGGTCAGTTCGCCGCGGCGGTGGCGGCCAGCAGGAAGTCCCGGATCGCCGGGTGAACGACGTCGGCGTGGTCGAGGTGCACCGCGTGCCGGGCACCCGGCACCGTCAGCAGCGTCGCCTGCCGGAAGCAGTCCAGCACCCGGGGTGCGTTGGCGTACGGGGTGACCCGGTCGGCGTCGCCCCAGATCACCAGCACCGGCCGGGGATGTTCACCGACCCAGGAGAAATCACTGCCGGCGTCGATCGGGAAGTGCAGCACGGTGGCGGCGAACGACCGGCCCACCCCGGGGAAGCGCAGTTGCTCCGCGGTGCGCGAGCCGTAGTCCGGGCAGGCCGCCGGATCGCTCAGGTGCAGTGGTGCCAGCCGGCCGATCAGGGTGCCGACCTGCGCGGCGATCACCGTCGCCGCCCCCGGCAGCCGGCGTGCCACCCGCAGCGGGTACGGCGGGCGCAGGAACAGCCCCGGCGCGATCAGGCAGAGGCTCGCCACCCGGCCCGGTGCGTCGGCGGCGAACCGGCTCGCGATGACCGCGCCCATCGACCAGCCGATGAGGTGCATGGTGTCGATGCCGAGCCGGTCGGTGAGCTCACGGAGTTGGCCGACGTAGTACGCCAGGTCGTAGTCGGCTACCGGCCGGTCCGACAGGCCGCGCCCGAACTGGTCATAACGAAGCACCCGAAACCCATGTGCGGCAAGCATCTCCGCGAGCGGTTCGAACGCGAAGCTCGGTGTCAGGATGCCGTGCACCAGCACCACCCACGGGCCGGCCTCCCCCGATACGTGATACGCGGTGACACCGGCGGACAGCTGCGCGGTCTGCACTCCGGCGGCGGCCCGGGCTTCCGCCAGCGCCGTCACGGTGTAGGCGGGGGGTGCAGCACCTCGTCGGTGTGCTGACCCAGGGTCGGTGGGGGACCGGGGGCGACGGCGTCGAACGACGAGTACCGGGCCGGGGTGCGGACCACGGTGACGGCCCCGGTGTCCCCGGCTGTGCCGCTGACCCGCAGCGCCAGTTGGTTCTCCGCGAACAGGTCGGTGTCGACCACCTGCTTCCAGGTGTTGGCCAGGCACGCCATCAATCCGTTGTGCTGCAACCGATCCACCCATTCGGCCGACGTCGCCGTGGCCAGCGTCGCCTCCAGCTCCGCGGTAAGCTCGGCGTAGTTGATCGACCGGGACCGCTGGTCGGCGAACCGCTCGTCGTCGATCAGATCGGGGCGATTCATGGTGCGGCACAGGATCTCCCAGTGCTTGGGCGTGTACGCGCTGAGCACCACGTAGCCGTCGGCGGTCCGGAAGGCGTCGGAGGGTTGGGTGGCGAAGCCGACGCCCTTGCGCCGCGGCTTCGCGGCCGGCGGCACCGGGGGCGGGTCCGGGCGGTTCAGGTGGACGATGAACTGGTTGGCCTGCAGGCCCACCGCGACGTCGTACATCGCCACCCGCACCACGTCGGCGACGCCGTGCCGCTCCCGGTTGAGCAGGGCGGCGAGCACCGCCTGCGCGAGCACGTGTCCGCTGGCGTTGTCGACCAGGTGGAACGGGATGATCTGCGGTTTGCCGCTCGGAGTGGGCATGCCGGTCGTCATCCCGGCCTCCGCCTGCACCATCAGATCGACTCCCGGCCGGCTGCCGTGCGGTCCGTTGCCGCCGTACGCCGACAGTCGCGCGTAGACCAGTCTCGGGTTGCGGGCCCGCAGCTCATCCGGTCCCAGCCCGAGTCGCTCCATCACGCCGGGCCGGAAGCCCTCCAGCACCACATCCGCGGTGTCGGCCAGCGCCAGCACCCGAGCGTGGGCGTCGGCGTCGGTCAGATCGACGGCCACCGACTTCTTGCCCCGGTTGTTCGGCAGGAAGTACGCCGCCAGCGGCGGCCGGCCGGGCAGCACCGCGGTGATGTGCCGGCTGGCGTCACCGCCCGGCGCCTCCACCTTGATCACCTCGGCGCCCAGATCGGCCAGCACCTGCCCGGCCAGCGGACCGGCCACGTTCTGGGTGAAGTCCAGCACCCGGAAGCCGTCCAGCGGCCGGGGGCCGTCACTGCTCGACATGGTCTGTCAGCGTAGTCAGTTCGACTCCGAGTGCCGCCGCGACAGCCAGGTGATCAGCCGGCCGACGAGGATCAGCAGCAGCACGAACACGATCAGCAGGAACGCGGCGTCGTAGGACAGGTCCCGGGCGGACTTCGACGGCAGGTTGTAGAACGTCCAGATCGGGTAGGTCAGATAGCCGATCGGGGAGTGGGTGAGTTCGCCGGTGGGAGCGGAGTTCGACCAGCCGGCGGTGTAGAGCATCGGCGCGGTCTCGCCGATCGCCAGCGCCAGCGCCACCAGCATGCCGGTGACGATGCCCGGCACCGCCGCCTTCAGCACGATCTTGCGCAGCGTCCAGCCGATCGGCAGCCCGAGCGCCTCCGCGCCCTCCCGGTAGGAGGTCGGCACCTGGCTCAGCGAAGACTCGGTGGCCTTGGTGATGTAGGGGATCGCCAGCACCGACAGCGTCAGGACACCGGCGGCCAGCGAGAACCCCCAGTGGAAGAACACCACCAGGGCCAGGTAGCCGACGTAGCCCAGCACGATCGACGGGACGCCGGCCAGCACCTCGTAGGCGCCGCGCAGAATGGACTGCGTTCGCCCGCCGGCGAATTCGGAGAGGTACACCCCGGTGAGCACGCTCACCGTGCCGCCGACCAGCAGCACGCCCAGGCCCAGCACCGCAGTGCCGATGATCGCGTTGCGCAGCCCGCCGCCGTTGCCGCGGGTGTTCTCGGTCAGCACGCTGAGGTGGAACACCGGCACCGCGCGCCCGATCACCTCGATCAGCATCCACAGCGTCGGCACCACCACCACCGCCAGGCAGCCGATGCAGGCCGCCCAGAACAGCGCGTTGATCACCTTGCGACCGTTCATCTCACACCCCCCGGCCCACCGGCAGCGCCGTCCCCGACACCCGGCGCACCAGCAGCTGGGCGGCGACGTTGGTCAGCAGCGTGATCACCATCAGCACCAGACTCACCTCGGCCAGCGTCTTCACCGCGAAGTTCGTGAAGTCCGTCATCGCCGAATCCAGCTGGGAGACAACGGTGGCCGCGATCGTGGTCATGGTCGAGTAGATGTCCTTGGGCATGGTGCCCAGCACCGCGCCGGACACCATCGCCACCGCCATCGTCTCGCCGAGCGCCCGGCCCAGGCCCAGCACCACCGCGCCGATGATGCCGCTGGACACCCACGGCAGCGTCACCCGGCGGGCGCACTCGAACTCGGTCATGCCCAGCGCGATCGCACCCTCGCGGGGCAGCAGCGGCACCTGCCGGATCAGGTCCCGGCTGGTGCTGGCGATGATCGGGATGATCATCACCGCCAGCACCAGGCCGGAGACCAGCAGACCCTCGCCGTGGCCCGGATCGCCCCGGAAGTAGCGCAGCACCGGGACGTCCGGGGCGGTGCGGGCGATCAGCGGTGCCACATGGTGGGCGATGAACGGGCCGAACGTCATCGCGCCCCACAACCCGACGATCACGCTGGGGATGCCGGCCAGCAGTTCCAGCACCATCCCGACCGCCGACGCCACCCGCTTCGGCAGTCGCTCCACGATCACCAGCGCCGCCCCGATCGACACCGGCACCGCGATCACCAGTGCGATCGCCGATGTGGCCAGGGTGCCCACGATCAACGGCAGCGCGCCGTAATAGGCGCCGACCGGGTGCTCCACCCCGCGGGTGACGGTGGACTCCCCATAGGTGTTGCCGGGGTTCCAGTCGGTGCCGGTGAAGAAGTGCAGCCCGTTGACGTTGATCGCGGGCAGCGCCTCGATCAGCAGGACGCCGAGGACGAAGACCAGGGACAGCAGCGGGATCACCGCTCCCGCTGCCCCCAGCCAGCGAATCGCAGGGCCGCCGCGGGCGCTGCGTCTACCGGTTCCGGCCACCGCCGGCTATTCGGCGCTGATCTTGGCGATCTGGGCGATCGACTGCTTCGCCACCGCGTCCGGCAACGGCTGGAAGTGCACCTTGTCCAGGTACTGCGCCGCGTTGCCGTCGGTGACCGCCCAGTGCAGGAACGCCTGCAGCGTCTGCGCGGTGGCGGCGTCCTTCTGGCTGGAGCTGACGACCGCGTACTCGTAGTTCACGATCGGGTAGCCGTCCGGGGCGGATCCGTTGATCAGCGAGATCGCCTGGTTGTCCGGGGTCTGGTCGGTGAACCCGGCCGCGGCGGCCTGGATGCTCTTGGCGTCGGGCAGCACGAAGTTGCCGGCGGCGTTGGCCAACTGGGCCTCGCCGAGGCCCTTCTGCTGCGCCTGGTCGAGGAAGCTGATCCCGATGTAGGCGACGCAGCCGGGGGTGTCAGCGCAGCCGGTCACCATGCCGCCGTTGCCGTTCTCGCCGAGCGCGCCGTCCACCGCCGGGAAGTCGACGGTGGTGCCGAAGCCGGGGTTCTTGCCCCAGCCGTCCGGGTCCTGCTTGGACAGGTACTGAGTGAACAGGAAGGTGTCACCGGAGCCGTCGGAGCGGTGCAGCGGCACCACCGGGGTGTCGGGCAGGGTGACGCCGGGGTTCAGCGCGGCGACCTGCGGGTCGT
>NZ_JAHCLR010000008.1 GCF_018455725.1 Mycolicibacter acidiphilus
AAAAACTCACTGTCCGAATTTTGTCAGGCTCCTCAGAGCTCCGACAGCTCGCGCTGCTTGTCGACGAGGGTGGTGAAGGCGGTGTCGCCGTTCTTCACGGCCGACTTGAGGTGGTCCCGGTTGGCGTCGATCAGCGCCCCCGCCTGCGTCACCAACTCGTTGAGTTTGCGGCCGGTGCGGCCGGTGCCCAGGTCCTCATCGGCGAGCATCTTGCTGAGCTGCCGGGTGGTGTGCCCGAACTGGCGCAGCTTGTCGTCGTTGCGGGCCGCCGCGTCCATCAGCGAGCTCAGGTTGGTGATGATCGTGGTCAACTGGTTGCGGGTCGTCTCGCCGCGCTCCGCGCTGAGTTTGAGCGCCCGGGACAGTTCGCCGAGCGCGGACTTGATGGTCTCCCCGTTGCCGTCGGCGATGCCGGCGCCGGCGTTGATGACGTCGGCGACCGGCCCGTTGCCCTTGCCGTCACCGCCGAGCGACTTCGACACCTTGTCGAGCATGTCGAGCACCCGGTCGAACGCCACCGGGGTCCTGGTCCGGTTCAGCCCGATCGTGGTGTGGTTCTTGATCGTCTCGCCGCCCCGGTAGGGCGGGGTGAGCTCGATCTGGCGGGCGGTGAGGATCGAGGTGTTGATCGTGACCGCGTGCACGTCGGCGGGGATCTTCACGCCGCGGTCGACGGTGAACTCCGCCTCGACGTACTCGCCCTTCGGGGTGATCTTGGTGATCCTGCCGACCGGCATCCCCACCACCGCGACCACGTTGTCCTCGTACAGCCCTGCGGCGCTGTCGAATTGCGCGGTCAGTGTGAGCGAGCCGCCGAACGGCTGCAGGTAGTAGGCGCCGGCCGCGACCACCACCAGCGCCCCGGCGATCAGCGCGGCGACCAGCGCCCGGACCCGGCGACGGCCACGGTCGCTGCCCGAGGTGCGCAGCGTGACGGTCGGGGTGTCGTCCGGTTCCTCGACGTGCTCTTCGAGCAGGGTCGGCGGCGCGCTCATTTGCAGTCCTTGAAGTACTCGATCATGTTGAACTGCTTGGCGCGTCCGCTGATCGCGCACATCCACGAGTCGATCGCGATGCCGTTGCCCACGTAGAACTCGACGGCCGGCCCGTACCCGGTGGAGTTGGTCAGGCCGCGCAGCACCGGCGGGGCGGACTGCAGCAGGCTGCGCAGCAGATCGTCATGCTGACCCAGCATGTCGGAGAGCTCCCGCAGGTTCGCGAGCATGTCGTCGAGCATGCCGCGGTCGTTGACGACGAGGTTGTTCAGGTTGGCCACCAGGTTGGTCAGCGCCGCCAGCATCGCGTGAAAGGTGTTCTGCCGCACCACCAGTTCGCCGATGAAGTCCTGGCTCTGGTCGACCAGGTTGCCCAGGTCGGTCTGCTGGTTGCGTAGCGTGTTCGCCACCCGCTCGGTGCTGGCCAGCAGGGTGCCGAGCTGGTCGCGCCGGTCCCCGGTGATCTTCGCCAGCGTGCGCAGGTTCGTCATCGCCTGCGGGATGATCGGCGGCAGGCCGGACAGCTGCCGGCCCAGCACGGCCAGCGACTGCCCGAACTGGTCGGAGTCGACCTGGTCGAAGGTGGTGGTCGCGTCCTCCAGCAGGCTCTGTAGGTCGTAGGGCACCTGGGTGTGCGCCAGGTCGATCCGCTTCCCGGGCACCTTGCCGGGACCGTCGGGCTCCAGCTGCAGGTAGCGCGAGCCCAGGATCGTCATGACCTGGATGACCGCGCGGGTGTCGCGGCCCATCGGGATGTCGTTGCGCACGCTCAGGCCCGCCTCGACGTGGTCCCCGACGAGTTTCATGCTGGTCACGTGCCCGACCTCGATGCCGGCGACCGTGATCGGGTTGCCGGCGGCCAGCGCGGCCGCCTGGGCGAATTCCGCGGTGTAGCGGGTGTAGCCGAAGCCGATCACCTTCACGAACAGCGATGCGGCGACGACGACGGCCACCACCACCAGCGCCAGGAACCCCAGCAGGGTGGTGTTGTAGGACTCCAGCGGGCCGGAGAAGTGCCGCCGCCGCTGCTCGGCCAGCCGGGTCAACAGTGCGCTAGCCATTGGTGGTGTTCCTGCATCTCGGGGTGTGCCAGGCCAGGTTCTTCGAGGTGATCGGGGCGGCGTTGCCGGGGGTGGCGGCGTTGACGATGATCGTGGTCATGTCGTTGAGGCCCGGCCAGAACCCGGCGAGGTTGAGGTCGCAGACGTAGGCCGAGCCGTAGGAGCCCTCCCCGAACACCCGGCCCAGCCCCTTGAGCAGCAGCGGCAGGTTGGCGCCGGTGAACGCCAGCTGCGGCTCGATCTGCGCCATGTGCTTGGTGAAGCCGGGCTGCCGGTTGACCATCTCCTCCAGCGACGGGAACACCTCGTCGGCGATCGTCGACAGTTGCCGGGTCACCTGGGCCAGCGAGCCGACCGAGGACTGCAGCGCCGGGCGCCGCGAGTCGAAGTCGGCGATCGCGCGGCGGGCCTGGGTCAGTGTGTGGTCCAGCTGGTCGTTCTGGCCGGCGATGGTGCCGGTGACCTTGTTCAGGCTGGTGATCAGATCGCCGAGCACCTCGTCGCGGCCGGCCAGCGTCTGGGTCAGCGTCGAGGACTGATCCACCAGTTCCGCCATCGACGCCCGGTCGCCCTGCAGCGACTGCAGCACACCCTTGGTGAGATCGTCGGCCTGCTTCGGATTCAGCAGCGACATCAGCGGTTTGAACCCGTTGAGCAGCACACCGACGTCGAACGACGGCTCGGTGCGCTCCAGCGGGATGACGCTGCCGCGGGGCAGCCGCTCGTTGTTGCCGAGCGTGCCGAGCGACAGGCCGAGGTAGCGCTGCCCGATGATGTTCTGATAGGTCACCGACGCGACCGTGTTGCCGTACAGCGGCTGGTTGCTCTGCACGATGAACGAGACCTTCGCGAGCTTGCCGTCGAGCGCGACCTTCTCCACCCGGCCCACCCGGACCCCGGCCATCCGCACGTCGTCGCCGTCGCGCAGCCCGTACACGTCGCTGAACACCGCCGCGTACGGCGTCGTCGCCCCGGCCACGTCGCGGCGCAGCGTGGCGTAGACCAGCCAGGTCAGCACGGTGGCGACGACCATGAAGATCGAGACGCCGATCAGCGGCCCGCGCAGTTTCACTTGTGCCCCTCCGCTTTCGAGACCCCTGCCTTCGAGACCACCGTGCCGCGGGCGACCGGGCCGAGCAGCACCTGGGTCGCCACCGACGCGGGCTCATGCTGCCCAGTGATGAGGCCGAGCTGGTTGCGCTCCGCCTGACTGCCGACCGGACCCACGTTGCCGCCGTAGGCGGCGGGCGCGGTACCGCCGCCGTAGGACGCCGGTGCCACCGGTGCGGCGGGTGAGAACTCCGGCGCGTGCGGCTGCGACGGGATCGGCGGTGCCGGCGGTGGCGGGGGTCCCGGGTCGAGCGGGTCGCCGGAGGTGGGCATCCGGGGCGCCGGACCGGTCCACCACGGCAGCGGCGGGTTGTTGTCGGTCAGGTCGGGGTGCGGGTTGATCAGCGGCGGCCCGACCGCCCGCAGGTTGCCGTCCGGGCCGATCTCGGTGCCCGGCGGCGGTTCCAGGCCGGCCGGGAAGTGGTAGTTCTGCGGCAGCATGTTCTCCGGCAGCTCCGAGCGGACCTCGATCAGCGGCGCGTTGAAGCAGCTTGGGCCCTTCATCTCCCCGTACTGCGGGCAGTCCGCCCGGGTGTAGGTGTGCATCGGGGTCCAGGACAGGTTGACCCGCATGTTGTTGGTGATCAGGTCGTCGTTGTAGAGCTCTTTGAAGAACTTGTCCGACAGCGTGTTCACCCGGGTGAAGATCGGCACGAACTTGTCGTGGTTGTTGGCGAACACCCCGATCACCGGGGTCAGATCGTGGGTGATCTGGATCAGCTGGTCGATGTGGTTGTCGAGGGACTCCCGGGTGACGCCGACGGTGTGCTGGGCGCCGCCGATCAGCGACGCCAGCTGGGCGCGCTTCTCGGCGAACACCCGCATCGGCTCGACCGCCTGGTGCAGTGCGTCGACCAGGTCGGGTGCGGTGGCGGCCAGGCCCTGGGTGGCGCTGAGCAGCGCGGAGACCGTCGACGGCCCCGGCTCGGTGGCGACGATCCCGTTCAGCTGGTCCAGCAGCCGGGTCATGTGCGCACCGGCGTTGAGCAGCTTCACCCGGCGGTTGTCGGTGGCCGCGCCGACGGCGGCCAGGATGCCCAGGCTGTGGTCCTCGCGCCCGCGGCCGGTGGCGGCCAGGATGTCGCGGAGTTTGGACACCGTGGTCTGAAACAGCACCGTCGACAGGTCGCCGTCCTCGGGGATGTGGGTGCCCGGGTCGATGGCGGCGGCCGAACTCTCCACGCCGCCGGGGTCGACCAGCTGGATCGACGACACCGCGAACACGTTCGACGGCACCACCCGCGCGGTCACCGTCTTGGGGATGTCGCGGGCGAACTCCGGTTTGAGCTCGATGTGCACGTAGTTCGGCTTGCCGTAGGCGGCCGGGATCACGTCGGTGACGTCGCCGACCAGCAGTCCGTGGTAGCGCACGTCGGACTTGGCCGGCAGCCCGTCGCCGACGTTGACCAGGTCGGCGATCACCCGCACGTAGGCGTTGAGCATGCCGGTGGACTTCGCCAGCAGAGTCGCGGTGACCAGCACGATCACCGTCAGCACCACGGCCCCGGCGCCGAGCAGTTGGCGCTCCGAGGGGCCGCGGCCGTCGGTGTCGAGGGAGTTGCCGGTGCCGATACCCATGTCAGCCGCCGAACCTGGCGCCGGCGTCGACGCTCCACAGCGCCATCGTCAGCAGCATGTTGACCATGATCACGATCGTGATCGACGCCCGCATCGCGTGACCGGCGGCGACGCCGACGCCCTCCGGGCCGCCGGAGGCGTAGAAGCCGTAGTAGCACTGCACGGTCGACGCCAGCCAGACGAAGACCACGCACTTGAGGATCGAGTAGACGATGTCCTTGCCGGCCAGCATCATCGTGAAGTAGTGCAGGTACGGGCCGATCGACCCGCCGCTGATGACCCCGGTGACGACCTGGCAGGTCAGGTAGGTGATGGCCAGGCAGGCCACGTACAGCGGGATGACCGCGATCGTCGACGCCAGCAGCCGGGTGGTGACCAGGAACGGGATCGGCCGGATCGCGATCGAGTCCAGGGCGTCGATCTCCTCGGCGATCCGCATCGCGCCGAGCTGCGCGGTGAACCGGCAGCCGGCCTGCATGGCGAACGCCATCGCCGCCATGATCGGCGCCAGCTCGCGGGTGTTGACCAGGGAGGAGATGAAACCGGTGGCCGGCCCCAGGCCCAATAGGTTCAGGAAGTTATAGCCCTCGATCGCCACCAGGGCGCCGGCGGTGAAGCCCAGCACGATCGCCACCCCGGCGGTGCCGCCGCCGACCACGATCGAGCCGTTGCCCCAGGCGATGTCGGAGAGCAGCCGCAGGAACTCCTTGCGGTAGTGCCGGAACACCGTCGGCACGCCGGCGGCGGCCCGGCCGAAGAACACCAGCATGTGGCCGAGCTTGATGGTCGGCTTGGACAGCAGCCGGTAGCCGGCGACCAGCGGCCGCGCGATCGTCGGGACGTACGTTGAGACGGCCACGCCTACAGCCCCGTTCGCGGGAACAGCACGTTGTAGAGCTGGCTGATCCCGACGTTGACGATCATCAGCACCAGGATCGCCTCCACCACCGAGGCGTTCACCGAGTTGGCGACGCCGGCCGGCCCGCCCTTGGTGGACAGCCCCTTCTGGCAGGACACCACCGCGACGATCGCGCCGTAGACGATCGCCTTGAGCAGCGCGACGATCATGTCGCCGGTGGTGGCGAACGACGAGAACGACGCCACGAAGCTGCCCGGGGTGCCCTTCTGGAAGTAGACGTTGAACAGGTAGCTGGCCAGGAAGCCGACGAAGCAGGTGATCCCGGTCAGAGCCAGGCCGATCATGATCGCCGCACCGAACCGGGGCACGACCAGTCGCCGGATCACCGAGACCCCCATGACCTCCATCGCGTCGGTCTCCTCGCGCATGGTGCGCGAACCCAGGTCGGCGGTGATCGCCGAGCCGACGGCGGCGGCCATCAGCATCGCCGCCACCAGGGAGGCGGCCTGTCGGATCACCGCGAGCCCGGCGGCGGCGCCGGCCATCGAGGTGGCGCCGACCTGGTTGGCCAGCAGCGCGAACTGGATCGACAGCGTCACCCCGATCGGCAGCGCCACCAGGACCGTCGGCAGCACCGCGGTGGTCGCCATGAACGCGCTCTGCCGGACGAACTCGCCCCACTGGAACTGGCCGCTGAACAGGTCGGCGAAGAAGTACTGGATGGTGCGGACCGCGAGGATGCACTGCTCGCCGACCGTGGTCAGTGAAGCCATCGGGTGCCGTTTGACGTAGCCGACGGCCCAATCCTCTATTGCGGCAACCCCATCCAGCGGCGGTTCGCCGACCAGGTCGCGCTCGTCCTGCGCGGTCATGGTCGCCGGCTCCGGATATCCGGTCCGCATGACGACCGCAACTGCGGACGAAGGGGACGAAGCATGGCCGACATGCTAACCACCCTTCTTACTCCGCGGTAGGGTTCGCTCGATGTGAGAGGAAATTCATGTGACGATAACGGCACTGTTGATCGCGTAATGATGTCGGACACAATGTACTGACGTTGCGGGCCGGGGCAACATGACTTGAGTTATGGCTGGTGACGACGGTGGGGAGGATGCCGATGGCGGGAAAAACGGCGCGTGCGGTCGCGGTGTGGGCGGCCTGCGCGGTGAGCGTCGCGGGGTTGGGGCTGCCCGGTGCGGCTGCCGATCCGGGGCAGCCGCCACCGGCGCTGCCGGTGTTCACCCCCGTGCCCACGGACTGGTCGCCGCATTCGGATTTCTGGCCGTACAACACGTTCACCTACCAGCTGACGCCGGAGATGATCAGCGGCATGTCGGACTCCTGCCAGTGGTTCGGAGCGCAGTTCGACCCGCTGCTGGGGCAGATCAACGACGTCAACCACGCCCTGGACACAAGGCACGACGTCTATCCCGGGCTGCAGGGGCAGGTCGACGCCGTCGTCGCCAACATCGACCGGTCGACCGGCTTCCTGGGCCCGCGACTGGCGCCGCTGACGATCCGCAACAACCCGGACAACTACGGGCCGTACTCACCGATCTACGGCGGCGAACAGCTCACCGGCGTGCTGTTCCAGCTGTCCCGCATCGCCGACGGCATGCGCAAGCGGCAGCCGTCGGGGTTCACCCGCCCGCACATCGACGCCGCCGCGGGGTGGGGCGCCGCGCTGCGCAACTCCGGGGCCTGCACGTAATCCTCTGCCGCGGGCGTGCACAGATCACCGGTAAAAGTCCAGGTGGGGGTGGTGAGTTCTGCACGCTGGCGACGGGGGCGGGGGCTCTCCGGTACCGTCGGCGCGGTCGACCCGCCCCCGGGGCGACCCCGAAGGAGAAGGTGACGCGTAATGGCCCGGCGTGAGTGGATCGACAGGGATTTCTATGTCGATCTGGGCCTGACCCCCGATGCCTCCGCCGACGAGATCAAGACCGCCTACCGAGCGCTGGTGCGCGGCGGCGCGCGGTCCACCGAGGTGTTCGAGGCCTTCGGCGTGCTCTCCGATCCCGAACTGCGCCGGGAGTACGACGACGTCCGGCGGCTGTTCGACGACGACCGGCCCGAACCGGAGCCGGCTGCGACGGAGGCCCCGGAAGACGACGCCGAGGGTGTCGGCGGAACCCCCGAAACCCCCGAAACCCCCGAGGCCCCCGAACCCCCCGAAACCCCCGAGGCCGCCGAGGCCCCCGAACCCCTCGACGTGCCGGCGGTAGTCGCGCCTCCCGCGTCGCGGCGGTCGTGGCTCGCGGTGGCTGTGCTCGCGCTCGGGGTGATCGTCGCGTCGTACGAGGGTTGGCTGCTGTACGCCCAGCACGAGCGGGCGGTGGCCGCCGCGCAGGCGCTCGAAGCCGCCGAACGCTACACGCTGACGCTGACCGGGGTGAACCCCGACGACATCGACAAGAATTTCGCCGAGGTGCTCGACGGCGCCACCGGTGAGTTCAAGGAGATGTACGCCAAATCCAGTGAACAGCTTCGTCGCCTGCTGATCGAGAACAGGGCGACCGCGCACGGCACCGTCGTCGATGCCGCCGTCTCGTCTGCCACCAAGAAGCGGGTCGAGGTGCTGCTGTTCGTGGATCAGGCGGTGAGCAACAAGGCCAGCCCGGAGCCGCAGATCGACCGCAGCCGCATCGTGATGACGATGGAGAAGGTCGGCGGCCGCTGGCTGGCCGCCAAAGTCGACATGCCCTGAGTGACGGCGGCGGCTAGTTGAACCCGAGCCAGCCCGGCAGCGCACGCTCGTGCGCGTCGCACAGCACCAGGGCGTTGTCGCACGATCCGCGCGGCGTGCCAGCCCCCGCCCAGATGCCGCCGACGTCGCGGCGCAGCACGATCGCCGACGACGTCCCACCGTCGAGCAGGATCGCGGTGTCAGAACCCAAGCCGCGGAACAGATCCTGCATGTTGTCCGGGGTGTAGTTGCCGCCCTGGAAGATGTACATCTCGTCTTTCGGCCGGGAGTAGGCGAGCGCGGTGCGGGCCGCGCTCGGCCCACCGTCGTTGAGCTGGCCGCTGACACCGGGGGCGAGCAGACCCAGCCCGCTGATCGCCACGAACCGCTCGCCCCGGTTGACCAGGTCGGTGACAGTCGGCCCGGCCGCGTCATAGTCCCCGCCGTCGCGGCCGCCGTTGGGCCAGATCACCTGTGGCACACCGTGGGTCGGCAGGATCATCGTCGCCAGTGTGGACCAGTGCTCGTTGCCGCCGGAGAGGCCCTGCTTGCCCGCGTAGGGGATGGTGCCGGTCACCGCCTGGTTGGCCCGGCCCTGTCCGCGGGTGTTGTCGACGTAGACGCCCAGCGGTGAACTGCAACCGGTGGACCGCCACGAGCCGCCCTGCTGGCCGCGGATGTCGAAGAAGTTCGCGTTGATCGCCACCGTCGGCCGCCCCAGCGCCTGCCAGGCCTGCAGCGGGGTGTAGATCTCCGAGGCCTGATGCAGTCCCTCGCCGGTGCGGGCCCGCGGATTGCGCTCGCACCGGGACTGCTGCCCGGAGTGACTGTCCACCAGCAGATGTGGCTCCAGTTGCCGGGACGCCGACTTGATGACGGTCAGGTGCCCGCCGTTGGGCATCTCATACCAGTTGCCGGCCGCGTTGAGCATCGGCGTCGGGTGACCGCCGCCGAAGTTGTAGACCAGGTAGGAGCCGCGGCTGCGGGCGATCGCGGCGGCCAACTGGTCGCGTCCGTCGACCGCCCGTGCCACCGGCGGCCCGGCCGTGCACAGCAGCAGCATCGCCGCGCAGCAGGCGGCCGCGCGCCGGGCGATCGCGGCGAGTGTCGGCAATGTTCGGCCCTTCGGCATACGACTGGGAGACAACAACTTTCCACGTTAACGGCGATCAGCGCACTGTCAACGGGTGTGATCGGGTTGTGCCGGTACGGTTTTGAAGTGGTTATCCGGTGGCGGCTTCGGAGGCCCGTTTGCCGTCCAGGAACGCGTCGAAGTCGAACGGTGTCGATTCACCGCTGCGCTCACCGGTTTCAAGGGCGTCGCGTAACGCGCGCAGTGGAGTCTCGTGGGGGTCGAGCGCGAACGGGGTGTCCTTGCCCATGAAATGCACGATACCGATTATCGATATCGAGGGCAGCACCTTCCGGAGCCGAAGATTTGCGGGCGATCAGAACGTATCCCGGGCCGAGTCCCGGTCGAAGCTACGTGGTGATGTTGGGGCGCTACAGGCTTAGTTCACTGTGTGAACCCAATCTGGCGAGCGCCAACGTCCCGTCTTCGGGCTTCGTGTAGATCAGCGCCGGGTCGGGGCGGAGATGGCAGTCGCGAAACCCGATCTAATTGCCTGTGAGGCCGTGGTCACGTAGCTACAGCTTGGGCGTCACGGTGCCCGGCAACTCGTCGAAGATCGTCTGCCCGCTGCCGCTCGGGCTGTTCGCGATGTACACCGGCTGCCCCAGGAACGGCGCGTTGCCGGTGTTCGGGAAGAAGTAGAGGTCCTTCAATTGGGCGTCGGGCAGGACGAGCGGCGAACCGGTCTGCGCGTCCGGGGTGTAGGAGTACACCAGCGTCGGATCGCCGCTGCCGGTGTCGGAGTAGACCGAGTAGGCCAACCCGCCACTCGATCCGGACAGCGCGCCATCGAACACCGACGACGGCAACATCCCCACCTTGCCGCCGGAGTCGATCGCCACCACCTGGTTGAACGGCACCAGCGGGCCGTCGCCGATCTGCAGGCTCAGGTGATCGACCAGCGGCGAGCCGTCCAGCGCCACGCGCTCGGGCAGCGGGTTGGCGCCGAACTGCAGCAGGCTCTGCGGCTCGTCGATCAGCACACCCTGGTTCAGGTCGCCAGGCAGCGCCGCCACCGGGCTGACGGCCGGGCCCAGCGCGCCGGGGCCGACGCCGACGATGCCGTCGATTCCGGGCGTCATGATCGAGTTGAAGCCGTGTGGGAAGCCGAAGACCGGCACGTCGTCGACGACCGCCTGGGTGCCGGTGTCGCCGCCGAACGAGATCGTCGTCGGGACCTTCAGGTAGACGATCTGCTCATCGCCGCCGAACTTGGCGAACCCGATGCCGGTGGGGAACCCGATGTGCTGCACCCCGACATCCGACAGCGGAACCATCAGGCCGGCCGAACCGGTGTCGACCAGCATCGGCACCGCGGGACCGCCGCCGATCGAGACGTTGATGACCGGTTCGTTGTTGTGCACGGTCAGCGGCACCGCACCGTGGATCGCGGCCCCGGTGCCGTCGGCGCCGGTCACCCCGGCCGTCGCGCCGCCCCAGCCGCCGAGCCCGCCGATCGCGCCCGCCCCGCCGTTGCCGCCGGCGCCGCCGTTGCCGATGTCGGTGGCGATACCGCCGGCCCCGCCGTGGGCGTCGGCCCCGCCGGCCCCGCCCGTGCCGCCGTTGCCGATCAGCCCGATCGCGTCGCCGCCGGCCACCCCGGCCTCGGTGCTGGTCCAGCCGGCGCCGCCGTCGCCGAACAGCAGGCCGCCGTTGCCGCCGTCGGGATGCGCCTCGGTGCCCGGGGCGCCGTTGCAGATCAGGCCGCAACTGTCGTCGAAGAACTGAAACGCGACATTCGAATCGAGTGCTTTGCCGGCCGGGGTGTCGAGGAAGTTCTCGACCGCGGCGTGCAGTGGCAGCACCAGGTCCTGCTGCAGGGTCTGCGCCCAGAAATCCGACGGGTCGACGGCCGCACTGCCGGCCCAGTCGGCGGGGTTGACCAGGTCGGTGATCAGGTCATCGACGTCGGCACCCGCCACCGGGGCGGCCAGCAGCGCCAGGAACGCGCAGACCGGCGCTCCCGCCGCAGTCGTGCGTCCGATTCTCCGGCGGTGACGAGGCATCGAGAGAGACCTTTCGGTAAGCAGATCATGTGAAAAGCAGGATCAGCATGCCCGAAAATACTGTGCGTCCACTGGATGTGAGCTGACGGCGAACTCAGCCGCCGAGTCGTGACCGCATCGCCCAGATCAGCACCTCCGCCGGTGCGGTGGCCGTCACCCGCTGCCCGCCGCCCCCAGCGAACCGGACCGCGTCGCCGGTTGCCAGCGGACACGCCCCTTCCAGCTCCACCGAGCCGCTCGGCACGAACAGGTGCGCATAGGGCGCATCGGGCAGTTCGACACTGTCGCCCGGCTGCAACCGGGCGGCGTACAGGGTGGCGTTGGCGTTGCCGATGGTGATGGCGGCGTCGGGGTCGCTGCCGGACGCGACGGTCACCAACCCGCCGCCGTCGAGTGCGGCACCGACCTCCCGCTGCTGGTATCCCGGGGTGCGCCCGGGGGTGTCCGGCATGATCCACATCTGCACGAAATGCACCGGCTCATCGGCGGATTCATTGCGCTCCGAGTGTAGGATGCCGCTGCCCGCCGACATCCGCTGCGCCAGTCCGGGGACGACGACACCGGAGTTGCCGATCGAATCACGATGGCTCAGCGCGCCGGAGAGCACCCAGGTGACGATCTCGGCGTCCCGGTGCGGGTGGGTGTCGAAGCCCGAATCCGGTGCGACCACGTCGTCGTTGTTGACCAGCAGCAGCCCGTGGTGGGTGTTGTCCGGGTCGTAGTAGTCCCCGAACGAGAACGAATGCCGGGACTCAAGCCACGACGTCCGGGACACCGCGCGGTCGGCGGCGGCCCGGACGTCGAAGGTGGTCATCGCTTCAGGTTAATGGGTCACCAGTCGCTCTCGTCGAACGTGATGACGCCGCGGATGTTCTTGGCGTCGAGCATGTCCTGGTAGCCCTGATTGATGTCCTCGAGCTTGTAGGTCTGCGTGATCATCTCGTCGATCTTGAGCAGCCCGGACTTGTACAGCCCCACCAGCCGCGGCGTCTCGATGTGCGAGCTGCCGCCGCCGAAGATGTTGCCCTTCAACGTCTTCTGCAACATGGTGAACAGGAACAGGTTCAGCTTGACGTCGGCGTCGACCATGCTGCCCATCCCGGTCACCACGCAGGTGCCGGTCTTGGCGGTCAGGATCATCGCCTCTTCGAGGTATTCACCCTTCATCTCGCCGACGGCGATGATGGTCTTGTCGGCCATCAGGCCCCAGGTCTCCTCCATCACCGGCATGATCGCCTCGGCCATCGACGGGTAGACGTGCGTGGCGCCGAACTTGATCGCCTGCTCGCGCTTGAACTCCGACGGGTCGATCGCGATCACCCGGCGCGCCCCGGAGAGCACCGCGCCCTGCAGGGCGCTCATCCCGATGCCGCCGACGCCGATGATGATGACGGTCTCGCCCGGTTGCACCTCGGCGACGTTGGTGGCCGACCCGAACCCGGTCGGGACTGCGCAGCCCATGATCGCCGCCGACTCGAACGGCACGTCCTTGTCGATCTTGACGACGGAATCCTTGTGCACGGTCATGTACGGCGCGAACGTGCCGAGCAGGTTCATCGGCGACACCTCGTGGCTGCCGGCGTGGATCCAGGACCGGCCGTCGGCGATCGCCTTGCCGCCCAGCAGCACCGCGCCGCGGTCACACAGCGACCGGAAGCCCTTCATGCACGGCGGGCAGACGCCGCAGGCCGGGATGAAGGCCAGGATGACGTGGTCGCCCTCCTCGATGCCGGTCACGTTCTTGCCGACCTTGGTGACCACGCCGGCGCCCTCATGGCCGCCGAGCGCCGGCAGGCCCATCGGGGTGGCGCCGGTGGTCAGGTGATAGTCGGAATGGCACATGCCCGCGGCATGCATCCGGATCTGAACCTCGTCGGCAACCGGGTCGTCCAGTTCGATCTCGTCGACCCGCCACGGCGAGTTGACCTCCCACAGCAGTGCACCCTTGGTCTTCATGCGAGAGATATTAGTCACACCGTGAGAACGTGTTACAACTCAGCTGCCTGTGAGTTCTCTGAAGTGCGGAAACGGCGTATTACTAACCTTTGTGTGGAATCCCGGCGGTCAGGCCGCCGTCGACGACGAAATCGGCCCCGGTCGAGTACGACGACTCATCGGAGGCCAGGTAGAGCACGCAGGCGGCCACCTCGGCGGGCTTGGCGCCGCGGCCCAGCGGGATCTGCAGGAAATCGTCCGGGATCGCGATCGTCATCCGGGTCCGCACCAGCCCGGGCAGCACCGAATTCACCCGGATGTTGTGCTCGGCCAGTTCCAGTGCGGCGGCTTTCGCCAGTCCGCGCACCCCGAACTTGGAGGCCACGTAGCCGTACAGTCCGGGGCTGCCGCGCAGGCCCTCGATCGAGGCGACGTTGATGATCGACCCGCCGCCGGCGGCCTTCATCGGCGCGACCGCGGCCTGCATGCCCAGGAACGTCCCGGTCAGGTTGATGTCGATGATCTTCTGCCACTGCTCCAGGGAGAAGTTCTCCAGCGTGTTGACGTTGGCGATCCCGGCGTTGTTGACCAGCACGTCGAGCTTGCCGAACGCCTCGACGCAGGTGTCGACGGCCGCCTGCCACTGATCGGGCTGGGTGACGTCGAGGTGCACGAAGCGGGCGTTGTCGTCCCCGAGTTCGAGCGCGATTTTGGCGCCCTCCTCGTCGAGGACGTCGCCGATCACCACCCGGGCCCCCTCGGCGACCAGTGCGCGGGCGTCGGCCGCACCCATGCCCCGCGCGCCGCCGCTGATCAGTGCCACTTTGCCGTCGACTCGTCCCATGCCCGGTCACGCTACCGGGGTGCGCGGGCCCCGGTTAGGCTGCCCTGATGGCAGCCACCGACCCCGCAACCCGCACTGAACATGCCTTCGACGGGCAGCGCGGGGTGCGGATCGTCTACGACACCTGGGCGCCGGCGGCGGCGCCGCGTGCGGTGGTGGTGCTGTCCCACGGCTTCGGCGAGCACGCCGGGCGCTACCACCACGTCGCGCAGCGGTTCGGCGCCGCCGGCTTGGCGACGTACGCGCTGGACCACCGCGGGCACGGCCGGTCCGGTGGCAAACGGGTTCTGCTGCACGACCTTTCGGAGTACACCGGTGACTTTCACACGCTGGTCGGCATCGCCGCCCGGGAGCATCCAGGGCTGCCGGTGGTGGTGCTCGGCCACAGCATGGGCGGGGCGATCGTGTTCAGCTACGGCGTCGACCGGCCCGACGACTACCGGCTGATGGTGCTGTCCGGGCCTGCGGTGGACATGACCGATGCGGTCTCGCCGGTGCTGGCGTTCGTCGCGAAGGCGCTCGGCGCGATCGCCCCCGGACTGCCGGTGGAGAAACTCGACTCGAGCCTGGTCTCCCGCGATCCCGCGGTGGTCGCCGCCTACGACAGCGACCTGCTGGTGCACCACGGCCGGGTGCCGGCGGGCGTGGCCCGGGCGCTGATCCAGGTGGGGGAGACGATGCCACAGCGGGCGGCGGCGCTGTCGGCACCCCTGCTGGTGATCCACGGCGAGGACGACGGCCTGGTGCCGGCCGCCGGCAGCCGTCGGCTGGCCGAGTGCGCCGGCTCCGCCGACGTGCAGCTGACCGTCTACCCGGGCCTCTACCACGAGGTGTTCAACGAGCCCGAGCGTGAGCAGGTCCTCGCCGACGTCGTCGGGTGGATCGACGCGCACCTGTGAATGACGGTCGGCGCGGTGTCGGCCGAGTCGGTTAGCGTGCGTCCATGACCGCCGCAACAGAGGACAAGATGCTGGCGCGGATCGCCGCGCTGCTGCGCCAGGCCGAAGGCACCGACAACGCCCACGAGGCCGAGGCGTTCATGGCGGCGGCCCAGCGGCTGGCGACGGCGACCTCCATCGACCTGGCGGTGGCCCGCTCGCATTCCGCAGCGCGGACGGCGGCGACCGCCCCGGTGCAGCGCACGATCACGATCGGCGAGGCCGGCACCCGGGGGCTGCGCACCTACGTGCAGCTGTTCGTGGGGATCGCATCCGCCAACGAGGTGCGCTGCGACGTCGCGTCGAACTCGACGTTCGTCTACGCCTACGGGTTCGCCGAGGACATCGACGCCGCGCACGCGCTCTACGCCGGACTCGTCGTGCAGATGGTGCGCGCCTCCGACGCCTACATCGCCTCCGGGGAGCACCGGCCCACCCCGACGATCACCGCCCGGCTGAACTTCCAGCTGGCGTTCGGCGCCCGGGTCGGCGCCCGGCTGGCCGAGGCCCGCGACGAGACCCGCCGGGAGGCCGAGCAGGACCGCGGCCGGGCACCGGGGACCGCACTGGCGTTGCGCAACAAGGAGATCGAGCTGCACGACTACTACCGCAGCACCTCGCGGGCCCGCGGTCGCTGGCAGGCGAGCCGGGCCTCGGCGGGGTATTCGTCGGCCGCCCGGCGTGCCGGTGACCGGGCCGGCCAACGGGCCCGGCTCGGGGCCAGCCCTGAACTGCCCGGCGCCCGGACCAGACTGGAGCGGTGAGCGCGGGGCAGCGCGACACGCAGCGCGCCAGGGTCTACGCCGCGGAGGGTTTCGTGCGGACCCTGTTCGACCGTGCGGCGCAGCGCGGGTCGGGCACTGTCGACTTCTTCGGCACCCCGCTGACGCTGCCGCCGGAGGCGCGGTTCGGCTCGGTGGCGGCGGTGCAGCGCTACGTCGACGACGTGCTGGCCCTGCCCGCGGTGCGCGCGACGTGGCCGGCGGCCGGGGCGCTGGCGGTTAGGGCGCGCCGCGGTGCGACCGCCGCGCACTACGAAAACGCCGACGGGACAGCGATTGTCGCGGTTCCCGATCGGCGCAGCGGTGATTGGGCGATGCGGGAACTGGTGGTGCTGCACGAGATCGCGCACCACCTGTGCGGTGCGAACCCGCCGCACGGGCCTTCGTTCACCGCGACACTGGCCGAACTGGCCGGGATCGTGATGGGCCCGGAACTCGGCTACGTGCTGCGGGTGGTGTACGCGCACGAGGGCGTGCGCTGACCGGTCGGCACGTCGAGACCGGTGGCGCCCCCGGCCCCGACGGCGCGACTCAGCTGACGGCGACCAGGTCGGCCCCGCAGCCGCACCGGTAGGCGTCGGAAGCGCCGTCGCATCCGCATGGCACCTCGATCCGCACCCGGCAGCCGCAGTCGGCGTGGGTGCAGGTGAGCAGGGTGCCGGATTCGTTGATTCCCATGGGTCTCACTCCTTTCGGGTTCGTCACCGACCGGTTGACCGGCAACACCTTCTGTATACCCGGTAGGGGTATGGGGTATCAAGGGGGATCGTCGGATAATCTGATGACCATGACCGCAGAGACCACGCCCGCCGCCGTCGACGACTTCCTGGATCACGCCATCGGCGGCGACGATCCCGACACGGCCGCCGCCCTGACCGCCAGTGCCGACGCCGGACTGCCGGCGATCGCCGTCTCCGCGCAGCAGGGCCGGTTCCTGAATCTGCTGGCCACCGCCGTCGGCGCGAAGCGGATCCTGGAGATCGGCACGCTGGGCGGCTACAGCACGATCTGGCTGGCGCGGGCGGTCGGCGCCGACGGTTCGGTGGTGACCTGCGAATACGACCCGAAACACGCCGCGGTGGCGCAGGCCAACCTGGACCAGGCCGGGGTGGGCGCCCGGGTGCGGGTGCTGGTGGGGCCGGCGCTGAAATCGCTGCCGCTGCTGACCGGCAGCGCCCCATTCGACCTGGTGTTCATCGACGCCGACAAGGAGAACAACGCCGCCTACGTGGAGTGGGCGCTGCAGTTGACCCGGCCGGGTTCGGTGATCGTGGTGGACAACGTGATTCGCGACGGGAAGATCCTGGAACCGCACGACGACGGCACCCGCGGCACCCGGCGGTCACTGGAACTGCTCGGGGAGCACCCGAAGCTGGAGGCCGCCGCCATCCAGACCGTCGGGGTGAAGGGCTGGGACGGCTTCGCGCTCGCCCTGGTGAAATAGCCCAAGCAACCCGCGACCGTGCATAGTTCACCGGGCCCACCTGGGGAAATGCCGGTCAACTATGCACGGTCGCGCAGAGGCTACCCGCAGACCGCGCCGGTGGCCGCCGAGTGCACCAGCTTGCGGTACTTGGCCAGCACGCCGCGGGTGTAGCGCGGCGCCGGCGGGGTGAAGTCCTCGGCCCGCACCGCCAGCACGTCGGCGTCGACGAGCAGGTCGAGTTTCGCGTTGGCCACGTCGAGTCGGATCCGGTCGCCGTCGCGGATGAACGCGATCGGTCCGCCGTCCACCGCCTCCGGTGCGATGTGCCCGACGCACAGCCCCGTCGTCCCGCCGGAGAACCGGCCGTCGGTCATCAGCAGCACGTCCTTGCCGAGACCGGCGCCCTTGATCGCGCCGGTGATCGCCAGCATCTCGCGCATGCCCGGGCCGCCCTTGGGGCCCTCATAGCGGATGACGACCACGTCGCCGGCGGTGATGGTGCCGTCCTCGAGCGCGTCGAGCGCAGCCCGCTCACCGTCGAAAACCCGTGCGGTGCCCTCGAACACGTCGGTGTCGAAGCCCGCGGACTTCACCACCGCGCCCTCCGGCGCCAGTGAGCCGTGCAGGATCGTGATGCCGCCGGTCGGGTGGATCGGGTTGGTCAGCGCGTGCAGCACCTTGCCGTCGACGACCGGGGGATTGAGGTCGGCGATGTTCTCCGCCATCGTCTTTCCGGTCACCGTCATGCAGTCGCCGTGCAGCAGACCGGCCTCCAGCAGCGTCTTCATCATGACCGGCACGCCGCCGATCTTGTCGATGTCGTACATGACGTGCGCGCCGAACGGTTTCACGTCGGCCAGGTGCGGCACCTTCGCGCCGACCCGGGAGAAGTCGGCCAGGGTCAGGTCGACGTCGGCCTCGTGGGCGATCGCCAGCAGGTGCAGCACCGCGTTGGTCGATCCGCCGAACGCCATCACCACCGCGATCGCGTTCTCGAACGCCTCCTTGGTCAGGATGTCGCGGGCGGTGATGCCGCGGCGCAGCAACTCCACCGCGGCCGCGCCGCTGGCCTTGGCGTAGCCGTCGCGGCGCCGGTCGACCGCCGGCGGGGAGGCGCTGCCCGGCAGCGACATGCCCAGTGCCTCAGCCGCACTGGCCATGGTGTTGGCGGTGTACATCCCGCCGCAGGCGCCCTCGCCCGGGCAGATCGAGCGTTCGATGATCTCCACGTCCTCGCGCTTCATCAGCCCGCGTGAGCACGCCCCGACCGCCTCGAACGCGTCGATGATCGTCACCTCGCGCTCGGTGCCGTCGGTGAGGTGGGCGTAGCCGGGCATGGTGGAACCGGCGTAGAGGAAGACCGAGGACAGGTTCAGCCGGGCCGCGGCCATCAGCATGCCGGGCAGGCTCTTGTCGCAGCCGGCCAGCAGCACCGAGCCGTCCAGGCGCTCGGCGCACATCACGGTCTCGACGCTGTCGGCGATCACCTCGCGGCTCACCAGCGAGAAGTGCATGCCCTCGTGCCCCATCGAGATGCCGTCGGAGACGCTGATGGTCCCGAACTCCAGCGGGTAGCCGCCGGCCTCGTGCACACCCTCCTTGGCCGCCTTGGCCAGCCGGTCCAGCGACAGGTTGCACGGGGTGATCTCGTTCCATGACGACGCCACCCCGATCTGGGACTTGGCGAAGTCGTCGTCGCCCATGCCGACCGCACGCAGCATGCCGCGGGCGGCGGTCTTCTCCAGGCCGTCGGTGACGTCGCGGCTGCGCGGTTTGATGTCGACGGTGCCGGGGGCGTTTTCGGGCTTGGAAGTCACCGTGACAGTATGCCCGTCCCGGTTTACCGGACCAAACGAATAAAAATACCCCGAGGGGGTATGCGTTACAGTGGCGGGATGAGATCGGTCGCCGCTCGCCGCTTCGCACCCGTTCTGACCCCGGTGCTGGTCGTCGGGCTGACGCTCGGCGCCGGTGCGACCGTCAGTTCCTGCCGGTCCACCGCGGCGCCGTCGGCGAAGCACTCCAGCACGTCGACCGCGACCACGCACAGCGCCGAGGACGTCCGGTTCCTGCAGGACATGATCGAACACCACCAGCAGTCGATCCAGTTGGCGATGCTGGTGCCGTCGCACACGTCCAACACCGCGCTGGATCAGCTGGCGCAGCAGATGGTGATGACGCAGATGTCCGAGAAGCAGGCATTCCAGGCGCAGCTGCTGCAGTGGGAGCAGGAACTGCGGTCCGGCGACGACGCCCCGGTCGCCGGGGTGGCGGATCAGGCCACCGTGAACCGGCTCGACACGCTGCACGGCCCGGCGTTCGACACACTGTGGCTGCAGACCATGATCGCCAACCACCGCGGGGGGATCACGCTGACGCGCAACGAGATCGAACACGGGCAGAGCACCGACATCATCGGCGTCGCGCACACCGTCGAAGCGACCCAGCAGGCCGGCCTGGACCGGATGACCGCGATGCAGGCGGCGTCATGACCACCCCGGCCTACTCCCCGAACAAGGACAACTACGCCAAACGCCTGCGCCGCATCGAGGGCCAGGTGCGCGGGATCGCCAAGATGATCGACGAGGACAAGTACTGCATCGACGTCCTCACCCAGATCAGCGCGGTGAGCAGTGCGCTGCGGTCGGTGGCGCTGAACCTGCTCGACGAGCACCTCGGGCACTGCGTGCACGGGGCCGCCGGCGACGAGGGCGCCGGCGCCGAGGCGAACCGCGCCGCCAAGCTGGCCGAAGCCTCCGCCGCTATCGCGCGGCTGGTGCGATCCTGAGCACAGCGCCGTTACCATGTGATCCAGCAGTTCCGGGGAGCGCCCTGCGCCCACACCACTCGACGCTGCCCCACACCATGACTGCCGAAACTCGAAATACCTCGCAAGGGCCGCGGCAAACCCGGTCACCCTGGACGCCGCGGGTCGCGGTGCAGTTGACCGTGCTCGCAGCGGCCGCGTTCATCTACGTCACCGCCGAGACCGTGCCGGTGGGTGCGCTGACCGCGATCGCGCTCGGGTTGGACGTCAGCGAAGCGCTGGTCGGGACCCTGCTGGCCTGGTACGCGGTGATCGCGGCGGTGACGACGATCCCGTTGGTGCGCTGGACGGCGCGCTGGCCGCGGCGCGAGACGCTGCTGTTGACGCTGCTGTGCCTGACCGTCTCGCAGGTGATCTCGGCGGTGGCGCCGAACTTCTGGGTGCTGGCCGGCGCCCGGGTGCTCTGCGCGATCACCCACGGGCTGATGTGGTCGGTGATCGCCCCGATCGCCGCGCGGCTGGTGCCGGCCAGTCATGCCGGGCGGGCGACGACGGTGATCTACCTGGGCACCAGCCTGGCGCTGGTGCTGGGCAACCCGCTGGTCACGGCGATGAGCCTGATGTGGGGGTGGCGGGTGGCGGTGGCCGTCGTCGCGGTCGCGTCCGCGGCCGTCACCGCGGCGGCCTGGTCGGTGCTGCCCCGGCTGACGCTGAGCGCCGAACAGTTGGCCGGCGTCGGCCGCCAGGCCAAGCACCACCGCAACGGCCGGCTGCTGAGCCTGAGCGGGTTGACGCTGACCGCCGTGGCCGGCCACTTCATCTCCTACACCTTCATCCTGGTGATCATCCGCGACGTCGTCGGGGTCGACGGCCCGGACCAGGCGTGGTTCCTGGCGGCGTTCGGGATCGCCGGGCTGGTCGCGGTGCCACTGGTCGCCCGGCCGCTGGACCGCCGGCCGAAGCTGGCGGTGCTGACCTGCATGGCGCTGCTGACGGCGGCGTTCCTGCTGTTGACCGGGCTGGCGCTGAACGGCCGCCCGAGCGTCGCGACGACGGTGGCCGGCACCGTGGCGATCGTGCTGTGGGGTGCGATGTCGATGGCGGTGTCGCCGGTGCTGCAGTCGGCGGCGATGCGCAGTGCGCCCGAGGACCCCGACGGCGCGTCCGGGCTGTACGTGGCCGCGTTCCAGGTCGGCATCATGGCCGGGTCGCTGCTCGGCGGACTGCTCTACGACCGGGCCGGGGTGCCGGCGATGCTGGCCGCGTCGGCGGTGCTGATCAGCGGGGTGCTGGCCGGGATGGCGGCCACCCGCGGCGTTTTCGTTGTTTCCTCGCCGGTCGACGATCGTAACGTTCGCCACTCCGACGACGGCTGAAATCCCAGGTAGAACGGGTGTCGATCCGGGGTGCCCGGCGTTTTCCGGGTGCTGTGAAAGTTAGCTGACCTCCGTGTTATGCAACACTTGTTTGAAGAATGTGACCGGAGGTACATGCAATGTCGCCATGGAGGCGGGAAACGCCCGCTGTGGTCGGGGCCTGGTTCAGTGCGGCCGGACTGGCCGCAGCACTCACACTTGGTTGCGGGACGGCGCTGGCCGACCCGCAGCAGCCGCCGGCCGACCCGGCCGCGGTGAACACCGGCCCGGTGGACGTTCCGCCGCCCGCCGAGGTCGCACCGCCGCCGCCCGCGCCGGAGCTGCCCCCGCCTCCTCCGCCGCCGCCCCCGCCGCCGCCGGCACCGGAACCGGTGGCTGAGCCGGTACCGGTGCCACCGGCCGGTGTGCCGGGTGCCGTGACCCCGGCCAGCGCACCGGTCACGTCGGGCCCAGTCGTCGGGCAGAACCCGGAGCCGTTCACCGGCGCCGCGCCGTTCCTGCCGCCGACGTTCAACCCGGTGAACGGGTCGATGGTGGGCGTCGCCAAGCCGATCATCATCAACTTCCAGCGCCCGATCGCCGACAAGGCGATGGCCGAGCAGGCGATCCACATCTCCTCGAACCCGCCGGTGTCCGGCAAGTTCTACTGGATGACGCCCAGCCAGCTGCGGTGGCGGCCGTTCAACCTCTGGCCCGCCAACACCACGGTCAACATCGACGCGGCCGGCACCCTGTCGAGCTTCCGCACCGGGGAGTCGCTGATCGCCACCGCCGACGACAAGACGCACCAGATGACGATCACCCGGGACGGGGTGGTGGAGAAGACGTTCCCGATGTCGATGGGGATGTCCGCGGGCGGCCACGAGACGCCCAACGGCACCTACTACGTGCTGGAGAAGATGCCGACGGTGGTGATGGACTCCTCCACCTACGGAGTGCCGGTCAACTCCAGCTGGGGTTACAAGCTGACCGTGCAGGACGCCGTGCGCATCGACAACTCGGGCGGCTTCGTGCACAGCGCGCCGTGGTCGGTGAACGACCAGGGCAAGCGCAACGTCAGCCACGGCTGCATCAACCTGAGCCCGGCCAACGCGAAGTGGTTCTACGACAACTTCGGCAGCGGTGACCCGGTCGTGGTGAAGAACTCCGTCGGCACTTACACCAAGAACGACGGGTCCAACGACTGGCAGATGTAGCCGGTCCGAACCCGACGAACGACCCCCGCACGCGCTCCTTGCGTGCGGGGGTCGTTTCGTTCGGCGGGCGTCCGGGCATCCCGGCTGTACAGGGCGTAGTCGGGCGTCTCAGGGGATCACAACGGGGACGGGACGGTAGCTCGCGGCGCGGTAGAACACGTCCAGCATTGATATTGCGCTGTCGTGGGTGATCAGCCAGTGCTCGCCCTGGTCGGCCAGCACGATTGGTCTGGGGTATGTGTGCAGGTACAGCGGTATTGGTCCGGTTGCGGCAAGGGTGGCGCCGGCCAGGTTGTCGGGTGCGGGCTGGATGTCCGTCACGACGAAGTTCAGTGGCAGATAGTGCGCGGCCATCCGATTCAGATGATCGTCGACCGTCTGGGCTTCCTCCGGGGTGAACCCGGGGGTGACGATGTCGGTTTTGTTCGCGGCGGGGATGTTCGGGTCGGTCAACTCGGCCATGATGGCGACCACCCGGTCGACGGTGGGAACCGGACCGGTGCAGGCAGGTTGGCCGGGGTCGCCGCAGTCAGCCTGGGCTGGGACGGTGGCCGTGACCGGCGCTGCGGCGACAACCAGCGCGGCCATCATCACCTGCGTTGCGATGCGACGGAGCGTGGCGGTCCGGATCATCTGTGCGCCGGCCTTCCCGAACCAACTTGGTGTTGCCGATCCTAGCCTGTCATCGCCGTGTAGGTGGCTCGATCACGCCTACGTCAGCCCACGCAGCCATTGGCAGCCGGGGCCAATTCGGCAGTGCGGTTTCATACGCCCCAAGCGGCGTGTCGCGTATGACACCGCACGGTCGGCGAAAAGCGATGGGCTAGCTCCAGATGTGAACGCGCGCAGCCGGTTCCAGGTACAGCGCGTCGTCCGGCGTGACCGCGAACGCGTCGTAGAACGCGTCGATGTTGCGGATCACCCCGTTGCAGCGGAACTCCGGCGGTGAGTGCGGGTCGGTGGCCAGTCGGCGGATCGCCTCGGCGTCCCGGGACTTGGTGCGCCACACCTGCGCCCAGCCGTAGAAGACGCGCTGCACCCCGGTCAATTCGTCGATCACCGGGGCGTCGGCGCCGCCCAGCGACAGCCGGTAGGCGAGCAGTGCGATCGACAGTCCGCCCAGGTCGCCGATGTTCTCCCCGACCGTGAACGCCCCGTTCACGTGCTGGTCGCCGGTCAGGGCGCGCGGCGTGAACGCCTCGTACTGGGCGATCAGCTCCGTTGTGCGGGAACCGAACTCGGCACGGTCGTCGTCGGTCCACCAGTCGACGAGGTTGCCGTCACCGTCGTACTTGGCGCCCTGGTCGTCGAAGCCGTGACCGATCTCATGGCCGATCACCGCACCGATGCCGCCGTAGTTGGCGGCGTCGTCGGCGCCCGCGTCGAAGAACGGCGGCTGCAGGATCGCCGCGGGGAAGACGATCTCGTTCATCCCCGGGTTGTAGTAGGCATTCACCGTCTGCGGGGTCATGAACCACTCGTCGCGATCCACCGGGCCGCCCAGCTTCGCCAGCTCGTGGTCGTAGTTGACCGCGTAGCCGCGCCGGTAGTTGCCGTAGAGGTCGTCGCGCTCGACGGTCAGCGCCGAGTAGTCCCGCCACCGCACCGGGTAGCCGACCTTGGCGACGAACTTGTCCAGCTTGGCCAGCGCGCGCTCGCGGGTCACCGGGGTCATCCAGTCCAGGCCGGTGATGCTCACCCGGTAGGCCTCCCGCAGGTTCGCCACCAGCTCATCGATCCGGGCCTTGGCGTCCGGCGGGAAGTGCCGGTCGACGTACAGCCGCCCGACCGCGTCACCCATCAGGCCCTCGACCAGGGAAACCCCGCGCTTCCAGCGGTCCCGGATCTGCTCGGTGCCCGACAGTCGGCGCCCGTAGAACGCGAAGTCCTCGGCGACCAGCGCGTCGGTGAGGATCCCGGCGCGAGCGTGGATCAGCCGCCAGCGCGCCCAGTCCTGCCAGTCGGCCAGTTCCGCCTCCGCCCACAGCGCGGCGAACGCCGACAGGTAATCCGGCTGGCGCACCACCACCTCGGCGGCCGCCGCCGGCGAACTGCCCAGCGCGGTGATCCAGCCGGCCCAGTCGAAGCCGGGCGCCTGTGCGGACACCTCGGCGAACGTCCGCAGGTTGTAGGTCAGGTCCGCGTCGCGGCGCTTCACCACGTCCCAGTGCGCGGCCGCCAGCTTCGTCTCCAGCGCGACGATGCGCGCCGCAGTAGCGGCGTGCGCCGCGGAGTCGCCGTACACCAGGGCGAACATCGCCGCGATGTGCGCCGGGTAGGCGGCGAGGATCTCGGCGTGCTGCGGATCCCGGTAGTAGGACTCGTCGGGCAGCCCCAGGCCGGACTGGTTCAGGTGCACCAGGTAGCGGGCCGAGTTCTTGGAGTCGGTGTCCACGTACACGCCGACGCCGCCGCCGACCCCGGTGCGCTGCAGCGCGCCCAGCGCCGCGGCCAGCGCCGCCCGGTCACCGGCCGCGTCGATCGCGGCCGCCTCGCTCAGCAGTGGCGCCACCCCCCGCGCCTGCACGGCCGGCTCGTCGAGGAAGCCGCCGTACAGGTCGCCGATCCGCCGCTCGTCGGTGCCCGGCGCCGCACCCGACTCCGCGGCCTCGGTGATCAGGTCGCGGACCTGCGCCTCGGCCCGGTCGAACAGCGCGCGGAACGCCCCGTCGGTGGCGCGGTCGGCCGGCATCTCGTAGTCGGTGAGCCAGCGGCCGTTGACATGGCCGAACAGATCGTCCTGCGGCCGGATCGCGGCGTCGAGATGGCTGAGGTCCAGGCCGGAACGTGCGGTGGTGGCGGTCATCGCGCCCATCCTCGCACGGTGCGCCGATGTGCGGTCCTGTAGCGTTCCCGCCATGCCTGACGAGCAGCAACCCGACGCATCCGCCGAGGTGGACGAGGCGGTCACCGAAGCGGTCGAGCGGGAGCAGCCGGCCGCCGAGACGGTCCCCGCCCCGCACAAGACCGTCGCCAAGAAAGCCCCCGCGAAGAAGGCCCCCGCGAAGAAGCCGGCCGCCAAGAAACCGGCCAAGGACGCCAAGGAGTCGGCGCCGGAGGCCGCCAGCGGCCCGGTGCTGTCCGCCTACGGGGTCGGTTCCGCCGTCCTGGGTCTGGTGGCGGTCGCCGCGGTGGCGTTCGGCTACATCACCTGGTCGGCGCACCACAGCGACCTGCAGGAGCGCAGCTACCGCAGCAAGGTGCTGCAGACCGCGGCCAGCTGGACCAACGTGCTCATCAACCTCAACGCGGAGAACGTCGAGAAGGGCATGCAGCGGCTGCGCGACAAGAGCGTCGGCGACCTGAACAACGAGTTCGAGGCCGCCGTCGCCCCCTACCGGGACGTCGTGCAGCGCATCCAGTCGCGCAGCAGCGGCCGCATCGAGGCGGTCGCCATCGAGACCGTCAGCCACGACCCGGACAACCCCGACGCCGCCGCGCCAAACCCGTCGTCCACGCTCGGGCGCACCGACCCGGTGCTGGTCGTCGCGACCTCGGTCGCCGAGAACGTGGAGGGCCGGCCGCAGACCGTGCACTGGACGCTGCATCTGGACGTCACCGATGTCGACGGCAAGATGATGATTTCCAAGCTGAGGTCGATCCGATGAGCAAGGTGGGGCAGTTGACGTCGCGGAACGTGTGGCGGATGGTGGCGTTCGACGTCATCGC
This sequence comes from Mycolicibacter acidiphilus, assembly GCF_018455725.1. Taxonomy (GTDB): domain Bacteria; phylum Actinomycetota; class Actinomycetes; order Mycobacteriales; family Mycobacteriaceae; genus Mycobacterium; species Mycobacterium acidiphilum. The sequence goes on from NZ_JAHCLR010000008.1 coordinate 26,361, forward strand.
GCCGCTGGCGGGCATTGCCGGTCTGCTGATGGTCGGCCTGGTCCTGGACTGGCCGCTGTGGTGGGTGTCGGTCTGCTCGGTGCTGATCCTGCTGATCGTCGAGGGCGTGCTGCTGAACTTCTGGCTGCTGCGCCGCGACTCGGTGACCGTCGGCACCGACGACGAGCGCCCCGCGCTGCGGCTCGGGGTGGTCGCGGTGGCGGCGACGGCACTGGTGGCCGGCGCGGTGCTGGGGTACACGCGCTGGACGGTGCCGGACCACGACATGGAGCTGGACTCGGTCGCCGCGGTGCAGACCGCCGTGAACATGGCCGAGGCGGCGGCGACGGTGGTTCCGAACAACCCGGAGGCGTCGATCGACAAGGCCGCGGCCTTCATGGTCCCCGACCGGGTGAACTCGTTCAAGGAGACCATCGGCCGCACCGCGACCGAGATGGCCGGCCGGCAGATCGCGGTCGACGCCAAGGCGCTCAGCGCGGGCGTCGAGGCGCTCGGGCCGTTCGCGGCCCGCGTCGCGGTGGTGCTGCGCAGCACCCAGACCGTGGCCGACCAGCAGGTCAAGCAGGCCGTGGTGCCGGTGCGGATCACGCTGACCAAGCGCAACGGGCAGTGGCTGGTGCTGGAGATGGCCCCGATCCACGCCCGCTGACCCCGGGAGTCCCCGGCCGCGCGATCAGTTCGCGGTCGGGGACTGCTTGGTGTGCAGCTTCACGAAGCGGTCGGACAGCCGGCGCATCCGGATCATCAGCGACGCCGGCGGGCTGACCGTGCCGTCCAGGTACTCCTGCAGGTCGGCGTCGGGCACCCCGATGCGCGACGAGAACTCCGCCTGACTCAGACCGGAACGCTCGATCAGCAACCGCATGTGCCGGGCGACCTCGGCGCGCTCGTTGGCCTCCAGATGCGCCCGGGTGCGGGTGAGCACCTCCGACAGCGCCTTGGAGATCCCGTAGGGACCGGTGCCCTCCAGCACCTCCTCGACCTGGCGGGCGGTGCGTCCGTACGGGTCGCGTTTGAGCGCCACCACGATCTGCTGCCAGGTGGCGATGTTGCCGCTCTGCAGCGCCGACCGGATCGCCGACGTCGACCAGAACTCCACCGGCCGATCCGTGGGGCCGGGGCGACGGTCGGGCCGGCCCGGGTTCGCGCGGGGCGCGGACCCGGGGCGTCGGTTCGGGGCCAAGGTCACCTCGCCTCCTCCAACATCGCCACCGCCACCGCCAAACAGCGTTCCCGCACATGCTCCCAGTCGGCGCCGTCGTCGGACTCGTCGGCCGCGGCGGCAGGGCCGTCGGGTTCCGGGTCGGCGAGCCGGCGGACCAGTTGGCTGGCCAGCCATAGACGCTCGGCTGGTTGACCAGAGTAGTACCTGTCGATGTCGCGCAGGGCGACCGCGACCGTTACCGCGTCGAGCACGTCGACCAGCTCGGCGAACTCCACGTAGTCCCGGGGACTGTTGCGCGCCATCAGCAGGTAGCCCTTGAGCCGGAGCGTCTCGGCGCCGGTCGGGATCTGCAACCGGTCGCCGGTGGGCAACTGCACGGCCGCGGTCTCCAGCGGCCGGCAGCGGCTGAATCGCGGCCCCGCCCGCCCGGCGCCGTCGGTCGCCGACTGCGACTCCAGCGCGTCGAGCGCCACCGACAGCCGTCGGCGCCACACGGTGACCGGGTGCACCGGACGCACCGCCCGGGGCATTGCCCGGGCGGCGGGCCAGCCGCCGGCCAGTTTCCGGGTCAGCGGACGGCCCGCGGAGGTGGCCGACACGTCGCCCGCCGCGGCCGACGCGGTCGGCAGGGCCACCGTGGCGACCTCCGCCGGCCCGCAGCCGCGCAGCGCCAGCGGGTCGGCCACGCAGCGGGCGTCCGGCGCCAGATCCTTCAGCCGGGCCGCCGACTTCATCACCACCCGCAGGTCGGCGCTGGGGGTGATCAGCGCGGAGATGTCGTCCGGGATCACCACCACGTCGCCGAGGTCCACGCTGGGCAACGGCTTCTCGAAGTCCACCGACGGCAACACCCGTTCCAGCCAGCGCGGCAACCACCAGTTCCACTGGTCGAACATCGCCATCAGCGCCGGCACCAGCACCAGCCGCACCACGGTGGCGTCGACCGCGATCGCGACCGCGCAGGCGACGCCGAGCTCGGCGACCAGCGGCATCCCGGCGAACGCGAACCCGATGAACACCGCGATCATGATCAGCGCGGCGCTGGTGATCGTGCGCGCACTGGTGCTCACCCCGTAGGCGACGGCGTCCTGGGTGTCACCGGACTGCAGGAACCGCTCCCGGATCCGGGTCAGCAGGAAGATCTCGTAGTCCATCGACAGGCCGAACGTCATCGCCAGCACGATCGGCGGGATGAAGCTGTCGATCGACCCGGTCGGGGTCAGCCCGAGCCGTTCCAGCCACCCCCACTGGAAGACCAGCACCAGGCTGCCGTAGGCGGCGGCCACCGACAGCACCGTCATCACGACGCCCTTGAACGCCAGGAACACCGACTGGATCGAGAGCAGCAGCATCACGAACGCGATCAGCGCGACGAACACCAGCACCAGCGGCTCGGTCGCCGCCACCCGGTCGTCGAAGTCCTTGATCAGCGCCGTCGGCCCGCCGACGTCGACCTGCACCGCCGGGGCGCCGGCCACCCCCGGCAGGTGTGCCCGCATCCAGTCGATCGTCTCCCGGGCCGTCATGTCCTCCGGGTCGACCGAGAGCACCGCGGACAGCAGGCCGCTGTGCTTGTCGTTGCCGAACACCGGCGGGGAGACCGAGGCGATGTTCGGTGCGTGCGTCATCTCGTCGCGGATCGCCGTGAACAGTTCGGCGTGCGCCGGCGCCGACGCATCCGAGCCGGGCATGGTGACCAGCACCCGGATCGGCCCGAGCGCGCCCGGGCCGAGCGCCTGGGAGGCCGCCGCCACCCCGCCGCGGATCTCATGCGACGAGTCGAACTGGTGCAGCATGCTGTTGCCCAGGTTCAGCGACATCGCCGGCGCCGCCAGCACCAGCAGGAAGCCGGAGGCCACCACCGCCGACACCCAGGGCCGGCGCATCACCGACGCCGTCCAGCGGCTCCAGAACCGGGATTCGGTGGTCTGCGGCCGCCGTGACCAGTGCAGCAGCGCCGACCGCTTGGCGACCGACCGGCCGAACATCGCCAGCACCGCCGGGGTCAGGCTGACCGCGGTCAGCACCGCCACCGCCACCGCAAGGATCGCGCCGGTGGCCATCGAGATCAGCACCGGGGTGTTGATCAGGTAGATGCCGGTCAGCGACGCGATGACGGTCAGCCCGGACAGCACCACCGCCAGCCCGGACGTCGCCATCGCGGCGTCGACCGCCTCGGCCGGCTGCCGGCCGGCCCGCAGTTCCTCGCGGTAGCGCATCAGCACGAACAGCGAGTAGTCGATGGCCAGCGCGATGCCGAACATCGACACCGTCGACGTCACGAAGACCGACATCGCGGTGAACATCGACAGCAGGTAGACCAGGCCCATCGTGACGATCACGGTGACGATGCCCAGTGCCAGTGGGATCGCCGCGGCCGCCAGCGAACCGAACACCGCCAGCAGCACGATCAGCACGATCGGCAGATTCCACTGCTCGGCGGCGGCGATGTCGGCCTTGGTCTTGGCCGACGCCGCGGCGCCGAGCGCACCCTGCCCGATCACGTACAGCCGCACCGATCCGTTCTCGATGTGCCCGGGCTGCTCGCCCTGCACGCCCAGCGCGGTGCGCAACCTCTTGGCGACGTCGACCGCGCCGGTGTTGTTGAAGTCCAGCCGCAGCGACACCACGTAGGGCCGGTCCGGGCGCGGCGGCGGCTGGGCCGGGTTCGGCACCACCGTCACACTGGACACCCCGCCGGCGGCCTTCTCCAGCAGCGCGACGGCGTTGCGCATGTCCTGATAGGTGGCGTCCGCCCGGGGCGCGGCGACCAGCGCGAGCGGCGACGCGCCCTGCTCGGGGAAGTGGTCCTCGAGCTGATACTGCACGTGCAGCGACTGCGAGCCGTCGACCTCGAAACCGCCGCCGGTCAGGTGGCCGGACTGGGTCGCGGCGAGGTACAGCGCCGGTATCAACGCCAGTAACCAACCTGTGAAGACCACCCAGCGGAATCTGCGCAGGTTGCTGCTGAAGCGCATCATGAACTGCTGGATTTCGGTTCTCTCCGCTCTGGCCGGACCCGCGGACCGGGTGCTGCGAGCCTACCGCAGCAGCTTGGGCCAACCGCCGTCCTGAGCTGGTCCGATGCGGTTCGGCGACCGAACCGACGGCCGAACTGTGACCAGGTCGGCGTTCGGGCGGGTGGCGCGGTTCGACCCCAACTGTCAGGATGGCAGCACAGTGGTCTCGGATCTGCCGCAGGCGTCCGGAGACATCCCGGGGGAGAGCACCGCCGCCCGCAGTGCCGCGTGAGCCGGTTCGGGTGCCAAATCGTGAGGAGTTATCGGTGAAGAAGACTATCGTCACCCTGCGCCGCAGCCTGTTCGGCACGCTGACCGTCACCGCCGTGGGCGGAGTCGCCGCAGCCGTGCTCCTGGCGACACCGCAGGCGACCGCCGCCAAGGACCCGTGCGTGGCCAGCGAGATCGCCCGCACCGTCGGCAAGGCCGTCACCTCCACCGGCGACTACCTGGACGCGCACCCGGACACCAACCAGGTGCTGACCGGCGCCCTGCAGCAGCAGCCGGGGCCGCAGACCCTGGCCAACCTGAAGGCCCACTTCGACGCCAACCCCAAGGTGCAGGACGATCTGCAGAAGATCGTGGCGCCGGTGGCCGAGATCAACGACCAGTGCAAGCTGGCCGTCAGCCTGCCGCAGGTGCTCGGGCTGCTGCAGGCGGCGCAGGCGCAGGGCGGCCTGCAGGGCGGTCTCCCCGGCGGCCTGCCGGGTGGGCTCCCCGGCGGCGGACTGCCGGTCAGCGGGCCGGTCGCCCCGGCCGTCACCCAGCCGGTGGCGGTCCGCTAGCCGACGGCGGCGAACTCGGGTTCGGTCCGGCTCTCGGCGCGGAAGACGAAGAAGAACACCACCCAGCCGACGGCGGCGATCAGCAGCCAGCTGATCAACCGGTAGATCAGCATCGCGGTGATCGCGGTCGGCAGCGTCAGGCCGGCCGACACCAGGCCGGGCACCAGCACCGCCTCCACGATCAGCAGTCCGCCCGGCATCAGCGGGATGCTGGCGGCGACCCGCGCGGCGGCGTAGGCGACGGTCAGCCCGGCCACCGAGGCCCGGCCACCGGCGGCGTAGGCCGCGCAGGCCAGGCAGGCGACGTCGGCGATCCAGTTGAACAGCGACCAGCCGAACGCCACCGACAGGTCGCGCCGGCCCAGGCTGACCGACTCCAACTGGCCGAGCAGCGTCCGCCACGCCGCCAGCCCGGTGTCGGCGGGCCTGTCGCGCGCCGCGTTCACCCGGGCCAGCACCCGCACCCCGATCCCGTCGAGCAGTTCCGGGCGGGCGGCGACGGTCTGGGTGGCGAGCAGCAGCGCCAGGAAACCACCGAGCGTGAGCAGCAGCGCGAACGGGTTGTCACGCGCACCGAGCAGGACGGCGCCACCCAGCCCGAGCACCGCCAGCCCGACCGCCTGCAGCACCCCTGACATCACCAGCTGCCAGGACGCCACCACCGGTGACGCGCCCCAGCGCCGCTGCTGCCGGTACAGGAACGTCATCGACAGCACCGGACCGCCCGGCAGCGTGGTGCTCAGCGAGTTGGCGGCGTAGAACGCGGCCTCGGATCGCACCTGGTCGACGTGCACGCCCGCCGAGCCGAGCAGGGTGCGCTGAATCTGCGCGAAGCTGTGCATAGACGCCATGGCCGCGACGACCGCCAGCAGCAACCACCGGCCGTCGGCGCCGAACAGGCTCCGCCAGCCGGTGAGCAGCTGGCCGCGGGCCAGCACCAGCTCGACGGTGAGCACGATGGCGACGACGCCCAGGACTGCCCAGCGCATCCGGCGCTGCCGGGATCCGGCGTCATACACCCGCTTCACGTTAGCGGCGCGAAACCGGTTCACCCGCTGTCGATGTGCGGTTGCCGTGACATCGTTACGCTACCGGGATGTCCATCAGCGCAGATGAATCCGTGTCTCCGACGGTGCAGCGGGCCGCGGCCTGGGCCTGGCGGGTGCTGGTGCTGATCGCGGCGGTGGTCGCCGTGCTGCTGATCGTGCGGCGGCTGCAGGTGATCGTGGTCCCGGTGGCGATCGCGCTGCTGCTGTCCGCGCTGCTGATGCCATGGGTCGACCGGCTGAACCGCCACCGGGTGCCGCGCGGCCTGGCGGTGTTCCTGCTGCTGGTCAGCAGCATCGCGGTGCTCGCCACCATGCTGACGTTCGTGATCAACGCGTTCGTCGACGGTGTACCCGGGCTGGTCGAGCAGGTCACCGCGCTGGTCAACTCGTCGCAGCAGTGGCTCGTCGAGGGCCCGCTGCACCTGAGCAGCGACCAGATCAACAACATCGGCAACACCGTCGTCACGACGCTGCGCGACAACCAGGCCAAGCTGACCAGCGGTGCGCTATCGACCGCCGAGACCATCACCGAGATCGTCACCGGCGTGTTCGTCACGCTGTTCACGCTGATCTTCTTCCTGCAGGGCGGCCGCGACATCTGGGCGTTCCTGGTGAAGATGTTCCCCGCCCCGGTGCGGGAGAAGGTGCACGCCGCCGGGGTGGCCGGTTTCCGGTCGCTCACCGGTTACGTGCGGGCGACGTTCCTGGTCGCGCTCGTCGACGCGCTCGGCGTCGGCATCGGGCTGGCGATCCTGGCCGTGCCGTTGGCGCTGCCGCTGGCCTCGCTGGTGTTCCTCGGTGCGTTCATCCCGCTGGTCGGTGCGGTGCTGACCGGGCTGCTGGCCGTGCTGGTCGCGCTGATCGCCAAGGGCTGGCTCTACGCGCTGATCGTGCTGGGCCTGGTCATCGCCGTGAACCAGTTGGAGTCGCACATCCTGCAGCCGGTGGTGATGGGCCGGGCGGTCTCCATCCACCCGCTGGCCGTGGTGCTGGCCATCGCCACCGGCGCCGTCCTGGCGGGCATCGTCGGGGCGCTGCTGGCGGTGCCGACGCTCGCCTTCATCGACCGGGCGATGCGGGTGCTGCTCGCACCGGACCCGTCGGTCAGTACCGACCTTCCCGACGCAGCAGCTCCGCAGCACTGACCCCGCCGGACGCGCCGCGCCGCTGGGCGTCGGACTGGCCGTCGATCTTCTCGGTGGCGGTGTTGTCCCGGTTCTCCTGAGCCGGGAACGCGGTGGTGGCGTCGGCATCAGGACCGGGGGGACCGGCCGGCGGCGGGGCCGGACGCTCGGACTCCGGCTCCCGGCGGATGGTGGCGCCGCGTCGCTCACGCGGCCGGCCGCCGGTGTCACCGCGCAGTTCGCCCAGCCAGGACTCGATCTCGCGTTCCGGTGCCGGCTTGGCGGCCTCGATCCGCTCGGTCGCCGGCGCGGCGAACCGTGTGGTGGCCGCCTCCGGGCCGGCCGGCATGCGGGTGGTGCGGGCGCTGGACGATCGGTCGCTGACCGGCCGGGTCGGCGCCGAGTCGACGGGCTGCGGCCGACGTTCGGCGTGCGGCGCCGGGTGGGTGGGGTCGTGCGGCTGGCGTGCCGATGCACCGGCAGTCGCGCCGGCCGGCACCGGCGTCGGCGCCGGGATACCGCGGGTCACCCGCCGCTTGCGCTCGTCGGGCAGCCGGATCTCGCCGAGCCCGATCCGGTTCTGCAGCTTCTTCATCCAGCGCGGTGCCCACCAGCAGTCGTCGCCGAGCAGCTTCATCACCGCCGGCACCAGGAACATCCGGATCACGGTGGCGTCCAGCAGCAGCGCCGCCATCAGGCCGAACGCCAGGTACTTCATCATCACCAGGTCGGAGAAGACGAACGAGGCGGCGACGACGGCCAGGATCAGCGCGGCGGCGGTGATCAGCCGGCCGGTGGTGGCCGTCCCGATCCGGATCGCCTCGGTGGTGGACATCCCGGATTCGCGGGCCTCCACCATGCGGGAGACCAGGAACACCTCGTAGTCGGTGGCCAGGCCGTAGCCGACCGCGACCACCAGCGCGATGATCACCACCATCAGCGGGGTCGGGGTGAAGTTCAGCAGACCGGAGCCGTGTCCGTCGACGAACATCCAGGTCAGGATGCCCATCGTCGAGCCGAGCGTCAGCGCGCTCATCACCGCGGCCTTCAGTGGCAGCACCAGTGAGCCGAACGCCAGGAACATCAGCAGGGTGGTGGCCGTCAGCAGGATCACCAGCATCAGCGGCGCCTTGGCGACCAGGCTGTGGATGGAGTCCTGTTCCAGTGCCGGGGTTCCGCCGACCATGACGTCGAGGCCCTTGGGTGCCGGGATCTGCCGGAGCTCGGCGATCTTCTTCGCTGCGTCGTCCTTGCTGATCAGGCCGTTCTGGATCACCCGGACGGTGGGCTCCTTCGACGCCCCCGGCAGGTAGGGCCGTTCCTTCCACATGTCGGCCGGGTCGTCGTCGGGTTCGACGAAGCCACTGATCGCCATCGCCTTGCTGCGCACCTCGGCGATCTGCTGATCGGTGACGTCCTTGCCGGTGGTGGACTCGATCACCAGCGTCAGTTTCTCGGTGCGATAGCCCGGGAAGATCTTGTCGAACGCCTCCTGGGCCACCCGGGTCGAGTTGTCCGGCGGCAGGTACTTCTCGCTCATCGCGCCGAACGTCAGCTTCCCGAGCGGGATGATCAGCAGGATCATCGCGATCACGATCGGGATCGCGAACGTCAGCGGCCGCTTCATCACGAAGTTGACCAGCTTGCCCCAGAACCCGGCCTCGACCTCTTCGCGGGTCTTGGTCTTCTGGGTCTTCTCGGCGAACCAGCCGATGATCCGGTTGGAGAACTCCCAGTTGCGCAGGAACGGCACCCGGTACAGCGTCCGCACACCGAGAGCGTCGATGTTGGTGCCCAGCACGCCCAGGCAGGCGGGCAGCAGCGTGATCGACAGCAGCGCCGCCAGCCCCACCGAGGCGAAGATCGCGTACGTCAGCGCCCGCACGAAGCCCTGCGGCAGCACCAGCAGGCTGGCGCTGGAGGCGATGATCAGCACCGCCGAGAACACCACCGTGCGGCCCGCGGTCATCACCGACCGGCGTACCGCGGCCTCGGTGTCGTAGCCTTCGGCGATCTCCTCGCGGAACCGGCTCACCACGAACAGGCCGTAGTCGATCGCGATGCCCAGACCGATCAGCGAGACCACCGGCTGGGCGAAGAAGTGCACCGGGCCGAAGATCGCGACGACCCGCAGGATCCCCATCGAGCCGGCGATGCTCAGCCCGCCGACGATCACCGGCAGCGCGGCGGCGATCACGCCGCCGAAGACGAAGAACAGCACGATCGCCACCAGCGGCAGCGCGAGTATCTCCATGCGCTTCTGGTCGGTGGCGATGGTGCCGGTCAGGGCGTCGGCGATCGGCTCCATGCCGGCCAGCTTCACCGTGCCGCCGTCGAGCTTCTGCAGCGCCGGTTCGACCTTCTGGTAGTTCTTCAGGATGGTGTCGTCGTCGTCGCCCTTGAGCTGGATCGAGACGAACGCGTGCTTCTTGTCCGAGTCGGCCATGTTGTGCAGCTGCTCGGGGTTGGTGAAGTACCCCACCCAGTTGAGCACCTGATCCGGGTTGTCCTTCTTGACCGCGTCCAGGCCGTCCTTGACCTGGTCGAACCAGTGCTGGTCGTCGACGGTCTCGCCCTTGGGGGCGGTGAAGACGGCGACGATGTGGCTGGTCCGGTCCCGGCCGTACACGTCGTCACCGAGGATCGAGGCCTTCACCGATTGGCTGCCCTCGTCGTAGAACCCGCTCTGGGTGACGTGGTCGCCCAGGCTCATGCCGAACAAGCCGCCGCCGAGACAGAGCGCGACCATGACGCCGATCACGATGAATCGGTAGCGATATACCGTTCGACCCCACCAGGCGAACACCTATCCGCACCTCACTTAAGTTTCCTTAGATATCTACTGCGCGCTGCGCTCTGCGCCCTGCGGCCCGCGCCCTTACGTCTCCAGTTGTCACTCGCGTGAAGTCAGCAGCGAGCTCAGCGGTCGGAACGGCTGCAACCAAGCGCCCTGCTCCGGCAGTGAATCCAGGCTGATTCGCGGCAGCCGCTCCCGGAACACACCGGGGATGTCTTCCAGGTCGACGAAGTCTAAGGTATCCGAGGCTAGCGCCCAGCTGGCATGTTCGCGAAATCCGAGCACTTGAACCGCTATGCCGGCCCCGCAGAGCTCCTCCAGCGGCTCACGGAACGCCTGCCCGTCGGCCGACGCCACCGCCACCGCCGCCAGCCCCTCACCGGCGCGGCGCGCGATGTGCTCGAGCATGTCGGAGTCGACGTCGCTGTCGTCGTCGATCTTCGGTTTGGCGAACACCGCGAAACCGACGTTGCGCAGCGCCTCCACCCAGGGCCGGACGACGTCCGCGCTGCCCGGCGCGATGTTGGTGAAGACGGTGGCCTCGGGCTCGATCACCAGGTCGGGGTGCTGCGCGGAGATCTCGGCGGTGCGGTTCAGCAGCCACCGGCCCAGCGCGTCGAACCGGGGCCGCTCGACGCCGGTGGGCCGCCGGCCCAGGATCGCGCCCAGGCCCATGTCCAGGTTCGGGGCGTCCCACACCAGCAGCACGCGCCGCGCCTGCTCCGGGTTCGCCGTCCGGGCGGCCGGATCGGTCGGCAACTCGGTCGCGGTCATCGCCGCACCCAGACGAATTCGTTGATCGCGCTGCCGGCGTCGCGGCCCTTCGCCTCGTATTTGGTGGTGGGCCGCGCCACTGAGATCGGCAGGTCTTCGCCGTGCTCGACGCGGCGCAGCAGCGGCTCGGCATCGCCGACCTCGGCGATCTGCTCGGCGTAGTCGGCATGGTCGGTTGCGGCGTGCAGCACCCCGCCCGGCCGCAGCCGGTCGGCGATCATCGCCAGGGTGACCGGTTGCAGGAAGCGCCGCTTGTGGTGGCGTGCCTTCGGCCACGGGTCCGGGAAGAACACCCGCACCCCGGTCAGCGACGCCGGCCCGAACAGCTGGTCGAGCACGTCGTAGGCGTCACCGCGCACCAGCCGGATGTTGTCGACGCCGTCGCGCTCGATCGCGCAGAGCAGTTGCACCAGCCCGCGCTGGTACACCTCCACCGCCACCACGTCGAGGTCCGGCTCGTCCTTGGCCATCGCCAGCGTCGAGGTGCCCGAGCCGCAGCCGATCTCCAGCACCACCGGGGCGTCCCGGTGAAACCAGGCCCGGGTGTCCAGCGGTGCGAGCCGCTTGGTCGGATCGATCCGGGTGATGTCCATCCCCAGAACCGGCCAGAGCCGCTCCCAGCTGCGCTGCTGCCCGTCCGACAGCGCGGAGTGCCGATAGCGGACGCTGAAGTTGCGGGTGTGCAGCGGTCCGAGGACACCCGGATTCGACGGTGCATCGGCACCGTGCTGCGCATGCATGTCGTCCATGGTGGCCCATGAACGGCCCGACACCCACCTCGCGGTCGACATTGATACCCAACAGTTGCCTTCGGGCCTGGCGGGTGACTCGCATCGGACCGGTGCAACTGACACCATGACTCCCGATGTACGGACCTGATCGAGGCGTCCCGAGCGAGCCTTTCGTCGCCGACCTGCTCCGGCTGGCCGATGCGACGTCGGACCCGCGGCTGGCCGCGCTGGCGGCGAGGATCGCCGCCCCGGTGCGGGTGGCCGTCGGCGGGCGGCCCGGGGTGGGGCGGCGCACGGTGGCGGCCGCGTTGCAGCGCGCCGGTGTGGCGGTCGCGGACGCGGACGCGGGTGTCGCCGTTCATGTCGTCGCCGAGGTCTGCAAGCCGGAGGACGTCGCGGCGGTGGCTGCCGCCACCCGGCCGACGCTGGTGGTGCTGAACAAGGCGGACCTGCCCGGTGGGGCGGACGCCGACGAGATCGCCCGTCGCCTCGGCACGCCGGTCCAGCCGATGTCGGGCCTGGTGGGCAGTGGAGTCGGCCGCGTCGTCGAACGGCTGACGGACCTGGGCGCCGGGCTGCGGTATCGCCGGCTGACCGAGACGATGACGCGGCTGGCGGCGCTGGCCGTCGAGAACCCCCGGCTCGCGGAGCTGCTGCACGGTGATGCGGCGGTGACGGCGTGCGCGGCCGCCGCCGCGGCGGTGGTGGACGCGCCCGGCCCGGCCGGCGATCTGGCCCGGGCGCGGCACTGGGACCGCCACCGCGTCGCGCCGCTGTCCGTGCTGCACCGCAGCTGCGCCGCCGACCTCGCCCGCGGGTCGCTGCGCCGCTGGGCGCGCACCCGGGAGTCGGCATGACCGACCCGGCCGCCGAAGTCGATGCGCTGATCACCGAGCTCGCCCCGGGCGCACGGTCGCCGGCGGTGCGCCGCTGCGACGTGATCCTGGTGACCGGGCCCTGGCTGGCCGGGGTCAGCGCGATGGCGGCGACGCTGCGTGAACGGCTGCCCGAGCGACTGGTGGCCGAGGCGACCGACCTGGCACCCGGCGAGGTGCCGGTCGCGGTGGTGTTCGTGGTGTCGGCCGCCGCGACGCTGACCGAATCAGACTGCGCGCTGCTGGTCGCCGCGGCCGCCCACACCGACCCGGTGATCGGGGTGCTGTCCAAGATCGACCTGCACCCGCAATGGGAGCAGCTGCTGCAGACCGACCGGGACATCCTCGCGGACTACGCGCCGCGGTACCGCGACATCGCGTGGGTGGGGGCCGCCGCAGCGCCCGAACACGCCGAACCCCTGGTGGACGACCTGGTTGCCGAGCTGACCAAGCTGCTCGACGACGCCGGCCTGGCACGCCGGAACCGCTTGCGGGCGTGGGAATTCCAGCTGACCACGGACGTCGACCGGATCGACCGCGACGCCCGCGGCGCCGGCCGGCAGGCCCGGGTGACGCTGCTGCAGGAGCAGCGCGAGTCGGTGGTCCGGCAGCGCCGGCTGGCGAAATCCGAGCAGACCGTGGCACTGCGCAGCCGGATCTCCCAGGCGCGGGTGCAGTTGGCGCACTTCGCCCGCAAGCGCTGCAGCTCGGTGCGCGGCGAACTGGCCGAGGACGCCGCCGGCATGACCCGCCGGCGCCTGCCCGAGTTCGAGGCCTACGTGCGCGACCGGGTGGCCGAGGTCGTCGCCGAGGTGGATGAGGGCGTCACCGAGCATCTGGCCGACGTCGCCAAGGAGCTCGACCTGACCGAACAGCCGGCGCCGGAGCCGGGCACCCGGCCGGAGATCGACGTCGCCGAGCCGGAGTTGAAGTCGCGCCGGCTGGAGACCCAGCTGATGATGCTGCTGGGCGCCGGGTTCGGACTGGGGGTGGCGCTGACGCTGAGCCGGCTGTTCGCGCACCTGGCGCCGGGGCTGACCGCGGTCGGTGCGGCGGTGTGCGCCGTCGTCGGGTTGGCGGTCACGGTGTGGATGGTCGGCATCCGCGGGCTGCTCCGCGACCGTGCCGCGCTGGACCGCTGGGTCACCGAGGTGACCTCGGCGCTGCGGTCGGCGATGGAGGAGCTGGTCGCGCTGCGGGTGCTGGCCGCCGAACCGGCGCTGACGGCTGAGTTGGCCGAACGCACCGAAGCCGCCGGCGCCCAGGCCGCCGATCGGGTCGCCGTCATAGACCGTGAGCTGCACGAACACGCCGCGGCGACGGCGCGCGCCGCCGCGGTGCGGGACCGGCAGCTGCCGGCGTTACGGGAGGCGCTGCAGGCGGTGCGGTCGGAATTGGGTGAGCCGAACATCGAACGTACTGGTGAGTAACTATTCTGTGGCCGATCGCACCGGCTCCCCGTTTGGCGGCCCGCATAGGATTCGCGCTAATCTCTATCGAATAAGGAATGCATAAGGCGGGGTAGGGCCCGCGGCGAATCGTTACAGGAGAGCTCAGTGACCTCAGCGACCATTCCCGGTCTGGACACCGCACCGACGAAACACAAGGCGCTGCTCGCCTGGGTCCAGGAGGTCGCCGAGCTCACCCAGCCCGACCGGGTCGAGTGGTCAGACGGTTCGCAGGCCGAGTGGGACCGGCTGATGGGCGAGCTGGTCACCGCCGGCAGCGCGGTCAAGCTCGACGAGGCCAAGCGGCCCAACTCCTACCTGGTGCTCTCCGACCCGGCGGACGTCGCGCGCGTCGAATCCCGCACGTTCATCTGCAGCGAGACCCCCGAGGGCGCCGGCCCGACGAACAACTGGACGGACCCGATCGAGATGCGGGCGACCATGACCGAGCTGTACCGCGGCTGCATGCGCGGGCGCACCATGTACGTCATCCCGTTCTGCATGGGCCCGCTCGGCGCCGAGGACCCGAAGCTGGGCATCGAGATCACCGACTCGCCGTATGTGGTGACCTCGATGCGGATCATGACCCGGATGGGCACCGCCGCGCTGGAGAAGATCGGCGAGGACGGCACGTTCGTCAAGGGCCTGCACTCGGTCGGCGCCCCGCTTGAGCCCGGTCAGGCCGACGTGCCGTGGCCGTGCAACACCGAGAAGTTCATCACGCACTTCCCGGAGAGCCGCGAGATCTGGAGCTACGGTTCGGGTTACGGCGGCAACGCGCTGCTGGGCAAGAAGTGCTACGCGCTGCGGATCGCCTCGGCGATGGCCCATGACGAGGGCTGGCTGGCCGAGCACATGCTGATCCTCAAGCTGATCTCCCCGGAGAACAAGGCCTACTACGTGGCGGCGGCGTTCCCGTCGGCGTGTGGCAAGACCAACCTGGCGATGATCCAGCCGACCATCCCCGGCTGGCGCGCCGAGACGCTCGGTGACGACATCGCCTGGATGCGGTTCGGCAAGGACGGCCGGCTGTATGCGGTGAACCCGGAGGCCGGGTTCTTCGGCGTCGCGCCGGGCACCTCGAACAGCTCGAACCCGAACGCGATGAAGACCCTCGAGGCCGGCAACACCATCTACACCAACGTCGGGCACACCGACGACAACGACATCTGGTGGGAGGGCATCGACGGGGACGTCCCCGGCCACCTGATCGACTGGAAGGGCAACGACTGGTCGTCGGCGTCGGAAACCCCTGCCGCGCACCCGAACTCGCGGTATTGCACCCCGATGTCGCAGTGCCCGATCCTGGCCCCGGAGTGGGACGACCCGGCCGGTGTGCCGATCTCGGCGATCCTGTTCGGTGCCCGCCGCAAGACGACGGTGCCGCTGGTCAGCCAGGCCCGCGACTGGCAGCACGGCGTGTTCATCGGCGCCACGATGGGCTCCGAGCAGACCGCCGCCGCGGAAGGCACCGTCGGCGCGGTGCGCCGCGACCCGATGGCGATGCTGCCGTTCATCGGTTACAACGCCGGTGACTACATGGCGCACTGGATCGACCTGGGCAAGAACGCCGATGCGTCGAAGCTGCCGAAGGTGTTCTTCGTCAACTGGTTCCGTCGCGGTGAGGGCGGCAAGTTCCTGTGGCCGGGCTTCGGGGAGAACTCCCGGGTGCTCAAGTGGGTCATCGACCGGGTCGAGGGGGTCGGTGCCGGGCAGGAGACCGCGATCGGCACCGTGCCGCACGCCTCGGATCTGGAGTTGACCGGGTTGGACGTGGACGCCGCGGATGTGGATGCCGCGCTGGCGGTTGACGCCGACGAGTGGCGTGCTGAGTTGCCGCTGATCGAGGAGTGGTTCGACTTCATCGGCGACAAGCTGCCCACCGGCCTGCGCGACGAGTTCGACGCCCTCAAGCAGCGCCTGGGCTAACCCCTTCTCGCGCGACCGTGCGGAGTTCTCCGGCATTTCCCCAGTTCGGGGCGGACAATTCTGCACGGTCGCGCGGTGGGCATACCTTCGTGCTATGTCGGGCTGGAATGATGGGCGCGTACGCAGTGCCCGCTCTCATCGCCCCGCCTGAAGCCCTCGACGCCCGGCACTGAGCCGGCGCTGGCGCACGGTGCGGTAGATCTGGTCCTTGGCGGCGGTCCCGGCCTCGCGCAGCGTCGCGCCCGCCAGGTCCGGCCGGTCGCGCAGCGTGCGGACTGCGGCCCTGATCAGCCGTCCGGGGGTGAAAAGCAGCGCCGGGTCGAGGTCGTGGTTGATCACGCGCAGGAACTTCGCCGTGGCCACCGGGTCGGCAGCGATGTCGCGCAGCACCGCGGTGATCACCCGCGGCGAGGGGCCGGGCGCGCCCATGTCGGCCGCGAGCCAGTACATCGCGTAGGCATCACGGTCGCGCCACCGCCACCAATCGTCCAGGTGCGCGTCCAGATCGGCCCCGGCCGCCACACCGGCGCCGACGGCGTCGGCCAGCTTCGCCGACTGGCGCAGCGCATCCGAAATGCCCTGGCCGGGACTGGGATCCTTGAAATGCCCGGCATCGCCGACCAGCACCCAGCCCGGGCCGGCGCTGACCCGGAAATACCCGTGCCAATTGGTCACCACCCGGACCGGGCCGACCCGTTGGGCGCCGTCGAGCAGGCCCGCCAACTCCGGCCACCGGGCCAGTTCGTCGGTGAAGCGGATCTCCCGGTCGGGGAGGAACGATTCCCGGTGCGCCAGGTCGACCGTCACCGCGGCCATGAACAGCCCGCCGTCAGCCGGGGCGGCCAGGAAGGCGTGGTCGCCGAGCCGCCCCAGCCGGATGCGCCCGTCCCGGCCGGCGCCGCTGAAGTAGGCCCAGGCGAAGAATCGCCCCGCCGGAGTGGTCAGGTATTCGGCAGCCCCAACGGATTCCGCGACGGTCGAGTGCCGGCCATCCGCGCCGACCACCAGGCGCGCCGAGATCGGACCAGCGTCGGTCTGCACGCCGGTCACCCGGCCGGTCGCGTCACGGTCCAACCCATTGACCCGGCAGCAGGTCCGGACATCGGCCCCGGCGGCGGCAGCCGCGTCGACCAGCAGAACGTCCAGGGTTGAACGGCGCACGCACAGGCCTGGCACGGGGTAGTCCGCCGGATCAAGCCGAGCGTCGATCCGCACATCCTCGTTGACCAGGGTCACCCGGTCCAGCGGCACCGCGCCCGCTGCGAGGGCGGCGTCGAACACCCCGAGATCGGCGAGGATCTGCGCGCCGCTGGGCTGGATGACGTGCGTCGAAGGTGTGTCGCTGGGGAAGTGCGCCCGGTCCAGCAGGCACACGCCTAAACCCTTGCGCGCCAGTATGGTTGCCAGCGGTGCGCCGGCGCAGCGGGCACCGACGATGGCGACGTCGAACTGTGTCATCCCAGCCCTCCCGAGAACTTACCGTTGGCAAGTCTGCCTGATCGCAGAGAACTTATCAATGGTCAGATCGAGCGGTACAGTGCCCGTATGACCGAGTCGACGCGCCCGTACCACCACGGTGACCTGGTCCGCGCGGCGATCGACGGCGCGGTCGACGAGGTGGTCGGCGTTGGCGTCGCGGCGGTGAGCATGCGCCGCGTCGCCCGCCGTGCCGGGGTGTCACACGCCGCATTGGCGTATCAGTTCGGGGACAAGACCGGGCTGTTCACCGCCGTCGCCGCCGAGGGGTACCGGTTGTTCGCCGAGTTCGTCGGCACGGTGGCCGAGGAGGCCGGGACCGCCGGCTTCCTGGCGGGGGGGCGGGCCTACGTGCAGTTCGCGCTGGCCCACCCCGGCCACTTCGAGGTGATGTTCCGGCCCCATCTGTACCGCGCCGATGACGCGGACCTCACCGTCGCGCGCGACGCCGCATTCGCCGTCCTCTACGGCAGTGCCCGCACCAGCCTGGCCGCGCACCGGCAGGCGGATGCCAGCGACGATGACGTCCTAGGTCTCGCGATGGCGGGATGGTCGCTGTCGCACGGCTTCGCGACGTTGCTGCTCGGCGGGAACCTGCCCGATCGCATCCAGCAGGATCCCGGCGCCGCCGCCGCTCTACTCGTCAAAGGCGCCTTCATGCTCGGCGAACTCCAGCCACGTTGACCCGGGAGTTCTGCAACCCACGGCTTAGGATGTCTGCAACCCACGGCCTACGCCTAGGATGATTGCTTGTGGACACTGCGGCGGCAATCGGCCGGGCTGATCAGTCCAGGATGCGGTGGCAGAACGCCGGATCGAATCCCGACTTGTGAATGTCGTCGTCGAAGTCACCGCGCCGGAACCGGTCCAGATTGGCGCGAAAGCTCTCCACCTGGTCGCCGAACTTGATGGCGCGCATGGCGTCCTCGACACGAGCTAGGGTCCAGCCCGGTGTCGCCACGATGTTCGCCAGGTCGAAGAAGTCGCGCCCGCGGGCCACGTCGGCGATGGCGGCGCCTTTTCCGCCGACCACGTCGTCGAAGATCAGCCGCAGGCCGCCACTTGCCCGGTGCTCTGGGTCGCGGGATCGCTCGTAGTAGACCATCTGCACCACCACCGGTGACCCCGTCGCGGCGTCTACCAGCACCTGCTTGTCCATGTCCTCGTCGCGCATGGTCTGCGTATGCCAGCCTTGTTCGGCACACACCTGCAGAATGCTGTGGAGCGCGGCCTGAAATGCCGTGGCGTCCCACCGATCGTTGAAGGCGTCGATGTCTTCGGTGTCGCGGGATACCACGTCGTAGTCGATGAGTGCCGACCCTCCCGCGAGGGCGAACCCGTATTCGGCGATCGCGGCCAGGACGACGTCCTGGATGCGGATGCGGTCGTTCACGGTCGTCTCCCTGTTTCGCAGTTCCGGGTGGATCGTCTCCCAGGCGGCACGCACCCGAGCGGGCAGCGACAATCGGCTCCAGACCGCGGCTAGCGTAGGGCCGTCGATCCACCGGCGGAACTGCTCGGCGGTGGTCGCGGCGGTCAGTGCCGAGGAGTAGAACAGTTCGACGTCCCCGCGCTCGGCGAAGTCGAGTTCGCCCGGCTGCCAGTACAGATTCACCGGCGGATCGTGTCGCCCGCTGGTCGGGCCGGTCAGCATGTGCAGGCTTGCGGGGACAGTAACGTCAGGCTGATATCGCGGCCGCCATGTCGGGCGCAACCGGTAGACGCACTCCGGGGGCGATGGGGTCGGTGTCTTCGGTGACGCGGGGTCGAACCCGGTTCTCTTCGGCAGCACCTGCAGGTGGGGCTGGGTTCGGATGCCGGCCACCAGCGGGTCCGGCGGTGCGGCAGCCCACGCCGCGATGGTTCTGACCACGGGGCTGACCGCGACACCAAGGCGGCGCTGCGCCGCATCAGCACAGCGGTCGGCCGCAGTGGTGTCGATGCCGTCACCTACTACGAGCACATCGATGTCGCCGGGGAACGGTCCGGTTTCACCGGCGTGCCGGCGTGCCCAGGAACCGAAGATGATCACCGCGTCCGCGTCGAGACCGGTGAACTCCTCGGCCACCACCTGCGCGGGACCGAACGTCGTCGTCAGTAGCTCGGATAGTGCGCGGGCTGCGGGGTGTCGGCGGTCGGCCCTGATCAGCCGGGTGCGACCAACGCGGCGGCTGGACAGCAGGCCCGCTTCCTCCAGTCGCTCGACCTCGCGATGCAGGGTGGTCAGCGGGATGCCCAGGTCCCGCGCGAGTTCGGTCATGGCGACTTCGTCGGTGGGCAGGAACAGCCTGCTCAACAACGCGGCCTGGTGCGGCGATCGGAAGATCGGCAGTAGTGCCGGCGCAATACTTCGCATAACTGGAATATATCTCCCAGATATGCGAAACGTCCGCGGGTTCGATCGACAAGGGCTGCAGCCCTCTCAGATCCCGCCGCGGGCCACCAACTGTGCCGCGATCACGTTGCGCTGGATCTCGTTGGTGCCTTCGCCGACGATCATCAGCGGGGCGTCTCGGAAGTAGCGCTCCACGTCGTACTCGGTGGAGTACCCGTAGCCGCCGTGGATGCGCACCGCGTTCAGTGCGAGCTCCATCGCTGTCTCGGAGGCGAACAGTTTCGCCATCCCGGCCTCCAGGTCGGCACGCTCGCCCGAGTCGTAGCGTTCCGCGGCGTAGCGCGTGAGTTGGCGTGCCGCAGTCAGTTTCGTGGCCATGTCGGCCAGATAGTCGCCGATCGCCTGGTGCTGCCAGATCGGTTTGCCGAAGCTCTCCCGGGTCTGCGCGTAGGCCAGCGCATCCTCCAGGGCGGCGGTGGCCACCCCCAGGGCGCGGGCAGCGACCTGGATCCGTCCGGTCTCAAGCCCTTTCATCATCTGGCTGAAGCCGCGCCCCGGCTCCCCGCCCAGCACCGCGGTCGCCGGCACCCGGCAGTCGGCGAACGACAGCTCGCAGGCCTCCACACCCTTGTAGCCCAGCTTCGGCAGGTCACGCGAAACCGTCAGTCCCGCGGTCGGATTCTCCACAAGCAGCACCGAGATGCCGCGATGCCGCGGGGCGGCGGCCGGGTCGGTCTTGCACAGCAACGCGATCAGCCCGGAGCGCCGGGCGTTGGAGATCCAGGTCTTGGCCCCGTTGATCACCAGGTCGTCCCCGGCCGCAGCGGCCGTCGTCGTCATCGCCTGCAGATCGGACCCGCCGCCCGGCTCGGTCAGCGCCATCGTGGCGCGCAGTTCGCCGGAGGCCATCGCCGGGAGGTAGCGCCCCTTCTGCTCGTCGGTGCCGAACAGGCTCAGCAGCTTGGCGACGACGGTGTGCCCGCCCATCGCCCCGGCCAGGCTCATCCAGCCGCGCGCCAGTTCCTGGGTGACGGCCACGTAGCACGGCGTCGACACCGGCGACCCGCCGTAGGACTCGGGCACCGCCAGCCCGAAGACACCGAGCCGTTTCATCTGCTCGATCCAGGCTTCCGGGTAGGTGTTCGCGTGCTCGACCTCGCGCACGCCCGGCTTCACGTCCCGGTCGATGAACGCCCGCACCGTGGCCACCAGCATGGCTTCTTCATCGGAAAGTGGGAAGCTCATCGGCTCACCGTATGCCAGGATTCGTCTGTGAGCGGCGGCCCCTATTTCGACGACCTGCGTGTCGGTCAGGTCTTCGACGCCGCGCCGTCGATGACGCTGACGTCCGGGGTCGCGGCAATGCACCAGGCGATCCTCGGCGACCGGCTGCGGCTGCCACTGGACGCCCAACTCACCCGGGCGGTCACCGGGGCTACGACGCCGCTGGCCCATCCGGGTCTGGTCTGCGACATCGCGATCGGGCAGTCGACGCTGGCGACCCGGCACGTCAAGGCCAACCTGTTCTACCGGGGACTGGCGTTCTTCCGCTTCCCGGTGATCGACGACGCCCTGTTCACCCGCACCGAAGTCGTCGGCCTGAAACGGAATTCGCCGAAACCGGGCCGCCCGCCGACCGGGCTGGCCGCGCTGCGGGTGACGACGATCGACCAGGTCGACCGGCTGGTCCTCGACTTCTACCGCTGCGCGATGCTGCCATTGAGCCCAGACACCGGGGAAAGCGCAGCCGCCGACGGTCCCGCGGACGACCTCTCCGCGATCGGTGCCGGACTGACCGCGCCGGCCGACGTCACCGCCGACTGGGACGCCGACGAATACCGTCGCCGGGTGCCCGAACCGCACTTCGAGGAGATTCAGGCGGGTACCGTGCTGACCAGCACCGGCGACGTCGTCACGTCCGCCCCGGAACTGGCCCGCCTCACCCTCAACGTCGCTGCGGTGCACCATGATTCGCGGGCATCCGGGAGCCGTCTGGTCTACGGCGGGCACACCATCGGGCTGGCGCTGGCGCAGGCCACCCGGCTGCTGCCGAATCTGGTCACGGTGCTGGGCTGGCAGTCCTGCGACCACACCGGGCCGGTCGCCGAGGGCGACACCCTCTACAGCGAGTTGCACGTGGAATCCGCGCGCGACAACGTGCTCGGGCTGCGCTCGCTCGTCTACGCCGTCGGCGAACCCGACCGGCAGGTGCTGGACTGGCGGTTCACCGCACTGATGTTCTGACCCGGCTCAGTGCGGCAGGTCCCGGAACGGCGCGTCCCGGTAGGGGTCGGGTTCCTTGGGCAGGCCGAGCACCCGTTCGCCGATGATGTTGCGCTGAATCTGATCGGTGCCGCCGCCGATCGAGGTGAAGTAGGCGTTCAGTGCCCGGAACGTCACCCCGTCGCCCAGTGGGTTGTCCGGCCCGGCCAGCATCGACTCGGCGCCGATGATCTCGGTCTCCACCCGGGCCGTCTCATGCAGGATCCGGGACATCGCGATCTTGCCCAGTGCCATCAGCGTCGCGGCCTCGGCCCGGTCGGAGGTCTTGGCGCGCTGCGAATTCCACCGATTCACCGTCGTCAGCGCGTCGATCCGGGCGATCTGCTGGCGAATGTCCGCGTCGCCCAGTCGGCCGCATTCCCGGGCCAGTTCGATCAGCCGGTGCTCGCCGCCGGACCGTTCGCCGCGGCGGGCGGTGCGCGCCAGATCGCCCATCAGGCGCCGTTCGTAGCCCAGTGCGGTCTGCAGCACCGACCAGCCGTCGCCGGGCGCGCCGATCAGGTTCTCGGCCGGCACCCGCGCCTCGGTGAGGAACACCTCGTTGAACTCGGACTCTCCGGTGATCTGGTGGATCGGGCGAACCTCGACGCCGGGCTGGCGCATCGGCAGCATGAAGAAGCCGATCCCGCTGTGCTTGGGCACCTCCGGGTCGGTACGTGCCACCAGCATCCCGTAGTCGGCGGTGGTGGCGAACGACGTCCACACCTTCTGGCCGGTGATCACCCAGTCGGCACCGTCGCGGACCGCGCGGGTGCGCAGACCCGCCAGATCCGACCCGGCACCGGGCTCGCTGTACAGCAGGCACCACTTGCTCTGCCCGCGGATCGACGGCGGGATCAACCGCCGCTTCTGCTCGTCGGACCCGCGGTCATGCAGGGTGCAGGCCAACAGGTTCGCCCGGTCGTGACCGGAGCCGGGTGCGCCCGCGGATCTGAATTCCGCTGCAACCAACCTGGATTGACGGTCCGACAGGCCGCGCCCGAACCATGCCGGCTCCCAGCTCGGCACCGCCCACCCGGCGTCGACGACGGCCTGGGCGTAGCCCGCGCGGTCCTCGGTCGGCCAGTGCTCAGCCAGCCAGCCCCGTACCTCGGCGCGCAACTGCTCATCGGTCATCGCTCAAGCTCCGATCTGCTGCAGGTAACGCTCCCGATGCCAGGACGGGCTGCCCAGCAACTGGGCGTCGCTGCGCGCCCGGCGCAGGTACAGGTGCGCCGGGTGCTCCCAGGTGAACCCGATGCCGCCGTGCACCTGAATGTTGGTGGCGGCGACGAACACGTAGGCATCCGAGCAGTACGCCTGCGCCAGTGCGAGATCCGCGAGCCACCCCGGCGTCCGGTCGGCGCAGGCCGCCGCCACGTGCCGGGCTGCCGACACCGTCGACTCCGCCTCCAGCAGCATGTCCGCGCAGAGATGCTTGACGGCCTGGAAGCTGCCGATCGCGCGGCCGAACTGGTAGCGGGTCTTGGCGTAGTCGACTGCCATCTCCACGGCCCGTCGGGCGCCGCCGGCCTGCTCACCGAGCAGCGCGACCGCCGCAGCGTCGACGGCTGTGGTGAAAGCCTGGACGCCGCAGCCGGGTTCGCCGATCAGTCGGGCCTGGGCGTCGACGAAGCGCACGGCACACTGCTTGCGGGTCGCGTCGACGGTGGTCAGCGGTGTCACCCGCACGCCGGGATCGGCGGCATCCACGGCGAACACCGCCGGGCCGTCGGGGGTGCCGGCCAGCACGTAGATCACCGCCGCCGACAAGCCGTCGAGCACGAACCGCTTCTCGCCGCTGACCCGCCAACCGTCGTCGGAAACGCTCGCCACGGTGCTGATCCGCTCCGGCAGCCGAGCCGACGAGCCCTCCGCGAACGCCGCCGTCGCGATCAGCGAACCCGCCGCGATCCGCGGCAGCACCGCCGTGCTCTCGGCCGCGTCCCCAAGCGCAGCCAGCAGGGCCGGCACCAGTACCGCCGTCGCCAGGAACGGGCTGACCAGCAGCGCCCGGCCCATCTCCTCGGCCACGATGCCGACTTCGACCGGCCCGGCGCCGGCCCCGCCGTGCCGCTCGTCCACCAGCAGGCCGAGCAGCCCCATCGTCGCCAACTCCTGCCACACCGCCGGGTCGAAACCGGCGTCGGTGGCCATCAGCGCCCGTACCTGCTCCTCGGTGGACCGTTTCGCCAGCAGGTCGGCGACGGCCGACCGCAGGGCGCGCTGTTCCTCGGTCATCAGTGAGCTCCCGCCGGGGCGAGGCCGGTGCGCAGGAACGCGCACTGATCGGCGAAGAACGCCTGCGACACCGGTCGTCCGGGCGCCAACAGGTCGAAGCCGTGGAACGCACCCGACACCGTCTGCACCTGACACGGCACGCCCGCCGCTCGCAGCCGCTCCGCGTAGGTCAGATCCTCGTCGTGGAACAGGTCGAGCGTGCCGACGCCCAGCCAGGCCGGCGCCACCCCGGCCAGGTCGGTGCGCCGCGCCGGCACCGCCACCGACGGGTCGGCGCCGCCCAGGTAGGACGCCCAGCCGAACCGGTTGCTGCGCGGCCCCCACAACCGGTAGCCGGGGTGGCCGCGGAGGTCCGCGCTGCGGTCGTCGAGCATCGGGTACACCAGCAACTGCAGCGCCGGCGCCGGCCCGCCCCGGTCCCGGGCCAGCAGTGCCAGCGCGGCCGTCAGCCCGCCGCCGGCGCTGGCACCGCCGATCGCCACCCGGGCGGCGTCCACCCCGGGCTGTTCGGCCAGCCAGGTCAGTGCCGCGTAGCAGTCCTCCAGCGCCGCCGGGTAGGGGTGCTCCGGGGCCAGCCGGTAGTCGACGGCCGCGACGGTGACGCCGAGTTCCCGGCTGAACCGGCGGCACAGCCCGTCGTCCTGGGCGGCACGGCCGATCACGTACCCGCCGCCGTGGATCCACAGCAGCGCCGGCGCCGATTCGGTGACACCCGGCGGCCGGTGCAGCCGCACCCCGGCACCGGAGGCGAGCGCCACCGTCTCGACACCGGGCGTCGTGCGGCGGACCTGCAACGCGGTCAGCGCCCGAACCGCCGGCAGCGTGCGCCGGCCGATCAATCCGCGCGGTGTGAAGCGGGCCATAGTTCGCAGGTCGGGATGAAATTCGACGCTCACCACGGTCTCAGTATCGCAACCTACAAACCGGACCCGGCATGAGTCCTAAATCACACCGGGTACGCTCCGGACATGACGGCACGACCGCAGTCCCGGGATTCCGGCTGCACTCTGACCGCCCGGGCCCGCCGACTGCTGCGGGCGCGGCCCTCCGACTACCTGATGGCGTTCAGCGTCGCGTCAGCTTCGCTGCCGGTCGTCGGCAAGAGTCTGGAGCCGCTGGGCGGCATGACCGCGATGAGCGTCTGGGGTGCGCGCCACCTGCCGCAGATCGTCTCGGCGACCGCCAAGTCCTGGTTCACCCCGGGCAGCAGCGCCATCCGCGAGCGGGAACGCGACCAGACCCGCGCCGTCTCCGACGCCGCCCTGCGCGGTGTGGTGTCCGCCGCCGACCTCGACATCGACTGGCCCGAGCCCGAGCAGGCGCCGCCGGTCTGGAACGCGCTGCGTCACCGCCGGCACCTGCACCGCTCCTCGGTGCGATACGGCAGCGACCCCGCCCAGGTACTCGACGTGTGGCGGCGCAAGGATCTGCCGCTGGAACCGGCGCCGGTGCTGATCTTCGTGCCCGGCGGCGCCTGGGTGCACGGCAGCCGGACGCTGCAGGGCTACGCGCTGCTGTCGCATCTGGCCGAGCAGGGCTGGGTCTGCCTGTCGATCGACTACCGGGTCGCCCCGCACAACCGCTGGCCGAGCCACATCATCGACGTCAAGACCGCGATCGCCTGGGCGCACGCCAACGTCGACAAGTTCGGCGGGGATCGGGACTTCGTCGCGGTGGCCGGCGCGTCGGCGGGCGGTCATCTGGCCGCGCTGGCCGGGCTGACGGGGGCCGCGGGTCACGACCGGGAGTTCGCCGACCGGTTGCCGGCCGGCGCCGACACCTCCGTCGACGCGGTCGTCGGACTGTACGGCCGCTACGACTGGCAGGACCGGTCCACCCCGGAACGCGCGCAGTTCGTCGACTTCCTGGAGCGCGTCGTCGTCGGCAAGTCGATCCGCCGCAACCCCGAGACCTACCGCCAGGCGTCGCCGATCGCCCGGGTCCACCCGAAGGCGCCGCCGACCCTGGTGGTGCACGGCAGCGCGGACACCGTCATCCCGGTGGCGCAGGCCCGCGACTTCGCCGAGCGGTTGCGCGCGGTGTCGCACTCGTCGGTCGGCTACCTGGAACTGCCCGGTGCCGGGCACGGCTTCGACATGACCGACGGCGCGCGCACAGGCGCCGCGACGACGGCAATCGGGTTGTTCCTCAACCAGATTCACCGCGACCGCATCATGATCAGCAGCAAACACGTCATTTGAGGTCCGGCTCGCGATAGGGTCCCCGGGTGGGGATGAGGCAGAAGTGAAACGACTCAGCGGGTGGGACGCGATCCTGCTGTACAGCGAGACGCCGAATGTGCACATGCACACGCTGAAGATCGCGGTCATCGAGTTGGACGCCGACCGGCAGGGCTTCGACATCGACGCCTTCCGCCGGGTCATCCACAGCCGGCTCTACAAGCTCGACCCGTTCCGCTACCAGCTGGTGGACATCCCCGGAAAGTTCCACCACCCGATGTGGCGGGAGAACTGCGAAGTCGACCTGAACTACCACATCCGGCCGTGGACGGTGGCGGCCCCGGGCGGACGCCGGCAACTCGACGAGGCGATCGGCGAGATCGCGAGCACCGCACTGGACCGCAGCCGTCCGCTGTGGGAGCTGTACCTGGTCGACGGCCTGGCGAACAACCGGATCGCGGTGGTCGGAAAGATCCACCATGCGCTGGCCGACGGCGTCGCCTCGGCGAACCTGATGGCGCGCGGGATGGATCTGACCGCGGACCCGCAGGCCGGCCAGGACAGCTACCGGACCGATGCGGCGCCGACGGCGGGGGAGCTGGTCTGGTCGGCGTTCCGCGACCACCTGCGCCAGGTCGGCCGGATCCCGGCCACCGTCGGCTACACCGCACAGGGGATGCGACGGGTGCGCCGCAGCAGCCGGAAGCTCTCCCAGCTGACCCAGCCGTTCACCCCGCCGCCGACTTTCATGAATCACCGGGTCACCGCCGAGCGCCGGTTCGCCACCGCCACCCTGGCGCTGGCCGACGTCAAGGCGACCGGTAAGGCGCTGGGGGTGACGATCAACGACATGGTGCTGGCGATCTCCGCGGGCGCCCTGCGCAAGCTGTCGCTGCGCTACGACGGGCACGCCGACCATCCGCTGCTGGCATCGGTGCCGATGAGCTACGACTTCTCCCCGGACCGGATCTCCGGCAACAAGTTCTCCGGGGTGCTGGTGGCGCTGCCGGTCGACGTCGACGACGCGCTGGAGCGGGTCCGGAAGGCCAAGGAGGCGGCCAACCTCGGCAAGGAGGGGTACGAGCTGCTCGGGCCGGAACTGGTCAGCAAATGGGCCGCGTACCTGCCGCCGAAGGCCGCCGAGTCGATGTTCGAGAAGCTCGACGCCCTCGACGGGCAGAACAAGGTGCTCAACCTCAACATCTCGAATGTTCCGGGGCCGCGGGAGCGGGGCCGGGTCGGCGGTGCACTGGTCACCGAGATCTACTCGGTGGGACCGCTGACCGCCGGCAGCGGGGTGAACATCACCGTGTGGAGCTACGTCGACCAGCTCAACATCTCGGTGCTCACCGACACCGCCACCGTCGACGACCCGCATGAGATCACCACGGCCATGGTCGAGGAGTTCGTCGCGATCCGGGCGGCCGCCGGGCTGCCCGCGGAGCTGACGGACGTGCCGACGGCGATGGCGCCGGCCTAGTTCCGGTCAGTCTGTTCCGACGACGGGTTCCCAGTCGAGCGGCACGCTGATCCGCTGAGGGCTGTAGCGCTGACCGCACCGGGCGCAGGCCGGGGCGGTGAAGACGGCGATCTTGTGGGTCGCATCGCCCTCGTCGTACTCGGTGAACTTCCAGTCGACACCCTGCCGGCACCGTGCCGTGCAGCGCGATTGGAGCTTCGTCGGAAGACCCTTGTAATCGCTCATGGATCACCTTTGTACCCTGCGGGGACCAGGCGCTGCGTCGAGGGGGGTTTCGTGATGATCGGAAGCGTTCGCCGCCGGGCCGCCGGTGCGGCCGTCCTGCTTTCCGCAGTGTTCGGCCCGGTCGCCGCTCAGGCCGAGCCGGATCCGCCGCCGGCGCCCACCCCGACCGTCGATCAGGTGCTCGCCGACCTGGCCCGGATCACCGACCCGGCCGTGGGGTGGCAGGAGAAGACCGACGTCGTCGAACCCGGGTTCGCCCCGGATGAGGGTGCGAAGATCGACGACCACCTGAACCGGCTGAACGCGCACGGCTACATCCCGTTCACGTTCGTCGTCACCGACATCCAGCCGGCGCCGAACGACTACGCCGGGTCCACGGTCTCCATCCCGCACCGCCCCTGGACGCCGCCCGGTCCGATCGTGCTGGTGAAACAGGGTGAGCAGTGGAAGGTCACCCACGACACCGCGATGACGATGCTCAACGCGATCTGGGGCAACGTGAACGGCGGTGGTGGCGGCGGATCGTTCAACCCCATGCAGCCGGGCACCAGCGGGATGATGCACTAGCGCCGTAACTCGACGCGAGCGAGAAGCGCGGTGACCGCTCCGCGATGATGCCGCGGCGCCGGTGCCCGAAGTGCCCGGCACGCTGCCACGTCGAACCCGGCGCGGGCCGCCGCCCCCCGGCGACGACCCGCCCCCGTTCCGAGGACAGCAGTCCTCACGACGGCCCGGCCCGCAACGCCTGCTCGACTGCGGAGGCAACGCCCTTGCGCCACGGTTCGCCATGCCCGGGCAGCATGATCTCGGCTCCGGTGTCGGCGACCGCAGACAGGGAGGCCAATGCGGTGGCACTGTCGGCCGTCGCGGCACCGGCGATGATCTGCGGACCGACACGTCCGGCGTAGAAGTTGAGCGTGACGAGCGTGTCGCCGGAGATGACGGTGTTGCGGTCGGGCAGGTGGAAAACGCAACTCCCGGGTGTGTGTCCAGGGGTGAAGATCACCCGGGGCTGGCCGGGCACGTCCAGAACTGCGCCGTCCTCGAAGGTGGTGGTGTCGGCGATTCCCGGGACGAAGAACGCGCCCGCTGCCACGATCTTGGCCAAGTGCGGCAACGCCTTCGGGTAGCGCACCGGGTATGGAAGCCGACTGTGCTCATGCTGGTACTGGCCGGGATGCGCGGCGAGGAAGCGGTCACCGGTATGCACCCAGACCGGTACCCCCCATGTGCGGTGGGCGCGCCGGGCGAAGCCGATGTGATCGAAATGGGCGTGCGTCAGGATGATCGCCCGCACATCGCGGGGGGAACGGCCGAGCTCGGTGAGTGCCGCCAGCAGATGCCGGTACGTCGACGGCAGTCCCGCGTCGACGACGGTGATCCCGGTGCCGTCCTCGATCAGGTAGAGGTTCGTCGATGCGTGCTCCAACCGGTGTACGCCGTCGGCTGCGTTGCGCTCGAACTTGGCTTGAAACATCGTGGTATCTCCTATCCGGGGTTGCGGTCGATGTGGGGGTCAGAACGGTTTGACGGGCAGGTACTTGCCGTCGAGGGTGATGACGGCGCGCTCGCCCCCATCCGGGTCGGCGACCTTGGCGACACTGAGCTTGAAGTTGATCGCGCTGATGATGCCGTCGCCGAACTCCTCGTGGATCAAGGCCTTCAGGGTGGTGCCGTAGACCTGCACCATCTCGTAGAAGCGGTAAATGGTCGGATCGGTCGGCACACCCCCGGGGATGCTCCCGCGCACCGGAACGGTCTGCAGCAAGGCGGCCGCGTCGGCGTCGAGGCCGAGCAGTTCGGCGACCGCCTCGGCCGCCGCCGGGGGCAGTGGGTGCTGGCCGAGGATCGCGGCGGTGGTGAACGCCACCTACAGGCCGGCCGCGTCCGCGATCTGCTGCCAGGTCAGGTCCCTGGCGATTTTGGCCGCGGTCGCGGTGACGGCGAGAGACTGCCGGGCGGCGGGATCCAACTGTGCGTGCACCATGATGTATTCACTCCTTAGCTTCGGTTTAGCTGCGTGGTCGACGGTCCGGAACGTCACTATCCACACTGCGTGACCTTGGGGTATAAAGTCGAAGACTTACTCGCCATGAATACGATTGCTTTCGCCTATGGTTGTGTCATGGCCATCGAGTTGCGCCACCTGCACTACCTGCTCGCGGTAGCCGAACACGGAAACTTCACCCGTGCCGCCGAGGATCTGCACCTGTCTCAGCCGACGCTCTCCCAGCAGATCAGGCAGCTGGAACGGTTCGTCGGTCTGCCGCTGCTGGATCGCAGCGGGCGGACGGTGCGGTTGACCGACGCGGGAGAGGTGTACGCCCGGCATGGCCGCCGCATGCTGAGCGAACTCGCGGCTGCCGAACACGCCGTGCAGGACGTGACCGATCTGTCCCGCGGCCATCTGCGGTTGGCGGTGACCCCGACGTTCACGACCTATCTGGTCGGACCGCTGATCGCGGACATGCACACGCGGCATCCCGGCATATCGTTCGACCTGACCGAGACGACGCAGGACCGCATCGAAGTGCAGCTGCTCGCCGACGAGATCGACCTGGGCATCGCGTTCGCCCCGGCTCGGCTGCCCGGTCTGGACGTGACTGCGCTGTACGCCGAAACCCTCAGTCTCGTCGTCGCCGCCGGCGGTTCACCCACCGATCGGCCGATCCCGGTTCAGGACCTCGCCCGGCGTGACGTCGCCCTGCTCACCGTCGACTTCGCCACCCGCGGCCACATCGACGCCTACCTGTTGGACAACCAGGTCCGCCCCCGGACCGTGTTCGAGGCCAACTCCGCGCAAGCGGTCATCGAGATCGTCCAGCGCACCGCGCTGGGAACGATCCTGCCGGATGCGATCACCCACGACCACCACGGTCTCGACCGGATCGCGCTCGAACCCGCGCTGACCCGCACGGTCATGCTGATGCGACGGGACGGTGCCTATCACAGCAGCGCCAGCCAGGCGTTCACCGAGCTGACCACCGAGTGGGTTCGCGCGCGCGGGTATCCCGCGCCCTGACCTGTGCCGGTCAGCGGGCCGTCATCGCCTGCAACTCCCGGCGCAGCACCTTGCCGGTGTTGTTGCGCGGCAACGCATCCAGCACGGTGATGTCGCGCGGCACCTTGTAGTTGGCCAGGTTGTCGCGGACGTGGGTCTTCAACTGCTCCGGGGTGGTGTCGGCGTCGGGGTTCAGTACGACGAACGCCACCAGGCGCTGCCCGTAGGCCGCGTCGTCCACACCGAGCACGGCGGCCTCGGCGACGGCGTCGTGCGCGATCAGCACCTTCTCCGTCTCGATCGGGTAGACGTTCTCCCCGCCGGAGACGATCATCTCGTCGTCGCGGCCGACCACGAAAAGCCGTCCGGTGGCGTCGAAGTAGCCCAGGTCGCCCGACGCCATGAAGCCGTCGTGGAACGCCTTCGAGTCGCCGCCGGTGTAACCGTCGAACTGCGAGGAGTTGCGCACGAAGATCTGCCCGGTGACCCCGGCGGGCACCTCGGCGAAATCGCCGTCCAGGATGCGGATCTCGGTTCCCGGCGCCGGCTTGCCGGCGGTGTCGGGGGCGTAACGCAGGTCCGCCGGGGTGGCCAGCGCGATCATGCCGGCTTCGGTCGCGTTGTAGTTGTTGTAGATCACGTCGCCGAACCGGTCCATGAACGACGTGACGACGTCCGGGCGCATCCGCGAACCCGACGCGGTCGCGAATCGCAATGCGTGGCAGGAATATTCGTCGAGAACTGAACCCGGCAGGTCCATGATCCGGTCGAACATCACCGGCACCACGCACAGGCCGGTGGCGTCGTGGCCGTCGACCAGGGCCAGGGTGGCCGCCGGGTCGAACTTGCGGCGGGTCACCACCGTGCAGGCCATCGTCAGTGCCAGCGCCAACTGGGAGAACCCCCAGGCGTGGAACATCGGTGCCGCGATCACCACGGATTCCTCGGTGTGCCACGGGATCCGGTCGAACATCGCCTTGAGGTCGGCGACCCCGCCACCGCCGCGCCCGGAACGCCGCGCCCCCTTCGGAGTGCCGGTGGTGCCCGACGTCAGCATCACCAGTCGGCCGGCGCGCTCCGCCCGGGCGGGCCGGCGCCCGGTGTTGCCGTCGATCAGGTCGTCCAGCGTCAGCCCGGTGGCCCCGTCGTCGGTCCAGGCCACCACCCGGATGCAGTCGTCCCGCTCGACCAGCGCCAGATCGACTGCGGCACTGAACTCCTCGTCGTAGACGATCAGGTCTACGCCTTCGCGGGCCACCACCTCGGCCAGTGCCGGGCCGGCGAAGCTGGTGTTGAGCAGCAGCACGTCGGCGCCGATCCGGTTCGCCGCGGCCAGCGCCTCGATGAAGCCGCGGTGGTTGCGGCACATCAGGCCGATCGCCCGCGGGGTGCGGCCGGACAGTCGCTGCAGGCCGGAAGCCAGTGCGTCGCACCGCCGGTCGAGTTCGGCGTAGGTCAGCGTGCCCAACTCGTCGACCACCGCCGGCTGAGCCGGGCAGCGCCGGGCGGCCATCGCGATCCCGGTCGTGGTGGTGCCGCCCTCCCGGGCCGCCGCCGCGGCGATCCGCAGGTACTTGTCCGGGCGCAGCGGCGCGAGCAGCCCGACCCGGGTGAACGTCTCCAGCATGGAGCCCACCGCGACCAGGCGGTCGAGTCCGAAATCCACGGTGTCAGCCGATGATCGGGAAGCGGCGCTCGGCGGCCAGCTTGTCCAGTGCGGCCTGCATCACCGAGCGCACGTGCGCGTCGACCTCGTCGATGTCGGGGTCCTCGCCGAACTGCGCGACGATGTCGATCGGCTCGCAGACCTGCATGACGATCTTGGTGGGCAGCGGCAGGTTCAGCGGCAGCACCGCTGAGAGCCCGAACGGGAACCCGAACGAGATCGGCATGATCTTGGCGCGCATCGCCTTGTCCAGCCCCAGGAACTTGGCCAGGCCGGTGCCGCGGGACAGGTAGAACTGGCTCTCCTGCCCGCCGATCCCGACCGTCGGCACGATCGGCACGCCGGCATTGATCGCGGCCCGGACGTACCCCTTGCGGCCGTCGAAATCGATGGTGTTCTCGCTCAGCGTGGGCCGATAGGCGTCGTAGTCGCCGCCGGGGAACACCACCACCACGCCGCCGGAGCGCAGCGCCTCGTCGGCGTTCTCGTGGTTGGCCGGGATGAAACCGGTCTTGGTGAAGAAGTCCGCGGTCAGCCCGGTGAACAGGATGTCGTGGCTGAGCGTGTAGATCGGCCGGTCGTAGCCGAACTTGCCGTAGAAACCGGTCGCGAACACCGGGATGTCCATCGCGAACATGCCGCCGGAGTGATTGGACACCACCAGGGCGCCGCCGTTGGGGAAGGACTCCAGGCCGCGCACCTCGGAGCGGTGATAGCCCTTGATCAGCGGCCGCAGGAAACTCATCACCTTCTCGGTCAGGCCCGGATCCCACTTGGTGATCGGCCTGGGCACCTCATCTGACCAGTCGTTATCCGGCGTGTCCACGACATCCCCCTAAATTGGAACGTGTTCTAGTTTTACCCATGCTACCGCCCCGATGGGCCTGGTCGATACCATCGGCGGGGTGAGCGACGAATCCACCGCCAAAGCCCCCGAGAAATCGGAAGTCCTGACCGAGCAGCTCGGCCGCATCCTGATCATCACGATCAACCGCCCCGAGGCCAAGAACGCGGTCAACGCCGCGGTCAGCCACGGTCTGGCCGCCGCGATGGACCAACTCGACGAGGACCCCGGTCTGTCGGTCGGCATCCTGATCGGCGCCGGCGGAACGTTCTGCGCCGGCATGGACCTCAAGGCGTTCGCCAAGGGGGAGAACGTCGTGGTCCCCGGCCGCGGCCTCGGCTTCACCGACCGGCCGCCGCTCAAGCCGCTGATCGCCGCGGTGGAGGGCTACGCGCTGGCCGGCGGCACCGAACTGGCGCTGGCCGCGGACATGATCGTCGCCGCCAGTGACGCGGTGTTCGGCCTGCCCGAGGTCAAGCGGGGCCTGGTCGCCGCCGGCGGCGGGCTGCTGCGGCTGCCGCAGCGCATCCCGGCCGCGATCGCCATGGAACTCGCGCTGACCGGCGAGAGTCTGTCCGCGGTGCGAGCCCACGCACTGGGCATGGTGAACCTGGTCGCCGAGCACGAGACGGTGCGCAACACCGCGATCATGCTGGCCGAGAAGATCACCGCCAACGGACCGCTCGCGGTGGCCGCCACCAAGCGGATCATCACCGAGTCGCGGGCCTGGAGCCCGGCGGAGGCGTTCACCGAGCAGATGAAGATCGCCGGCCCGGTCTTCGGATCCAAGGACGCCCGGGAGGGCGCGACGGCCTTCGCCGAGAAGCGCGCCCCGAACTGGACCGCCAGCTAGCGGGTCCCGCCATCGACCTGACGGCGTACTTCGACCGCGTCGCCTACCGCGGTTCCACCGAGCCGACGTTGGCGACGCTGGCGGACCTGGTGACCGCGCACACCCGGCACATCCCGTTCGAGAACCTCGACCCGGTGCTGGGTGTGCCGGTGGTGGACCTGAGCCCGGAGGCGCTCACCGCCAAACTGGTGAACCGCCGGCGCGGCGGGTACTGCTACGAGCAGAACAACCTATGCGCTACGTGCTCACCGACCTGGGGTTCGACGTCGACCCGCTGGGCGCCCGGGTGGTGTGGATGCGTCCCGACGGTGTGGACGGCCCGCTGCACGCCGAGACCCACCTGACGCTGGCGGTGCGGATTCCTGGCGACGAGCAGCCGTACCTGGTCGACGTCGGCTTCGGCGGTCAGACGCTGACGTCGCCGATCCGACTGGTGGCGGGCGTCGAGCAGGAGACCGAGCGCGAGCCGTTCCGGATCCGTGAGCACGGAGCCTGGCTGGTGCTGGAGTCGCTGGTCGGCCGGACCTGGCGGCCGCTGTACCTGTTCGACCTGCGGCCGCGGCCGCTGATCGATATGCAGGTCGGCAGCTGGTACGTCTCGACGTACCCGGAGTCGCAGTTCGTCGTCGGGCTCAGCGCGGCGATGGTCACCGACGACGCCCGGCGCAATCTGCGCGGCCGCAACCTGACCGTGCACCACCGCGACGGCGGCACCGAACGAGTGCGTTTCGACGGTGCAGATGCCGCCGGGCAGGTGCTCACGGAGCTCACCGACGGGTTCGGCATCGACCTGGCCGGTCTCGGCGACGTCGAAGCCCGGGTGGCCGAGGTGCTGGACCGATGATCGGGCGCGCGGCGGCCGGCCTGATGGCCGCCGCGCTGGTCTTCGCCGCACCGGTTGCGGCCCGCCCGATGCCGGGCATCGAGGTGCTCGACGACAGCAGCAGCTGCACCGCCGGTTTCGCCGCCCAGGGCGCCGACGGCGCGTACTACCTGCTGACCAGCGGGCATTGCGACGGGCACGACGGTTCGGAATGGACCGACGCGTTCTCCCAGCCGCTGGGCCGGATCAGCCTCAGCGAGGACAACGGCGACGACCACGATGCGGCCGCCATCCGGCTCGACCCGGCAGCGGGCGTTCCCAACGGTGCCATCGGCGGCCGCTACCCGGTGCGAGATGTGCTGTCGGCCGGTCAGATTCACCCCGGCATGACGATCTGCAAGATCGGGGCGATGACCGGCGAAACCTGCGGTGACGTCACCGCGGTCAACGGCGGCACGGTCGAGACCCGGGTGATCAGCACACTCGGGGACAGCGGCAGTCCCGGGTTCGTCCGCAACCAGGACGGCACCGCCAGCGCGGTCGGCCTGCTGGCCAGCGGTCCCGAAGACGACGAGACCGTCACCTCCTTCGTGCTCGTCGAACCGGTGCTGACGCAGTGGGGGCTGCGCATCCTGCGCTGAACTTGCGGCGAAAGCCCGTAACCCGGCGCCGTCGGGGAGCATGCTTGAACGCATGGGTCACTACCGGAGCAACGTGCGCGACTTGGAGTTCAACCTTTTCGAGTTGCTGCAGCTCGAACAATGCCTGGCCGGCGGCGAGTTCGGCGATCTGGACGGCGATACGGTGCGGCAGATGCTCGCCGAGGCCGCGCGGCTGGCCGAAGGCCCGCTGGCGGAGTCGTTCGCGGCCGGAGACCGCCAACCGGCGGCGTTCGACCCGGCCACGCACACCGTCACCCTCGCGGAGCCGTTCAAGGAATCCCTGCGGGCGTGGCAGGCCGGCGAATGGTTCCGGATCGGGCTGTGCGAGGAGGTCGGCGGGGTGCCGGCACCGGCGATGCTGGTCTGGGGGATCAGCGAATTCGCGCTCGGCGCCAACCCCGCGGCGCAGATGTATCTGGTGGGCCCGCTGTTCGCCGACATCCTGCACAGCATCGGCAACGCTCAGCAGAAACACTGGGCGGAGCTGGCGCTGGAACGCAACTGGGGTGCCACCATGGTGCTCACCGAACCGGACGCCGGCTCCGACGTCGGCGCCGGGCGGACCAAGGCCGCCGAGCAGCCCGACGGCAGCTGGCACATCGACGGGGTCAAGCGGTTCATCACCAACGGCGACACCGACGACCTGTTCGAGAACATCATGCACATGGTGCTGGCCCGGCCGGAGGGCGCCGGGCCCGGCACCAAGGGGCTCAGCCTGTTCCTGGTGCCGAAATTCCTGCCCGACCCGGAGACCGGTGCGCCGGGGGAGCGCAACGGGGTGTACGTCACCAACGTCGAGCACAAGATGGGCCTGAACGCCTCGGCCACCTGCGAGCTGACGTTCGGGCAGCACGGGACACCGGCGAAGGGCTGGCTGGTCGGCGACGTCCACAACGGCATCGCCCAGATGTTCAAGGTCATCGAGTACGCGCGAATGCTGGTGGGCACCAAGGCGATCGCCACCCTGTCGACCGGTTACCTGAACGCGCTGGACTACGCGAAGACCCGCATCCAGGGTGCGGACCTGACCCAGATGACCGACAAGACCGCACCGCGGGTGACGATCATCCACCACCCCGACGTGCGCCGCGCCCTGCTGATGCAGAAGGTTTACACCGAGGGGCTGCGGGCGCTGTACCTGTACACCGCCGCGCACCACGACCCGACCGTCGCCGCGATCGTCTCGGGTGCCGACGCGGAGATGGCCGTCCGGGTCAACGACCTGCTGCTGCCGATCGTCAAGGGCGTCGGCTCCGAGCGTGCGTATCAGTACCTGACCGATTCGCTGCAGACGTTCGGCGGCTCCGGCTATCTCAAGGACTACCCGATCGAGCAGTACATCCGCGACGCGAAGATCGACTCGCTGTACGAGGGCACCACCGCCATCCAGGCGCAGGACTTCTTCTTCCGCAAGATCGCCCGGGACCGCGGCGCGGCGCTGGCGCACCTGGTGGAGCAGATCGAGGCGGCGCTGGGCGACGGCGCCGCGGATCTGGCCGACACCCGCAAGGCGCTGGCGCAGGCGCTCGACGAGGTGCGGGCCATGGTCACCACCATGACCGGGTATCTGCTCGGCGCCCAGCAGGACACCCGGGAGCTGTACCGGGTGGGGCTGGCCTCGGTGCCGTTCCTGCTGGCCGTCGGCGACCTGGTGATCGGGTGGCTGCTGCTGCGGCAGGCGGAGGTCGCGTCGACGGCGCTGGCCGGTGGCCCCGACGCTGACGACGAGGCCTTCTACCGCGGGAAGGTGCTGGCGGCGAAGTTCTTCGCCCGCACCGTGCTGCCCCGGCTGGGTTCGGACCGGCAGACCCTGGAGGGTATCGACCTCGACGTGATGGAGTTGGGCGAAGACGACTTCTGACGAATGTCGTAAATGCGTCGTACCATGACGACATGACTACGACAGCGCTGGTGGATCTGCTGGAGCGGGTCAACGATGCGACCGGCCGGCTCCGCCGGTCGACGACGGTGCCGGCCGAAGTCGGCGAGCTGATCGACAGCTTCGACTCGATCGCCGTGCAGGAGGTTGATCCGCACCTTGCGTCGGCGCTGTGGGAGGCCGCGTTCAGCGCGAGCAAGGCGCTGCGCCAGGAAGACGCCGATCGGCGGCGTCGTGAGGTACGGGTCGCGCTGGAGCAGTTCCGCCACGCACTGCGCGACATCGTCGACGACCGGCCCTGTGACGACGGCGCACCGATTCGCGACGTGCTCGCCCGCACCGCCGAGGTGCTGAGCGCCCCGCAGAAGACCCTGGCCGACCTGCTCGGGGTCTCGGTGCGTCAGTTGCAGCGCTGGCTCGCCGACGACGGCCCGCAGCCAGCCGCCGGCGATGCGGCCCGAATTCGGGTGGTGGCCAACCTCGTCAACCAGCTGCGCCACACGTTCACCGGTCCGGGCGTGGTGGCCTGGTTCGAGCGCAAGCATCCGGTGCTGCGCCGCCGGCCGATCGACCTGCTCGACGACCCGTTGAACTACCCGCGGCTGCTCGGGGCGGCCAATGCCGCCCGCACCATGACCGCGTGAGCTACACCGCATTTCGGCACGCCGCCTACGACTCACCGTGGTGGTCGTTCCCCAGCGGCCGGTCGGGGCGATTCCATCGCGCCGGCGTGGATATCGTCCAGTACCTGGCGCTGCACCCGCTCGGCCCGGCCGCGGAGATGCTGCGGCACAACGTCGGACCGCACGGTGACCCCGACGAGGTGGTGCTGAACCTGTGGGTCGCCGAACTGGACCTTGAACGGGTGGTGCGGATCGATTTCGCCGACGCGACCGCCCACGGCTGCACGGCGGCCGACCTTGTCGGCGATGACTACGCCCCGACGCAGGCGCTCGCCGAGCGGATGCGTGCCACCGGCGCCGACGCGATGATCGTGCCGTCGGCGGCGCTGGCCGGCACCGACAACCTGATCGTGTTCGGCATTCGGGTGCTGCATCCCTACCTGTGGGAGCCGGTGACGCCGGAGGAGGTGCGGACCGGCCATCTCAGCGACGCCGCGCGCCCCGCCGCGGAGGTGGCGGCGCACGTCCGCTGGTTCGGCGCCCCGCACCGTGCGCTGCAGCAGTGGCAGGCCGACGGCCGCTACGACCGATTCGACGACCCGGTCGCCGGCCGTTGGTGAGCGGTGCGGTGACTACGCTCGATCACCGTGGAGACCCACACCAGGAAGTACCGGCTGCCCGACCACGGCTACACCATCGTCCGGTGGGCGCATGAACTGGCGAAGGGCCGCGGCGCGGTGGCGGTGGAACCGGACGTCGAGAGGGTCCGGCGACCCGACGGTACGCTGGCGTTTGCCGACGTCGAACGGTTCAAAAACCTTGCGGACGGCCCGCTTTCGATCCTGCGCGAACTGCTGGACCTGGAGGCGTTCGCGGTCCGGTCCTGGGCGAAGACCGGGTTCGCCCGGTTCCACCGACGGGCCGCCGCTCGGCAGGCCGACCGGATCTGCCGCGAGCAGGGCAGCGAGGCGGCCGTCGACTGGGTCCTGGACAACGCCACCACCGACGAGGAGCCGTCGATCGTGGGCCTGCGAGATGCGCTGGGCGCCCGGCTGTTCACCGCCGGCGGCCGCGACGAGGCGTTCTACCGCACCGAGGTGGCCCGGTGCCTGCAGGAACGACGCCGACGGCGGCAGCTCAACGAGTGAGCCGCCGCCGCCGGAAGTCCGCTCAGGCGTCGATCGTGTAACCCATCGGCAGCAGCACGCTGCGCTGCTGGGTGAAGTGCTCCACGCCCTCCGGGCCGTTCTCCCGGCCGATGCCGGAGTTCTTGTAGCCGCCGAACGGCGAACCCGGGTCGAACGCGTACCAGTTGATCCCGTAGGTGCCGGTGTGGATGCGCTGGCTGATCTCGATGCCGTGCGGCACGTCGGAGGTCCACACACTGCCGGCCAGCCCGTACACCGAGTCGTTGGCGATCGCGACCGCGTCGTCCTCGGTGTCATAGCCGATGATCGACAGCACCGGCCCGAAGATCTCCTCCTGGGCGATCGTCATCTTGTTGTCGACGTCGGCGAAGACCGTCGGAGACACGAAGTAGCCGCAGTCCAGCCCCTCCGGCCGGCCACCGCCGCAGACCAGCCGCGCACCCTCCTCGACGCCCTTTTTGATGTAACCCTCCACCCGGGTGCGCTGCTTCTCGGAGATCAGCGGCCCGATCTGGGCGGCCGGGTCGGACGGCGGGCCGACCGGCAGCATCGACACGAAGTTGCTGACGGCCTCGACCACCTCGTCGTAGCGGGACCGCGGCGCCAGGATCCGGGTCTGGTTCACGCAGCCCTGCCCGGCGTTCATCACCCCGGAGAACACCAGCATCGGCACCGCCGACGCCAGGTCCACGTCGTCGAGCACGATCGCCGCGGACTTGCCGCCGAGCTCCAGCGTGCACGGCTTGAGCCGGTCGGCGGCCAGCTTGCCGACCTCCTTGCCGACCGCGGAACTGCCGGTGAACGTGAACAGGTCGACGTCGGGGTTGGCGGTCAGTGCCTGACCGGTCTCGATGCCGCCGGGCACCACCGACAGCACCCCGGCGGGCAGGCCGGCATCGGCGAACGCCTCGGCCAGCGCGTTGGTGGTCAGCGGGGTCTCGGCGGCCGGCTTGAGCACGATCGTGCAGCCGGCCAGCAGCGCCGGGGCGATCTTGTTGACCGCCAGGAACAGCGGCACGTTCCAGGCCACGATCGCCCCGACGACGCCGATCGGCTCGCGGGTGACGATGGTCTGCCCGAACACCCCGGTGCGGGTCTCTTTCCAGCTGACCTTGTCCGCGGCGCCGGCGTAGAAGTTCAGCGAGGCCATCGAACCGGCCCAGTGCATGGTCTCCACGGTGATGCTCGGCTGGCCGGTCTCGTCGGCGAGCAGCTTGGTGAAGTGGTCCTTGCGGGCCTCCATCAACTCGACCGCCTTGGCGATCACCGCGGCCCGCTCGGCCGGCGGGGTCGACGGCCACGGGCCGTTGTCGAACGCCGACCGCGCCGTCGCGACCGCCTCGTCGACGTCGGCCTTGGTCGCCAGCGGCACCTTGCCGACGTACTCGCCGGTGGCCGGCGAGTGCACCTCGATCACCTGGTCGGTGGCGGGGGCGACCCATGCGCCGCCGATGAAGAGCTTGTCGTATTCGGTGGGGGTGATCTGCGTCATGGTCGTCACCCTACCCAGCGGGGACAACAATTAGAACTTGTTCCAGTCAAACGGTCAGCAAGGACGCAGGACCAGCACCAGATTGCTCACCGCGAACTCCCGCAGCCCCGGCACCGAGGTCAGCCGCCAGGCCCATCGCGGGTGGTAGCGGGGGAACGCGGCGACCAGGGCCCCGGTGCTGCGCGCCCAGTTCAGCCCGGCGGCCGCCGACACCGCGAACAGCGACGAACCGTAGTTGTTCTTCGGTGGATGGCCGTGCCGGCGGGTGTAGCGCGCCGCCGCGCGGTGCCCGCCGAGGTAGTGCGTCAGGCCCATTTCGTGCCCGCCGAACGGCCCCAGCCACACCGTGTAGGACAGCACCACCAGGCCACCGGGACGGGTGACCCGCAGCATCTCGTCACCCAGCCGCCAGGGTCGCGGCACGTGCTCGGCGACGTTCGAGGACAGCGTGATGTCCACACTGGCGTCGGCGAAGGGCAGCGCCATTCCGGAGGCCCGCACGAAACTGCCGGGGGAGTGCGCGGTGACCGGGCCGGCGGCGTGCATCTCGGTCGGGTCGGGCTCCACGCCGATGTAGCGCAGACCGGCCGCGGTGAACGCGCTGGCGAAATAGCCGGGACCGCCGCCGACGTCGAGCAGGGTGCGGCCCGCCGGATCGCCGCCGCCGGCGCCGCGCCACAGGTCGGTGACCATGGCTGCGGTGTCGTCGGCCAGGGCGCCGTAGAACCGGGCCGGGTCGGTCTGCTCGTAGCGGAACTGCCCGAGCAGTCCGACCGAGCGGGTCAGGGTGGCCCGGCGTGCGAAGAGATCGGTCACGGCCACGCGGTGCAGCCTATGACCACGGGACCGTCGACAAAGTGCAACACTGCATACATGTCCCTGAACGTTTCGGTGCGCCTCGACGATCGGCTCGCGGAGCGGCTGCGGCTGCGTGCCCGCGCAGCTGGTGAGAGCCTGTCCGACCGGTTGCGACGCTATGCCGAGGAGGGGACGCGGCGCGACGAACATCCGCTGGTCACCTTCCGCGACGGACCGACCGGCCGCCGCGCCGGTCTGATCGGCGGACCCGACGTCTGGGAGGTCGCGCTGTGGATCGATGACCTCGGAGAAGTGTCGGACCCGGCGGCTGAACTGGCCGCAGACGGTGCCGTAGCGCGCGCGCAGATCGACGCCGTGCTGGCCTACCGGGCCGACTATCCGGAGGAGATCGAGGCCCGCATCGCGTTGCACCGTGCTGAGACGACCGCAGCCGACGTGCGGTGAGGCTGCTTCTCGACGAGATGTACCCGCCCGCCCTGGCTGAGGGGCTTGCCGCTGTGGGTGTCCGGGCGACCACCGCTGGGCACCTCGGCCTCGCCGGCCGGCCCGATACCGATGTGTTCGCCACCGCGGTGGCAGCTGGGTTTGCGATCCTCACCGAGAACGTCGGAGATTTCACCCGGATCGCCGCGGAGCACCTCATCGCCGGCGGCCATCACACAGGATTGCTGGTGGCGCTCTCAGCGCGGTTCTCCCGTCGGCCGTCGGGGATCGGTGCCCTGGTGACCGCCGTCGCGGCGGTCGCCGACGAGCAACTCGAGGATCGAACCGTCTACCTGAACTCGCCGACTACTCTGTAGTGCTGTGTCCGGGGTGTCGGGAGTCCGCAGCGTGCTGCTGCTGTGCTGGCGCGACACCGGGCACCCGCAGGGCGGCGGCAGCGAGACCTACCTGCAGCGCATCGGCGCCGAACTGGCCGCGGCCGGGGTCGCAGTCACCCTGCGCACCGCCCGCTACCCGGGTGCGGCGAAATCCGAGACCGTCGACGGGGTGCGGATCAGCCGCCGCGGCGGCCCCTACACCGTGTACCTGTGGGCGCTGGCCGCGATGGCCGGCGCCCGGATCGGCGTCGGCTCGCTGCGTGGGCTGCGGCCGGACGCGGTGATCGACACCCAGAACGGCCTGCCGTTCCTGGCCCGGCTGATCTACGGACGCCGGGTCGCGATGCTGGTGCACCACTGCCACCGCGAGCAGTGGCCGGTGGCCGGGCCGGTGCTCAGCCGGATCGGCTGGCTGGTCGAATCGTGGCTGTCGCCATTGCTGAACCGGCGCAACCAGTACGTCACGGTGTCGTTGCCGTCCGCGTGGGACCTGGCCGAGTTGGGGGTGGGCACCGACCGGATCGCGGTGGTCCGCAACGGTCTGGACGACGCCCCGGCGCAGACGCTGGCCGGCGAGCGGGCGGCGGCGCCGACCGTGGTCGTGCTGTCGAGGCTGGTGCCGCACAAGCAGATCGAGGACGCCCTCGACGCGGTTGCCGTGCTGCGCGCCCGGGTGCCAGGGCTGCACCTGGACGTGATCGGCGGCGGCTGGTGGCAGCAGCGGCTTGTCGACCACGCCGCCGCGCTGGGCATCGGCGACCTGGTGACGTTCCACGGCCACGTCGACGAGGCCACCAAACATCAACTGGTGCATCGGGCTTGGGTCCAGCTGCTGCCGTCGGCCAAGGAGGGCTGGGGGCTGGCCGTCATCGAAGCCGGCCAGCACGGCGTGCCGACGATCGGTTACCGGTCCGCGGGCGGGCTGACCGACTCGATCGTCGACGGGGTCACCGGCCTGCTGGTCGACGACCGCGACCACCTGGTGACGCAGCTCGAACGGCTGCTGAACGACGCGGTGCTGCGCGAGCAACTCGGCGCCAAGGCGCAGGCCCGCAGCGCGGAGTTCTCCTGGCGGCAGAGCGCCGACGCGATGCACGACGTACTCACCGCGGTGTGCGCCCGGGAGTACCGCAGCGGCGTGGTCTGAGACCGGCCGCGACAGGTCTGCTAGGCTATTCGCATACCACCCGTCCCCTCTGGGGGCGGGTTTTTTCGTGCCGGGTATGGATTCACCACGGTGGTGGTTTGGTGACGCCACCTGTGAGGTCGGCGAGTTGGCATGCGTAGAAGTCGGCGGCGTTCATCCGATACCACCAGTGGTTTCCGGCGCCGGTGGTGGCCGACGCGCGTAGGGCGCCAGCCGTGTAGCTGCGCGTCGGGTTGATCAGCCCCACCGGAATCAGTCTTCGGGCCTGCTCAATCGGGAATCTGAGGTCACTGTCGTTGCTGATCACGACGGCCGCCTCGATCGGTGGGTTGCCCGGCTGCCCGAGGAGGACGTCCAGCAGCAGGTGAGCGGCGACGTTTACGTCGGAACCCTTCTCTTCTCGACGGGCCACTGAGACGATGAACCGGGCGTTGGGGTCGTCGTGACCGTTACCGTTCTTGACCATCACCGGACCGCCAGGGTTGGTAATCACTGGCCGGTTCCGTTTGCCGGGTGTGGCCAGTGGGACGCGGGCCGTTCGGGTGACGTGGTCGGCGATCGGGCCGCCGGCGAGTTTTCGCAGATCCAGCCAGCGCCAGCCCGCGGTACTCGGGCCGCAAAGGAACTTGCCGCCGTAGTAGAGGTTGAACCCGTCGATGTAGACGCCTACCCGCATGCGACGGACGGTAGTGCCCGGAGAAGCGTCGGGCACTTCAGTACCTGCTCTTGTGCCCGCCTCTGCGCGACAACAGGTGTTAGGTGAGGCGGGGCGGGGCCGCAGTGCGGTGGCCGGGCCTGGCCGGGGCGCGGGTTGTCGCGGGGAGGCGGGCACAACAGATGCCCCTGCCCGACGCGGTCACGGTCGTCAGCGGCGCCGGGCACGCTGGAGCGATTGCAGCACCATCCCCGTCACCCCCGCCACCAGCAACCCCAACCACACCAGGTGCGCCGCCAGCGCGGCCCGTCGCCGGTCGGCCGGTGCCCCGGGGGTGTCGCCGCCGATCCGGGACAGCGTCAGATCCGCCGGCCCCTCCACCACCAGCCAGCCCACCCCG
Source organism: Mycolicibacter acidiphilus (assembly GCF_018455725.1). Taxonomy (GTDB): domain Bacteria; phylum Actinomycetota; class Actinomycetes; order Mycobacteriales; family Mycobacteriaceae; genus Mycobacterium; species Mycobacterium acidiphilum. The sequence continues at coordinate 71,090 of NZ_JAHCLR010000008.1, forward strand.
GCGTCGCGCAGAGCGGCCGGGTCGGCCGGGTCGAATCCGGGGGCCAGCAGCAGGTCCTGCACGGTGCGGGCGCGGGCGCCCTCTCCGAGCACGGTCGCACCCCCCACGTCCAGGTCGCCGGTGGACAGCACCTCGGCGCGCACCCAGCGGGGCAGCGGGTCGAGCACCGGCGTCGGCCCCGCCCAGGGAAACCGGCGCATCACACCGGCCGGCAGCACCGCCACCGGGTGCGGGTCGGCGTTGATGGTCGCGGCCACCGCCGGCCAGGCCGCCGGGTAGCGCACCGGCTCGACGCGGCCCCAGACTCCCCAGGCGAGATCCGGCAGCACCGCGATCAGTGCCGTGCAGATCCCGACGGTTATCGGGACCGTCAGCCGCCGAAACACCATCGTCGCGCCGGCGGCGGCCAGCGCGTAGCCGGGCATCGCCAGCGCCACCCACTTCTGCCCGTCACGCAGCACCCCCATGCCGGGGACGGCCTCGATCAGGCGCTGCAGTACCACTAAACCCGGCCCGGTCGCGGACACCGCGATCAGCAGCACCGCCACTGCGGCCAGCACCAGCAGCGGGCGGGCCGCCCGTCGTCGCCACACCGTCGGCAACCCGACGGCCACCACGCCGAGCAGCACCAGCGTCGCCACCACCGCGAACAGCGTCGTCCGCGAACCGGGCACCGCGTCGGCGTTCCAGATGCCGCCCAGCCCGGCCACGCTGCCCAGCGTGCCCAGGCCGGGTTCGGCCCGCGCCGCGAACGCCGGCACCCCGGTAGGGTCGGCCGGCGCGGTCACCGGGTGCAGCGCGTACGCCACCGCCCACGGCAGCGCAGCCGCCACCGCAATCGCCAGCACGACCCCCAGCCGGCGCAGTCCCGCACACGCCAGGGCCGTCACCGCGGCCAGGATCAGCCCGGTCGGCGTCAACCCGGCCACCGCGACGAAGAACACCAGCGCGAACAGCGAAGGCTCCCCGGTCCGCATCCGCAGCACCGCCGCCGCCACCCACGGCAGGCAGCCGTAACCGACCAGCAGACTCCAGTGCCCCTGCAGCAGCCGTTCGGCGACGTAGGGATTCCAGACCGCGAGCGTGGCCGCCGCCAACTGCCCGCCCACACCGGCTGTCGGCAGCACCACAACGACCAGGCGTGCCGCGCCCCACCCGGCCAGCCACACCCCGGCGAACAGCACCGCCTTGACCAGGACCCCGCCGTCGACCAGATGCGACCCCAGTGCGACCGCGAAGTCCTGCGGGACCGCCCGCGGGGCACCCTCCCCGACGCCCAGGGCGGCGTCGGTCAGATAGGACCGCGGCGTGGACACCGCGTCGCGCAGCAGCAGGTAGCCGGGCCGCAGCAGCGGCGCCAGCAGCAGCGCGGTCAGCCCCAGCGCGTACGCCGGTGCCAGCCAGCGCCGGAACACGCTACGACTGGTCGGGAGTCGGGTTCGACTCGGAGGATTCCAGGTGCGGCCGCTGCGCGGGCAGCTTCTCGGTCTCGGCCTCGGCGCCGGACGACTGCTCGGCCGGGGTGCTCTTGCGCGGGATGCCGCCGAACAGCCCCTCGTCGGCGCCGTCCGGGCGACGACGGCCCAGGGCGGATTCGGCCGGCAGGCTGAACCAGCCGACCAGGACACCGCCGACCAGGGCGATCAGGCCCGCGGCGGTGAAGGTGATCGGCAGGATCCGCGACCACAGCGCCAGCCGGTCCCGCTCGTCGCGGGCCGCGTTGACCTGCGCCTCCACGGTCTCCTCGGTGCTGGAGACGGTGTAGTCGACCAGCGCCATCTCCGGCTTGAGCGGGTCCCGGGCGTAGTAGTGGTTGGCGTGCACCTTGGACTTCACGATGGTGCCGGACACCGGGTCCACCCACATCGTCCGCTGGACGGCGTAGTACCGCGTCATCGTGACGTCTTCCTCGGGATCCTCGGTTTCGAGGTTCCACATCCGCGCCGGCGCGGTGATCTCGCCGTCCTCGTCGTGGCCGTGCAGTGACGGGTAGCGCACCGGCTCGGCGAGCGTGCCGTCGGCGTCGTAGCCGATGTTCTGGGTGAACCGGTAGGTGGTCAGCCCGTTGACGTCCTCTTCACCCTCGTAGTTCGCCTCGAACGCCCGCTGGGCGATCGCGTCGAAGTACTGGTAGGACTTCTTCTCGGTGTGGAACGGGAACCGGTAGGACAGGCCCTCGTGCGGCAGCGCGATGTTGGTCGGCGGGCTGTCGTCGTCGAAGCTCCGGGGCTTCTGCACATAACCGCCGGCGTGCGCGTCATCGGAGACGGCTTCGGCGGTGCTGCGGTCCAGGGTCACGGTGTCGACGATCGCCAGCAGCAGACCGGCGTCCTTCTGCTTGTCCGCGCGCCGCAGCGACGATCCGGCCTGCAGCGTCACCACGTCGGCATTGGCGGGGGTCTCGACGTCGATCTGCTCCTGGGCCACCAGTTGGACGTCCGGGTCGACGACGGCGTGCTCGGTCAGCAGGGACTCCGGGTCGAGTGCGGCGCCGGTGCCGGTGCTGATCAGCGTGGTGTCGATGTCGAGTGGAATCTTGGCGATCTTGCCCACGGTGTAGGTGGACAGCAGCAGCGCGGCGATCAGCAGGGCGGCACCGAGACCCATGACTGCGCATGCCGCGATACGCATCATGACTGCCCGGTTCACGTCGCCGCATCCTCCTATTGACCCCGGATAAAACCTGTTCGACCCTAACAGCAGAAATTAAAGCCGCTACTGTGTGTCCATCGGCGCTTCGGACACAAATCAGATCAACCAGCAGATGGGCGGTGCCCGCAGCTTCCTGCCGGCTGTCGAGGGAATGCGCGCCTGCGCCGCCATCGGCGTCGTCATCACCCACGTCGCGTTCCAGACCGGACACTCCACCGGCATCAGCGGCCGACTGTGGGGCCGCTTCGACATGGCGGTGGCGGTGTTCTTCGCGCTGAGCGGGTTTCTGCTGTGGCGGGGGCATGCCGCGGCCGCCCGCGGGCTGCGCGATGCGCCGCCGGCCGGGCACTACCTGCGCTCCCGCGTGGTCCGCATCATGCCCGCCTACCTGGTGTCGGTGGTGGTGATCCTGGCCCTGCTGCCCGACGCCGGCGGTACCAGCCTGACCGTGTGGCTGGCCAACCTGACCATGACCCAGATCTACGTGCCGCTGACGCTGACACCGGGGCTGACCCAGATGTGGAGCCTGGCCGTCGAGGTGAGCTTCTATATAGCCCTGCCGCTGCTCGCGCTGGGCGCGCGACGGCTACCGGTGCGCGCCCGGGTGCCGGTGATCGCCGCGGTGGCACTGCTCAGCCTGGGCTGGGGCTTCCTGCCGATCCACACCCCCTACGGGGTGAACCCGCTGAACTGGGCGCCGGCCTACGGCTGCTGGTTCGGGGCCGGGATGCTGCTGGCGGAGTGGACGTACGAACCCCTCGGCTGGGTGCACCGGTTGGCCCGGCGCCGCTGGCTGATGGCGCTGGTGACCGTGGTCGCGTTCGTGGTGGCCGCCTCCCCGCTGGCCGGCCCGGAGGGGCTGACCCCGGCGACCGTCAACCAGTTCATCGTCCGCACCGCGATGGGCGGGGTGCTGGCGTGGAGCCTGCTGGCGCCGCTGGTGCTGGACACCCCCGACACGGCGCACCGGTTCCTGGGCAGCGGCCCGATGGTGACGCTGGGCCGCTGGTCCTACGGCATCTTCATCTGGCACCTGGCCGCACTGGACATGGTGTTCCCGGTGATCGGCAAGTTCGCGTTCACCGGGGACATGGCGGTGGTGCTGGTGCTGACGATGGTGTTCACCGTCGCGATCGCGGCGGTGAGCTACGCGCTGGTGGAGCAGCCGTGCCGGGAACGGTTGCGCGGCTGGGAGACCCGGCATCACTCCCCGGCACTGACCCCGGCGCCGGTCCTCGGCGATCCGGTCGCGGCGACCAGCCCGGCGTGAGTCGGGCCGTCCGGCACGTGCGCCGGCCGGGCCGCGTCGAACTCCTTACGCAGCGTTGGGATCACCTCGCCGCCGAGTAGCTCCAGCTGCTCCAGCACCGTCTTCAGCGGCAGGCCGGCGTGGTCGACCAGGAACAGCTGGCGCTGGTAGTCGCCGACGTGCTCGCGGAACGTCAGCGTCTTGTCGATCACCTGCTGCGGGCTGCCGACGGTCAGCGGGGTCTGCTCGGTGAACTCCTCCAGCGACGGGCCGTGCCCGTAGACCGGGGCGTTGTCGAAGTACGGCCGGAACTCGTTGACGGCGTCCTGGGAGTTGCGCCGCAGGAACACCTGCCCGCCGAGCCCGACGACCGCCTGATCGGCCGAACCGTGCCCGTAGTGCTCGAACCGTTCGCGATACAGCCCGACCATCCGCTGGGAGTGCTCAGTGGGCCAGAAGATGTGGTTGGCGAAGAACCCGTCGCCGTAATAGGCGGCCAGTTCGGCGACCTCCGGGCTGCGGATCGAGCCGTGCCAGACGAACGGCGCCACCCCGTCCAGTGGTCGGGGGGTCGCGGTGAACGACTGCAGCGGCGTGCGGAACCTGCCCTGCCAGTCCACCACGTCCTCGCGCCACAGCCGGTGCAGCAGACCGTAATTCTCCACGGTCAGCGGCATGCCGTCGCGGATGTCCTTGCCGAACCACGGATACACCGGACCGGTGTTGCCGCGCCCGAGCATCAGGTCTACGCGGCCGTCGGCTAGATGCTGCAGCATCGCGAAGTCCTCGGCGATCTTCACCGGGTCGTTGGTGGTGATCAAGGTGGTGGCGGTGGACAGGATGATCTTCTCGGTGCGGCCGGCGATGTAGCCCAGCAGAGTCGTCGGCGACGACGGCACGAACGGCGGGTTGTGGTGTTCACCGGTGGCGAACACGTCCAGGCCGACCTCTTCGGCCTTTTCGGCGATGGCCGTCATCGCCTTGATCCGCTCCGCCTCGGTGGGGGCGCGGCCGGTGGTGGGGTCGACGGTGACATCGCCGACGCTGAAGACACCGAACTGCATGGTGGGCTCCTTCGGTAAGGTAATTCAAATCTTGACTACCTGAACACCGGCTGGTTGACTGGTTATTCCGGAGGTGATGACCATGCCGCTCGATCACGCTCAACTGCGCGCCTGGGCCGCCTACATCGAGGCCAGCCTGCGCCTGCAGACACTCCTCGACGAGGCGCTGCGCGCCGAAGCCGGACTCACGCTGTTCGACTACCACCTGCTGGTGGTGCTCTCCGAAGCGCCGCAGCGGCGACTGCGGATGAGCGAACTGGCCGAGCGGATGGTGTTCTCCCGCAGCCGGATGACCTATCAGGTGAACTCGATGATCAAACGCGGCCTGGTGATCCGGGAGGCCGCCCCCGACGACGGTCGCGGCTACCGGGCGGTGCTCACCGCCACCGGATGGGAGACCCTGCGGGCCGCGGCGCCCCGGCATGCGGCGGCGGTGCAGCGGCTGTTCCTCGACCAGATCGCGCCGGACGAACTGCCCTGCATCGAGCGGGTCTTCACCCGACTGCACGCCTCCCTGACGGCCGGCCCGTGAGCAACACCGAGGAGCATCCGGCCGAGCTGCTCGGCGAGTGCGGGTCCTGCCCGGTCGACGACGCGGGACACCCGGTGGTGGAGGTGCTGTCCGCCCGCGAGGTGCCCCTCGGTGGACCGCGCGCCATGGCCGTGCGCCGCACGCTGCCGCAGCGGCAGCGGTCGATGGTCGGCGCCTGGTGCTTCGCCGACCACTACGGCCCCGACGACGTCTCGGTCACCGGCGGCATGATGGTGCCTCCGCACCCGCACACCGGACTGCAGACCGTGAGCTGGCTGTTCAGCGGCGAGATCGAGCACCGCGACTCCGGCGGTGTGCACGCCGTCGTCCGGCCGGGTGAGCTGAACCTGATGACCGGCGGCCGCGGCATCTGCCACTCGGAGGTGTCCACGCCGGCGACGACGATCCTGCACGGGGCGCAGCTGTGGGTGGCGCTGCCCGATGCGGCCCGCGACGCGCCGCGCGACTTCCAGCACTACGTGCCGCCGGCGGTCGAGGTCGACGGTGCGTGGGTGCGGGTGTTCCTCGGGGCGCTGGCGGGTCAGGTGTCGCCGGTGCGGACCTTCACCCCGCTGGTGGGCGCCGAGATCACCGTCGGCCCGGGCGCCCGGGTGGAGCTTGCGGTGGTGCCGGACTTCGAGCACGGCCTGCTGGCCGACAGTGCCGAGCTGCTACTCGGAGACACCGCCCTGGCTCGCGGCGAACTCGGCTACGTCGGCACCGGGGCGTCCACCCTGGCGGTGCACAACCCGACCGGGACCGCGGGCCGAGCCCTGCTGCTGGGCGGTGCGCCGTTCGACGAGGAGATCGTGATGTGGTGGAACTTCGTCGGCCGCAGCCACGACGAGATCGTCGCGTTCCGGGCGGACTGGCAGCGTGAGACCGAGCGGTTCGGCCGGGTCGACGGATACCGGGCCGGGTCGAGCGGGATCGAACGGCTGCCGGCGCCGGTGCTGCCGCCGGTGCGAATCCGGCCGCGCGGCAACCGGTCTCAGTAGCCGCCGGAGTGCTCGAAGATCCGCCGCGGGTTGTCCACCAGCATCGTGCGCAACTGTTCGTCGGTGACACCGCGGGCCTTCAGCGCCGGGATCACGTCGCGGTGGATGTGCAGGTAGTTCCAGTTCGGCGCGGCCACCGGCAGCAGTTCCTCCGGCAGCGCGTCGAAATAGCACATCGCATCGTGCGAGAGCACCATCTTGTCGGCGTGCCCGCGCTCGCACATCGCCGCCACCGTGTTCACCCGGTCCTCGAACGGCAGGATCGTGTCGATGCCGAACCGGTCCATGCCCAGGTACGATCCGGCGGCGATCAGCTCCTCCAGGTAGCCCAGGTCGGTCGAGTCCCCGGAGTGCCCGATCACCACCCGGGACAGGTCCACCCCCTCGGATTCGAAGATCCGCTGCTGCTCCAGGCCGCGCCGCAACCCGGCATGGGTGTGGGTGGAGATCGGCACCCCGGTGCGCCGATGTGCTTGGGCGACCGCCCGCAGCACCCGCTCCACCCCGGGGGTGACGCCCGGTTCGTCGGTGGCGCACTTGAGGATCGCCGCTTTGATGCCGGTGTCGGCGATGCCCTGCTCGATGTCGCGGACGAACAGTTCGGTCATGATCTCCGGGCCGTCGAACGGGGTGCCCGGCCCGAGGTAGTGGAAGCAGAACGGCACGTCGTTGTAGGTGTAGACGCCGGTGGCCACCACGATGTTCAACTCGGTCTGTGCGGCCACCCGGGCGATCCGCGGCAGGTAGCGGCCCAGCCCGATCACGGTCAGGTCCACGATCGTGTCCACCCCGACGGCCTTGAGTTCGTTGAGCCGGCGCACCGCGTCGGCCACCCGCGCGTCCTCGTCGCCCCACGCCTCCGGGTAGTTCTGGGCGACCTCGGTGGTCATCACGAAGACGTGCTCGTGCATCAGCGTGACGCCCAGGTTCGCGGTGTCGATCGGTCCCCGGGCGGTGCTCAGCTGTGACATTGCTTGATAGTAGGGAGATGCCGCCGGTTCTCGCCGAGAATCGATGGCGATACCTGAAGGGGGAGACGATGCCGACGACCACGCTGCGGTTCCTGGCGAAGGCCACCGACATCGGTTACGGCGCGCGCATCGACGGCGGGCACGTCCTGGAATGGGTGGACAAGGCCGGTTACGCCTGCGCGTCGGAGTGGAGCGGCCGGTACTGCGTGACCGCGTTCATCGGCGACATCAAGTTCGCCCGGCCCATCACGGTGGGCGAACTCGTCGAGATCAGCGCCCGGGTGGTGCTCACCGGGCGGACCAGCATGAACATCGTGGTCACGGTGTCCTCCGGTGATCCGCGCACCGGGGAGTTGAGCCGGACCGCGCAGTGCCTGGCGGTGTTCATCGCCGTCGACGACGATGCGAAACCGGTGCCGGTGCCGGCCTTCGAACCGCAGACCGACGCCGACCGCCGCCTGCAGGAGGCCGCCCGCAAGCGCGCGGGGATGCGTGCCGACATCGACGCCGCCATCGCCGCACAGCACTACGGCGACGACACCTCCGCGCCGTGCGGTGTGCTGCGGTTCCTGGCCGCCCCCACCGACGTCAACTGGGGTGGAAAAGTTCACGGCGGCAAGGTGATGCGCTGGATCGACGAGGCTGCATACCTGTGCGCGTCGCAGTGGACGCGGGAACCGGTGGTGGCCTCGCGAATCAGCGGTATCCGCTTCTACAAGCCGGTCATGATCGGCAACATGATCGAGGTGCGGGCCCGGCTGATCCACACCTCGGCGACCCGGCTGTACATCAGCGTGCACGTCAAGTCGTCGGATGTCCGCACCGGTGCGGGATACGTTGCCGCACATGCGATGACGATCTTCGCCGCGATCGGCGACGACGGGCGGGCGGCGGCGGTACCGAAGTGGGAGCCGGTCACCGAGGAGGACCAGCGGCTGGACCGGCACGCGCTGCAACTCGCGGAGGTGCTCAGCCGTTCCTCGGCGTGAGGCTGTGAGGGTCGACCGAAGAGTGATCGACAATCGCACCGGATGTCCGCACACTTGACCGGACACAGGAGGTGGGGTCATGCCGTCGACCGCTTCTGCTCGCCTGGAGTTCCGGGTCCGGCCGGAGAGTAAAACGGCGATCGACCGCGCGGCCGCCCTCGTCGATGAGACGGTTAGCGAGTTCGCCCGCGCCGCCGCCGAGGAGAAGGCCGAGCGGGTGCTCCGTGAATACGAAGCCACCACCACCGTGCCCCCTGAGTTCTTCGACGAACTGCTCGACGCCCTGGATGCCCCGCCCGTGCCGAACGTCGCTCTTGCGTCGGCGGCCCAGCGCGCTCGCGACATGGTCATGCGCGACTGATCGGAATGCGCTACCGCTCCCAGCGTTTCGATCCTGACAAACACGATGTGAGCGAATTCGCGTGCGGTGAGCCGTCCCTGGACGCCTGGTTGCGTGAGCAGGCTGCCCAATCGGGTGCTCGGCGCACCGCGCGCACCTGGGTCTGGGTCGATCCGTCCGGCGCGGTGGTCGGTTACTACGCACTGGCGGCCCACAAGGTCGCACGCTCGGCTGTTCCCGGCAGGATCGGGCGGGGCGGGCCGGTGGAGATCCCGGCCGTCCTCGTCGCCCGGCTGGCGTTGTCGAACGCGTTGCAGGGGAAGGGATTAGGGGCAGTCCCGGTCGCTGGCGTGCTCGAGCGTATCGTCGAGGCCACCTGCACCGTCGGCGCACGACTGGTTGTGGTCGACGCCTTGCACGAGAACGCGACCCGCTTCTACCAGTCGCTGGGTTTTCGCCGGATTCCTGCCAGCCTGCTGCTCGTGCAGAAGATTGCGGATATCGAAGCCGCGATCACGCCACCGGTGTGACGGTGAGCTACCCGCCCGTTGCCGACAGCCACGCCGCCAGGGTCACGTCGTCGACGATCGCGTCGTCGGGGATCAGCCCACCGCCGGAGATTGCGCTGCCGAACAGTGGCACCTCGGTGATCAGCCGCGGGCGAATCCCGTCGAGGTCACCCTTCGCGGCGAGCATCGCCCGGACCAGTTGGGCGGTGGTGGCCACCTCCGGCCCGCGGATCGCCACGGTGCGGTCGCCTTCAGCGACCGCTTCGATCTCGCTGCAGACCAGGGCGGCGACCCGTTCGGCGGCGACGCCGGCCATCAGCATCTTCGGCAGCACCGCGAGCGGACCGAAACTGGCCCGCCGCACGATCTGCGGGACCAGTTCGAACCACTGGGTGGAGTGGATGATCGTCACCGGAACCGACGCGGCCCGGTAGACGTCTTCCTGGGCGGCCTTGCCGCGGTAGTAGCCGAACCGCTTGTTGACGCGTCGGTCGGTGGCGCCGGCGATCGAGACGCAGACGATCCGACGCACCCCGGCCCGCTCGGCGGCCCGCACGACATGGGTGGCCGTGTCGGTGAAGAACCGGACGGCCCGCTTGGCGCTCATCGTCTCGACGTTCAGGCAGTCGACGGCCACATCGACTCCGGTGAAAGCCTTTTCGAGTCCGACGCCGGTGAGCACGTCGACGCCGGCGCTGCGGCTCGCCGCAACCACCGTGTGGCCGGCGGACTCCAGGTCCCGCGTGATCATGCGGCCGATGGTTCCGGTGGCTCCGAGCACGGCGATCTTCACGAAAACGACTATAGGACGGGCGGTCTGGCAGGATCGGCCGCTGTGCTGCTGCTGTACGGCGGCGGACTGACGGCGGTGCTCGTCGTCGCCCTGAGTCAGCGTCGACGGGCGACCCTGGTCGCGCTGCCGGTGGTCCTGATCGTCACGCTGGCGGTGAACCCGGGCTGGCTGGTGACGCCCCGCACGTGGTTCACGCTGCACCGGCCGCTGCTGGACCGGGCGCTGCGCGACACAGGGCTCTGAATCTCGGAGCCGGGCAAAACCGGGCGCTGTGACCCGCATCACGCTAGAATGACCAGTGGTCATTTCAGCGAGGAGGTGGTCGGATGCCGACAGTCACCTGGGCGCGGGTCGACCCGGCGCGGCGGGCGGCGGTGCTGGCGGCCGCCGAGGCCGAATTCGGGGCGCACGGCTTCTCCGGCGGCAGCCTGAACGTGATCGCCCGGCGCGCGAAAGTCGCCAAGGGCAGCCTGTTCCAGTACTTCGCCGACAAACGCGACCTGTACGCCTACATCGCCGACGTCGCCGGTCAGCGGGTCCGCGCCCACATGGAGGGCCGGATCGTCGACCTCGACCCGACCCGGCCGTTCTTCGCGTTCCTCACCGACATCCTCGACGTCTGGGTGGCCTATTTCGCCGAGCATCCCCGGGACCGGTCCCTGCACGCCGCAGCCAGCCTCGAGGTCGACACCGATGCGCGGATCAGCGTGCGCGGCGTCATCCACCGGCACTACCTGGAGGTGCTGCGCCCCCTGGTCCGCGACGCGCAGGTCCGCGGTGACCTGCGTGCCGACGCCGACGTCGACGCGCTGCTGTCGCTGCTGCTGCTGATCCTGCCGCACCTGGCGCTGGCACCCTACCTGCGCGGCATCGACCCCATCCTGGGCCTGGACGAACCGACCCCGGAACAGCCCGCCCTGGCGGTGCGACGGCTGGTCGCCGTCCTGCAAGCGGCTTTCGGCGGCGAAACAGCCCGCCGCCGTGACGATTCCAAGGAGGTAACCGCATGACCCGCACCCACTTCGACTCCCTGACCGCCGGCGGCCTGAACTGGAACAGCCTGCCGCTCAAGCTGTTCGCCGGTGGCAACGCGAAATTCTGGGATCCCGCCGGCCTCGACTTCTCCCGCGACCGGGCTGACCTCGATGCGCTGTCCGACCGGGACCGGGAGATGGCGACCCGGCTGTGCGCCCAGTTCATCGCCGGCGAGGAGTCGGTCACCCAGGACATCCAGCCGTTCATGGCCGCGATGCGCGCCGAGGGCCGGCTCGGTGACGAGATGTACCTGACCCAGTTCGCGTTCGAGGAGGCCAAGCACACCCAGGCGTTCCGGCTGTGGCTCGACGCCGTCGGGCTCACCGAGGACCTGCACTGCTTCCTCGACGACCTGCCGTCGTACCGGGCGATCTTCTACGAGAAACTGCCGGAAGCCCTCGACGCGCTGCTGACGGACCCGTCTCCGGCGGCGCAGATCCGGGCGTCGGTGACCTATAACCACATCGTCGAGGGCATGCTGGCACTGACCGGCTACTACGCCTGGAACAAGATCTGCGTCGAGCGTCAGATCCTGCCCGGCATGCAGCAACTCGTCCGGCACATCGGCGACGACGAGCGCCGGCACATGGCCTGGGGCACGTTCACCTGCCGGCGTCACGTCGCCGCCGACGACGCCAACTGGGACGTGTTCGAGGCGAAGATGAACGAACTGCTGCCGCTGGCGCTGGGCGTCACCCAGGACGGGTTCGCCCTCTACGACGACGGCGACATCCCGTTCGGTCTGTCGGTGGACGAGTTCGTCGCCTACTCCGCCGACAAGGGCATGCGCCGGTTCGGCACGATCAGCAGCGCCCGCGGTCGCCCGGTCGGCGAGATCGACGTCGACTACACCCCGCTGCACCTGGAGGACACCTTCGCCGACGAGGACGCGCAGGTGCTGGCCGCCTCGGCGTAGTCGCCCGGCGAGTTCGAGTTCGAGTACGCCATGTTGAGTGTGCGCTGACGGCGGTGAAACGGCGTTGATCCCCGCCGTCAGCGCACACTCAACGGGATCCGCTACGCCACCCACACCGTCTTGAGGTTGCAGAACTCGCGGATGCCGGCCCCGGCCAGTTCCCGGCCGTACCCGGAGCGCTTGATCCCCCCGAACGGCAGTTCCGGGTGCGAGGTCGTCATCCCGTTGATGTAGACCTGCCCGGCCTCGATGCCGTCGACGAACCGGCTGATCTCACCCTCGTCGCGGGTCCAGGCGTTGGACCCGAGGCCGAACGGGGTGGCGTTGGCGATCTCGATGGCCTCGTCGATGTCGGCGGCGCGATACACCGCCGCCACCGGCCCGAACACCTCCTCGGTGTAGATCGCCATGTCGCGGGTGATGTCGGTGAGCACCGTCGGCGGGTAGAACCAGCCCGGCCCGTCGAGTCGTCCACCGCCGCACCGGATCACCGCACCGGCGGCGACGGCCGCATCGACCAGCTGTTCCACCTCGGCCCGGCCGGACTCGGTGGCCAGCGGCCCGATGTCGACGCCAGGATCGGTCGGATCGCCGACGGTCAGCGCCGCCATCTTCGCGGTGAACGCGGCGACGAACTCGTCGTAGACGTCGGTGTGCACGATGAAACGCTTTGCGGCAATGCAGGATTGGCCGTTGTTCTGCACCCGGGCGGTGACCGCGACGGCGGCGGCGGCGGCCACGTCCGCCGACGGCATCACGATGAACGGGTCGCTGCCGCCGAGTTCGAGCACGGTGTGCTTGATCTCGTCGCCGCAGATCGCGGCCACCGAACGCCCGGCCGGCTCACTGCCGGTCAGCGTCGCCGCGGCCACCCGCGGATCGCGCAGCACCCGTTCGACCGCGCCGGAACCGATCAGCAGGGTCTGGAAGCAGCCGTCCGGGAAGCCGCCGCGGGCCAGCACATCCGACAGGTACAGCGCGGTCTGCGGCACGTTGGAGGCGTGCTTGAGCAGGCCGACGTTGCCGGCCATCAGTGCCGCGGAGGCGAACCGCACCGCCTGCCAGAGCGGGAAGTTCCACGGCATCACCGCCAGCACCACCCCGATCGGCTGGTAGCGGGCGAACGCCCGGGACGCGCCGACGGTGGCCGCGTCCGCCGGCTGGTCGGCCAGCAGCGTCTCGGCGTGGTCGGCGTAATAACGGAAACCCTTGACGCACTTGAGTGCCTCGGCCTTCGCCGACGCCAGCGTCTTGCCCATCTCCAGCGTCATCAGTGCCGCCACCTCGTCGGCCTCGGCCTCCAGCAGGTCCGCGGTGGCGTGCATCCAGGTGGCACGCTGCGCGAACGAGGTGTGCCGGTAGTCGGCGAACCGGGCCGCCGCCGTCGCGATCGCCGCGTCGACCTCGGCGTCGGTGGCCGCGGTGAAGGTCTTGACCGTCTCTCCGGTGGCCGGGTTGATCGTGGCTATCGGTGTCTTCGGGGTCGGCGTGGGCACGCGATCCTCCTGTAGATGCTCGTCGGTCCGGTGGAATGGTCTCCAGCGTAGGCTCGCCACGAAACACTGCCAGCACGTCGACACGGGAGTCACCGGATGCGTTTCAACCCCCCGCCCAACTGGCCGCCGGTGCCACCAGGCTGGGTTCCCGACGCGGGTTGGAGCCCGGACCCGGCGTGGCCGCCGCCGCCCGACGGGTGGCAGCTGTGGGTCGACGACGGAGCCCCGCCGCTGGAATACCCGGTGTACGGGGAACCGTGGCCGGCGCCGCCGGCAAAATCGCGGAAGGCGCTGTGGATCTCACTGGCCGCGGTCGCCGTCGTGATCGCCATCGCCGTCGGCGGCGGTTTCCTGGTGTCCTACAACGCCCGGATCGCCGACCTGCACTCCCGTAAACGCGCCATCACGACCCTGACCTCGGAGATGCTGCTGGATCGGTCGGCGTTCCCGGACTCGTCGGAAGGCAAGGCCAAGTGGATCAGTGGGGTCAACAACTCCACGAGCCGTGAGCCGGAGGTGCCCGGCATCACCTTCGATCCGCCGGAGTGCGGCAGCATCTTCGGCACCAAGGGCGCCACCCAGACCGGGGCGGCGACGCTGACCCGACGACAGTCCGCCGGGGTGGGATCGCTGCGGGTGGGGTTGATGATCACCCCGGAGCGGCGGGACCTGAAGGGCTACCTGCAGAAATGCCAGTCCTACACCCAGAGCATCGAGTTGGCGGGCCACGCCCTCACCACCGAACTCCAGTTGAAGCCGCTGGACATCGCCGGGGTGCCGCCGTGGGCGGTCGGGGCCGTGATGTCGAGTTCCCCGAAACATCGCATGCTGGCGCCGGTGTCGATGACGTCGGCGACGGTCGCCGGCTACTACCGCGGTGTGCTGGTCACGGTCAGCAACAGCCTGATCCAGCGCGGCACCGGCAAGGACGACGTCGACTCCGCCACCGCCGAGGAGCTGGCGAAGCTGTTCAACGAGCAGATTCAGAAGCTGGAGGCGGCGCCGTAACCGCGCTTGCGACCACCGCCGCCACCGAGACCAGCGCCAGCACCTGCACACCCGCGGACTGGCCCAGGTAGCCGTCCACCGACCGCCATGGATGCCGGGACAGCAGGCCACCGGCGGCGATCAGCCCACCGGCGCTCAACCCGAGCCGGGCCGCGTCGTAACTGCCAGGCCGCCGCCGCAGCGCGTGGAGCGTCAGCAGGACCGCGCCGAACACGGCCACGCCCGCCGCACCGGCGAGCAGCGCACCGACCCCCAGTCCGAGGCCCACGGCCGTGCGGCGGCCCGGGCGCCACGGCTGCGCCGGGGCCGACTCGTCGCGCCGGGGCCGGCGTCCCGGCCACCAGGCCAGCACCGCCAGCAGCGGCAGCAGCGCCAGTCCGCCGGCCAGCCCGGCCCGGTACAGCCGGTTCGGCGCGAACGTCAGCGTGATCGTGCCGGCGGCGTCGGCGGGCACCACCCAGCCCTGCTGCCAGCCGTTGACGACGACCGGCGCCAGTGCGGCGCCGTCGGGGGTGTGCGCCTGCCAGCCGGGGTTGACGCTCTCCGGCACCACCAGCACCCGATCGGCCGGTGCGGCGTCCACCGTCACCTCGCGCCGGGCCGGGCCCCACGCGCCGGTGTGCGCGGGTGCGGTGCCGGCGGCGCGCGCGTCCCCGGCGGCCGCCGACGGCCCGGACAGCTGGGCGCTGTCGACGACGAACGCCGGGCCGGCGCTGATCAGCAGTTCCTGTTCCCCCGGCGGCAGCGCGATCGGTTGCCGGTCGCAGGGCTGCGCCGCAACCGGTTCGCCGTCGAGCAGTGCGCCGACGGTGGTCCTGATCGAGGTGTGCACGAACCGGCCGGCGATGGCCGCGACCGGACCGTGCGCGCAGTCGACGGTGACCGTGCGGGCCCGGTTGCGGACGGCGTCGGCGGGTGCGACGGGCCGCCCGTCGGTGCCGAGCACCGCGACCTCCGCCAGGCCCGGCGGCTTGAGCTGATCGAAGCCGAGCGCGGTGCGGTCGATCACGTCCTCCCAGTTCAGCAGGCTGATCTTGACGGTGTCGGTGCGGTGCGGCCGCAGCCGCAGGGTCTGCGGGGCGGCACCGGATCCGGTGAGCTCACGCACCTGCGGACCGGACCCGAGGTCGACGGCGACCAGGATCGGCCGGACCGGCACCGGGGACCGCCCGGCGGTGAGCCGCACACCCGCCACCTGCGCCGGCCGCGGCAGCTTCAAGGTCAGCGTCGGTGCGGAGCGGTGCGCTACGGTGCGCTGCGGGGCGGTCCACGCGGTCGCCGGGTCGCCGTCGGCGGCGGCGTACGCCGAACCCTGCACGTCGAGCAGGTCGGCGTCGCCTGCGGCGCGCAGCGCACCCGGTTCGGCGATCAGGTCGGCCAGCGCCGGTCCCTGCCGGGGGCGCACCCACACCGTCGGCGTCACCGGCATCGGCCGCGGCACGTTGAGGGTGCGGCTGAACATCACCGGCTCCTCGGGTTCGAGCATCATCGACGCCGCGCAGCGCACTGCGTCACCGGCGGTCGCGCACCCGGCCCGGCCGGGCAGGCCCGCACCCAGGTCCCAGCGCAGCACCTGCGCCCCCGGCGGCGGCGCCGGCACCAGCGCGGTGTGCCGCAGGTCGATGGGGTGCGCGTAGCCGGACGCGTCGTACTGGGTGACCGACAGGTCGGTGATGCCGAACTGCACCCCGGCCGAGCCGTCGTCGGTGCCGGTGGCGGTGATCCGCACCCATGGCGTCTCCCCATAGGGCAGCGCGGTGGTCAGCGGTTCACCGGCGTGGTCGAAACGCAGTGTGGTGGTGCCGTTGACGGTCGAGACCTGCATCCGGCGGACCTGGGCGCCGACGGCGGTGGCGCTGGGTGTGACGGTGATGGTGCCGTTGGTCAGCGGATGGTCGAAGTCCACCTGCAGCCACTGGCCGACCGCGGACTGCAGTGCGTTGGACACCCACGCGGTGCCCGAGTCGCCGTCGACCGCGGCGGCTGCGGACGTCGACGGCGCCACGTCGGGCAGCGTGGTGGCGTCGGCCGATGAACTCGACGTCGTCAGCCGGCCGCCGATCCAGCCGCCGAAGACGGTCGCGGCGCCGGGGCTGGGGTAGTCGGGCACCCGACTGCGGGTGTGCCGGGGGTCGTCGGCGGCGCGGACCGTCGAGGAGTGGTCGTCGACCCGGCCGTAGTCGGTCTCCCGGGCCAACGGGGTGTCGGTGACGGTGACGGCCGGGGTGTCCAGGCCGGCCCGGCGGGCGTCGGCGGTCAGCAGCACCGGCCCCAGCGCCGGCTCGCCGCGCAGTCGGCGGTGCTCGTCTAGCCGCAGCAGCACCTCGGGGGCACCGTCGACCCGCGGCAACCGATCGGCGTCGGCCAGGTACGGCGCACCCGGGTTGAACGCCGGGTCGCCGGTGTGCACCCGGTAGATCTCCACCGCCGGATAGCGCGGCCGCAGTCCGCTGTCGGAGACGAACCCTGGGACCGTCCCCGCCCCGACCGGGTCGCCGAACTCCGCCACCCGCTCCAGCCCCGGGAAGAAGTCGACCGTCCGGTGCACCAGCAGCGGCCGGGCCGACCGGGAGGTGTCCGGGTCCAGGTCGTTGCGCAGCACCAGGTAGGAGATGCCCTGCCGGGCCAGCGTGTCGGCCAGGCCGGGGGAGGGCTGCCCGGCGGCGAACAGTCGCTGCACCGAATCCAGTGCCCGGATCGTCTGCGGCGGGGTCAGCGGGATGGAGTCGCGCACCCCCCACGGGCCGACGTCCAGCACCTGCAGCGGCTCGTCGTGACTGGTGCCCCAGGTCTGGGTGGCGAACGGCGCCCCGGGCGCCACCAGCACCCGGCCCGGCGCCGGACTGCCGGCGTTGTGCGTGACCAGCCAGTCGGCGGTATCGCGCCAGTACTGCGGTATCGCCGCGAACGTGCCGGGTGGGGTGAGCTGGCCGGTCCAGGCCGGAGAGGTGCCGACCAGCAGCGCGGTCAGGACCACCAGGCCGACGGCGGCGGACTTGTGGTGTTCGGGGTGGGTGAACGCGCGCCGCCACACCGGTGCGGCGACGCTGCCCGGCAGCGGCACCCGGCCCAGCAGGGCCGCCAGGCCCAGTGACAGCGGTATCCGCAGCACCGAATCCAGTTTGTGCACGTTGCGCAGCGGCGCCCCGGCCCCGTCGAGCAGTAACTGCACCGGATGCGCCAGCGGCGAACCCAGCCCGCCGGAGTAGCCGATCCCCAGCAGCACCACCCCGATCAGCAGCATCGTCGTCAGCCGCCCGGCGCCGGGCACCCGGCGGCGCAGCAGGCCCGTCAGGCCCGCCAGTCCGGCCGCCGCCACCAGGCAGGTGCCCAGGATCAGTACCGGCCGGGTGACCAGCGGCGCCCCGGCGGTGGCGTCCGGCGCCACGAACGGCGTCCAGCTGTGGGTGCCGCGCAGCATCTCCACCAGCGACGTCCACTTCGTCGTCACCCCGGACGATTCGATGAAGTCCAGGAACGGCGGGCTGACCCGGCCCAGCAGCAGCAGCGCCACCAGCCACCACGTCACCGCCAGCGCCAGTGCCAGCAGCCACCACCCGGTGAACCGCCACCACCGCCGGCCCGGCCGGTGGCACAGCCACCAGATGATCGCCGGCAGGGTGCCGGCCAGGGTCGCGACCGCGTTGACGGCGCCCATCAGCGCCACCGCCACCCCGGCCTGCCCGGCCAGCATCCGCACCGAGCGGCCCGGGTTCGGACCCAGCGCCCGGATTACCGGCAGCAGCACCCAGGGCGCCAGCATCATCGGCAGCGTCTCCGACGAGATCGAGCCGATCGTGGTCAGCGCCCGGGGCGACAGCGCGAACGCCGCGGCGCCGATCAGCCGGGACGGCCCGGTGCCGATGCCAAGCGCCTCGGCGACCCGCAGCAGGCCCCAGAATCCGACCGTCAGCAGCAGTGCCCACCACAGCCGCTGGGTCACCCAGCCGGGCAGCCCGGCCAGGTCACCGGCGACGAAGAACGCACCGTGCGGAAACAGATAGCCGTACGCCTGGTTCTGCACCTGCCCGAACGGCAGCTCACTGCTCCACAGATTGGCGGCGCGGGCCAGGAACCGCAGCGGGGCCGCGGTCAGGTCGAGTTTGGTGTCCGGGGAGATCCGGCCCGGGGATTGCGCGAAGCTGCACAGCAACGCGACCGCGCCGACCAGCGCCAGCCAGCGTCGGGACAGACCCGCCGCCCGCGACACCGGCGACGGACAGTCGGAGGCTGCCTCGGTGCGCAGGTCAGCCGCGGTTGCCGTATTCCACCCGGTTCAGCACCGAGGACTGCGGGTCGCCGCCCGCGATCTGCGGCTTGGTGTCCTGCTGCACCATCAGCGTGACGCCGAAGACCGCCGCGGCCCCCAGCAGTACGCCGACGACGATGCTGATGGCTGCCGGCACCACGAACCGAGGCATGGTCAGGCTCCTTCTGCACTTCGCGACATGATCTTCAGGGCGACTACCCCCGTGACCCCGCCCGCCAAACTAGCACGCGGGGCCTGCCGGGCCGCCGGATCCGGCCGTGACAGCATGGTCCGATGCCTGGATCGACGACCCGACAATTGCGCGGGCTGCTGACGGCCGCCGTGGCGCTGCCGATGCTGGTGACGGCGTGCTCGCACCGGACCGAGCACCCCGCGGCGGCCCCGATCGAGAACACGACGGCGAGCGCCGCACCCGGCGACCCGACCTGCGCGGCACTGTCGGGGCTGTCCCTCCGGGACAAGCTGGCGCAGCTGGTGATGGTCGGGGTGCGCGACGCCGACGACGCCCGCGCGGTGGTGACCGACCACCACGTGGGCGGGATCTTCATCGGCAGCTGGACCGATCTGGCGCTGCTCACCGACGGTTCGCTGAAGCAGATCACCGAGATCCCGGCGGCGTTGCCGCTGGGGGTCAGCGTCGACGAGGAGGGCGGCCGGGTGGCCCGGCTGTCGAAGCTG
Source organism: Mycolicibacter acidiphilus (assembly GCF_018455725.1). GTDB lineage: Bacteria > Actinomycetota > Actinomycetes > Mycobacteriales > Mycobacteriaceae > Mycobacterium > Mycobacterium acidiphilum. The sequence goes on from NZ_JAHCLR010000008.1 coordinate 90,590, forward strand.
ATCGGGACGGCGCCGTCGGCCAAGGAACTGGCCCGCACCGAGACCGTCGAGCAGGTGCGAAAGCTGGCGGCCGAACGGGGCCGCAAGATGGCCGAACTCGGGATCACCGTCGACTTCGCGCCGGTCGTCGACGTGGTGGAGCCCGGCACCGACGACGACACCGTGATCGGTGACCGCTCGTTCGGCTCCGACCCCGCCAAGGTCACCGAGTACGCCGGCGCCTACGCGCAGGGGCTGCGCGACGCCGGGCTGCTGCCGGTGCTCAAGCACTTCCCCGGGCACGGCCACGGCTCCGGCGATTCGCACACCGCCGGCGCGGTGGTCACCCCGCCGCTGGCGCAGTTGCAGGACAGCGACCTGGTGCCGTACCGCACGCTGGTCACCCAGGCGCCGGTCGCGGTGATGATGGGCCACCTGGAGGTGCCCGGCCTGACCGAGGATCCGGCCAGCCTGAGCCCGGCCGCGGTGAATCTGCTGCGGACCGGCACCGACTATCACGGTCCGGCGTTCGACGGGCCGGTGTTCAGCGACGACCTGTCGTCGATGGCCGCGATCAGCGACCACTACGGGGTGGCCGAGGCGGTGCTGCGCAGTCTGCAGGCCGGTGTCGACATCGCCCTGTGGGTCACCACCGACGAGGTGCCCGCGGTGCTGGACCGGCTGGAGCAGGCCGTCGCCGCCGGCGACCTGCGGACGGATGCGGTCGAGGCGTCGCTGGCCCGGGTGGCGGCGGTGAAGAAGCCCGGCACGCACTGCCACGCCTGATCGCGCGGCGCCCAGGTTACTCTTGGGTAAGCTTGCTGCGCAGGGTGGCGCGCAACGGATCCCGGAGGCAATGGTGGCAGGTCGGGCAGCTGGCAGTAAGCGGTTACCCCGGGCCGTCCGCGAGCAGCAGATGCTCGACGCCGCGGTCCAGATGTTCTCGATGAACGGCTACCACGAGACGTCGATGGACTCGATCGCGGCGGCGGCGCAGATCTCCAAGCCGATGCTGTACCTCTACTACGGCTCCAAGGAAGAACTGTTCGGCGCCTGCCTGGACCGCGAACTGCGGCGTTTCTTCGAGACCGTGCGCGCCGGCATCGACTTCCAGCAGAGCCCGAAAGAGCTGCTGAGCAACACGATCCGGTCATTCCTGCGCTACATCGACGCCAACCGGGCGTCCTGGATCGTGATGTACACCCAGGCCACCAGCTCGCAGGCGTTCGCCCACACCGTGCGCGAGGGCCGCGAGCGGCTCATCGAACTGGTCGGCCGACTGCTGCGGGTCGGCACCCGCAACCCCGAACCCAGCGTCGACTTCGACCTGATGGCCGTCGCGCTGGTCGGCGCCGGTGAGGCGATCGCCAGCCGGGTCAGCACCGGCGACACCGACGTCGACGAGGCCGGTGAACTGATGATCGACCTGTTCTGGAGCGGCCTCAAGGGCGCGCCCGGCCGGCGGGACGAGATCGAGCCCTCCGACGCGTCCGACTCCTCCGACGCCGTCATCGGCTGACCGCGAGCGCACACCGTCACCGGGGGTGGCGTAGGGCAGGGGGTCGCAACCCTTCGGACGCTGCGGCCGCGGTGAGCGCGCCGTCGTAGGCCAGGAACTCGATGCCTTCGGGTACCGCGTCCACGACCGCCAGGGCGCTGGCGAGTTGGACCGCGTCGTAGGCGCGCAGGCCGTGGATGCCCACCAGCCGGGCAGCCGTGTCGATGATCGTCGGCGTGATCGCGACCACCGAGAAACGCGGCGGCTGGTCGGCATCGCCGAAGTAATCCGCTTCGAAGTCGGCGACGAGGACGGCGGTGGCGGCCGTGGGAATCTCCCCCATGCGGTGCTTGCGCCAGAGCGCCGCCGGAACCTCGACCCGGGCTAATTGACTGACGACCAGGTGCGGGAGTTCTCGCACGTCGGCATGATCGGGCTCATCGGCGTACAGCTTGACCAGCGCGGAGGAGTCGGCGAAGACGCCGATGCTCATCGATCGCGCGTGATCAGACTGGACAGCGGGGTGCCGCCGCCGGCGAGCTTGCGGGCGTCGGCGACGGCGGCACGGTCCGGGCGGACGCGCCGCGGCCCGGCGTCGGCCAGCAATCCCGCCAGTGCGAGGCGCTGGCGAAGCCGGTCGACGTCGTCGCCCTCGAGCCCGGGGTCGGTCGCGGCCCGCGCCAGCCGGCTGAGGTACTCGTTGAGGCTGCAACCATGCTGCGATGCGACCCGGCGGACCTGTTCCACCAGCTCGTCAGGCGCTCGCCACGTCACCTGAGTCATGCCTGCATGCTAGCAGTCATGCGGCGGCGAGGTGGCCGTCCCGCTACAGCGCCCGCACGCTCCCGGTCAGGTACGGATACCCCTTGGCGACGTTGCGCAGCGCCAGATCCCAACCGCCCTCGACATGCTCGACGTACAACCCCGGGCTGGCCGGCAGCAGCATCGGCTTGCCGAACCGCACCGTGTAGTCCACCGCGTCGGGCAGCGTCCCCTCGATGTTGGCCAGCACCGTTGCGGCGGAGTACATCCCGTGCGCGATCACGGTCGGGAAGCCGAACAACTTGGCACCGACGCTGCTGGTGTGGATCGGGTTGTGGTCGCCACCGGCCGAGGCGTACCGCTTGATCTGGCCCGGCGTTACCCGCAGCACCGCCTGGGGTGGCCCCAGCTTGGGCTGCTTGGCCGGCGGCGCCTTCGGCTCCCCGGAGAGGCTGGTGCGCTGCTGGTGCAGGAACGTCGTCACCTGATGCCAGGCCAGGTCATTGCCGACGTGGATGTCGGTGATGATGTCGACCAGCAGGCCCTTGCGGTGCTCGCGCAGGTTCTCGGCGTGCACGGCCACGTCGACGACGTCGGTTACCGAGATCTGCCGGTGCCGGGTGATCCGGTTCTCGATGTGCACCGAACCCATTGCGGCGAACGGGAAGTCGAAGTCGGTCACCAGCGACATCACCGTCGGGAACGTCAGCGCGAACGGGTACGTCAGCGGCACCGAGTCGCCGAAGCGCAGTCCAGTCGCCGCGGCGTACTCCGCGACGTGCGCGGCGTCGATCGGAAGATCGGCGACGCGCACGGTGCGGTTCGACAGGGTGCCGGCGCGCGGGATGAACGGCAGCGCCCCGGCCACCGCGCGCAGCATGTTCTTGGCGCCACTGGGCTGGCTCACGGTCATGCCCCCAGCATCGCCTGGCCGCAGACCCGCACGGTGTTGCCGGTGACCGCGTTCGACGCGGGGCTGGCGAAGTAGCCGATCAGCTCGGCGACGTCCTCGGGCTCCCCACCCTGGAACAGCGAGTTGAGCCGACGGCCCACCTCCCGGGTGGCCAGTGGGATCGCCGCGGTCATCGCGGTCTCGATGAAGCCGGGCGCCACCGCGTTGATCGTGATGCCCTTGGCTGCCAGCACCGGTGCCAGCGCGTCGGTCAGCCCGATCATGCCGGCCTTGGTGGCGGCGTAGTTGGTCTGGCCGCGGTTGCCGGCGATCCCGGCCATCGACGACAGGCCGATGATCCGGCCGCCCTCGCCGATGCTGCCGTTGCCCACCAGGCCCTCGGAAAGCCGCTGCGGCGCAAGCAGGTTCACTGCCAGCACCGAGTTCCACCTTGTGTCGTCCATGTTGGCCAGCAGCTTGTCGCGGGTGATGCCGGCGTTGTTGACCAGGATGTCGGCGTGGCCGTCGTGGTGGGCCTTGAGGTGCTCGGTGATCTTGTCGACGGCGTCGTCAGCGGTCACATCCAGCGTCAGCGCGGTGCCGCCGACCCGTGACGCGGTCTCGGTGAGGTGTTCGGCGGCCTGCGGCACGTCGATCGCGACGACCTTCGCGCCGTCGCGGGCGAACACCTCGGCGATGGTGGCGCCGATGCCGCGGGCGGCGCCGGTGATGATCGCGACCTTGCCCTCCAGCGGGCGGTCCCAGCTGGCCGGTGCGGTGGCGTCGTCGGCGCCGACGTAGAACACCTGCCCGTCGACGTAGGCCGAGCGGGCCGACAGGATGAACCGCATGGTCGACTCCAGCCCGGTGGCGCCGGCCTTGGCCTTCGGCGACAGGTACACCAGCTGAACGGTGGCACCGCGCTGCAGTTCCTTGCCGACCGAGCGGGTGAAGCCCTCCAGGGCGCGCTGCGCGATCCGCTCGTCGACGCTGCCGGTCTCGTCCGGGGTGGTGCCGACGACGACCAGGCGCCCGCAGGGGCCGATGTTGCGCATCAGCGGGGTGAAGAACTCGTGCAACGCGGTCAGCCCGGCCGGCGAGGTGATGCCGGTGGCGTCGAAGACCAGGCCGCCGAACTTATCGGCCCACTTCCCGCCCAGGTTGTCGCCGACGATGTCGTAGTCGTCGGCCAGCGCCGCCCGCAGCGGCTCGGCCACCCTGCCCTCGCCACCGATCAGCAGCGGGCCGGCCAGCGCCGGATCGCCGGCCTTGAAACGGCGCAGCGTCTCGGCCTGCGGAACGCCGAGCTGCTTGGCCAGGAACGAGCCGGGCGCGGAGTTGAGGATCTGGTTCAACAGGTCTGTGGGGGCCACTGGGTCGCCTTCCGTGTGGGAGCGCGCCTGGTGCAGGCGGCGGTGTCGACAACGAACTTACTCCAGAGTAAGAATACTGGGTAGTATGACCCCGACCGCGCCCGCGCAACCCGGGGCGCCCATCACACAACGGAGAGATCGTGGCACCTGAATCCGCTGCTAAGCCCGCCAAGACCGCCAAGGCCGCCCCGAAGGCCGCCCCCAAGGCGGACCCGGTAACGCCGGCCGCGACCCGGCGTCGCGTCGCGGTCCTCGGGGGCAACCGGATCCCGTTCGCCCGCTCCGACGGCGCCTACGCCAACGCGTCCAACCAGGACATGTTCACCGCGGCCCTGGACGGCCTGGTGGACCGGTTCGGCCTGGCCGGCGAGACGCTCGGCGCGGTGATCGGCGGCGCGGTGCTCAAGCACAGCCGGGACTTCAACCTGATGCGCGAGTGCGTGCTGGGCTCGGCGCTGTCGCCGCACACCCCGGCGTTCGACATGCAGCAGGCCTGCGGCACCGGCCTGCAAGCCGCGATCGCCGCCGCCGACGGGATCGCTGCCGGCCGCTACGAGGTCGCGGCGGCGGGCGGGGTGGACACCACCTCCGATGCCCCGCTGGAGGTCGGCGACCAGCTGCGCCGCACGCTGCTGGCGCTGCGCCGGTCCAAGTCCAACCTGGAGCGGCTCAAGCTGGCCGGCAAGCTGCCCGCAGCGCTCGGGGTGGAGATCCCGGCCAACAAGGAGGCCCGCACCGGGATGTCGATGGGTGATCACCAGGCGATCACCAGCAAGAAGTGGGGCATCAAGCGCACCGAACAGGACGAACTGGCCGCCGCCAGTCACCAGAAGATGGCCGCCGCCTACGACCGGGGCTTCTTCGACGACCTGGTCACCCCGTTCCTGGGCCTGTACCGCGACAACAACCTGCGGCCCGGCTCGACGGTGGAGAAGCTGGCCACCCTCAAGCCGGTGTTCGGCGTGAAGGCCGGCGACGCCACCATGACCGCCGGCAACTCCACCCCGCTCACCGACGGCGCCTCGGTGGCGCTGCTGGCCAGCGAGGAGTGGGCCGCTGCGCACAAGCTGACCCCGCTGGCATACTTCGTCGACGCCGAGACCGCCGCGGTCGACTACGTGACCGGCCACGAGGGGCTGCTGATGGCGCCGACGTACGCGGTGCCCCGGCTGCTGGCCCGCAACGGCCTGGCCCTGCAGGACTTCGACTTCTACGAGATCCACGAGGCGTTCGCCTCGACCGTGCTGTGCCACCTGGCCGCCTGGGAGTCCGAGGAGTACTGCAAGTCCCGGCTCGGCCTGGACAAGGCGCTGGGTGCCATCGACCGCTCCAAGCTCAACGTCAACGGCTCGTCGCTGGCCGCCGGACACCCGTTCGCGGCCACCGGCGGGCGGATCGTCGCGCAGGCCGCCAAGCAGTTGGCGGAGGCGAAGGCCGCTCAGAAGGGCGCCAAGAAGCCGCTGCGCGCGCTGATCTCGATCTGCGCGGCCGGCGGGCAGGGCGTCGCCGCCATTCTGGAGGCCTGACCCGCACCTGGAGGGGCCTGTCGCCGGAGGGATCCGGCGGCGGGCCTGCCGTACGGCATCAGGTCGGGTCAGAAGGACCGGCTGCCCTGTGGTGACAGGACGAACCCGGTGCTCGGGGTCTGCTCGCCGGTGTTGTTCAGGATGCAGGCCACGCTGTCGTCAGTCGGCGCTCCGCAGGTCACGGTCGCGCGCGTGCCGTCCAACGTGATCTTCGAACCGGCCGCCAGCAGGTTGTAGGAGGCGGGGTCGACGCGGTCGACCTCCACGGTGCTGCGGTGTTCGTAGCTGCGGTAGGTTTCGAATTTCTCCAGGTCTGCGTGTCCGAGGACTGCCTGTGGGGCGTCGGAGCCGTAGGCGCCCTTGGCGCTGCCGTAGTTCACGTCGCTGCCGGCGCCGGTCCCGGGCAGGTCCGCACCCCAGCAGGTGGCCTCGGGCGGGCTGCCCCAGCGGGTCATCGTCATGATGCGGCAGCGCACCCCGTTCGGTGTGACGAACTGCCAGCCACCGGCACCGTACGTGCTGTACGTGGCGAATTGATCCGGGTTCACCGGTTGCAGTGCGCCCAAATCCGGGATGGGAGCCGCGGCCGCCACACCCATGTTCAGAAGCAGTCCGCCAACGCCGAATAGCATGCTCCCCACTGCGGCCGCCGACCTCACACCGCCCAGTATGCCCAGTCTCGACGCGAGTCCTGACCTGGCTCGCCTCGAGTGGGAATCCCACGACGCGACACGCCGGGTTCACGTCGTGAATGTCCCACTCGGCCTCGGCAAAGCAACGGGCCCCCGGGGAATGGAGGCCTGACACCCCCGGCGGCGATACCGTGGACGCCATGCGGATCTCCATCATGGCGTCACTGTCCGGCAGCGGGGGCCGCTCAGCGGTCGATGCGACGGTCGAGCACCTCGCCGCCCTGCACGACGAGGGCTTCCGGCGGGTCTGGTTCAGTCAGCTGCCCAACGAACCGGACCTGCTCACGGTGCTGGCCGTCGCGCTGCGCGAAGTGGACGGCATCGAGGCCGCAACCGGGGTGCTGCCGATCCAGAACCAGCACCCGATGCTGCTGGCGCAACGCGCGCTGACGCTGAGCCTGCTCTCCGGCGGCCGCTTCGTGCTGGGGCTGGGCCTGACGCACCAGGTGGTCACCGAGGGCATGTGGGGCATCCCGTGGGACAAGCCGGTGCGCCGGCTGCGGGAGTACCTGGACGGGCTGCTGCCGCTGCTGGCCGGTGAACCGGCCGACGCGGTGGGGGAGACCGTGACCACCCGCGGGGCGCTGAACATCGGCGCGCCGGCCCCGGACGTCTACCTCGCGGCGCTCGGTCCACAGCTGCTGCGGCTGGCCGGACGCCGCACCGCCGGCACCGTCACCTGGATGACCGGCGCGCAGACCCTGGCCGAACACGTCTCGCCGACGCTGCGCGCGGCGGCAGAAGAAGCCGGCCGGCCCGCCGACGCGGTGCGGGTGGTCGCGGCGCTGCCGGTCGCCGTCACCGACGACGTCGCCGCGCTACGGGCCACGGCGGCGAAGCAGTTCGCGGTCTACGGCCAGCTGCCGTCGTACCGCGCCATGCTGGACCGGGAGGGCTACGCCGGGCCGGAGGACGCGGCGATCATCGGCAGCGAGGACGAGGTCGCGCAGCGCCTCGCCGCACTGCGCGGGGTCGACGAGTTCGTCGGCGCCGTCTTCGACCCGTCACCCGAGGGCAGTGCCCGCACCCGTGCGCTGCTGCGCCGGCTGGACTCCTGACCGGAATGCAGAACAGCCCCCGGGAGACCCGGGGGCTGTTGTGCGTCACGGTGAGGCTCAGAACGCCGCTTCGTCGAGCTCCATGATGTCGTTGTCGATGTTCTCGAGCACGACGCGGGTGCTGGTCAGCAGCGGCAGCATGTTCTTCGCGAAGAACGACGCGACCGCGACCTTGCCCTCGTAGAAGGCCTTGTCGGCGTCGCTGACGTCGCCGTCGAGCTTCTCGATCGCCACCGCGGCCTGGCGGGCCAGCAGCCAGCCGATCACCAGGTCGCCGACGCTCATCAGGAAGCGCACCGAACCGGTGCCGACCTTGTAGATGCTGGAGATGTCCTCCTGCGCGGCCATCAGGTAGCCGGTCAGCGTGGCGGCCATGCCCTGCACGTCGGCCAGCGCGGTCGCCAGCAGCTCCCGCTCGGCCTTCAGCCGGCCGTTGCCGGTCTCGTTCTTGATGAACGTCTCGATCTCACCGGCGACGTGCGCCAGCGCCTGGCCCTTGTCCCGGATGATCTTCCGGAAGAAGAAGTCCTGCGCCTGGATCGCGGTGGTGCCCTCGTAGAGGGAGTCGATCTTGGCGTCCCGGATGTACTGCTCGATCGGGTAGTCCTTCAGGAAGCCCGACCCGCCGAGCGTCTGCAGGCTCTCGGTGAGCTTGGCGTACGCCTGCTCGGAGCCGACGCCCTTGACGATCGGCAGCATCAGGTCGTTGATGCGGACAGCCAGGTCGGCCTCCACACCGTGCAGTTCCTTGGCCACCGCGGCGTCCTGGAAGGACGCGGTGTACAGGTACAGCGCCCGCAGCCCCTCGGCGTAGGCCTTCTGGGTCATCAGCGAGCGACGCACGTCCGGGTGGTGGGTGATCGTCACCCGCGGCGCGGTCTTGTCGGTCATCTGGGTCAGGTCGGCGCCCTGCACCCGCTCCTTGGCGTAGTCCAGCGCGTTCAGGTAGCCGGTGGACAGCGTGGCGATCGCCTTGGTGCCCACCATCATCCGGGCCTGCTCGATCACGTCGAACATCTGCGCGATGCCGTTGTGCACCTCGCCGACCAGCCAGCCCACCGCGGGGGTGCCGTGCTGGCCGAAGGTCAGCTCACAGGTGGCCGAGGCGTTCAGGCCCATCTTGTGCTCGACGTTGGTGACGAACACGCCGTTGCGCTCACCGAGCTCGCCGGTGGCGAAGTCGAAGTGGAACTTCGGCACGAAGAACAGGCTCAGACCCTTGGTGCCCGGCTTGCCGCCCTCGGGGCGGGCCAGCACCAGGTGGAAGATGTTCTCGAACAGGTCGTCGGAGTCCGCGGAGGTGATGAACCGCTTCACCCCGTCGATGTGCCAGGAGCCGTCGGCCTGCGGCACGGCCTTGGTGCGGCCGGCGCCCACATCCGAGCCGGCGTCCGGCTCGGTGAGCACCATGGTGGAGCCCCAGCCGCGCTCGGCGGCGATGATGGCCCACTTCTTCTGCTCTTCGGTGGCGACGTGGTAGAAGATGTTCGCGAATCCGGCGCCGCCGGCGTACATCCACACGGCCGGGTTGGCACCCAGGATGTGCTCGTGCAGTGCCCACATCACGGACTTCGGCATCGGCATGCCGCCGAGCGCCTCGTCGATGCCGACCTTGTCCCAGCCGCCCTCGATGGTGGCGCGCACCGACTTCTTGAACGACTCCGGCAGCTTCACCGTGTGGGTGTCGGGCTGGAATTCAGCGGGGTGGCGGTCGCCGTCGACGAACGAGTCGGCGATCGGGCCCTCGGCCAGGCGGACCATCTCGCCGAGCATCTCGCGGATGGTGTCGACGTCGAGCTCGCTGTACTCACCCTTGCCGAATACCCGGTCTACGCCGAATACCTCGAACAGGTTGAAGAGCTGGTCGCGGACGTTGCTCCTGTAGTGGCTCACTACTTCCTCCTTGATGGAATGCCACCTGCGGTTGGGTACTCGGGATTAAGTTACCCACCAGTAACGTGTCCTGAAATATACCCCTTGAGGACCACAGCGCAAGCGAGTGTGAGCTACATTAAGCAACCTAATTAACCAACCGGTTGGTCTCAGTCCGGCGATGTCGCAGCTCACGGGGCCCGACCCGGGCGGGTAGGGTCGATCCAGCAAATTTCCGCCACCTGAAACGAGTCCCGGTGAACGCCCTGTGAACCCCCCGAGCAAACTGTCCCCGGCCTCGCTGCGGGAGGCGTTCGGGCACTTCCCGACCGGGGTGGTGGCGGTGGCGGCCGAGGTCGACGGGGTCCGGGTCGGGCTGGCGGCCAGCACGTTCGTGCCGGTCTCGCTGGATCCGCCACTGGTGTCGTTCTGCGTGCAGAACACCTCGGCGACGTGGCCCCGACTGGCCGGCGCGCCACGACTGGGGATCAGCGTGCTCGGCGAGGCCCACGACGTGGCGGCGCGCACCCTGGCCGCCAAGACCGGTGACCGGTTCGCCGGGCTGGAGACGGTGACCAGCGCCGGCGCGGTCTTCATCAAGGGCACCGCGGTCTGGCTGGAGAGCGTGATCGAGCAACTGGTCCCCGCCGGCGATCACACGATCGTCGTGCTGCGGGTGCACGATCTGACGATCGACCCGCAGATCGCGCCGATCGTGTTCCACCGCAGCGGATTCCGCCGACTCGACGGCTAACGGGGCGGGCGGTGCGGCGTCGCCGGAGATGCGACCCGAGCCGGAAATGTGTTGCTATGGGGTGATGGTGAACCCCGGAGCCGACCCCGAACACCTGCGCGCACTGGCCGAGACGCTCGTCGTCGAGGCCGCGGAATTCGTGCGCCGCCGCCGCGCCGAGGTGTTCGGCGCCGAGGGGGCCCCGCGGTCCCCGGACGTCGCGGTGCAGACCAAGAGCAGCCCCACCGACCCGGTCACGGTGGTGGACACCGAGACCGAGCGGTTCATCCGCGACCGGCTGGCGCAGCTGCGGCCGGGCGACGCGGTGCTCGGCGAGGAGGGCGGCGGCCCCAGCGGTGCGGGGGAGCCGGGCGCCGTGACCTGGGTGATCGACCCGATCGACGGCACCGTCAACTTCATGTACGACGTGCCCGCATACGCAGTGTCGCTGGCCGCGCAGGTCGGTGGGGCGTCGGTGGCCGGCGCGGTCGCCGACGTCGTCGCCGGCCGGGTCTACTCGGCTGCGGCCGGACTGGGCGCGCAGGTCCGCCACCCGCAGGGCGTGGCGACGCTGCGCTGCACCGAGGTGACCGCGCTGTCGGTGGCGCTGCTGGGCACCGGATTCGGGTATTCGCCGAACCGGCGCGGCGCGCAGTCGGCGCTGCTGGCCCGGGTGCTGCCGAAGGTGCGCGACGTACGGCGGATCGGGTCGGCCGCGCTGGATCTGTGCATGGTCGCCGCCGGCCGCCTCGACGTCTACTACGAGCACGGCATCAAACCGTGGGACTACGCGGCGGGGGCGTTGATCGCCGCCGAGGCGGGTGCCCGGGTGCTGTTGCCGGACCCGGACCAGCCGCTCGACGCCGGCGGGGTGATCGTCGCCGCGGCGCCCGGAATCGCCGATGAATTTCTCGCATTGTTGCAGGAGAACGACGGTCTGGCGGCCATCCCGCTGTAGCCGGATTGCCCATCACGCCTTGACCTCTGTTTGATAACGACTGTATAACGGACCCTGCGGATGTGGGGTCGACGGAGCGTCGGCTGTCCCGAACCAGGAGGTAGAGCCGCGTAACACGCCAGGCTGCGGAACCTTCCGCCGAGCCTGATTTCAGCCGCTGGCAGCGGCAATCGCAACGTAACTAGAGACGGCAAAGTAACAGAATGTGTGGGTCGAAAAGTTGACTACTTCGTATGCACCAGAACTCAGCCTGGACGGTGAATATCCCGGCCAGATTCCCCAGATCACCCTCAACGACCAGGCGGCGGTGCCCGTCCTCGGGATCGGGGTGGCCAAACTCTCCGACGAGCAGACCGAGGCCTCGGTGCTGGCGGCCTTGGAAAGCGGCTGCCGCCTGATCGACACCGCCGCCTCCTACGGCAACGAGGCCGCCGTCGGCCGCGCCATCGAGGCGTCCGGCGTCCCCCGCTCGGAACTGGTCGTCAGCACCAAGCTCGGTGTCTCCCAGCAGGGCTATGCCAGCACGCTGGATGCCTGCCAGGAGAGCATCGACCGGCTCGGCCTGGACTACCTGGACATGTACCTGATGCACTGGCCGGCGCCGAAGGTCGGTAAGTACCTCGACAGCTGGCAGGCCATGATCCACGCCCGCGAAGAGGGATTGGTCCGGTCGATCGGCGTCTGCAACTTCACCGAGGAACTGCTCACCGAGATCATCGACGAGACGGCGGTGGCACCCGCACTCAACCAGGTCGAACTGCACCCGCTGTTCAACCAGGAGGAACTGCGGCAGTTCCACGCCGAACACGACATCGTCACCGAGGCGCACAGCCCGCTCGGCTTCGGCGAGCGGCACACGATCGTGCGGGTCGTCGAGAACCCGACGGTGCAGGCGCTCGCCGCGAAGTACGACCGCTCACCCGCGCAGGTGCTGATCCGGTGGAGCCTGCAACTGGGCAACGTGGTCACCCCGCGCTCGTCGAAGCTGGACCGCATCCTGGAGAACATCGACGTCTTCGACTTCAGTCTGGGCGCCGACGACATGGACGTGCTCAACGGCCTGCACGACGGCACCCGGATTCACCACCACCCGATGACGTTCGTCGGCACCTAACCGGTGTCGGACTCCCGCTCGGCGAACTCCTTCCACATCTCCGGATAGGGGCCGCCGAGCGGTGCGGCCGGTGCCAGGATCTCGTCGATCGCGGTGAGATCCGCGGCGGACAGGGTGATCTCGGTGGCGGCGGCGCTGTCCTGCAGATGGCCGAGATGCTGCACGCCCAGCAGGGCGACGTGCACCCCGGGTTGGGCCAGCACCCACGCGATCGCCAACTGACTGACGGTGACACCGCGGCCGGCCGCGACCGCCCGCAGGCTCTCGACCACGGCGAGATTGCGGGTGAACGCGTCGCCGTCGAAGAACCCGCTCTTGACGCGCCAGTCGTCGGCCGCGAATTCGCTTGCGGCGGTGACGGTCCCGGTGAGCATGCCGTGCGCCAGCGCGCCGTAGGCCAGCACCCCGATGTCGTGTGCCCGACAGTACGGCAGCAGCGTGTCGAGGGCCGCCCGGCGCAGCATGCTCAGCGGCGGTTGCACCGTCTCCACCGGCAGCACCGCGGCGAACTCCGCCACCTGTGCCGCATCGTAATTCGAGACGCCGACGTGGCGGATCTTGCCGGCGGCGACGAGTTCGGCCAGCGCGCCGGCGGTTTCGGCCGCCGGGGTCCTCGGATCCGGCCAGTGCACCTGGTACAGGTCGATGTGGTCGACGCCGAGGGCGGTGAGGCTGGCGTCGACGTCGGTGCGCAGCAACTCCGGCCGCGCGTCGCGGACCGGGCCGTCGGCGGTCTCGCGCAGCCCGCCCTTGGTGGCGATCACCACCTCGTCGCGGGCGTGGTCGAGGTCGTGGCGCAGCGCGGTGCCCAGAATCCGCTCGGCCGTGCCGAATCCGTACTCATGGGCGGTGTCGAAGAAGTTGAAACCGAGTTCGCGGGCCCGCCGGACGATTGCGACGGCGTGGTCCTCGTCGACGGCGCCCCACGCCCCGCTGAACTCCCAGGTGCCCAGCGCCAGGCGGGAGACCTCTAACCCGCTGCGGCCCAGTCGTGTGGTGTGCATGCCACTGATTTCGGCGCGTTTCGTCCCGCTCAGCGCTACTTATCGCGCCGAAATCGCCGGCCCACCCAGGCGATCGGGTCGTAACGGTTGCCGGCGACGCGCTCCTTCATCGGGATGATCGCGTTGTCGGTGATCTTGATGCCCTCCGGGCACACCTCGGTGCAGCACTTGGTGATGTTGCACAGACCCAGACCGGCGTCGTCCTGAGCGAAGTCACGCCGGTCGGCGGTGTCCAGCGGGTGCATCTCCAGTTCCGCCAGCCGGATGAACATCCGCGGCCCGGAGAAGATCTTCTTGTTCTCCTCGTGGTCGCGGATGACGTGGCAGACGTCCTGGCACAGGAAGCATTCGATGCACTTGCGGAACTCCTGCGAGCGCTCCACGTCGCGCTGCTGCATCCGGTACTCGCCCGGCTTGAGGTCCTTCGGCGGCTTGAACGCCGGCATCTGCTGAGCCTTGACGTAGTTGAACGACACGTCGGTGACCAAGTCGCGGATCACCGGGAACGCCCGCATCGGGGTGACGGTCACGGTCTGCTCCGGGTCGAACATCGACATCCGGGTCATGCACATCAGCCGCGGGAAGCCGTTGATCTCCGCCGAACACGACCCGCACTTGCCGGCCTTGCAGTTCCACCGCACCGCCAGGTCCGGGGTCTGGGTGGCCTGCAGTCGGTGGATCACGTCGAGCACCACCTCGCCCTCGTTCACCTCGACGGTGAAGTCCCGCAGTTCGCCGCCGTCGGCGTCGCCGCGCCAGACCCGAAACCGTGCGTCGTACGTCATCAGGCTCTCCGTCCCGGGTGGTCGGCCAGTTCCTCTGCGGTGTAGTACTTCTCCAGTTCGGCGATCTCGAACAGGTCCAGCAGGTCTTCCCGCATCCCCGGCTGCGCCTCCGGGGTGATCGTGATGTCGGGCACCACACGATCGTCGGCGACCCGGCAGACCAGCAGCGTCTTACGCCAGTCGGCGTCCATGCCGGGGCAGTCGTCGCGGGTGTGCCCGCCGCGACTCTCGGTGCGCTGCAGCGCGGCCTTGGCGACGCACTCGCTGACCAGCAGCATGTTGCGCAGGTCGACCGCGAGGTTCCAGCCGGGGTTGTACTCCCGGCCGCCTTCGACGGTCAGGTTCGCCAGCCGGGACTTGAAGTCCTCGATCTTGGCGAGCGCCTGCGCCAGTTCATCGGCGTTGCGGATGATGCCCACCAGGTCGTTCATCGACTGCTGCAGTTCGGCGTGCAGGTGATAGGGGTTCTCCGCGGTGACGCCGGCGGGCGGCGGGTTGAACGGGGCCAGGGCCAGCGCCGCGGCCGAGTCGATCGCCGCCGCCGACACCGCCGGCCTGCCGGTGAGCCCTCGCAGGTATTCGGCGGCGCCCAGCCCGGCGCGGCGGCCGAACACCAGCAGGTCCGACAGCGAGTTGCCGCCCAGTCGGTTGGAGCCGTGCATGCCGCCGGAGCACTCGCCGGCGGCGAACAACCCCGGCACCGACGACGCCGCGGTGTCCGGGTCGACCTCGATGCCGCCCATCACGTAGTGGCAGGTCGGGCCGACTTCCATGGCGTCCTTGGTGATGTCGACCTGGGCGAGCTGCATGAACTGGTGGTACATCGACGGCAGCCGCTTCTTGATCTCCGCCGGCGTCAGCCTCGATGCGATGTCCAGGTACACCCCGCCGTGCGGTGAACCCCGGCCGGCCTTGACCTCGGAGTTGATCGCCCGGGCCACCTCGTCGCGGGGCAGCAGGTCCGGGGTGCGGCGCGCCGAGTCGTTGTCCTTGAGCCACTGGTCGGCCTCGGCCTCGGTCTCGGCGTACTGGCCTTTGAACACCGGCGGGATGTAACCGAACATGAACCGGGTGTTCTCGGAGTTCTTCAGCACCCCGCCGTCGCCGCGGACGCCCTCGGTGACCAGAATGCCCTTCACGCTCGGCGGCCAGACCATGCCGGTCGGGTGGAACTGGACGAACTCCATGTTGATCAGGCTCGCCCCGGCCCGCAGCGCCAACGCGTGCCCGTCGCCGGTGTACTCCCAGGAGTTCGACGTCACCTTGAACGACTTGCCGATGCCGCCGGTCGCCAGCACCACCGCGGCCGACTCGAACAGCACGAATTTGCCGCTCTCCCGCCAGTAGCCGAACGCCCCGGCGATCCGGTCACCGTCCAGGATCAGCTCGGTGATCGTGCACTCGTGGAAGACCTTGATCTTCGCCTCGTAGTCGCCGAACTCGGCATGATCGTCCTGCTGCAGCGAGACGACCTTCTGCTGCATGGTGCGGATCAACTCCAGACCGGTGCGGTCGCCGACGTGCGCCAGTCGCGGGTAGGTGTGCCCGCCGAAGTTGCGCTGGTTGATCTTCCCGTCCTTGGTGCGGTCGAACAGCGCACCGTAGGTCTCCAGTTCCCAGACCCGCTCGGGGGCCTCCCGGGCGTGCAGTTCGGCCATCCGCCAGTTGTTGAGGAACTTCCCGCCGCGCATGGTGTCGCGGAAGTGCACCTGCCAGTTGTCCTTGGCGTTGACGTTGCCCATCGAGGCCGCGCAGCCGCCCTCGGCCATCACCGTGTGGGCTTTGCCGAACAGCGACTTGCAGACCACCGCCACCGAAAGGCCCTGCTGCCGGGCCTCGATGACCGCGCGCAGCCCCGCGCCGCCGGCACCGATCACGACCACGTCGTAGGAGTGCCGTTCGACTTCAACCATGAATACTCGATTACCCTTCGTCGGAAAGCGGTTGTCAGCCAACAAATCTCAGGTCGGGAATGATCCCGCTGGCGACCGCGGCGATGTAGGCGTCGGTGAACGCCAGCGTGCCCAGCGTGATCCAGGCGAACTGCATGTGCCGCCCGTTGAACCAGCTGATCTTCGACCACAGCCAGTACCGGACCGGGTGCTTGGAGAAGTGCGTGAGCCGTCCGCCGAACACGTGCCGGCAGGAGTGGCAGCCGCCGGTGTAGGCCCACAGCATCACCACGTTGCCCAGCAGGACGATGTTGCCCAGCCCGAACCCGAACCCACCCGGGCCGTCATCGGAGTGAAACGCCACGATCGCGTCGTAGGTGTTCAGGCAGGCCAGCAGGAACGCCGCATAGAAGAAGTACCGGTGGCTGTTCTGGAAGATCAGCGGGAACCGGGTCTCCCCGGTGTAGTGCGCGCGGGGCTCCGGCACCGCGCAGCCCGCCGGTGACAGCCAGAACGCGCGGTAGTAGGCCTTCCGGTAGTAGTAGCAGGTCAACCGGAAGCACAGCAGCACCGGCAATATCAACGCCCCCAGCGGAATCCAGCGCGGGAACTCCGGCAGCCACTGCCCGAGGTGGCTGGATCCGGCGACGCAGGACTTGCTGAGGCACGGCGAGTAGAACGGCGTCAGGTAGTGGTACTTGTCCACCCAGTACGCGCTGCCCCAGAACGAGCGGATGGTCGCGTAGACGATGAACGCGTCCAGCCCGAGGTTGACCCGCAGCGGGGACAGCCACCATCGGTCGCTGCGCAGGGTGCGTTGCGCGATCCGTGCGCGGGTCGACGAGAAGACGCCGGGGCCGTTCACGGCGGGTGCGCTCATCTGATCGGGTTCCCTTCGGCTCTACTCGTCGGAGGGCGCCCGTGCGACAGCAGCACCCGGTTGGGTCAGTGCCTGCCCTGGCCGCCTACGCCCTCGTCGTCGACGTCACGCCAGAACTCGGAGTCGTACTCGGTGTCGGGGACCGCGATCTTCTCCTTGGCGCGCTCGGCGGCCCAGCGCTGCAGGTCCAGCTCGCCGGCGTCGGATTCGAGCAGTTGGACGTCGGTGAGGATGCGCTCGGCGTCCATCTCGATGCGGCGCATGCCGGGGATGTCACCGAGGCGGGTCTTCAGCCCCAGCACGCAGTTGCGCAGTTCGCCGATCAGGTTGTGCAGTTCGGTGAGTTCAGAAGTGCTCGACACCGGACCTCCTCGGAGTGTTACGGATCACAGTACGTTCACCCGATGCTAGCCATATCCGGAACGAAACGTGAGACAGGTCACGTTCTTGGGGGTCGTGTTCGGTGGCCGGAAAACCCCGACACGCGGTGTGTGCGGGGGTTTTCCGGTTTTCCGGTCTTCCGGCGGCCGGGCCGGTTGCCTGGTGTCGGCGATCCGCTGTGTCGTGCGCCGCCGAGAACGCATCCCGGCGGAACCTGAGTCGGTCGCGCTGAGGTTCCGCGGCCGCCGGCGGTGAACGGTCCCACATCGTGACGGGGCCGTGAACGGTCTCACACCCCCGTGAGCACGCCGTCACGCGGACGTAACGTATGGCGATACTGCGGCAACATGGGCGACCTAACCTCGCCGTATGGCTGCAACCGAAACCCCGAGTGGCACACGCGACCTCGTCGTGGTCGGGCACGGAATGGTGGGCCACCGTTTCGTCGAGGCACTGCGCAGTCGCGGCGCCGAGAGCCCCTGGCGCGTGACCGTCCTGGCCGAGGAATCCGACCCCGCCTACGACCGGGTCGGGCTCACCTCCTACACCGACGGCTGGGACCGCAGTCGGCTGGTGCTGCCCGGCAGCGACTACGCCGACGACGAGCAGGTCCGGCTGCTGCTGAGCACCCGCGTCACCGGGATCGACCTGACCGGTAAGACCGTGTCGGCCGCCGACGGTCAGAGCTACCCCTACGACGCGCTGGTGGTCGCCACCGGGTCGCGGGCGTTCATCCCGCCGGTGCCCGGCCACGACCTGCCCGGTTGCCACGTCTACCGCACCCTGGACGACCTCGACGGCATCCGCACCGACATCCAGTGCATGCTCGAGGCCGGCCGCACCAGCGCCGGCGTGGTGATCGGCGGCGGGCTGCTGGGCCTGGAAGCCGCCAACGCGCTGCGCAACTCCGGGATCGAACCGCACATCGTGGAGATGGCGCCCCGGCTGATGCCGCAGCAGCTCGACGAGGCCGGCGGCGTGCTGCTGGGCCGGATGATCTCCGACCTGGGCATCGCCGTGCACGTCGGCGTGGGCACCGCCGCCATCGAGCAGGTCACCTACGAGCACGGGGCGCCGACCCTGCGGGTGCGCCTCTCCGACGACACCGTCATCGACGCCGGCCTGGTGATCTTCGCCGCGGGTGTCCGGCCGCGCGACGAGCTGGCCCGGGAGGCCGGCCTGGCGATCGCCGAGCGCGGCGGTGTGCTCACCGACCTGTACTGCCAGACCAGCGACCCGGACGTGTACGCGATCGGTGAGGTCGCCGCGATCGAAGGCGTCTGCTACGGCCTGGTCGGCCCGGGTTACGCCAGCGCCGAGGTCGTCGCGGACCGGTTGCTCAGTGGCACTGCGCAATTCGGCGAGGCGGACATGTCCACCAAGCTGAAGCTGCTCGGCGTCGACGTCGCCAGCTTCGGCGACGCGATGGGCGTCACCGAGAACGCGCTGTCGGTCGTCGTCAACGACCCGATCAAGCGGACCTACGCCAAACTGGTGCTCTCCGATGACGCCAAGACCCTGCTCGGCGGGATCCTGATCGGCGACGCCTCGGCCTACGGGGTGCTGCGGCCGATGGTCGGCGCTGAACTGCCCGGCGACCCGCTGGCGCTGATCAGCCCGCCGGATGTCAGCGGCGCCGGCAAGATCCAGCTCGGTATCAGCGCGCTGCCCGGCTCGGCGCAGATCTGCTCCTGCAACAACGTCAGCAAGGCCGACCTGGTCGAGGCGATCAACGACGGCTGCCACGACGTGCAGGCGCTCAAGGACCGCACCAAGGCCGGCACCTCCTGCGGTTCGTGCATCCCGCTGCTCAAGGATCTGCTGATCGCCGAGGGCGTGGAGCAGTCCAAGGCGCTGTGCGAGCACTTCGGGCAGTCGCGTGCCGAGCTGTTCACGATCGTCCAGGCCAGCGGAATCCGCACCTTCTCCGAACTGCTGGCGCGGTACGGCACCGGACACGGCTGCGACATCTGCAAGCCCACCGTCGCCTCGATCCTGGCCTCCACCGGCTCGGAGCACATCCTCGAGGGTGAGCAGGCGACCTTGCAGGACACCAACGACCGTTTCCTGGCCAACATCCAGCGCAACGGCAGCTACTCGGTGGTGCCGCGGGTGCCCGGTGGCGAGATCAAGCCCGAGCACCTGATCCTGATCGGCCAGATCGCCCAGGAGTTCGGGCTGTACACCAAGATCACCGGCGGTCAGCGCATCGACATGTTCGGCGCGCGGGTCGACCAGCTGCCGGCGATCTGGCGCAAGCTCGTCGACGCCGGCATGGAGTCCGGTCAGGCCTACGGCAAGTCGCTGCGCACGGTGAAGAGCTGCGTCGGCAGCGACTGGTGCCGCTACGGCCAGCAGGACTCGGTGAAGATGGCCATCGACCTGGAGATGCGCTACCGGGGACTGCGGGCGCCGCACAAGATCAAGATGGGTGTCTCCGGCTGTGCCCGCGAATGCGCGGAGGCGCGCGGCAAGGACGTCGGTGTGATCGCCACCGAGATCGGCTGGAACCTCTACGTCGGCGGCAACGGCGGCATGACGCCCAAGCACGCGCAGCTGCTGGCCAGCGACATCGACACCGAGACGGTGTTCCGCTACATCGACCGCTTCCTGATGTTCTACATCCGCACCGCCGACCGGTTGCAGCGCACCGCGCCGTGGCTGGAGGCGCTGGAGGGCGGCCTCGAGCATGTCCGCCAGGTCGTCGTCGAGGACTCACTGGGGCTGGCCGCCGATTTCGAGGCGGCGATGCAGCGCCACGTCGACAACTACTCCGACGAGTGGAAGGGCGTGTTGGACGACCCGGAGAAGCTGTCGCGCTTCGTGTCGTTCGTCAACGCACCGGAAGCCGAAGATTCCACCGTCGCGTTCATCGAGCGTGACGGCCGCAAAATCCCGCTGCCCATCGAGGTGCCGGGCTCAACCGCCGAGGAGGACTGATGACCACTTCCAACGACACCCAGGTGTGGACCACCGCGTGCAAGTACGAGGACCTGATTCCCGGTTTCGGTGTGGCAGTGCTCCTCGACAACGGCAAGCAGGCGGCGCTGTTCCGGCTCGATGACGGTTCGGTGCACGCGATCTGCAACATGGACCCGTTCTTCAAGGCGGCGGTGCTGGCGCGCGGCATCGTCGGTGACCGGGCCGGCCGGGACGTGGTGCAGTCACCGCTGAAGAAGCAAGCCTTCGCTCTCGACGACGGCAGCTGCCTGGACAACCCGGAGTTCTCCGTGCGGGTCTACCCGACCCGGATCACCGATGAGGGCTACGTCGAGGTCTGCCGGACCGACGCGGCACCGCTCGTCGCCGCCTGAGCCGTAGCGTCCGAACCCGCGCAGGGCGATTTCGGGGCATCCGATTGCCGCGAAATCGCCCTGCGCGCGCTGCGTTCGGCGGTAACCTCAGAACTTGTCCCGGCGCACTCGCGCCGCCACGACAGGACGGGTTCGAGTAGATGAAGAAATTCTCCCTGACAGCTCTGGCTCGTGACCAACTCGACCGGGCCGCTGTGGAATCCAGCGGGCGCAGCGCGACCACCGTCGTCGGCGGGCACGAATGCGTGCTGCGGCAGACCGTCATCGCGCTGCGGGAGGGGCAGACGCTCGACGACCACGACAACTCCGCCGACGACTCGACGCTGTACGTGCTCAGCGGCCGGGTGAAGCTGACCTCCGGCGACGACTCCTGGATCGGGCGGGCCGGTGACCTACTGGTGGTGCCCGCCGCCGTCCACGCGGTCAACGCCCTGGAGGACGCCACCCTGCTGCTCACCGTCGCCAAGAAGCCCTGACGCCACCGCAGCCATGATGCGGGCCCGGCTGAAGAGCTGGGCGATCAGCCGGATCATCCCCGGGTGGGTGCCCAGCGGTTCGCTGACCAGGTCGGCGCCGGCGTCCCGCAGTCGCTGCTGGAACAGTCCCTCCGCCAACAGGTAGGAGGCGATCACCACCCGCTGCGCGCCGCGGGCACGCAGGCCGGCGACCGCGTCGGCGATACCGGGCGTCCCGATCGCGGCGAAGGCGACCTCCACCTCGGCTCCGATGCGGCTCGAGAGCATGCGCGCGGCGCGGCGCAGGTCGGCCTGACCGGTCGGGTTGGAGGTGCCGGCCGCGGCGAGGATCACCGAATCGCCGGGGCGCCAACCGCATTCATTGAGCCGGTTGACCAGTACGGCGGTGGTCTTCGGGTCCAGGCCGAGCGCCGGCGTGACCGTGACGTCCGGGTGCGCGCTGGCCAGGACGTGCGCGGGCAGATCGGCGTTGACGTGATACCCGCGCGACAGGAACGCCGGAACCACCACCGCCGGTTCACCGCCGGCGGCCAGGTCGGCCAGGACCTCGGTCGGAGTGGGGCCGAGCACGTCGACGAACGCCACCCGCACCGGCTGGCGCAGCAGTGCGCCGACCCGATCGGCGAGCTCGCCGATCATGACGACGCCCTCGGGTTTGCGCGTCCCGTGCGCAACCATGATCAGGTCCATGTCGCCTCCGCTTCATCGATCATCAGTGCCGCGTGCCCGGATCGCGGACCGGCTGCCCGGATGGTGCAGTGCATGTATCCGGTTTACGCACACCCGATGTCGACGCTGTTAACGACCAGTTGCCGCTGCGTTGCCGCCGCTGCGGCGTCGGTCACACCGACACCGATTCGCGCTCCGGTGTCTCGGTGACGGCCGGGCTGCGGTGGCGCAGGTACATCACCCAGGTCAGTGCCGCGGCAATGGCGTAGGCGGCCAGGAAGATCCAGAACGCCGGCGTCTCGGTGTGGGTGCTGGCGTAGGACTGCCGCAGGGTCAGGTTGATCCCCACCCCGCCGAGAGCGCCGACCGCGGTGGAGAAGCCGATCAGCGCACCGGAGTGCGACTGCGCCCACTGCCGGCGCTCGGTGTCGCTGAGGTCCAGCGAGCGGCTGCGCTCCTCGAAGATCGACGGGATCATCTTCAGCACCGAGCCGTTGGCCATCCCGGCCAGCACGAACAGCACCATGAATCCGGCGATGTAGCCCACGATTTCGACCGCGGTCACGGTTCCGGGCGTGCGGTCGTCGGCGATGCTGGTGGCGACCAGCAGCCCGGCCGACAGGATCATCCCGATGAACGCCACGAAGGTGACCTGGCCGCCGCCGCGCCGGTCGGCCACCCGGCCGCCGTAGATGCGGGACAGCGCACCCAGCAGGGGGCCGAGGAACGCGATCCGGGCCGCGTACAGCGACGCCTGCGCCGAACTCTGTCCGCTTTCCTCGAATGTGGTGTGCAGCACCTGGACGAACGCGAACGAGAACCCGATGAACGAGCCGAAGGCCGCGCTGTAGAGCACCGAGATCGCCCAGGTGTCCGGCACCGACAGGATCGAGCGCATGTGGCTGGCTTCGATGGCGTGGTCCAGGTTGTCCATCCGCAGTGCCGCGCCGACCGCGGCGATCGTCAGCGCCACCAGGTAGATGGCGCAGACCAGGTACGGCTTGCTGTGCCCGACGGTGGCCAGCACCAGCAGGCCGACCAGCTGGATGGCCGCGATGCCGAGGTTGCCGATCCCGCCGCACAGTCCCAGGGCGACGCCCTTGAGGCGGTGCGGGTAGAACGCGTCGACGTTGGCCAGCGACGCCGAGTAGTTGCCACCGCCGAGTCCGGTCAGTGCGGCGCACGCGATGTACATCCAGAACGGCCGGCCCGGATTGACCACCAGCAGAAGGGTTCCCACGGTCGGGACCATCAGCGCGAGCGAGGAGATCACCGCCCAGTTGCGCCCACCGAACTTCGCGGTCGCGACCGTGTAGAAGATGCGGGAGAAGCCGCCGACCAGCGTGGCGACAGCGCCCATCAGCAGCTTGTCGCCCGATGTCAGCCCGTAGATCTCCTTCGGCATGAACAGCACCACCACCGACCACAGCGACCAGATCGAGAACGCGATGTGCATCGTCACCGTCGACCAGACCAGGTTTCGCCGTGCGATGGCGGCATTGCCGGCCGCCCAGGCGGCGGTGTCCTCGGGGTTCCAATCGGTGATGCGGTGCGCTGCTGCCATGGCGGATCTCCTTCTGCTCCGAGCCGCCCGAACCGCTGGACCGGCGGTGGGTTCCGGGCGCTCCGACGTGCGAATGTACCGGCGGGGGCTGGCAAGTCGCGGTGCGCCGGCTGGGAAAGCCTTGAAACGCGGACCTGCGGAAACGGCTCCCCGCGGGAATGATCCCGGGGGAGCCGTCAGCCTCCTGGAGCAGGTTTACCGGGGCTCGGTTTCCGGTGTGTTCGCGCGGCGTTTCCGCCGGATTGCCCGGTGTTACGTTCTCGGTCAGCCGACCGGCAGCCAGCCCGTGACGGCATGGGTGAACTGGATGTAGAGCGGAATGCCGATCGTCACGTTGTAGGAGAACGTCAGTCCCAGCGAGGCCGCCAGCGGCAGCGTCGGGCTGGCCTCCGGGATCGCGAGCCGCTGCACCGCCGGCACCGCGATGTAGGACGCCGCCCCGCACAGCACCGCGAACAACACGTAGCTGCCCGGCTCGAAATGCGTGCGGGTCAGCAGGGCGTAACCGTGCGCGATGAAGATCCCCAGTGCCGCAAACAGATTCGGCGCCAGCAGGCCGAAGGCGACGAAACCCCTTCCGGCACTGCGTAGATCACGCAACTTGCGCGACGCCGTCATCCCCATCTCCAGCAGGAACAGGCAGAGCATCCCCTGGAACGCCGCGACGAACACGTGATCGCCGTCCCGGATGACCGATTCGCCCTGCAGTCGGCCGACGAAGCCGATGACCAGCCCGCCGAACAGCAGGTACAGCCCCGGGTTCAGCAGCACCTCGCGGACCAGCGCCCCGCTGACGATCCCGCGGGTCGCGGCGCCCGCCGGGCTCGGATGGTCGCGTTTCTCCAGCGACAGCTCCAGTTCCTCCTCGACGCCGGCCTCCCGCACGGTCGCGGCCCGGTGGGTGCTGAGCTGGGCGGCGGTGACCAGTTCGGCCGCCGCCTGCGGGTCGTAACCGGGCTCGTCGGGCATGGTGCCGGCCGGGTCCATCCGGTTCCGGCGCAGCCGGGCCACCAGATACAGCGCCACCACGCAGCCCGGGATCTCCATGATCGCCAGCATCACCGGCATGTACGCGTCGAACGCGATACCGACGGTGGCCAGCACGCCGACACAGGTGGCGAACGTCCCCGCGGAGTCCGATCCGTAATAGCCGGCCACCGTGGCCCGATCGATGCGGCGCAGCGACGTCATCCGGGTCAGCAACCCGTACGCCAGCATCCCGATGAGCAGGTTCGTCGCGAAGCCCAGCACCATGAAGCCGGCGACGCTGCCGATGCTCGACGGGTCGATGGTGGCCAGTTCCTCGCCGCCGTGCCAGCCGATGGCCAGCAGCAGATACAGGGTCAGCCCCTGATAGAGCACGTAGGGGAACTCGAACTCCACCTTCAGGATCGGGATCAGGAACCCCAGGTAGAAGAAGAGCAGCAAGGGCTTGAACAGGTTGTGGGTGAAGTTCAGCCAGAACTCGTGCAGCATGGTGGTCTCCGGGAGGGTCTACTTCGGTGTTTCGGCGGACAGATGCACGGTGTGGATACCGGGCTTCTTGGACAGTTCGGTGATCAGGTCGTCGAATCCGGCTTCGTCGACGTTCCAGTGTCGCACCGCCGCCGGTTGCCGCTGCAGCGTTGCGATGACCCGGTCGAGTTGCACCGGTGACCGGCCGGCCCGACTGCCGCCCCGCACCGTCGTCGCGTTGAGCACCCGGGGACCGGCGCCGCCCAGTGCGCCGCCGGCCAGACCGCCGAGCGCGGCGGCCGGAACGGCGCCGGAGGGCAGGCCGGCGGGCAGCGCCGGCAACGGGTTCGGCAGCGCCGTGGCGGCGAGTCTTATCGCCGGCGCGGTGGCGGCCCAGGTCGGCGGCACTGACAGTCGCCCGACCAGGTCCGCGTTCGCCGCCCCGGCGAAGACGGGCGGGGCCGGGCCGACCGCGGCCGCCGGCGGGGCGCTGCGCAGGGCGGCGCCCAGCGTCGACTTCGGGAGGTCGACGGTGGTCACCGCCGGTTTGAAGAAGTTCTTGAACTGCACCATGCCCAGGTTCGGTGCACTCATCCCGGCGTTGGCGAACGTGCTGAGCTTGCTCAGCGACACCGTCGCGGTGAACGCCTGCTCGTAGAGTCCCGACGCCGACGACGACCCCACCAGGCCGCCCAGCAGCCCGTCCAGGTCGGTGACCTGCGGGGGTGCGGCGAACGGTTCGGCCCGGGTCGCAGCCGCCGACGTCGCCGCGTAGCCCTGCATGGTGGCGGTGTTGCGCAGCCACATCTGCAGGTACGCGGCCTCCGCGGCGGCGATCGCCGGCGTGTTCTGACCGAGCAGGTTCGTCGCGGTCAGCGTCGCCACGTCGGCGCGGTTGGCCGCGATCACCGGCGGCGGGACGATCGCGGCGAACGCGTCCGCGTACGCCGCGGCCGCCGCGTCGGAGCGGGCGGCGAGGTCCGCCGCCTGCGCCCCGGTCGCCGACATCCACTGCAGGTACGGTGTCGCGGCGGCCGCCATCGCCGTCGCGGACGGACCCCGCCAGGACGTGGTCAGCTCGGCGATGACTGCTGCGTACGCCGTTGCCGCGCTGTGCAACTCGGCGGCGAGTGACTTCCAGGCGGTGGCGGCGGCCAGCATCGGCGCGGCACCCGGCCCGGTGTACAGCCGGCCGGAGGTGACCTCGGGCGGCAGCACTGCGCAATCCATCGTCGAACCCGTCAGCCGGCGGCCGCCGCGTTGGCGGCCTCCGCGGTCGCGTAGGACTCGCCGCTGGCGACCAGGGTGTCCACGAACAGTTGATGAATCGCCGTCGCCTGGGTGCTGACCGCCTGATACAGCTCGCCGTGGGCGGCGAACTGCAGCGCGGTCAGCAGCGACACCTCGTCGGCCGCGGCCGGCAGCACGCCCGTCGTCGGTGCGGCCGCTGCGCTGTTGAGTGCGCTCATCGACGCCCCGGCGCCGGCCAGTTCGGCGGCCGCGGTGGCCAGCAGTTCGGGCTGGGTGGTGACGAATGACATCTGTCCTCCTGCGGGAGTTATTGCGGCGTCGGCTGTTCGGATGCCGGGACCACGATGATCGTGACCTCGCCGGCGGCGTCGGGAACGGTGTCGGGTGCCAGGGTGTACGCCGCGGCCGTGCCGATGATGCGGGGGGCGGGACCGGTCGCCGACCGGGCCGCCACGGCGTCCCTGGCCCGGGCGGTCAGCCCCGACAGTGCGGCCGCCGCGCCCAGCGCGCCGACCGAACCGTCCTCGGCGGCAGCCGGGCCGGCGGTGGTGGTGCCGGACAGCACGGTGCCGACGGTGTGGGCCGGCGGCGCACTGCCCGCCCAGGCCGACGGCACCGACAGGGCGCCGATCCGGCCCGCCCGGCTCAGTGCCGCCGACACCGGGCCGTTGAACCCCGCGGGGCTCGGTGCCGCTGCCAGATAGCCCGAGATCGGCGCGAACGCCCCGGTGGCGGCCTTCGGTGCGGCGAGCAGGCCGGCGACCCCCGGCGGGTTCTGTGCCAGCGCGAGGATCTGCCCGAAGAACAGCCACCAGCCGCCGGTGAGACCGAGGTGCCCGAGCGGTGAGTACGGCCCGGTCAGCGCCGACATCGCCTCGGTGATGCCCTGCAGCAGCGATTCGACCGGTGCCGCCGCAGCCGCCGCCGGCCGGGCGATCGAGGTGAGGTTGCGCATCGCCTGCGGGACGGCCCGGGTCAGCCGGGACAGCTGGCCGGCCGAAGACAGGCGGGCCTGGCGGGCCGAGCCGGCGGGATCGGCGGTGCGCGGCGGTTCGGTGAACGGGCTCAGGTCGGCGGCCGCTGCCGCGGAACCGGCGTAGCCGTACATCGCGGTGGCGTCCTGCGCCCACATCTGCGCGTAGTGGGCTTCGGCGGTGGCGATCGCCGGGGTGTTCTGGCCCAGGATGTTGGTGGCGATCAGCGTCAGCAGCAGGCTCCGGTTGGCGGCGATCACCGGCGGCGGCACCGTGGCGGTGAACGCCGCCTCGTAGGCCGTCGCCGCGGTCCGAGCCTGGATCGCCGCCTGCTCGGCCTGCGCCGCGGTGGTCTTCAGCCAGCTGATGTACGGCGCGACGGCCGACGTCATCGCCGCCGCCGACGGACCCTGCCAGCCGGCCCCCAGACCGGTGGCCGCCGACTCGTAAACGCCGGCCATCCCGTGCAGTTCGGTCGCCAGCCCGTCCCAGGCGGTCGCCGCGGCGAGCATCGGCGCCGACCCGGAGCCGGTGTACATGCGTCCGGAATTGATTTCCGGTGGCAACAGTCCGAAATCCATGAATTAAACCTCTGATCATTACGCGAAGAATGGAGCTCGTCGCACGACTCGACAGTTATTTCCAATGGGTCGCCGGTGAAAAATGCGGTGGAATAAGAGTCGCCGTCGAAAAACGCCGGCGGCGTCGCCGGGCCCGCCCGTGGCTACTACCCGTGGCTACTGCCCGTGGCCATGACCCGCGGCCGCGGCCCGCGGCTAAGATCCGCGGCGGCGCCACTGCCGGTGCAGTGCGCGTTCCAGATAACCGTCGAAACGGTAGCTGTGCAACGTGACCATCGCATCGTAACTGCTGGTCAGTACTGCGTCGCCGGTTGCCGTCGAAGCACGCCGGGGTCTTCGGCCGTGCGCGGACACGACGGCATGAGCCGCGCCGGGGAGGTCCCGGCGAGCGCTGCTGCGGTGTGTCATGGCCGTACCGGTCCTATCGCTGCGTCGGTGACCCAGGTCACCGCCTTTCAATATCACGGGGACCATACACCACGTCTCAGACGTGCGCGAGCCGAAAATCAATCACCGATAAAGCATCGAATTGCGATATTCACCGCAGCGTGAACGGCCGCTGAGAAACCGCCGTGCGGGAGGCGCGGAATTACCAGACGTCGCCGTCGCGCCATTCACAGGAGAGCTCGGCCGCGGTGTCCAGATCGACCCCGACCGGCAGGACGTACACGGTCCCGTCCCGGTCGGGCGTTCGGATCGGGCCGGTCGGACTGAGTGTGGATGTCGGGCCGCGCCACGGCAGCCAGCCGCGGGCGGTGTAGAGCCGCCGGCTGAGCGCGCCCGCGCTGAGGGCGCCGACGTCGAAGGCGCCCCGGATCACCTGCTCGCACGCGTCGAGGACCGCGGTGGCCAGGCCCTGCCCGCGGTGATCCGCCCGGACCGCGACGGCCTCCACGTAACCGCAGCGCAGCGACCGGCCCCGATACAGCAGTTGACGCCGCACCACCGCGCCGTGCGCGATCAGCGACCCGTGCTGCCAGATCAGGGCGTGCATGCCGCCCAGGGCGTGCTCCCAATCGGTGTCGGAGAACCGGTCGCCGAACGCGGCGGTGACCATCCGGTGCGCGTCACGCCGGGTCTCGTCGTCCAGGTCGCTGGTGTGGACGAGCCGGGCGGTGTGGACCCGTTGCTGCACTTCCCCGGTCTACCAGCCCCGATCAGAACGCCGACGTGCTCGGGCGGTGCGGACCGCGCGGGCGCGACCAGTGCATCCGCAGGGTCTGCCCCGGCCGCACCTGGGCCAGGGCGTCGATGTCCTCGTCCAGCACCACCCCGACCACCGGGTAGGCGCCCGTCACCGGGTGGTCCGGACCCAGGATGATCGGAAATCCGTTGGGCGGCACCTGAATCGCGCCGCGGGTGGCGCCTTCGGCGGGCAGCTGCCGATCCGGCCACCGGTACTCCAGCGGCATCCCCACCAGCCGCATGCCGACCCGGTCGCTGCGGTTGGTCACCTGCCAGTTGGTGCGCACGATGATGTCGGGGTCGACGAACCAGTCGTCCCGCGGCCCGGGCGACACCCGCAACTCGACCACGTCGGGGGAGATCGTCGCCACCGGCGCCTGGTCGATCTCCGGGTATTCGCCGGTGCGCTGGCCGATCTGTAGCACGTCACCGTCGCGCAGCGGGGCCGGGCCGATCGCCGACATCACGTCGTAGGAACGCGATCCCAGTACCGGCGTGACGTCGATGCCGCCACGCACCCCCAGGTAGGTCCGCAGCCCCGAGCGCGGCGTGCCCAGCGAGATCAGCTGACCGTCCCGGACGCGGTGAATGCTGTTGGTACCGAACGTCGCCCCGTTGATCGTCGGAGCGGTGTCGGCGCCGGTGACCGCGATGTCGATGTCGCCGCCGTGCACCCGGGCGGTGAACCCGCCGAACGCCACCTCGATGGTGGCGCGGTCATCCGGGTTCGCCACCAGCCGGTTGGCCAGCCGGTGCGACCGGCGGTCGGCGGCGCCGGACCGGGTGACGCCGATCTGGCCGTGGCCGGACCGGCCGAGGTCTTCGACGAGGGCCAGCGGGCCGGTGTGCAGTATCTCCAGCGTGGTCATCGCGGGGTCCTTTCGCCGGGTCGGGGTTACGCGGGCCGGAACGTGACGGTGCGGCCGGGGATCAGCAGCGCCGGATCCGGCCGGTTCAGGTCCCACAGCACCGCGTCGGTGCGGCCGATCACCCGCCAGCCGCCCGGCCACTGCCGCGGGTAGATACCGCTGAACTCGCCGGCCAGTGCGACCGACCCGGCCGGCACCGGCCGCAACTCGGCCCGGCGCGGCACCTGCAGACGCGGGTCCCCACCGATCAGGTAGGCGAAACCCGGTGTGGAGCCGCCGAATCCGACCTGCCAGGGCGTGGCGGTGTGCGCGTTGATGACCTGCGCGACGCTCAGCCCGGTGTAGTCGGCGACCTCGGCGAGGTCCGGCCCGTCGTAGACGACGTCGATCACCACGCCGGTCGCCGCGTCGCCGGCGCCGAGGGCCGGGACCGCGTCCGCGTCGACGTGCAGAGCCTGCACCCGCCGCCGGACGCCCGCCTGGTAGCGCGGTGCCGCGAGTTTGACCAGCACCGTGCGCGACGCCGGGACGACGTCGACCACCCCGGGCAGTTCGGCGGCGCGCAGCGCCGCAGTCCAGGCCAGCACCTCCGCGGTCCGGTCGAACTGCAGCAGCAGTCCCCGGTCGCCGTAGTCGAGGACCGTGTCGGTCCCCACCTCAGTCATCACGCTCATGCCACCGACCGTAGTACGCAAAAGTGATGCAGGCCACAAATCTTCCCGCTATGCCAGAGCCGCCTTACCGAACGCGCAGAGTTGGCGTCAGCCGATGACGTCGGCGATCCGTCCGGGCAGTTCCGCGGCCACCACCGGGTAGCTCAGCGGCGAGCCGAACGCGATCGCCCCGGCCTGCTCGGCGGTGGTGAAGACGCAGCGTTTGCGCAGCGCGGCGATGTCCGGGTCGGCCAGCAGCGCATCCCGCTCGCCGTCGCCGCCGGTGGTCCAGATCAGCACGTCCGCCGCCGACAGCGCCGACCGCAACCGGTCGTGCTCGATCACCGCGGCGATGTCCGGCACGGACAGGCCGAGCTGGGTCAGGAACGTGCTGCGCCACCCGGTGCTGACGGTCGCGTTGCCGCGGTCCAGCCGGCCGTGCAGCAGCAGGGCCCGCTTATCCCGGAAGCCGGGGTGCGCGGTCGCCGCGTCGGCGAACTTCGCGTCGACGCCGTCGATCAGCGTCTGCATCTGGTGAGCCTGGTGGACCGCCCGGCCGATCGCGTCGGCCTGCACCTTCCACGGCTCGAAGAAGGCGTCCCCGTCGGTCTGCGGCAGGGTCGGGGCGATCGCCGACAGCTGCCGGTAGGTGTCGGCGTCCACCCCGGCGTTCGTCGCGACGATCAGGTCCGGCTTCAGCGCGGCGATCTTCTTGACGTCGATCCCGTCGTCGAGGTCGAGCACCTCGGGTTCGGCGTCGCCCAGCTTCGCCCGGGCCCACGGCCACACCG
This sequence comes from Mycolicibacter acidiphilus, assembly GCF_018455725.1. Taxonomy (GTDB): domain Bacteria; phylum Actinomycetota; class Actinomycetes; order Mycobacteriales; family Mycobacteriaceae; genus Mycobacterium; species Mycobacterium acidiphilum. Next base: position 121,771 of record NZ_JAHCLR010000008.1, read on the forward strand.
CGAACGGCTGGTCGCCGAACCAGCGGGTCACCGCGATCGGCACCACGCCCAGCGCCAGCAGATCGTCCTGGCCGGTGTACCCGGCGCAGACCACCCGCTTGGGCGGCTCCGGGACGACGGTCTCACCGAACAGGTGGGTGACGGTCACCGGGCCCGGCGCGCCGTCGACGGCCGGGGTCTCCCGCGAGCAGGCCGCCGCCAGCAGCGTCGCGGCCCCGGCCGCCCCGGTCACACCGAGGAACCCGCGTCGAGTCCACTGCCGCCGCATTCGACGCTAACCGCGCTGGTCGCTGGAGCGGCCGCTCACCCGCCGGCTCAGGGTGGCGATCCCCGGCAGGTTCGACAGGGTCCGGTAGACGTCGTTGCCGGTCGCGACCAGCGCCTCCAGCTGGGGTAGGACCCGGTCCATCGTCGCGAACATCGGGTCGGCCAGCGCCAGGTAGCGTTCGGTGCGGTCGATCGTGGTGTTGAGCCGCGCGATCGTCGCGGCCAGGTTCTCCACCAGATCCGGCAGCTGCGCGACCAGTTGTGCCGTCGCCGGCGGCACCCGCATCGCGCCGCTGGCGACAGCCTGAGCACTCTCCAGTGCGCTCTGTGCCGTCTCCATCGCCGCCTTGGACGCGGACTTGATGCTGCTCGGGCCCGGAATCTTCGGGTTCGTCATCCGCACAACTCTGCCGCACGCCGCCGGTGTTGTCAGCGGGTTGGCGGCGGCGCGGGTTCGCCGTACCCGCCGCCGCCCGGGGTTTCGATCACCAGGGCGTCGCTGGGCGCCAACTCGGCGGAGTCGCAGCCGCTCAGGTGGGTCACGGTGCCGTCGGCGCGCTCCACCCGGTTGCGCCCGATCGCACCGGGTGAGCCGCCGGCCATGCCGTAGGGCGGCTCCACGCGGTGCCCGGACAGCACGCTGATCGTCATCGCCTCCCGGAACTCGATCCGGCGGACCGCGCCGTCGCCGCCGTGCCAGCGCCCGCCGCCGCCGCTGCCGCGCCGGATCGCGAACTGCCGCAACCACACCGGGAACCGCATCTCCAGGATCTCGGGGTCGGTGAGCCGCGAATTGGTCATGTGGGTCTGTACCGCCGCGGCGCCGTCGAAGCCGGGGCCGGCGCCGGAACCGGAGCCGAGCGTCTCGTAGTACTGGTGCGCGGCGTTGCCGAACGTGACGTTGTTCATCGTGCCGGAGCCCTCGGCCTGCACCCCCAGGGCGGCCAGCAGGGCACCGGTGATCGCCTGGGAGGTCTCGACGTTGCCGGCCACCACCGCGGCCGGGTGCACCGGGGCCAGCATCGAGCCGGCCGGGATCGTGATGTGCAGCGGCCGCAGGCAGCCGTCGTTGATCGGGATGTCGTCGGCCACCAGGGTCCGGAACACGTACAGCACCGCGGCGGTGGCCACCGCCGACGGTGCGTTGAAGTTCGTGGTGAGTTGCGCGGAGGTGCCGGTGAAATCGACGGTGGCGCTGCGGTCGGCGCGGTCGACGGTGATCCGAACCGCGATCGTCGCACCGGAATCCATCCGGTAGCGGTACGCGCAGTCGCCGAGCGAGTCGATCACCCGGCGCACCGCCTCCTCGGCGTTGTCCTGAACGTGCCGCATGTAGGCCTGCACCACGTCCAGGCCGAAATGGGCGATCATCGCCTCGATCTCGTCGATGCCCTTCTGGTTGGCGGCGATCTGGGCGCGCAGGTCGGCCAGGTTGGTGTCGGGGCTGCGGGACGGGTGCGGCCCGGCGGTCAGCAGCGCCCGCGTCTCGGCCTCCCGCAGGCGCCCGTCGTCGACCAGCAGCCAGTTGTCGAACAGCACGCCCTCCTCGTCGATGGTCCGGCTGTCGGCAGGCATCGATCCCGGTGTGGTGCCGCCGATCTCGGCGTGATGTCCGCGGGATGCGACGAAGAACAGCACGCGTTGCTCCGGTCCGCCGAATACCGGCGTGATCACGGTGATGTCCGGCAGGTGGGTGCCGCCGTGGTACGGGTCGTTGACCGCGTACACCTGACCGGGCCGCATCCGCCCGGAACGCCGGCGGATCACCTCCTGGACGGTCGCGCCCATCGACCCCAGGTGCACCGGGATGTGCGGGGCGTTGGCCACCAGGTTGCCGTCCGGGTCGAACAGCGCGCACGAGAAGTCAAGGCGCTCACGGATGTTCACCGACTGGGCGGTGGCCTCCAGTCGGGTGCCCATCTGCTCGGCGATCGACATGAACAGGTTGTTGAAGATCTCCAGCAGCACCGGGTCGGCCCGGGTGTCCGCGGCGGGGCCGACGACGGCGGCGGTGCGCTCGACGATCAGGTGGCCACCCGCGGCGATGCGGGCCGCCCAGCCGTCGTCGACGACGGTGGTGGCGTTGGCCTCGGCGATGATCGCCGGGCCGGTCACGGTGTCGCCGGGGTGCAGCAGTTCGCGCTGCCGCAGCGGGGCGTCGCGCCACCGCCCGCCGTTGTACAACCGGACCGTCGCACCGGCCGGACCGGCGTCGGCGTCGACCGGTGGGTTGAGCTCCGGCTGTTCGGTGAGCCCGGTGGCCTCGACCGTCACCGCGCCCGCGATCAACGGCCGATCCATCAGGAACGAGTACATGCCGCGGTGCCGCTCATCGAACGCCGCAGTCATCCGCTCGGCGTCGTCCAGGTCGACCGGGATCGCCGTGTCGGTGCCCCGGTACCGCAATTGGACGCGGCGAACCACCCGGATGCGTTGCGCCGCAACGCCCTGCTCGACCAGTTCGGTGCGCGCCTGGGCCGCCAGCGTGTCCGCGACCGTCGTCAGGGTGGCGATCGCGGCGGCGTCGTCGAGGCCGATCTCCACGGAGCGTTCCCGGATCGTCGTGGTGTCGGCCAGCCCGATGCCCAGCGCCGACAGCACACCCGCCATCGGTGGGACCAGCACGGTGCGGATCCCGAGCGCGTCGGCGACCGCGCAGGCGTGCTGCCCGCCGGCGCCGCCGAACGAGGTCAACGCATAGCGGGTGACGTCATAGCCCTTCGCCACCGAGATCTTCTTCACCGCGTTGGCCATGTTCGCCACCGCGATCCGCAGGAAGCCCTCGGCGACCTGCTCCGGCCTGCGCTGATCGCCGGTGGCGGAACGGATGTCGTCGGCCAGCGCCGCGAACCGGTCCCGGACGATGCCGTCGTCCAGCGGCTGGTCGCCGTTCGCGCCGAACACCGCGGGGAAGTGCGCGGCCTGGATGCGGCCGAGCATCACGTTGGCGTCGGTCACGGTCAGCGGCCCGCCGCGCCGGTAGCAGGCCGGACCGGGATCCGCCCCCGCCGAATCCGGGCCCACCCGGTAGCGGCTGCCGTCGAAGTGCAGGATCGACCCGCCGCCGGCGGCCACGGTGTGGATGTGCAACATCGGCGCCCGCAGCCGCACCCCGGCGACCTCGGTGGTGAACACCCGCTCGTAGTCACCTGAGTAGTGCGACACGTCGGTGGAGGTGCCGCCCATGTCGAACCCGATCACCCGGTCGAACCCAGCCAGCGCCGACATGCGCACCATCCCGACGATGCCGCCGGCCGGACCCGAGAGCACCGCGTCCTTGCCACGGAAGTGCCGGGCCTGCGCCAGCCCGCCGTTGGACTGCATGAACATCAGCCGCACCCCGGTGAGCTGCTCGGCGACCCGGTCGACGTAGCGGCGCAGCACCGGTGACAGGTAGGCGTCGACGACGGCGGTGTCGCCGCGCGGCACCAGTTTCGGCAGCGGGCTGACCTCGCCGGAGAGCGAGATCTGGGTGAAGCCGATCCGCTGCGCCAGGTCGCCGATCGCCCGTTCGTGCGCCGGTGCACGGTAACTGTGCAGGCAGACAACCGCGACCGCGCGGATCCCGTCGGCGTAGGCGGCGCGCAACTCGCCGGCCAGAGCGTCGAGGTCGGGGGCGCGCAGCACCGTGCCGTCGGCGGTGACCCGCTCGTCGACCTCGACGGTCCGCTCGTAGAGCTGCTCGGGCAGCACGATGTGCCGGTCGAAGATCCGGGGCCGGTTCTGGTAGGCGATCCGCAGCGCATCGCCGAAGCCGCGGGTGATCACCAGCAGGGTTCGCTCGCCGGCGCGCTCCAGCAGGGCGTTGGTGGCCACCGTCGTCCCCATCCGCACCGAGTCGATCTGCTCGACCGGCACCGGCTCGCCGGGCGCGACGCCCAGCAGCGCGCGGATGCCGGCCACCGCGGCGTCGGGGTACTGCGCGGGGTTCTCCGACAGCAGCTTGTGCGTCGCCAGTCGCCCGTCCGGCCGGCGGGCGACGATGTCGGTGAACGTGCCGCCCCGGTCGATCCAGAACTGCCAGCGCGGGGGCGGCTGCGGTGCGGGCATTTCGGGTGGTCTTCCTGTCCTTGGCGGGCCGGGGCGCCGGCCGCTTCGGAGCGTAGCGTTTCCGCATGGCCGTCTCGCCGCGCTCGCCGCTGGCCCCGGTGACGACGGGCATCCTGCTGGCGTTCGGCTGCTGGAAGATGGTGGCGCCGCTGCTACCGCTGTGGGCTGGCCACCTCGGCGCCACCCCGCTGCTGGTGGGGGTGCTGCTCACGGTGTTCTCGGCGGCCGAACTGGTCGCCGCCCCGATGTTCGGGGCGCTGTCGGACCGGATCGGCCGCAAACCGGTGATCGTGGTGTCGCTGGCGCTGTCGACGGTGTCGTTCGCGATGATCGCGCATGCCGGATCGCTGCCGACCCTGCTGGTCGCCCAGGCCGTCGGCGGCTTCGGTGCGGCGATCGTCAGCGTCGGGCAGGCGGCGGTGGCCGACCGGGTCGACCCCGGCCGGCTGGCCCCGGCGATGGCCTACCTGGCGGCCGCGATCGGCGTCGCGTACGTGCTGGGCCCGGCACTGGGCGCCGTGCTGACGGGGTGGGGCCGCACCGCGCCGTTCTGGGCGGCCGCCGCGCTGGCCGGCGTCAACACCGTCCTGATCTGGTCGGTGCTGCCGGAGACCCGGGCCGCGGCGGCGGCACCGGTCCGGGTGCGGTGGCGGGATCTGCTGCGCGCGGCGGGCATCCCGCGGCTGGCCCTGACCACGCTGGTCTTCGGGTCGGTGATCGTCACGCTGGAGGCGGTGCTGCCGCTGTTCACCAACCGGGTGCTGGGCTGGGCGGAGGCGCCGAATGCCTGGCTGTTCGCCTACCTCGGCGCCGTGATCGCCGCCATGCAACTGGGTGTGGTGGCCCGCGGGGCGGCCCGGTTCGGCGAGCGGCCGCTGGTGCTGGCCGGGCTGGTGGTCGCCGCGCTCGGCCTGCTGCTGCTCGGGGCCGCCGCCACGGCGGTGCCGGTGGTCGTCGCGGTGGGCCTGATCGGCGCCGGGACGGGTGTCGTCATCCCGCTGCTGCCGACGCTGTTCTGCCTGGCCAGCCCGGAGTCCGACCGCGGCGCCGTGCTCGGGTTCGCGCAGGGACTGATCGCCCTGGCCCGCCTGGTCGGACCGATGGTGGCCGCCGGGGCGTTCAGCTGGCTGATCGGTGCGCCGTTCGTCATCGTCGGGCTGCTCTGCCTGGCCGGAGTGGCGGTGCTGGCCGCCGGGCGAACCCCTCAGTCGGCGATCTCGTCGGAGTAGCGGATCGGGTCCTCCGGCCGGTCGTAGTGCGCGTAGCGCAGTTCCTCCTTGGCCACGTCGTCGAACGCGCTGAACTGAACCGACAGTTCCTCGGCGGTCAGCAACAGCTGCCGGGCCTTCAGGATCTGCGGGTCCTCCACGTCGAAGACCCGCGGCGGCGCGTCGTCGAGCAGTTGCTGCAGCTTCGTCGCGGACGCCGGGTGATCCGGCCGGATGCGCTGCAGGGCCGCGCCGACCTGCTCGGGCAGGACCCGCGCCAACTCGGGTCCCTCTTCGCGGGTCTCGTTGTCGAAATCGCGGATGATGAAGAAGAACGTCATGGGAGCGAATCTACTGAGCAGTAGTCCGGGCACATCCACTGCGCGTCAGCGACGTGAGTCACATATGGTTACGCCATGGCTAAGCTCACTGACCTCGCCGGGCAGGCGGTCAGGATTCAGCACTCGGTCGGTCGCTATGTGGAGCGCGGCTCGGCGGAGCTGCACTACCTGCGCAAGATCCTGGAGTCCGGCGCTCTCCGGTTGGAGGCACCGCAGACCATCGCCGCCACCATCGCCGAAACCGTGCGCTGGGGCGAGCTGGGGATGATCCCGGCGCTCAACGCCCGTCGCACCCCGCATCGGGCGGCGATCATCGACGACGAGGGCACCTGCACGTTCAAAGAGCTCGACGACGCCGCCAACGCGGTCGCCAACGGCCTGCTGGCCCGCGGGGTGCGCGGCGGTGACGGGGTGGCGATCCTGGCCCGCAACCACCGCTGGTTCCTGATCGCCAACTACGGCTGCGCCCGGGTCGGCGCCCGGCTGATCCTGCTCAACAGCGAGTTCTCCGGCCCGCAGATCCGCGACGTCTCCGAGCGCGAGGGCGCCAAGCTGATCATCTACGACGACGAGTACACCGCCGCGGTGGCGATGGCCGACCCGCCGCTGGGCAAACTGCGGGCGCTGGGGACCAACCCCGATGCCGAGGAGCCGTCCGGCAGCACCGATGAGACGCTGGCCGATCTGATCGCCCGCAGCAGCAAGGCGCCCGCCCCCAAGGTCACCAAGCACGCGTCGATCATCATCTTGACCTCGGGCACCACCGGCACCCCGAAGGGCGCCAACCGCAACACCCCGCCCACGCTGGCGCCGATCGGCGGGATCCTGTCGCACGTGCCGTTCCGGGCCGGTGAGGTGACGTCGCTGCCGTCGCCGATGTTCCACGCGCTGGGCTACCTGCACGGCACCCTGGCGATGTTCTTCGGCTCGACGCTGGTGCTGCGCCGCCGGTTCAAGCCGGCCACTGTGCTGGAGGACCTGGAGAAGCACAAGGTGACCGGGATGGTCGTCGTCCCGGTGATGCTGTCCCGGATCCTGGACCAGCTGGAGAAGACCGAACCCAGGCCGGACCTGTCCAGCCTGCGGATCGTCTTCGTCTCCGGATCGCAGCTCGGCGCCGAACTGGCCACCCGGGCGATGACGGACCTCGGGCCGGTCGTCTACAACATGTACGGCTCCACCGAGGTGGCGTTCGCGACGATCGCCGGGCCGGCGGACCTGCGGATCAACCCGGCGACGGTCGGACAGGTGGTCCGCGGCGTCAAGGTCAAGATCCTCGACGACAACGGCCACGAACTGCCGCAGGGTCAGGTGGGCCGGATCTTCGTCGGCAACTTCTTCCCGTTCGAGGGCTACACCGGCGGCGGCGGCAAGCAGATCATCGATGGGCTGCTGTCCTCCGGCGACGTCGGCTACTTCGACGAGCACGGACTGCTGTACGTCTCCGGGCGCGACGACGAGATGATCGTCTCCGGCGGCGAGAACGTCTTCCCCGCGGAGGTGGAGGACCTGATCAGCGGTCACCCGGACGTGATCGAGGCGACCGCGCTCGGGGTGGAGGACAAGGAGTGGGGCGCGCGGCTGCGGGCGTTCGTGGTCCGCAAGGAGGGCTCGGACGTCGACGAGGACGCCATCAAGGGCTACGTCAAGGACCACCTGGCCCGCTACAAGGTGCCCCGCGACGTGGTGTTCCTCGACGAGTTGCCGCGTAACCCCACCGGCAAGATCCTCAAGCGCGAGCTCCGCGACCTGTAGGTATTTCGGGGGCTGCGGCTAGTCGGCGGGGACGATCGCGAAGGTTTTCGTGGCGGTTACGGCGGGTCCGCCGTCCGGTGGTGTCACGGAGACGGCGATGGTGTACGTGCCGGGGGTGAGAACCTCCACGGCCGAAGCCGGGCTGCCGCTGCAGTCGGCGCTGCGCCGTGTCTGGTTGTAGCCGCCGGGTCCGGTGACGTCAGCGACCACGGTGCACTTCCGAGGCAACTTACCGTCGGAATGCGACGTCCAGCTGAAGTTGACGGTCGGTTTGAACATCTGACTCGCCGCGTGCGGAGCGAGCTGATAGCTGTCGGGGCCGACTTCGGTGAGGGTGCCGTCACCGCGCCGCGTCTCGATGTCGACCGAGCTGATGGACTCGGTGCTGGTCGCCGTGGTCGTCGTCGTGGTTGTGACGGCAGGGGCGGTGTCAACGGGTGTCGGGACCGGCTCGGGCGGTGGCGGGGCGACCGTCGTCGTGGGTGCGGGCGGGGTCGCGAACGCGGTGACGGTGGTCGTTTCCCGGACCGTGTCGGTTGCGTGACCGCAGGCTGTCGCCATCAGGCTCATGGCACCGACGATCACGAGTGGACTGGTGTGGTTCATGGTGCGAGCTTCCCGCCTCCCTGCCGTGCCGTTCGATGAACAATAGCGCAGGAATGCGGACGATAGACCACTTGACATGATTGTCGACCGGCGGCGTCACCGCCGCCTGCCGGTCAGGTGTCGAACCCGGTTGCGCCGTCCAACTGTTCGCGCAGGATGTCGATCTGCCCGCAATGCCGGGCGGTCTCCTCGATCATGTGCACGTAGATCCAGCGCACCGAGACGCGCCCGAGCCTGCGGTGCGGGACAGTGTGGTCCAGCGGGTAGCGGGCGGCGATCTGTCGGGACTGCTCGCACTGCTGCCGGTACTCGGTCACCAGGGTGTCCAGCGAATCCTGCGGGGACAGCACGAATTCCGACTCCCGGTCATGGGGCCGCCGGTTGTCATCAATGCGTTCGGTCAGCAACTGGTCGAACCAGCCGTACTCGGCCCACCGCAGGTGCTTGACCAGGCCGCCCACCGTCGTCGCCGACGGCACCAGGTGGCGGCCGGCATCCGCTTCGGAAAGCCCGGATACCTTGCGCACCACGATGTCCCGGTAGTCGTCGAGGAACGCGTCCAGGATTTCGCGCTCGCCGGACGTGGCCAGCCCGCGACGGCCGGGCGGGAGCGGAGCGTCGGTCATGATGGAGACGATAATCGTGCATCGATCCGCGCATCAAACGATGCAACAATAGGTGTATGCGCACGACGGTGACCGTGGACGACGAACTCATGGCCGAAGCCGAACGGCTGACCGGCATCCATGAGCGTTCGGCCCTGGTTCGCAGCGGTATCGAAGCGTTGATCGAGCGTGAGGCGGCGCGCCGACTCGCTCGCCTCGGTGGCAGCGAACCGGACGTGACCGCCCCACCCCGTCGCAGGGGCTAGTCGGGTGATCCTGGTCGACACGTCGGTGTGGGTGGATCACCTGCGGACTACTGATGAGGAACTGTCCGGGTTGCTGGAAAGAGGCTTGGTGCTTGCACACCCCTGGGTGGTGGGCGAGGTCGCGTTGGGTGGGCTGAGCGCCGGTAGCCTCGTCGCCCCCCTGATGTCCCGGCTGCCGGGCGCGGTGGTGGCGACGGACACCGAAGTGCTCACGCTGATCGAGCGGCAACACCTGGCGGGTAGTGGGATCGGTTATGTCGACGCACAACTCCTCGCCGCCACCCGCCTGACCCCGGACGCGCGACTGTGGACGCGAGACCACCGGCTGGACCGTGCCGCGGAGCGAGTCGGGGTCGCATACCGGCCGGGGGCCGGAGTGGACGCATGACGGTTACGGGTCGCGAGGCAGCCCCAGCAGCCGCTCGGCGATGATGTTCAGCTGCACCTCCGACGTGCCGCCGTAGATGGTGGTGGCGCGGCTCATCAGCAGGAACTCCGCCCACTTGCCGGGCAACTGCTCGCGGTCGCCGATCGCGGCGTCGCCGCCGAACGTCTCCACCGCGAACTCGGCGTACCCCTGAGTGGTGCGCATGCCGAGCAGCTTGGAGATGGCCGCCGCTGGCGTCGGGTCCCTACCGGCCAGCGTCAGCAGCGTCGAGCGCAGGTTCAGCAGCTTGGTGGCGTGCCCCTCGGCGATCAGCCGGCCGGCCCGGTCGAGTTCGATGTCGTCGAACTCGCCGTCGCGGACGAACTCGACCAGCCCGTCCAGGTTGGCCAGGAACGGCATCTCGGAGCCGCCGATCGAAACCCGTTCGGCGGTAAGGGTGTTGCGGCTGACCTCCCAGCCCCGGTTCACCTCGCCGAGCACCAACTCGTCGGGGACGAACACGTCGTCGAGGTAGACGGTGTTGAACATCGCCCCGCCGGTGAGTTCGCGCAGCGGGGAGACCGTCACCCCTTCGCTCTTCATGTCGAGAAGGAAGTAGGTGATGCCGTTGTGCTTGGGAGCGTTCGGGTCCGTTCTCGCCAGCAGGGCGCCCCACTGCGAGAACTGCGCCGCCGATGTCCAGATCTTCTGCCCGGTGATCCGCCAGCCGCCGTCGACCTTGACGGCCTTGGTGCTCAACCCGGCCAGGTCCGAACCGGCGCCCGGCTCGGAGAACAGCTGGCACCAGATCATCTCGCCGCGGAACGTGGGCGGCAGGAACCGTTGCTGCTGCGGGTCGCTGCCGAACGCCACGATCGACGGGATGATCCACGCCGCGATGCCCATCGGCTGCCGGCGGACCCGGCCCGCCTTGAACTCCTGCTCGATGATGACCTGCTCGACGGGGCCCGCGGCGCGGCCCCACGGGGCGGGCAGGTACGGCAGCACCCAGCCGCCCTCGGCGATCGCGACCGTGCGCTGCTCGCGTGGAATCGCTTTCAGCGCAGCGATCTCCGAGCGGATCTCACTGCGCAGCTGCTCGGTGGCGGGGTCCAGGTCGATGTCGATGGTGCGCATCGACCCGGCGGTGGCGGTGTCGACGACCTGGCGCGGCCAGTCTGCGTGACGGCCGAACGACGCGGCCAGGATCAGCGCCCGGCGGTAGTAGACGCCGGCGTCGTGCTCCCAGGTGAAGCCGATGCCGCCGTGCACCTGGATGCAGTCCTGGGTGCAGTGCTGCGCGGCGGCCGGCGCCAGGGTGGCGGCCACGGCGGCGGCGAACTCGGCTTCGCTCTCCGCGCCGTCCTCGTCGAGTGCCCGGGCGGCGTCCCACACCGCGGCGGTCGCCCGCTCGGTGTCGGCGATCATCTCGGCGCACTTGTGCTTGATCGCCTGGAACTGGCCGATCGGCCGGCCGAACTGCTCGCGGATCTTGGCGTAGCCGGCGGCGGTGTCGGTGGCCCACCGCGCCACCCCGACCGCCTCCGCGGCCAGCAGGGTGGTGATCAGCGCCCGGGCGTGCGCCGGGCGCAGCCCGGTCAGCAGGGCGTCGTCGGCCACCGTGACACTGTCGGCCCGCACATGGGCGATCGGGCGCAGCGGGTCAACGCTGGTCACGGCTTCGAGCTGGAGCCGGTCGGCGGGCAGCACCACCCACGCCTGGTCACCGTCGACGGTCACCGGCAGCACCAGCACCGACGCCTGTCCGGCCGCCGCCACGGCGCGTGCCTCGCCGCTGATCGTCAGTCCGGCGCCGGACCGGGTGGCGGTCAGCCCGGAGCTCAGCGCGTAACTGGCGATCGTCGTCCCGTCCGCCAGCCCGCGCAGCACCTCGGCCTTCGGGTCGTGCGCGGCGATCAGCGCACTGGCGATCGCCGACGGTACGAACGGCCCCGGTACGCCGCGGTAGCCGAATTCGGCGAGCGTCACCGCCAGTTCCAGCGCGCCGAAGCCCTGACCGCCGACCGCCTCGGCCAGGTGCAGGCCGGTCAGCCCCTGGTCGGCGGTGGCCTGCCAGTACGACGGCGGGTTGGGGATCGGGGCGTCCATCGCCTCGTGCAGCAGCTCGGCCGGCACCTCTCGGGTCAGCAGGGCCTGCACCGAGTCGGCCAGATCCTGGTGTTCTGCGGTGATCGCTATGGGCATCGGGACTCTCCTGTGTCGGGGATCACTTGCAATCTAATAACCGGTCGGTTGGTTCACCACTTGGGCCGGGGGAAGTCCGTCGCGCAGCCGCCGGCAGTTGTCGATCGCCGCGGCCAGATATCGGCGCATGGTGTCTGCGGTGTACCAGCTGACGTGCGGGGTCAACACCACGTTGTCCAGCGCGAGCAGTGGATTGTCGGTCGGCACCGGTTCGACCGCGAACACGTCCAGGCCGGCGGCGCCCAGCCGGCCGCTGCGCAGCGCCTGCACCAGTGCATCCTCGTCGACGATCGGTCCGCGTGCGGTGTTGACCAGCACCGCGCCGGGTTTCATGGCGACCAGGGCGGCGGCGTCGATCAACCCGTGGGTGGCCGCCGTCAGCGGCAGGTGCAGGGAGACGACGTCACAGGAGCCCAGCAGTTCCGGCAGGGAGCGCCAGCCGGGGGAGCCGTCGTCGGAAGTGCTGGTGTGCAGCACGACGGCGCCCATCGCCGACACGATCTGCTCGACCGCCCGGGCGACGCTGCCGTAGCCGACCAGCCCGACCGTGCAGCCGCCGATGTCGCGGCAGTGCTCGCCGAGTGCGGGGTCGGCCGGCCAGCCCAGCCCGGCGCGGGTGGCGGCGTCCAGCGGCAGCAGCCGACGCAGCGCGGCCAGCATCAGCAGCACCGTCCCCTCGGCGACCGATGCCGCGTTCGCGCCGGGCATGTTGGACACCGCGATGCCGCGCTCGGTGGCGGTGTCGACGTCGATGGTGTTGATCCCGACCCCCAGCTTCTGCACCAGCCGCAGCCGCGAACCGCCCCGCAGGTCATCGCCGGAGATCGGCCGCAGCACGTGCCAGACCACCTGCGCTTCAGGCAGTTCCCGGTAGAAGGTGGTGTCGTCGTCGGCGGCGCACCACCGCACGTCCAGCCAATCGGCTTCCGCGCCAACCTGATCCAGCACTGCTGGGCCGGGTGTGAAGTGCGCGAGAACCCTCAGCCCCACCGCTGCGCTATCCACTCGGCGACGACGTCGGCCTGGGCGTCACGGGCGCCGGGGGTGGTGAAGTAGTGGTCGGCGTGCATGCTGCGCAGGGTCTTGTCCGCACCGGCCAGCGCGTCGAAAATCCGCTGGGCATCCGACGGGAACACCCCGGTGTCGGCGTCGGCGTTGATCACCAGTGCCGGGCAGTCGATCCGGGCCAGGTGCGGTTCGGCCCGGGTCTGCGCGGTGCGCAGGCTCCACATGCCCAGCCAGTTGCTCAGCGTGCAGGCCGCGGCGATGCCCCGCGCGGAACGGTTGGCCTTGACCGGCACACCGGCGTAGCACATGTTGGCCTCGCGGGCGGTGGGCTCCAGGGTGGGATCCACCATCCTCGGGTCGGCCCAGGTGCGCATCACGGTGAACGGGCGGTCGGAGAAGCCCGCGGCGCGAACACGTTTCAGTTCGATCTCGGCCCAGTCGGTGATGGCGTGGTTGCGGGCGACCTGGGCGGCGCGGTAGCGCGCGACGAACTCCGGTGAGTACGGCGGCCCGTCGGTGCCGGCGAACAGGTCCAGGTCGGGATCGGTTGTCACCGGGTCGTTCTCGTCGATCACGGCGCCGTCCATCCAGGCGGTCAGCACGTCCGGGCGGCCCGGATGCGCCGCGCTGGCGATGTAGCCGTCCGCGGCGGGCAGGGTGTCCAGGCCTGCCGCCGGCCGCATCCCGGCCAGCGGCGTGACGTTCGGGTCGACGGCCTGCGACTGGTAGGCGGCCATCAGTGAACCGCCGCCGGAATTGCCCAGCAGCACAACGGTGTCCACGCCCGCGACCTCGCGCAGCCAGCGCACCCCGACGCCGATGTCGACCAGGGCGTGGTCCAGCAGGAAACTGCTCTCGAAGCCGCGGAACCGGGTGTTCCAGCCCAGGAACCCGATGCCGCGCTCAGCCATGAAATCCGCGAGGTAGTGCTCGGCGAAGTCGATCTGGTAGTGGGTGGCGATCATCGCGATCTTCGGCCACCGGTCGGCCGGGCGGTGATACAGCCCTTGGCAGGGATGCCCGCCGGCGCCGTTGCGCTGCGCGGTCGGCGACGCCAATCCGATGAACTGCCGATCGATTCGCATGTCAGGTGTCCTCCCGGTGGTAGACGGCGCGGTAGAAGACGTTGGCCAGGGTGGCGATGCAGGCCTGATCGTCAGGGCCGTCGGGATCAGAAGTGCCACCGGCCAACTGCACGTAGCAGAACTGGTTGAACATCGAGACGATCGCCAGCGCCAGCAACTCGGGGTCGTCGTCGGCGCAGTAGCCGTCGGCCTGGGCGCGCCGCACCAGCTCGGTGATGAATGCGATGGGGACCGAACAGATCTGCGCCCAGTGCGCGGCGAAGTCGTCGTTGACCATCGCCAGCTGCGAGACGCTGACCATCTCCGCGAACCGATTGCGGTAGGTGTGCCAGTGTGCGGCGGCGGCCCGCTGCACCCGCTCGCGGTTGGACAGGCCGCTCTCGATCACCGTCGACGCCCGCTCGCCGGCCTCGTCGCGGAACCGCAGCGCCCACTCGGTGACCATCGCCTCTTTGGAGTCGTAGTAGTTGTAGAACGAGGCGGTGGACCGGCCGGCTTCGGCGGCGATGTCGGCGATGGTGGTGGCCAGGATGCCCTTGCGGGCGATCACCGCGCGCGCCGCGGCGTCGATCGCCGCCTGGGTCTCGCGGCCGCGACGGGTCGGCAGCGGGTCGCGTCGGCCCGACTGCCCGGCGGTGGTCGACACCGGGTCCGCCTCCTGTCGCGACTGGGTCTGGTCTGAAACTGAATCTGATGTTAGATTCAGAAATCGATCTTGACTAGGGGGTTCCCACGATGATCAAGCCGCACGGCACCAACACCGAGTTCGCGATCAGCGGGATCAACCACGTCGCACTGGTGTGTTCGGACATGGAGCGCACCGTGGACTTCTACACCAACATCCTCGGCATGCCGCTGATCAAGTCGCTGGACCTGCCCGGCGGGATGGGGCAGCACTTCTTCTTCGACGCCGGAAACGGCGACTGCGTGGCGTTCTTCTGGTTCGCCGACGCACCCGACCGGGTGCCGGGAATCTCGTCGCCGGCGGCCATCCCGGGCATCGGCGAGATCACCAGCGCGGTCAGCACGATGAACCACCTGGCGTTCCACGTGCCGCCGGACAAGTTCGACGAGTACCGCCAGAAGCTCAAGGCCAAGGGCGTGCGCGTCGGCCCGATCCTCAACCACGACGAGTCGCCGATGCAGGCCAGTGCGACGCTGCACCCCGGGGTGTACGTGCGGTCGTTCTACTTCTTCGACCCGGACGGCATCACGCTGGAATTCGCCTGCTGGACAAAGGAATTCATGGGCGAGGAGGAGCAGGCCAAGCCAAAGACGGCGGCCGACCGAAAAATCCCCGCCGCCACCTAATCGCGGTACAGGGCCGGATCGGCGAGCCGGTCCAGCAGCGCGGCCAGGTGATCGACCAGCCGGTCGGGCTTGAACCGCACCTCCCCGGTCAGCCAGGCGCTGATCGTCTGG
This sequence comes from Mycolicibacter acidiphilus, assembly GCF_018455725.1. GTDB lineage: Bacteria > Actinomycetota > Actinomycetes > Mycobacteriales > Mycobacteriaceae > Mycobacterium > Mycobacterium acidiphilum. Next base: position 136,956 of record NZ_JAHCLR010000008.1, read on the forward strand.
CCGAGGCCGCCGACCACGAAGTGTGCCGCGGCCCTGATCCGGTCGTTCTCCGGTAGGCGCAGCGCCACGCCCGCGTGCTGGCCGGAGAGGATCGCCATCAGTGCGCTGGACTCCACCCGCTTGCGCACCACCACGGCGTTGCTCAGGTGCGCGCCGAACAGCAGCCGCCCGATCCGGGCGTCGTTGGCGATGGTCCGCACGATATTGGCGATCCCGGCCCGGGTCTGCTGATCCGGCGGCGCCGCATTGACGATCGCCTGGGTCTTGGTGGCCAGGTCGGTGATCACCGAGTCGAAGACCGCGCTGACGAAGTCGTCCTTGTCGGTGAAGCTCTCGTAGAAGTAGCGGGCGGTGAGTCCGGCCTGCCGGCAGATGCCCCGCACGGTCAACTCGACGAACTGCGGTGCGTCGGCGCCGAGCAGGTCCAGGCCGGCCTCCAGCAGTCGCGCCCGGCGGGTGGCGCGGCGTTCGACAGCGTCGACGCCGCCGTACGGGCGGGCGTCCGACACGCCGGTGGTGACCATGCCGACCATCTTGACACCGGCCGGGGGTGGGAGCAATATCAGGAAACGGACGTTCTCACATTTTTGGGGGTAGCGATGCCAGTAACCGCCCAGGTCCCACACGTCGAGCGCACGGTGAGCGAGCCACCGGATCCGACCCGGCGACGCGCCCCCAAGTCCAAGCAGGGCATGACGATGGCCGACGGCCTGTTCGCGATCTCACTGATGGCCGGCTCGGCGAACGTCATCATGGAACTGGCGCGGCCCGGTGTGGGATACGGAGTGGTCGAGAGCACGGTGGACAGCGGCCGCGCCGACATCCACCCGTTCAAGCGGGCCCGCACCACGATCGGCTACCTGGCGGTGGTGGCGCTGGGCACCGACGAGGAGCGGGCGGCGTTCAAGCAGGCCATCGACGTCGCGCACCGGCAGGTCCGCTCCACCAAGGACAGCCCGGTGAAGTACAACGCCTTCGACCCGCAGCTGCAACTGTGGGTAGCGGCCTGCATCTACAAGGGTTCGGTCGACCTGTACCGAATGTTCTACGGCGAGATGGACGACGACGAAGCCGACCAGCAGTACCAGGCGGCCAAGATCCTCGGCACCGCGCTGCAGGTCAAAGAGGAGACGTGGCCGGCCGATCGGGAGGCGTTCGACAAGTACTGGCAGGACCAGCTCAACACCAACATCCACATCGACGACACCGTCCGGAACTACCTGTACAACATCGCCGCAGTGCGGATGCGCGGGGTGACGCTGCCCGGCCCGCTGCACAAGCTGGTGGAAGGCCCGATGCTGTTCATCACCAGCGGTTTCCTGCCGCAGCGGTTCCGCGACGAGATGAAGCTGTCCTGGAACCCGGGCAAGCAGCGGCAGTTCGACGCGATGATCGGGGTACTGCGGGTCGTCAACAACCTGACCCCGCCGCCGCTGCGCCGGCTCCCGTTCGACGCACTGATGTGGGACATGCGCTGGCGGATGCGGACCGGGCGCCCGCTGGTGTGAAGCGCGCTACCCGCCGATCTGGTTGGGGCAGTAGCTGTGCGCGGAGATCGCGATGAACTGGGTGCCGTGGTCGAGGGTGAGGCTCGGGTTGCGCTCCTGCAGCGCGGCCAGGACGTCCGGCGCCGACTTGCCGCTGCCGATCAGCGAGCAGACCTGCTTCGCAGTGGCGATGACCTGGCCCTCGTTGCCGCTGTAGCTGATGCCGGCTGAGCGCAGCGTCTCCAGGAAGACGATGTCGTCCATGTCGGGATCGGCGACCGACGGCGCCGCGAGGCCGAGGGCGGTACCGGCGGTGAGGGCGAGCATCCCGATCGCCGCCGCGCGGCGTCGCGGGATTCGTGGCAGTGCATTCACGGTTTTGTTACCCCCAAGGTGTCTCGGCAAGCATACGGTGGGGGAAGCGGAAGCGGGGTGTGGCGATGACAGACTTTCACGTCGGCGACCACGTGCGCTGGAACTCCGAGGCCGGCTACGTCACCGGCCGGATCACCCGGGTCCATACCGCGGACACCGAATACAAGGGCCATCACCGGCACTGCACCCCCGACGACCCGCAGTACGAGATCGCCAGCGACAAGACCGATCACATCGCAATGCACAAGGGTTCGGCGCTGCACCGGATCGCGGACTAACAAATACAGAGAAAGAGGTATCCGAGATGGACGTCGTCGTGCTCATCGGCCGCATCCTGTTCGCCGCCGTCTTCCTGTCCGGCGGCGTCGGCCACTTCACCAAGACCGCCTACCTGGCCGGTTACGCCGAGAGCAAGGGCATCCCACTCGCCCGCCCGGCGGTACTGCTCTCCGGCGCCTGGCAGGTGGTCGCATCGTTGCTGGTGCTCCTCGGCGCCTGGGCCGACCTCGGGGCGCTGCTGCTCGCGGTCTTCGTGCTGCCCACCGCCTTCCTCATGCACAACTTCTGGACCGAGACCGACCCGGCGCAGCGGGCCAATGAGCAGATCCACTTCCACAAGGACCTCTCGCTCGGCGGCGCCGCGCTGATGCTCTTCGCGCTGTTCAACACGTTCGGGGACCAGATCGGACTGCAGTTGACCGGTCCGCTGCTCTGACCGGACCGCTGACCGGTCGCAGTTGCGGACGCTGCTGCGGTTACGATGCGTAAATCGTGACGTGCACCGCATGAACAGCCCTTAGTTACGGGTATCCAATACGCCTTGACCCGCGTACAGTTCGTCGGTATGGGCGGCGCCGACGGCCGAGGGAACCGGACGCCGGCTGCGCGCGACTAACCGGTAGTGGAGAAAGGAGCGGTGGGATGAGTTTGTTGGATG
>NZ_JAHCLR010000080.1 GCF_018455725.1 Mycolicibacter acidiphilus
AACCCCTCAAACCTGGGGAAATACGTGACCGCTGACATCATTCGTGGCGTGAGGCCTCGGCCGCCGCGTCACGGATCACGGCCGGGCGATCCATGCTGATGTCGCTCGGGATCGTGCAGTCCGGACCGAGGTTCAGTCGGTCCCGCCCCGCTTCGTCCCGCATCAGTTGACGTCGATCTTCGATCGCGTCGTCGAACCCTGACGGGTGTGGCGGTACCTGCGGGCGTCACGCAAACGCGCCGGAAACGAGTTGACTCGGCCAGGTTATTCGGTACAGTCCTCATCGTCGTACGCACGGAACTCGAGTTCCGTGTGTTGTCTGCAGCTAGGACGAGGGGGAGGCGAACGCGCGGTGCTCCGCCTGATGATGCGCTTCTGGATCCCACTGCTGCTGGTGATCGTCGTGGCCCTGGGCGGCTACGGGATCGCCCGCATCCGCGAGTCCCGCGGCCAACAGGGCCCGGTTTCGGCTGAGGGGTCCGGTATCACCGAGAACTTCAACCCGAAGCACATCACCTACGAGGTCACCGGATCCGGGGGAACGGCGAACCTGAACTACCTCGACGAGAACGGCCAACCGCACCTGATCGAAAACACCCCGCTGCCATGGTCGTTCACGATCGTCACGACGCTGCCGTCGATGTCGGCGAACATCATGGCCCAGGGCGATCGCAACGTCCGCGCCCTGGGCTGCCGGGTGACCGTCGACGGCCAGGTGCGCGACGACCGGACGAGCGATGAGACCGTCAAACCGTTCATCTACTGCCTGGTGAAATCCGTATGAGCACCCACACGAAGTCCCATCGCCCGTTCTTCGGCCACCTGGTCCGGATCTTCTCGGTGCCGATCATCGTGTTCTGGGTGGCGCTTGTGGTCATCCTGGGCGCACTGTTCCCACCGCTGGCCGAGATCGCGGCCACCCGGTCGGTCCCGATCAGCCCCACCGGCGCACCGTCGTACCAGGCGATGCTCAATATCGGCAAGGTGTTCCAGCAGTACGACTCGGACTCCACGGCGATGGTCGTACTGGAAAGCGACGGCGACCTCGGCGAACCCGCGCACAAGTTCTACGACGAGATCGTCGCCAAGTTGAACGCCGATCACGAACACGTGCAGAACGTGCAGGACTTTTGGAGCGATCCGCTGACCGCGGCGGGCTCGCAGAGTGTGGACGGCAAGGCCGCCTACGTCCAGATCTTCCTCAACGGTTCGCAGGGCACCAGCGCCAGCCACGAGTCGGTCGCCGCGGTGCGCGACATCGTCGCTTCGGTCCCCGCACCGCCGGGCATCAAGGCCCATGTCGCGGGCAACACGGTCCTCAACGCCGACACCAGCGTTGCCGGGCATCAAAGCATGCATCGGCTGGAATTCGTGTCCGTCGCGATCATCGTCGTGATGCTGCTGTTCATCTACCGCTCCGTGGTGACGATGCTGATTTCGATGGTCGTCATCGGGGTGGGGCTGTTCGCCGCGATGAGCGTGACGGCGGTGGCGGGCAACTCGAATCTCGTCGGTTTGACCCCGTACGCGGTGAGCATGGTGACGATGCTGTCGATCGCCGCGATCACCGACTATCTGATCTTCCTGCTCGGCCGATATCACGAGGAGCGATCGAACGGCCTCGATCGCGAGGAGGCGTTCTACGTCTCCTACAGCGGCGTCTCGCACGTCATCCTGGGTTCCGGGTTGACCATCGTCGGCGCCTTGATGTGCCTGAGCATGACCACGCTGCCCTACTTCCAGACCATGGGACCGCCCTGCGCGATCGCCATCCTGGTGGTCATCGCGGCATCGCTGACCCTGGCGCCGGCGATTCTCACCGTGGCGTCGAAGTTCGGTCTGCTCGACCCCGGGAAGAAACTGTCGACGCGCAACTGGCGCAAGGTCGGAACCGCCACGGTCCGCTGGCCCATCCCGATCATCGTGATGACCAGCGCACTCGCCGTCATCGGTTTCATCAGCCTGCTGACCTATGTGCCGCAGTACAACGACCAGAAATTCACCCCGGCGAACATGCCGGCCAACCTGGCGATGGCCGTCGCGGACCGGCACTTCTCCCAGGCCCGGATGAACCCCGAACTGCTGATGCTCGAGACCGACCACGATCTGCGCACGCCATCGGACATGCTCGTGATCGAGAAGGTCGCGAAGAACGTCTTCCGCATGCGGGGCATCGACCGGGTGCAGACCATCACCCGGCCGCTGGGCGCACCGATCGAGCACAGTTCGATCCCGTTCCTGCTCGGCGCGCAGAACGCCGGCACCCTGCAGGCGGCGAAGTTCAACAACGACAACGCCGCGCAGATGCTCGAACAGGCCGACGAGATGAGCGTGACGATCGCGAACATGCAGCGCATGTACACGATCACCGAGGAGATGACCCACGTCACGCACAGCATGGTCGGCACCACCGGTGACATGGTGAAGACCACCGACCTGTTGCGTGACCACATCGCCGACTTCGACGACTTCTTCCGGGTGTTCCGCAACTACTTCTACTGGGAGCCGCACTGTTTCGACATCCCGGTCTGCTGGTCGATGCGGTCGATCTTCGACACCATGGACGGCATCGACCAACTCGATGAACAGCTGAACGTGCTCGCCAAGGAGATGACGCATCTCGACGAGGTGCTGCCGCAGATGCTGCCGGTACTGCAGAACACCGTCGACTCGATGACGCGGATGCGCGACTTCATGATCGCGACCCACAGCACGATGGCCGGAACACAGGCCCAGCAGCAGGAACTGGCCAAGGGCGAGACCCAGATCGGCCTGTACTTCGATCAGGCCAAGAACGACGACTTCTTCTACCTGCCGCCGGACGTGTTCGACAACCCCGACTTCAAGCGCGGCATCAAGATGTTCATGTCGCCGGATCACAAGTCGGTGCGGATGATCATCACCCACCAGGGCGACCCGGCGTCGGTGCAGGGCATCGAACACGTACGGGACCTCAAATACGTTGTCGCCGAAGCGCTTAAGGGCACCCCGCTGGCCAGCGCCAAGGTCTCGATCGCCGGCACCGCATCGCTGTACGCCGACATGCAGGACGGCGTCGTCACCGACCTGATGATCGTGCTGATCGCGTCGCTGATCCTGATCTTCGCGATCATGCTGATCATCACCCGCAGCGTGGTGGCGGCCCTGGTGATCGTCGGCACCGTCGCCGCATCCCTGGGCATCGCGTGCGGTCTGTCGGTGCTGCTGTGGCAGGACGTACTGGGCTTGGGTGTGCAGTGGATCGTGATCCCGCTGTCGATGGTGATCCTGCTGGCCGTGGGTTCGGACTACAACCTGCTGGTGGTCTCGCGCCTGCGCGAAGAGATCTCCGCCGGGCTCAACACCGGCATCATCCGGGGCGTGGGGGCCACCGGGCGCGTCGTCACCGCGGCCGGACTGGTGTTCGCGTTCACCATGATGGCGATGATCGTCAGCGACCTGCGGGTGGTGGGCCAACTCGGTACGACCATCGGTTTCGGCCTGATCATCGACACGCTGATCGTGCGGTCGTTCATGACGCCGTCGATCGCCGCGGCGCTGGGCCGGTGGTTCTGGTGGCCGCTCAACACCTTCGAGATCACCCGGCGTGGCCGCAGCGGACCGAAACGGCAGCCGGCCGACGACAGCACCGCACCGATTCCGCTGCCCAGCTCGGTGTGAGTGCCACCCGTCGGGCATGCTGGTGGCGGAAGTGGCGGTCGGCGGATCGGGATGTATGGCAGACACAGAATCGAAGTTGCGCCGGCGCACCGAAGGGCGACTCGACCGGTCGCGTGATCCGGCGATTCTCGACGCGGCGCTGGCGGCGTTGGCGGAGCACGGTTATGACGACACCAACATGAACGACATCGCGACGCGAGCCGGGGTCGGCAAAGCGGCCATCTACCGCCGCTGGTCGTCGAAGGCTGCGCTGATCGCCGACGCGCTGGTGTACTGGCGGCCCGACCTCGCTGACGACGACATCGCCGACACCGGGAGTCTGGCCGGCGATTTCGACGCACTGATCGAACGGATGGCGCGTCACGACGACGAGTTGATCTCCAGCGACGTGGTGTTGCGGGTGGCGGTCGAAGCCGCCCATGACCCCCACCTCGCCTCGGCCCTCGATGACATGCTGCTGTTCAAGGGCAGGCGGGTGGTGACGATCATCCTGGAACGGGCTGCGGACCGCGGGGAGGTGGCGCCCGGCCGGGACTGGTCACTGGTCGCCGATGTGCTGGTCGGGGTGGGCCTGATACGCGTGATGGGCGGGCAGCGTTTCGACGCGAAGTTCGCCCGGGAGGTCATCGACACATTGGTGCTTCCCGCTGTCCTCGCCGCGAACAGCGCGCCGCCCGTCGCCGTCAGCTCGAGAGCCGTTCCTTGACTTCCCGCGTCCGTGCTTCCAGCGTCTTTTCGTCGATGATCCCGCGCACGATCAGGCTGTGGGCGAGGGCGACGAGCTGGTTCTCGGGGAACGGCAACCCGGCGTAACGCTCGGCGACCAGCACGTCCTCTTCGCCGCGGCGTTCGGCGAACGTCGCGATCCCGGGTTTGTCGCACGCGACGTCGTCGAGCGCATCGCAGAGCCCGTCGAGGTCCGTTTTCCACGGGGGCAGTGCCTGATCGACGCCGTGTTCCTCGGCCAGCACCCGCCACGTCTGGGTGTCCCGGGTCGCCAGTTCCTCCAGGTAGTCGATGCGTGTTTGCAGCAGGCGCGGGTCGGGGCCGGACTCAGTCATGGTGTGCACCTCGGCGGGCTTTGCGGACGCGGTCGGCGGTGACGTTGGCGGTTACACCCGGCTGCGGCAGCGCGACCCCGATCATGGTGTCGCGGGTGGCGATCTCGGCGAGTCGGTCCTCGTCCCAGTCTTCGGTTCCCGCCGGACGGACCGGCAGCACCATGAAGCGGTGCTTCTGATTGGAGTCCTCGACGCGGATCTCCACCTCCGCCGGGAGATAGGTGCCGAACTCGGCGAGCACGTCCCGCGGATGACGGACCAGTCGGCGCCGGTAGTTCGGCGTGCGGTACCACTCCGGTGAATTGCCGAGGAGCGGCCGCGGGTAACAGGAGCACAGCGTGCACACGATCACGTGATGGAGGTTCGGCGTGTCCTCCAGAATGTGCAGTGCGGTGAAATCGCTTGGTGTGCCGAAGCCGGTGGGCTGCATCCAGTCGACGCCGACCGTCTTGCACGCCGCGATCGGCTGCTCCAGCGCAAAGGCCTTGAAGTCGTCGTCCAGCCAGCACTTGGCCACCAGGTGCGATGCCGGGGTCGGGCCGACCTTCTCGGCGAACTCCGCGAACGCGCGAAAATCTGCGGCGGTGAAGATGCCCTTCTCCAGGCAGAGTTCCCGGACCGCCACCTCCAGCGCTTCGAAGTCGGAGACGTAGTCCAGTGCCGGGGCGTGCGGGCGGTGTTCGTGGATGTTCGATCCGCAGATCTGGCTCTCTGCCGGCTGATCGGTCATCTACTTTCCTTCCTCGTCATTGACGGCGTGCATCAGCCAGCGCTCGGGGAGTTCGGTCTGCAGCGAATCCTGCTGCGGTCCGGTGTAATCCGGCCACAACTCGGCCATCGTGAACCGGACGATGTAAAACCATTCCGGTTTCGGCGCCCCGATGGCCTCGTAATCGAACGCCTCGTCTTCGGCCGCCGGTGACTCGTAGGCGACGCTGGCGATCTCACCGCGGGCACCGCGGACGTACTCCTGCGCCCGGGTGTAGAAGAGGGCCTGCCAATCACGCACCCGAACGGCGTCGCCCACCCGGAATCGCGGTGGGTCGGCCTTGCCCGCATAGATCTGCGGATCGCCCTTGCCGACGGCCTCGATGTGATGCTTGTTGCGGGGGATCGTCGACCCGTCCGCCACGTGACGGGGTTTCGGTTCGAGCAGTTCGCCGGGCTCCAGATCCGCGACCCGCGCCCGGACCTCGTTGAACCGCTCGGTCAGTTCGGTCAGGCTGACCAGGTGCTTGTCGATGAGCACCCGGGGGATCGACAGCAGCCACCGCCCGTAGTAGGGCAGGCCCAGATACATGGCGCGGCCCAGGTCCACGTTGTGCAGCCGGCGCCGTTCTTCGGAGACCCAGATGCCGCGTGCGCCGAGCACCTCGCAGGCGATGTAGGTGTTGTGCTCCCAGTTCTCGTCCTGTTTCTCGATGAAATCGATCGGTGCATCGAGTTCGCCGCCGACGTCGTGCTGCGTTTTCAGATACGCGGACAGCCGGTCATTCGACAACTCGTAGGGCGCCTCGGGCAAGTCCTCGAACGAGGACCGCAACCGGTGCACCAGTGCCAGCTTCTCCACCCGTTGCCGTGCTTTGTCCGACATGGCGATCACCTCCTGTTGCAGGGCTCAGTCGGGGATCCCGAAGTAGTCGTGGATGACGGCCGCGGGGCCGGTTCCCGGCTCGAACAGTTCGAGCAGGACACCGTCGGGTGCCTCGAACATGAAGTAACGGCTTCCGCCGCCGTCGCGGATCGGCTTGCCCATGTGCAGGCCCGCCGCTTCCATTCGCGCATACAGGTCTTCGAGTCCGACGACCTGAATCCCCAAGTGGTTGACTGCGCTACGGCCACGGTCCCGCGGCGGCTGCTCGTAGAAATGCAGTGCGCCGATACCGATCTTCATAAATACGTTGCGTACCCCGGCGAACTCGCCGTCCCACACGACCTCGCCGTCGAACCACCGCCGATAGAACTCGATCGACGCGTCCAGATCGCTGGCGAACAGGTGCACATGCTGTAGATGGAACCGATTGGTGGACCCGTACGGATACCGGTCGGGTGCTGTTTCGTTTCCGGTGGTCACGACATGCCTCCCATCCACCGCCGGGTCAGCGTCCCCGGAACACCGCTTCGCGGCGCTCGATGAACGACTGGATGCCCTCCATGCAGTCCTCGGACTCGAAGACCTGACGCCGGATCTCCGGGATCGCGTTGATCGCGGCTTTCTCGCCGCCGTCGAGGAACGTCATGGCGGCCTCCTTCGTCGCGCGGACTCCGATCGGTGCGCACGTGCAGATCTGTCGGGCGATCTCGAGGGCGCGCTCCAGGTGACGCCCGAAGGGATGTACTTCCTGGACGAGGCCGAGTTCGAGTGCGCGCTGCGCGGAGAACTCCTCGCAGGTGAACAGGAGATACATGGCGTTTCCCCAACTCGTCCGCGTCAGATAGCGGAAGTGGGCGCCCCCGAAGGGCGCGATGCCCCGCTTGGCCTCGATCTGCGCGAATCTGGCTGTGTCGGCGGCGATGACGATGTCGCCGGCCAGCATCAGTTCGATCCCGACCGTGTAGGTGATCCCCTGTACCGCGGTGATGACCGGTTTTCGGCACCGGCGCTGCAGGCCGAACGGATCGACCGATCCCTCCGGGAGGTCCTGCGCGGTCGCCTGCGGACCGAAGAATTTGGTCATGTCGAGCCCGGCGGTGGTGTGTTCGCCTTCGGCGGTGATGACCGCCACCCACAGTTCGGGGTCGTCGTCGAATTCGGTCAGCTGCGATGCCAACTGCTGCATCATCTCCGGCGTGATCGCGTTCTTCTTCGTCACGTTGTCGATGGTGATGACGCAGATGTGTCCGTCGACGGCCTTGCGGACCGTGCCGACCGCGGTCTCACTCATGTTCGCTCCTGACGTGTTGGCATGGCGCTGGAGCGCTCGGTCGACCCCGAGATCGCAGCGGCGGGCCGTTCCGGCGTCGGCGACTACTGGCCTGACGCTACGCGCCTATCCCGCGCGCAGGCGCGAAATCTGGATCAGCGAACCGCCGAGGGGGATTGGGGTGCGGACGGCTGGGCCTGCCGGGTGTACGCCCGCGGCGACACCCCGCCCTTCCATCTTTTGAACGCGGCGGTGAAGCTGGGGGTGTCGGCGTAGCCGAGCCGGCGCCCGATGTCGGCGACGCTGAGCGCGCCGATGCCCAGCAGTTCCTCGGCGAGCCGCTCGCGGACCTCGTCGACCAGTCCGCGGTACGACGTGCCCTCCCGTTCCAGGTGGCGCCGCAGGGTGCGCGAACTCATGTGCAGGTCGCCGGCCACTGCCTCCAGGTCGGGCAACCGGCCCGGTTGCTGCAGTAGCCGGTCGCGGACCTGCCCGGCGTAACCGGTGCGGGCGCGGCGCTGGTCCAGCAACTCCCGGCACTGCTGCTGGGTGATCGCCGCCGCGTACGGGTCGGCCTGGGGGATCGGCAGGTCAAGGATCTCGCGGGGCACCTCGATGAGGTTCGCGTCGGTGCCGAAAATCGGCAGCGGGTCGAATACCCGGTACGGCTCAAGGGATTCCGGTTCCGGGAATGCGAAATGCGCACGGCCCAGCGGTGCTACGTTCGACGTGACCTGTCGGCCGAGATGGGCTATCGAGGCGGTTTCGCGCTCCACGAAGAACCGCCGGACACCGACCGGCAGATCCGACGGATCCAGCAGCAGCCGGACGCCGTCGTCGTCGGTGATCAGCGACATCCGGGTGAAGGCGAACGTCAGGTCCACGTAGCGCAGGCCGACCTCGATCGCCGAGCGCACGGTTGGGCAGCTGGCCAGGGCGAAGCCCCAGATGCCGTGGGTGGTCAGGTGGTAGCGCATCCCCGCCTCGACTCCCAGGCCCGTCGCATCGCCTAGTTCGGCCAGCAGATTCTGGGCGATCCGCATCTCCTGACGCCCGGACACCGGGGTCTGGGGATCGCTCAGCGCAGCGAACGCCAATCCGGTTCCGCGCAGCGCGACGTCCGCGCCGACGTCGTGCTCCAGGCCGAGGGTGGTCAGCACCAGGGCGCTCGCGGGCGGGCGGGGCAGATCGAAATCGGGCATATGTGCGGCGTCACCCCCTGTCCGTCCTGGTCGGCCTGTCCGGAAATCCTATATTCCTGGCCGCGCAGCGGCTGTCGCAATGGCGCCCGCGGACCCAGAATTTCCCCATGACCACCGTCAAAGACACCCTCGTGACCCGGTTGATCCCCGGCATGGCCTCGAACCCCATGGCGGCCAACGCCGGGCCGTTCGACATCCCGGTGCCGGACGTCGTCGACCTCGGCGCCCGGATCGACACGCTGGACTGCATCCTCGCCGCCGACAACCCGGGAGCCGCGCTCAAGCTGGCGCGCACCGCCGGCGGTGACTTCCGCCGGGAGTTCGCCGCGACCGGCCGCGTCGCGCACGCCTCCACCCACGACCTGGTGACGCTGCCGTACCCGACGAAGTTCGGGCTGTGGCGGGCCGCGATCACCCCGGCCCCGTTCCTGATGATCACCAACCGGCTGGTGATCGTCCGCTGGGACGACACCGACGGCCGTCGCCGCACCCTGCTGTGGGAGCCCAGCGATTACGAACTCGACGCCAACACCCCCTACTTCGCGGCGCTGGCCGACAAGGCGCCCGACGCGCTGCGCAACCTGGCGATGCGCGAGTACGCCACCGTCGCGCACCGCCTCGCCGCGGCCGGTGTGGACCCGGCCGAGGTCGACTACATCGCTTTCGACCACCTGCACACCCAGGACGTGCGCCGGCTGATCGGCACGACCACCCCGCAGGCCGACATCTCGCCGACGGCACCGGTTCCGGCGTTGTTCCCCAACGCCAGACTGGTGGTGCAACGCCAGGAGTTGGAGGCGATGCGCGACCTGCACCCACTGCAGCGCCCCTGGTACCAGCCGGAGACCATGGTCGATCTCGACCCGGCCCGGATCGCCCCGATCGACGGCGACCGGCTGCTCGGCCCCGGCGTCGCCATCGTGCGCACTCCCGGGCATGCCACCGGCAACCAGACACTGGTGCTCAACACCGAGACCGGCATCTGGGCGATGTCGGAGAACGTCATCGCCGCCGAACTCCTCACCCCCGAGCACAGCAAGATCCCCGGGGTGGCCGGCTGGACACGCAAGTGGGGCCAGGAACTGATCCTCAACGCCAACATCCTGGAATCGACGGCGACACAGTACAACTCATGCGTGCTCGAGAAGACACTGGTCGACCGCAGTCAGGTCGACGAGCGGTTCCTGCAGTTCTTCCCGACCAGTGAGCTCACCGCCAGCCCGCTGGCCCCCGGCGCGGCCCCGACCTTCACCCACCGCCGGCTGCGGACCGGCTCCTGATGAGCAGCGTGCGGGGGCGCGTGGTCGCGGTCACCGGCGGAGCGGCCGGCATCGGCCGGGCCATCGCCGAGCAGCTGGCGGCGGCCGGCGCACGCGTCGCGATCGGTGACCGGGATGCGGTCGGCGCCCGCCGCGCCGCGTCGGAGATCTCCGGTGAGGTGACCGGGCTCGTGCTGGACGTCACCGACAGCGCTGCCTTCGCCGGGTTCCTCGACGCGGTCGAGACCCAGTGGGGGACCGTCGATGTGCTGGTGAACAACGCGGGCGTGATGTGGGTCGGTGACTTCGACACCGAACCCGAGGACGTGGTGCGCCGCCAACTCGACGTGAACTTGCACGGCGTCATCCGCGGGGTGCAGGCAGCCGCACCGCGGATGCGGGCGCGCGGGACAGGGCAGATCGTCACGATCGCCTCGGCCGCTTCCAAGGTGTCACCCCCCGGTGAGGCGACCTACGCGGCCACCAAACACGGTGTGCTGGGTTATCTGCGTGCCGTCCGCGCCGAACTGCGCGGCAGTGGCGTGGAACTCTCGGTGATCATGCCCGGCGTGGTCGACACCGACCTGGCACGGGGCACCGCAACCGGTGCGGTCCGGTTGCTGCAGCCCAGTGAGGTGGCCCGTGCCGTCGTCTCGGTGATCGAGCGTCCCCGCTTCGAGGTGACGATGCCGCGTCACCTCGGCCGAGCGCTCGCGCTGGCCGAACTGGTTCCGCAGGTGGTCCGCGACTTCATCCTGGACCGGATGGTGCCCAACCAGATCACCGGCACCGATCAGACTGCCCGGCAGCACTACCAGGCCGGTCCATTCCGGAACGGCACCGCATCATGACGCGGCACCGGGCGCCGCTGCCACCGCCGGCCGAGGACCCGTTCTACCGCGCACCGGTCGGGTTCGAGGCGCTGTCGCCGGGCACCGTCCTGCGCTCCCGTCAGGTCGAGATCGCCCTGTTCGGCCGGATCCGCCTACGGGTTTCGGCGTGGCAATTGCTGTACCGCAGCAGCGATCTGCACCGCCGTCCGGAGACCGCGGTCACCACGGTGCTGCTGCCGGACTGCGCCGACCCGAACGTGCCGCGCCCGATCCTGGCCTATCAGTGCGCCATCGACGCGATCGACGGTCGCCACTCCCCGTCCTACGCGCTGCGCCGTGGCGCGCACGCCCCCGCCTGCGTCCCGCAGTACGAACTGCTGGTGATCGCCAACGCGCTGCGTCGCGGCTGGGCGGTGTCGATCGCCGACCACGGCGGACACGGCGGCTATTTCGGTGCGCCACGCGAACCCGGCTACCGGGTCCTCGACGGCGTGCGTGCCGCGACGGCGTTCCTGCCGCTCGGCCTGGACTCCGATGCGCCGATCGCCCTGTGGGGGTATTCGGGAGGTGGCATGGCCAGTGCCTGGGCGGCCGAGATGGCCGGCGGCTACGCGCCGGAACTGCGCGTCGTCGGCGCGGCACTGGGCGCACCGGTGGGGGATCCTGGACAGACGCTGCACAAGCTCAACGGCACCCGGTTGGCCGGGCTGCCGATCATGGTCATCGCCGCGATCCGACACCTCTACCCCGATCTGAAGCGGACGCTCAACAGTCATGGCAGCAGCACCGGCCTGGACCGGCTCGACGAGATCGAGACGCTCGGCACGATCGCGGCCATCAAACGGTTCCAGCGCGAAGACCTCGACGACTACACCGAGGTGCCGCTGGACGAACTGCTCGCCAGGCCCGAGATCGCCGACGTCATCGATGATCTGCGGTTGGGGACTCACACGCCGGCCTGCCCGCTGCTGGTGGTGCAACCGGTGCACGACCAGTTCATCGACGTCGCCGACGTCGATGGCCAGGTGCAGCGCTACATCGACGCCGGCGCGCATGTCCGATACCTGCGGGATCGGCTCAGTGAGCACGTCACCCTGCTGCCGCTGTCGACGCCGATGGTGCTGGGCTGGCTGGCCGATCGGTTCGCCGGGCGGCCACTGCCGGCCGCGGGTGTGACGACGGTGTGGTCGGTGGCGGCTTCGCTGCGGGCGATCCTCGGGCTGCTCATGATGGGGCTGGTCACGGTGAAAGCCGCAACCGGCCGGCGGTTGACGCCCCGGAAGTGGCGGTCGCACCGCAGAACGCGCCGGATGGTGGCGCCGCCCACCGAGATTCGGCTGTCATCGTGAGCGCCGACGTGCGGACCGCCCTGACCGGTCTGATCGCCGATCTGCCGGAGGGCATGGTGGTCACCGATCCGACGATCA
>NZ_JAHCLR010000081.1 GCF_018455725.1 Mycolicibacter acidiphilus
ACGCTCGGCGGCCACGGCGGCGTTGGCGGCGCGGGCGGTGCCAGCGACAGCGGCACCGGCGGCGAGGGCGGCCTCGGTGGCGCCGGCGGTGCCACGACCAGCGGTATCGGCGCCGGCGGCTGGGGTGCGCAGGGCGGCCACGGCGGTGACAGCACCACCGGCACCGGCGGCCAGGGCGGTAACGGCGGCGTCGGCGGCGGCAGCAATCTGGTCGGTGGCACCGGCGGTCCCGGTGGCACCGGAGGTGCCTCCGGCAGCACGGCCGGCCACACCGGTGGCGGGGCGGAGCTGCCGCAGGGCAACCTGGGCGGCCAGGGCGGTACCGGCGGTGCCGGTGCGACCCCCGGTCAGGCCAACTCCTAGTCGGTCCGCACAACAACAGGCGGAAGCCCCGCACGCCCACCGGCGTGCGGGGCTTTCCCGTCGGGCAGGATATGGCGCATGGCGATCATCGGACGCGGCAGCAAAGCCGACTACCCGCAGCTGCCCGCCGCGCCGGACGACTACCCGGTCTTCCCGGACACCTCCACCTGGCCGGTGGTGTTCCCGCAGCTGCCGGTGCCACCCGGTGGGGGACCGTGCCGCCCGCCGCAGCACACCTCCAAGGCCGTCGCCCCGCAGATCCCGGCCGAGCAGCTGCCCAACCACGTCGCCGTCGTGATGGACGGCAACGGCCGGTGGGCCAAGCAGCGCGGGTTGGGCCGCACCGAGGGTCACAAGATGGGCGAGGCGGTGCTGATCGACATCACCTGCGGCGCAATCGAACTCGGCATCAAATGGCTGACCGTGTACGCCTTCTCCACGGAGAACTGGAAGCGCTCACCCGAGGAGGTCCGCTTCCTGATGGGGTTCAACCGGGAGGTGGTGCGCCGCCGCCGGGAGAACCTCAACGCGATGGGTGTGCGAATGCGCTGGGTCGGCTCGCGGCCCAAGATGTGGCGCAGCGTCAGTAAGGAATTCGACATCGCCGAGGCGATGACCACCCAGAACGACGTCATCACGATCAACTACTGCGTCAACTACGGTGGCCGCACCGAGATCGCCGAGGCCGCGCAGGCCATCGCCCGCGAGGCGGTCGCCGGCAAGCTCAACCCCGACCGCATCACCGAGGCCACCATCGCGAAACACCTGCACCGCCCCGACATGCCGGACGTGGACCTGTTGATCCGCACCTCTGGTGAGCAGCGGTCGAGCAACTTCATGCTGTGGCAAGCGGCCTACGCGGAGTACATCTTCCAGGAGAAGCTCTGGCCGGACTATGACCGTCGGGACCTGTGGGCGGCGTGCCTGCAGTACGCCGAGCGCAACCGCCGGTTCGGGACCGCCTGATGGCGCCGCTGGAAGGCCGGCTCGGGTCGGTACTCGCCGAGGTGCTCACGGTCGAGAACGAGCCCGACGGCGCGCTCACCGTCCACCACGACGGCACGCTGGCCTCGCTGCGGGTGGTGGACATCGCCGAGGATCTGGAACTGGTGTCGCTCACCCAGGTGCTGGCCTGGGATCTGCCGCTGAACAAGAAGCTGCGGGATCGCTACACCGAGCAACTGCGTAACAGCCAACTCGGCACGGTGACGCTAGCGGAGAAGGGCAAAGCCGCGGATGTGCTGCTGCGCTACAACTTTCCCGGCTCCGGGCTGACCGACGACGCGCTGCGCACCCTGGTGCTGCTGGTGCTGGCCAAGGGTGTCGACATCCGGCAGGCGCTGACCGCCTGAGGCCACCTGTCCGCCCGAATGTCGTAAATTCTCAGAAAGAACTGTCGACAACAATAGTTACTTGTTACGTTGTGCACATCCGCTCCCGGGTGTCGCGTAACGCGAGCGGTCCGCCTCGCAGAAAGGCCGCCGCCGATGGAGCATCGTCGCAGTTCCGCCAGGACCCGCTCAGTGATCGGGCTGACCGCCGCGGCGCTCACGGTGGCCACCGCACCGCAGGCGCACGCTGATTTCCTTGACGAGATGGTGACGCCGCTGGTGGAGACCGCGGCCGGCGCCGCAGCAGATCAGCCGCTACCGGACTTCACCGAGTTGTTCGACCAGTACGCCTACACCCCACTGCACGCCGCGCTCGAGGACTGGATCGCCAGTGCCCTCGGCAAGCAGGTGGACGACGTCGTCAACCAACTGCTGGGCTCCTACGCGATCGGTGACGGCACGGACGGCACGGCGGCCAGCCCCGACGGCACGGCGGGCGGCTGGCTGTTCGGTGACGGCGGCGCCGGGTGGAACAGCACCCTCGACGGACACGCCGGCGGCGCCGGTGGCGACGCCGGGATCTTCGGCAACGGCGGCGCGGGCGGCAGCGGGGGAGCGGGCGCCGCGGGCGGTGACGGCGGTGACGGCGGCTCGCTGGCCGGCCTCGGCGGTGCCGGCGGCAACGCCGGAGCGGGCCTGGGCGCCAACGATTTACCGGCACTGGGCGGGGCCGGTGGCAATGCCGGAATGCTGGGTATCCACGGTGCCGTCGGGCACGCCGGGGAGGTTGCCGCCGCTGTCGACACCACCCAACTCAAGGCCACCGGTGCGTGGCTGACCGACCCGGACGGCAAGGTCGTCATGTTGCACGGCCTCAACGAGGTCTACAAGATTCCGCCGTATGAGCCGTCGGCCAGCGGATTCGGCGAGGACGACGCGGAGTTCCTGGCCGCCAACGGTTTCAACGCGGTGCGCCTCGGGGTGATCTGGGCCGCGGTGGAACCCCAACCGGGTGTGGTCGACTACAGCTACCTGGCATCCATCGAGAACACCGTGCAGACCCTGGCGAAACACGGCATCGTCAGCATCCTCGACTTCCACCAGGACCTCTACAGCAGCGAATTCCAGGGCGAGGGCGCACCGGACTGGGCGGTGCAGACCGGTGGCCTGGACAACCCGCAGCACGGATTCCCGGTCAACTACTTCCTCAACCCCGCGGAGAACCACGCCTGGGATGCGTTCTGGTCCAACGCCAAAGCCTCCGACGGGGTCGGCTTGGAGAACCACTACGCGCAGACCTGGCAGGCGGTGGCCGACTACTTCAAAGGCGATTCCGGAGTGGCCGGCTACGAGATCATGAACGAGCCGTGGGCGGGCTCCCAGGCGCTGCCCAGTATCTTCGGCAGCACCTACTTCGACACCCAGCAACTCACGCCGTTCTACAATCAGATCGACGCCGCGATCCGTTCGGTCGACCCGAACACGCCGGTCTACTTCGAGCCGAACCTGACGTTCGACGTCGGGGTGCCGACGCATCTCGGCACCGTGGACGACCCGAACAGCGTCTTCTCGTTCCACGATTACTGTGTGCAGGCGGTGCTGTTCAGCATCGGCACCGGCTGTGAAGCATCCGCCGGAAACGTGATCGACGCCGCGGCGGCATACGGCAGTGCGCATCACATCCCGACGGTCATGACCGAGTTCGGCAACAACCCGGCGGGTCTGGCCGACGTGATGAGCGCCGCGAACAAGGCCCAGATCGGTTGGACGCGCTGGGAGTTCAGCGCCAAGGATGACATCACCACCACCGGTCACGGGGATCTGGTCTTCGACCCGAGCAAGCCGCCGACCGGCGACAACGTCAACACGGCGGTCTTGACCACGCTGGCGGAGCCCTACCCGCAGGTGATCGCGGGCACCCCGAACGGCTGGTCGTTCGACAACGGCGTGTTCACGTTCAACTACTCCACCGCGATGGCGGACGGCACCGGCAGCTTCGCGCCCGGCTCGCAGACCACCATCTCGGTGCCGAACGTCGAGTACCCCAACGGCTATCAGGTGACCGTCACCGGTGGGCAGGTGGTCTCCGCGGCCAATGCGCCGATGCTCGTGGTGGCGTCGACCGGCGGTGCGGACACGGTCAGCGTCACGGTCAAGCCGACTGCGTAACCGGTACGTCAGCCCTTCGCCAGCCGGGTCCCCTTGTTGCGCGGGGATTTCCACCAGACCCGGATCACGTCGCCGGTCGGTTTGAGTTTGAAGTAGACCAGCCGGGCATCCAGCAGCGCCCGCACCTGCTTCTGCTTCTGCTGATCGAGCCAGGCCTCCGTCAGCGTCGAGTCGACCGCCGCATCCAGCCAGTGCCAGCCGTTCTGATTGTCAAAGGCGCAGTCGATCAACGTCACCGGTTGCTCGTGATTCGACCAGCCCAGTTCGACGAGGCTTTGGTAGATGCCGTCCTGGCGGACCAGGGCTTCGGCCAGTGGCGCCAGCGGGGTGTCCCGCACCGCCCGCCACCGGCGTTCGACCCCGAAGAACCGCTCGGGCATCGTCATCGGCGGCAGCCGCGGCAGGTGCCGGTGATCTCGATGGTGTGCCCGACATCGGAGAAGCCGTGCTCGGCGGCGACCCGCGCCGCCCAGGCCTCGACCTCGCGGTCGGCCACCTCCACGGTGGCGCCGCAACCGCGGCAGACCAGGTGGTGATGGTGGTGCTCCGAGCAGCGCCGGTACACCGACTCGCCGGTGTCGGCGCGCAGGGTGTCGACCTGCCCGGCCGTCGCCATCGCCTGCAGCGTGCGGTAGACCGTCGTCAAGCCGATGTTCTCGCCGCGTTCGCGCAGCACGTCGTGCAGTTCCTGCGCCGAGCGGAAGTCGTCGATGGTCTCCAGCAGCGCGGAGATCGCCGCCCGCTGCCGGGTGGAACGCACCCCGGGGGAGGTCATCGGTCCTCGCCGGCGTGCGCCACCGCGTCGACGACGATGTGCGCCAGGTGGTGGTCGGCCAGCCGGTAGAGCACCTCGCGGCCGGACCGCTCGCCGGCGACCACCCCGGCCGACTTCAGGATCTTCAGATGCTGGCTGACCAGGGGCTGCGGCACCCCGAGCGCGTCGACGAGCTCGTGCACGCAGCGCTGCGACTCCTGCAACTGCAGCACGATCGCGATCCGCACCGGTGCGGCCAGCGCGCGCAGCAACTCGCCGGCGCCGTCGAGGATCTCCCGCGGCGGCAGCGCGGGGAAATCGGCGCCGTGATGCTGGTGTCCGTCGGTCACCAGGGGCGATGCTGCGGGCGACATGCCACCCTTTCCGGACTGTTGGAAACGATTTTCAGCTGGTTCCACTGTTCCATGCGCAATGATGCATGTCAAAGATCCGGTGGGGGGTCGATACGATGTTGCTCTGCGCGTCGGCACGGTCGGCGCGGCCCCGACTAGACAGGAGTGCACCCACTCGTGGCGTCCGTCATCGACACCGTCGTCAACCTGGCCAAGCGCCGCGGACTGGTCTTCCCATCCGGCGAAATCTACGGCGGCACCAAGTCCGCCTGGGACTACGGCCCACTGGGCGTGGAGTTCAAGGAGAACATCAAGCGGCAGTGGTGGCGCTCGATGGTCACCGGCCGCGACGACGTCGTCGGCCTGGACTCCTCGATCATCCTGCCGCGCGAGGTGTGGGTGGCCTCCGGGCACGTCGAGGTGTTCAACGACCCGCTGGTGGAGTGCCTGAACTGCCACAAGCGGCACCGGCAGGACCACATGCAGGAGGCGTACGCCGAGAAGAAGGGCCTGCCCGACCCGGACGCCGTGGCGATGAGCGAGATCGTCTGCCCGGACTGCGGCACCAAGGGCTCGTGGACCGAGCCGCGTGAGTTCAACATGATGCTCAAGACCTACCTCGGGCCGATCGAATCCGAGGAGGGGATGCACTACCTGCGCCCGGAGACCGCGCAGGGCATCTTCGTCAACTTCGCCAACGTGGTGACCACCGCGCGCAAGAAGCCGCCGTTCGGTATCGCCCAGACCGGCAAGAGTTTCCGCAACGAGATCACCCCGGGCAACTTCATCTTCCGCACCCGCGAGTTCGAGCAGATGGAGATGGAGTTCTTCGTCGAACCGTCGACGGCCAAGGAGTGGCACCAGTACTGGATCGACACCCGGCTGGCCTGGTACGTCGACCTGGGCATCGACGCCGACAACCTGCGGCTCTACGAGCACGCCAAGGAGAAGCTGTCGCACTACAGCGACCGGACCGTCGACATCGAGTACAAGTTCGGCTTCCAGGGCAGCGCCTGGGGGGAGTTGGAGGGCATCGCCAACCGCACCGACTTCGACCTGTCCACGCACTCCAAGCACTCCGGTACCGACCTGTCGTTCTACGACCAGGGCAGTGACACCCGGTTCGTGCCCTACGTGATCGAGCCGGCAGCCGGACTGACCCGCTCGTTCATGGCGTTCCTGGTCGACGCCTACTGCGAGGACGAGGCACCCAACGCCAAGGGCGGGGTGGACAAGCGCACGGTGCTGCGGCTGGACCCGCGGCTGGCCCCGGTCAAGGCCGCGGTGCTGCCGCTCTCGCGCAACGCCGACCTGTCGCCGAAGGCTCGCGACCTCGCCGCCGAACTGCGCAAGAGCTGGAACGTCGAGTTCGACGACGCCGGTGCGGTCGGCCGGCGCTACCGCCGCCAGGACGAGATCGGTACCCCGTTCTGCATCACGGTCGACTTCGACACCCTGGAGGATCAGGCCGTCACCGTGCGCGAGCGCGATTCGATGGCCCAGGAGCGGATCGCCCTGGACGCCGTCTCCGACTACCTCGCGGTGCGACTCAAGGGCTGCTGACTCATCCCAGTTCGCCGGCTCGCTGCCAGGCCGCCCGTTCGGCACGGAACGCTGTCGCCTGGCGGTCCCGGAACTCCGCGATCGACTCGGCGTGCTCGGCCAGAAATGCCTGATGGGCGGCGAGGGCGAATTCGCCGTCGGCGACCTCGACGTGACCGCGGCCGGCGGCCAGGTCGGCGCGCAGATCGGCCAGCTCGTCGGTGCTGACCGGGTAGAAGCTGATCCGATCGAAATACCGGAGCAGCCACGGTGTTTCGTGCCGGGTGCTGTCCCACACCTGCGTGGTGCGCCCGACGAGTTGGTAGCCGCCCAGGCCCTCCACCCCGTAGATGCACAGATACGCCCCGCCGATGCCGACGGCGTTCGCCGGGGTCCAGGTGCGGGCCGGGTTGTACTTGGTGGTGACCAGCCGGTGCCGCGGATCCAGTGGGGTGGCCACTGGCGCGCCCAGGTAGATGTCGCCGAGCCCCAACACCAGATACTGTGCGGCGTAGACGATGTCACGCACGTCGGCGATGTCGTCGAGTCCGTTGATGCGGCGGGTGAATTCGATGTTCGATGGACACCACGGTGCGTCGTCGCGGACCGCCCGCATGTAGCGGGCGATCGCCTCCCGGGCGGCCGGATCGTCCCAGGACAGCGGCAACCGCACCGTACGACTGGGCACCGTCAACTGCGCACAGGCCGGCAGTCGGTCGTCGACGCCGGTGAGCAGGTCGGCGACCTCCCGGACCGACAGTGCATCGGGGTCGAACTTCACCAGCAGGGAGCGCACTCCGGGGTTGAGTTCACCCACTCCCGGCACGTCGAGTTCGCGCAGGCGGTCGTAGAGCGCCTGCACCCGGGCCCGTAGCGTCAGATCCAGTGTCATCGCACCGTATTCGAGCAGCACCCCGTCGTCACCGGCCCGGCGCAGGGTGCTCGTCGTGCCGTCGGCGCCGGTGTAGTGATCGAGGATGCCGTCGTCGCCGTCCCCACCTGTCGACACCACCGCCGACAGCCCGGCCCGCCGGGCGGTGCCCAGTGTGCGCGCCGACGCGGCCCGGTCGGCGCGCACCGGCACGAATCGGACCGTGTCGCCGGGGGAGAGTTGGCCCAGCTTCCACCGGTCGGCCCGGGTCACCGTCAGCGGGCAGACGAATCCGCCCAGACTCGGCCCGTCGGGCCCGAGCAGGATCGGGGTGTCCCCGGTGAAGTCCAGCGCGCCGACGCTGTAGCCGGTGTCGTGGATGTTCGACGGGTGCAGGCCGGCCTCCCCACCGTCGGGGCGTGCCCAGCGCGGTTTCGGCCCGATCAGTCGCACTCCGGTCCGGTCGCAGTGATAATGCACCGTGAAGTCGGTGTCGAGCAGCATCTGAATGTCGCTGCGGGTCAAGAACTCCGGGGCGCCGTGCGGGCCCTCGGTGACCGCCAACTGCCAGCGGTGCCCGATCGCCGGCTGATGTTCGTGGGGTACTCGTCGTCCGCTGCGGGTGACCCCACCGGCGGCGGTGAGCCGGTCACCGGCCTGCAGCGCTCGCCCGATCGGCCCGAGCGGGAACGTCGCCGCGCTGCCCAGGTGGTGCGGCGCGCTCAGTCCGCCGGCCACCAGCAGATAGCAGCGCAGCCCGGGGCCGGGAACCACCCCGACGTCCAGCACTCCGCCAGCCGGCACCGGCACCGTCACCCACTGCGGAACGGGTACCCCGTCCACGGTGACCGGGGCAGCCGCACCGGTGATACACACCGTTGTCGCCGCCGAGAACCGCAGCGCCGGACCGGTTTTGGTGCACTCCAGCCCGGCGGAACCCTCAGGGTTGCCCAGTGCCCGGTTGCCCAGCCGAAACGACAGGTCGTCCATCGGACCCGACGGCGGCACCCCGACATGCCAGTAGCCGATCCGGCCCGGCCAGTCCTGCACGGTGGTCGCCAGCCCCGGCCGCAGCACCTCGATGCCCGTCACGGCCGGGTGATCACCATGCGCACCGGGGTGGGGTCGAATCCGTTGCACGGGTTGTTGATCTGCGGGCAGTTCGACACCAGCACCAGGGTGTCGACGTCAGCGCGCAGGGTCAGGCTCTTGCCGGGTGCGGAGCGGCCGTCGACGATGCCCAGGGTGCCGTCGGCCTCTACCGGCACGTTCATGAACCAGTTGATGTTGGAGACCAGATCCCGTTTGCCCAGGCCCCATTTGGCGCCCTCGGTGAGGAAGTTCTCCACACAGGCGTGCTGGTGGGCGGTGTGGTGGCCGTAGCGGAGCGTGTTCGACTCCTGCGAGCAGGCCCCGGCGATCGTGTCGTGGTTGCCGACGTCGTCGGCGATCACGGTCATCAGCGCGGTGTGATCGGCGGCCCGCAGCACCGAACCGGTGGTCAGGAAGATGTTGCGCTGCGCGGTGATCGTGGCCTGCGCGCTGTAGCGGACGCTGTGGTCGGCGGCGGCGTACAGCAGGCAGTCGACGGCCTGATTGCCGTGCAGGTCGATGATCTGCAGCCGGTCGCCCGCGGCGATCACCGCCGACCACGGCGCGCCGGCGGGCACCGTCTGATCGCAGATCACCGTCATTGTGCCGCCCGCCACGTGGTCTCGGTGTTGAACAGGGCGCGCAGATACTCCGGGTCGTCGTTGCGAGGGACGTCCGCCCGGTCGTCGGACCGCCAGGCCAGCACCTCCAGCGCGGTGAGCGCCGGATCGGGGTCCAGCGGATGGGCGGCGTTGGCCACCACCAGCAGCACCGGTAGATGGATCAGCAGGTCGACCGCGGTAGCGGGGCCGGCAGACCCGGTGAACGACAGCGCCCCGCCGGCCGGGTCGACCCGCACTCCGGTGAACAGTGCCAGTGACGGGGCCAGGTCGCGGGCGTCCAGGCCGTGCTTGGCGATGCCCAGCGTCAGGAGTCGCCGCCCGGCCTCATCCGGTCCGCACAGCAGGTCGTGGTGCCCGGATGAGTCGGCGACGATCGTCGCGAGTAGCCGGCCCTGATCCGACAGCAGGGGATGCCCGGCCCGCGGGTAGGCCTGCCACGGCACTTTCATGGTGTCGGCGACGTTGAGGCGTTCCCACGGGGCGTCGGCGCGGTAGAGCAGCAGGTGCGCAGTGGCGCCGCCATCGGGGTCGGCCAGCCGGACCCGGGTGCCGCGGGCCAGCACCGTGGTGGTGTAGCCGTGCGGCGGGACCGTTTCCGCCCAGCTCAACTGTGCGGGGTCGACACCGGTGGGGCAGGCCGGGGCCGACAGGGTGGCTGCACCCGCCTGGGCGCGGGCGTGTGCGCGGGCGCCTGTGGTGGAGGACGTGCTGGTCATCGACCCACCGTAGCAATAATTCTGTCAATTGACAGAAAATAATCGAATGGGAGGATGCAACCCATGCAGACCGAGCGTCGCGGCCGCCCCCGGCTGGTGCCGGCGCGCCGACCGGGGGACAGCACCCGCGACGAGATCCTGGATGCGGCAGCGGAGCTGTTCACCACGGTCGGCTACGCCGCAACCTCGACGCGGCGGATCGCTGAGGCGGTCGGGGTGCGGCAGGCGTCGCTGTATCACCATTTCGCCACCAAAGAGGACATCCTCGACGCACTGCTGGCCGGAACCGTGGACGTGTCGCTGAGCCTGGCCGAAGACCTGGTGGCCGCCGGTGGTGCGGCCGCGCCGCGACTGCATGCCCTGGCGATGGCCGATGCGGATCAGCTGTGCGGCGGCGTCTGGAACCTGGGGGTGCTGTACCTGCTGCCGGATCTCGAGGTACCGCGTTTCGAGGGTTTTCGCACCCGGCGCGCCGCACTTCGGACGCACTACCGGGACCTATCGACCGCGGTACTCGCCGAATGCGGCGGCCCGGCGGGCTGCGAGGACCTGCCGTTCCGGCTGGTCGAGTCGGTGATCAACCGGCGCTGCGACGACGGCGAGTGCCCACCGGAGTACTCGCGGACGATCGCCGACGCCGCACTGCGCACCCTGGGAGCAACCCCTCCCTAACGGCAAGCCCGGCAGATCGGGCCGGGTGCGCCCGACCGGATGCCAGAACTCCCGATTTCGACCGAATGAGCATTCACGTGGCCGATCGTCCCCCCTGGTCGACAGCTGAAACACGTTGTTCCTGTGAATCTTTCGAACAATTTGACACTGTCGCGCCGCCCGGGGTTCGCTCAATGTGAACTGAGAAACGAGACAGGGGAGGACAGCAGATGTCTGACGGTAACTTCGGCGGAAAACACGTTGACGCACGTTCCACGAAAGCGCGCCGCCGCAACCGGGTGATCGGGGTGGGCGGTTCAGTGGCCGCATTCCTGGCATTCGGGATGGCCCCTTTGGCCGCGGCCCCTCAGGCGAACGCCGACGGACTCGACTGGCTGATGGACATGTTCGACCCCAGCGCGATCGCCGGCTCGGCGGCGGACACCTCCGGGGTGGACAGCGTCTTCGGCAACTCGCCGTTCTGGGACGAACTGCTGCAGGCCAACCCCAGCATCGACCCCGCCAGCGTGGTCTCCTCGACGATGTACGACCCGTGGCACACCATGATGGAGTCCTGGATCAACAGTGACCTGGGCCAGCAGATCGACACTTCGATCAACAACGCCTACATCGCGATGAACGGCACGTCCAGCCTCGACGGTGCATGCGGCCTGATCTGCAACGGCGTCGACGGCACCGAGGCCGACCCGAACGGCGGCGCAGGCGGCCTGTGGTTCGGCGACGGCGGCAACGGCTGGGACTCCACCGTTCAGGGTGAGGTCGGCGGTGACGGCGGTG
The DNA here is from genome assembly GCF_018455725.1 of Mycolicibacter acidiphilus. Taxonomy (GTDB): domain Bacteria; phylum Actinomycetota; class Actinomycetes; order Mycobacteriales; family Mycobacteriaceae; genus Mycobacterium; species Mycobacterium acidiphilum. Next base: position 11,264 of record NZ_JAHCLR010000081.1, read on the forward strand.
CGGCCGGGTTCTTCGGCAACGGCGGCGCCGGCGGTACCGGTTGGGACTCCACTGTGGCCGGGGTGGACGGCGGCGCCGGCGGCAACGGCGGCACCGGCGGCACGATCATGGGTGACGGCGGCGACGGTGGCGCCGGTGGCGCTGGGTTCGGTGGCACCGGGCACGGTGCTGTCAGCACTGCGCTCGGCTCGAACGGTGGCATTGGCGGTAACGGTGGCAACACCAGTGACGCCGCCTCGCTGATCTTCGGTAACGGTGGTGCCGGCGGTGCCGGTGGTGTCGGTGGTGACGCCACCGCCAACGGTCACGAGGGCACCGACGTCGGCGGCAACGGTGGTGCCGGCGGCACCGGCGGTAACTCCGCTGCCCCCATCGGCAACGGCGGCGAAGGCGGCGTCGGCGGTGCGGGCGGCGGCGGCGGCGACGGCACGGCCAACGGGTCCGACGGCAACTCGACCGGTGGCACCGGCGGCGAAGGCGGCACCGGTGGTACCGCCGAGAACGGACACGGCGGCACCGGCGGTAACGGTGGCACCGGCGGCGACGCGCGGTCCAACGGCCACCTCGGTCACGCCGTCGCCGGCGACGGCGGTGCCGGCGGCACCGGCGGCCAGGGTCTGGTCGCGGGCACCGGCGGCAACGGCGGCGCCGGTGGCGATGCCCGGTCCAACGGCTCCGACGGCGTCGCGACCGCCGGCGACGGTGGTGCCGGCGGTGTCGGTGCCGAGGGCGCCACGGGTGCGGCCGGG
>NZ_JAHCLR010000082.1 GCF_018455725.1 Mycolicibacter acidiphilus
TTATCAGAGGTTTAACACGTTCTATTGGTCAATCAGCGTGTTTACCTGCACATTAATCATCGTATACATGTATCCTCTTAGGTATGGTTGGCCAAACATTTTCCAAGTTTGCACGGCGTGGCGCGCCGGCCGATGTGGGATACCGGGGTAAAAATTCACCCCATGGACCTACACGACAATCCACAACTGCTGGTGGAGAAGTTCGTCGAGCAGCATGCTCTCGTGTTGGGCGAAACGCATGGCGATCTGTGTGCGAGGTTGGCGGAGGTTCCGGACCGGTACGTCGATCAGGGGAACGATCCCCGAGGAATCACCGTGTCATGCACGCTGCTGGAGACGTTGCTGTTCTCGAGGTGGCGTCGCCAGACCGAGGACTCGACTTTGAAGGCGATCAAGGGCAACGGGTTTGGGATTGTTCTGGTCGACGGGAAGGGGTCTCGTATCGGGGTGCGCAAACATCCACGCAACTGGGACGGCAGCCTGCTCGAATCGGTGGAGTATGTGCCCGGCGAGCATCAGCTGAGTATCGAGGAGGAATTGGGGTACCCAATCGGCGGCGGGGATGGCATTCCGGAGCCTCCCGGGTATCGGCAATACGTACTGTGGTGGCCAGGCAATCTGGGCTTGGGTGGTGCGGTCTTGGCTGCGGGCATACTCACCGACAAGGTTCAGGTACTCTACGCCAGCACTCCGCTGCCGCCACCGATCATGGAGCAGCGTGCGAAAACGGCACCCACCATGGATCCGTTCACGCAGGCTACCGAGGTTGCAATGCCCGGAAAGCGGCGCCGGGACGAGGACTTCGCGGATGCCGACGGCGTCACCGAGGAGACACTGAACGAAGCGCCGCCGGAATCGTCGTAGCCCTCGTGCACACTGCTGGGTGCATGCGGGGCTCCCACTCGGGTGATGTTGAATCGAGCGCACGATGATCGAGGTTTTTGGTGCACGGGTCCGGCAGGCCCGGCTATTGCGGCGCATGACGGCAACTTCTGTGGTGGGCCTGGTTGGCTGGAGCAATGCCCGCCAGACGAAGATCGAGAAGTCTTCGACGATCATGTTGTCCGTTGATGAGGTTGCGGGGCTGTCGGAGTTGTTCCGCTTTCCTGCACGGTTTTTCAGCTCGGAACCGCAGTCTCGCGTATCGGCGGGTGAGTTGCTTTTCCGGGCGCCAAAGTCGATGACTGTTGGCGAGCAGGACTTCTTGGCGACGTTCGCTTCGCTCGCCGGCGATTTTCTCGGCGACCTGGATGAGCGGTCGAAATTGCCTCATGTGAAGGTCCCGTCGATCTGCGGCAAGGATCATCACCGGCCGAGCGCGGTCCAGGCCGCAGGGTGGCTGCGCGAGGCGATGGGGCTAGAACCTCATGAGCCACTGGATGATTTGATGTATGAAACTGAGCGATTGGGTGCACCGGTGATCGTCCGGCGGCGCACTCCGGGTGAGTGGGAGAGCGAGTTCGCGGCCACACCGGGGAGAGCGCGTGACGAGAAGCACTTGGGTTATTCGAGTTGGGTGGGACGACACCGGGATCGCCCGCTCGTAGTGTTGCGCGAATCCGAGTCGTGGGAACGGACCCGATTCACCGTTGCCCATGAGTTGGGGCATTTGGTGTTGCACAGCCGTGGGCACTGCTCGGTGAACTCGGGCGAGGAGTTGGAGGCCAACCGGTTCGCCACCGAGTTGTTGGCGCCCGTCGCCGCGCTGGCGCCGGAGTTGCCACAGGTGATGTCACTGTTGAACCTCAAACCGCTCAAGGACAAGTGGGGCTTGTCGTTGGGTTCGCTGATCATGCACATGCGTGACTCGGGATTGATCGACGCTGATCGCGCAAAAATGCTTACCACACAACTGTATTCACGGATCAATCCTGAGACTGGGCATACCTGGGGTATGACGGAACCCGGATGGAACGAACGTGACCCCGAGCGGCCCAGGCTGCTGCGCAAGTGGGTGGAACGCTGCTACGGGGATGCCTCGGTGCCGATGCTGGCCGCACGCGAGTCAATGATATTTCCATCGGATCTGCTCGAATGGTTCCTGGCTACGCAACGGCCTTCACCTGCATCTGACAGGCGCCCGATGGCTGCCGTCGGGATGCGCGGTGCTAGCGGATCAGCCCCGGAAGAGCGGCATCAAGTGGTCCGCCTCGACGATTTCCGTCGCGGTAAAACTCCATGAACGGCGCGAGAGGCTGCTGAACGTGGCGCGGGTGCAGCGGCTGTGTTTCCCGGACCGGCCTGATACCTACACGGTGGTCGGCGCCGATCGGCTACCCGTTGCACCTGCCCGAGAGTACTTGCGGTTCCTCGCAGATCAGGGCGCGTCTCCAAATACGGTGCGTGCCTACGCATACGGGCTATCGGCGTGGTGGACGGTGCTCGAACACACCGGCGCGGCCTGGGATGATTTTCCCACTAGCCTGTTTGGCGAGTTCCTGTGTTATCTGCGGACTGGGGATCTGCCGGGCATGGTCCGTATCGGTGAGCCCGGGCCTGGGATGGCCGAGTCGTCGTTGCAGCCGCGGGGGGCTGCGGTGTTGTCGATGTACCGGTACTTCGCCGACGCCCACGATTTGACCCGCCCGTACCGCCGCTTGTTTTCCTCCCACGCCCGATCCTCGCGGCGCCGCTATGCCCCCACCCTGGCTGGTGTCGGACCGCGACGTGATCAGGAGGTGCCTGTGCACCGCCGGCGTGCACCCAATCGCAGCGAGACGCCGGTGTTGTTGCCCGATCAAGTCAACGCCATCCTGGATGGCTGCAGTGTGCAGTCGCCGTCGGGTGAGTGGACCGGCAGCGAGGCGGGTTTGCGTGACCGGTTATTCTTCGCCGTCCTGGCCGAGACCGGAATGCGAATAGGTGAAGCATTATCTTTGCGCCACAATGATTTCCATATCACCGGGGGTGAGACTCCGTCGATTCTGGTGGCCGGCCGCGACGATCACCCCCATGGGGTACGAGCCAAGTCCGGTGCACGCCGGATCTACATCGGCGATGATCTGGTAGCCCTCTACAGCGAGTACGTGTGGCAGCTGATCGGGTGGGCCGCCGACGTCGCGGTTGCCGATCTGGCGTCGCACTTCGTGTTCGTCAATCTGGCACGCGGCCAGCGCTATGCACCGTTGCGCCCGGAAACCGTCTACGACAAGGTGGACACCCTCACGGCCGCCCATGCTGATGTGTTGCCGCAGGACTGGACTCCTCACTGGCTGCGCCACACCCACGCTACAGCTCTGCTGTTGTCTGGGGTGCCTGAACACGTGGTGATGCGCCGTCTCGGCCACGCCGATGTGCAGACCACGCTGTCGATCTACGGGTGGGTGACCGCCGACGCCGAGATGCGCACGGTCGCGCAGTGGAAGAGCTTCGTCGCCGGCTGGAAGGTGAGCCATGACTCAACCCCGTAACAGTCACGTCGATTCTGCAGGATCCGCGGCGGCCACCGTGTGGGATCGGCAATGGCAGCAGGTCCCTGAATCGTGGCGAACTTTGCACTACCGCATCGACGCTGCACCGTTCGACGCCGTGTTCGTGCGCAACCAGCGCTACCTGAACAATCCCGACGGCCACGACTTCACCCCCGCCGATGTCCCAGAACGCTTTCGCCAAGAAATGGCGTGGTGGGTGTGGTTGTGCGGCCACGAAGGAATCCGCAAGATCGAGCCGTTCCTGCTGAAGTGGACGGCCGTCGCCTTGACCGACGCCGCCGCCGAGCACCAGCAGCGGTATCACCGGCCTCCAGTGAGCATTGCAGACCTCGCGGCCGAGGATGTCGTACGTCACGCCGTGGTGCGCTTTGAGCGCCGCAACGCCCGCCTGCCCTCCGCGGGGGCTCGGCGCCAGGTCGTGGCCTTGATCGAGCACCTGCATCTTTACGTATCGGTGCGCTGCACCGATGCCCCGTGGTGGGCCCATGACATCTGGGATCTACGGGCTGATCCCCGCATACCACAGCGCGAACATGAACCCAGCCATGACCAAGTCGTCAAACTTGCCGCGATCCACCCGCCCTGGCTGCGTGAGGGCGTGCGGTTCTGGCTGCGCACCTCCATAACCGCGGAATTGCTGCGCTGGTCATCGGTAGCCGATCGTGCTCGCAACATGGCCAGGCACCTCGGCCCGTTCTTGGCCGCCCGCAACATCAGCACCCCACTGTTGGCCGATGACCGCGCCGCCCTGCGGTTGTTGTTCACCGAGTTCTCCAACTACCTGAAATCCCCATCCGCACAGTTCAAACCAGACCGGCCGTTGTCAGCATCCGCGGTGGACTCGACCCAGTCGCAGGCCCAGGTGTTCTACGCCTTCATGGTTGATCACGCCGAGGAAGCCGCTGCGGCGACCGGCGACCCCCGGTGGGCTCAGATCACCGACACCTACACGCGTCTGTGGGGCGCGGCGTTTCGAACGCGCCGCGCCAACCGGCAGCGGGAGCTGACGTGGTTCTCCACGTCGGAATTGCAGCAGATGCTGTGCTACCTCGATGTGCTGGCGGCCGATCGCGGTATGCCGGTGGCCATCACTCACCCTGATGCAACGATCTCGGTTGTCGCCGGCCTCGGAGACCCGCAAGCCGCGCGCGTCTGGCTGCTGCAGGCGCTGACCGGACGCCGAGCCTCGGAGATACTGATGCTCGACTTCGACCCTCTGACCGCTATTCCCGGCCCGGAACGCCCCACAGATTCCGATGACCCCAACGCATTCGTCGCCAAGTTGCGCTACCAGCAGACCAAGGTCGACGGGGTACTGCCGTCGATCCTGGTTGAGAAGGCGGTGGTCAACGTGATCACCGAACAGCAACAGTGGGTTCGCCGCCGCTACCCTGGGCTGAGCCCGAAGTACCTGTTCCTCGGACTGCGCCACCAGCATCAGGGCCACCGGGCCCGCACCTACCAGTCCTACGGTGTGGCACTGAACAAACTCGACAAGGTTCACGGCCTGGCCGACTCGGCCGGGCGTCCGCTGCGGTTCAGCCAGACCCATCGGCTGCGCCATACCCGGGCCACCGAGTTGCTAAACGACGGCGTTCCCATTCACGTGGTACAGCGATACCTTGGGCACGCATCCCCTGAGATGACCCTGCGCTACGCTGCGACGCTTGCTGCAACAGCTGAGTCAGAATTCCTGCGGCACAAGAAGGTCGGCGCACACGGCACCGATATCGCAATCAGTCCATCCGATATTTATGACATGACTCAACTGGCGGCCCGCACGGATCGGGTACTTCCCAACGGCGTGTGCCTGCTTCCTCCGCTGAAGAGCTGTGACAAAGGAAATGCTTGTCTGTCATGCGGGCATTTCGCCACCGACGCCACTCATCTCGACGAATTGATCGCGCAGCGCGCCAAGACCGTCAACTTGATCGAGGTCCGCCGCGAACAGTACCGGCGACGTAGCGGGCGGGAACTCACCGACGACAACGTGTGGATTCACGAACGGCGCCGGGAGATCGCCTCTCTGGACGCGATCATCGAGCGTCTGCACACCGACACCGAGGGCCTCGCGAACGGAGCCAGTGTGGGCGGTGCTGGTGCCTCAAACCGGTTGCCGCTGTTGAAGGTCAAGACCCGCGGCAGCCACGAATCTGTTCTACGCAAAGCCGACCCCAACGCACCCGGATGAGGCAACGCCCCCCTCCCCCTTCGGATAACGCCCGCCGCGCCCTGGCCGACTACCGTAAGAACATCTCCCAGACCAAGCGCCGGGATATCGAACGCGCCATCAAACACCTGCGCAAGACCAACGCCATCATCAACATATCCACCGTCGCTGCCCGCGCCGGCGTAGAACGCAAGACCGTCTACAAGCACCGCGACCTCGTCGCGATCATCGACGCCTACCGACGCCAGCCGCCTTCGCTCGACGCCGCGACGGGCCGCGAGAGCACCGTCGTAGCCGCCCTACGTGCCCAACTGGTCGCCAAGGACGGTGAGATCCGCGCACTGAGAACCAAGCTTGCCGAACAAGAATCGACAATCGCACTGCTCTACGGACAACTCGACGCCGGAAACGGTGCAGGGGGCGGCGGCTAATGGGTGCCATCGCAACAACGGCTTGGGGCACCGCCTGCACTTCACTCGCGATTCCAGCCATTGTGGCGCCGAAACCACGCACCCGTAGCCGTAATCCCCCAATCTGCGGCGGTTACAGGGTGCCTGTGTCGTAATACGGATCGCTCAGGCGGGCCTGACGGTGTGGAGGTGGGATAGAGCGCGGCGTGTTGGGCCACCAGCTGGCTTCGCGCAGGAGTGTGGCGATGGCGGGGACGGTGAGGGTGCGAACGAGGAATGTGTCGAGTAGGAGTCCGCAGCCGATGATGAGGCCGACTTGGATCATGATCGCGATGGAGCCGAACATCAGTCCGAACATGCTGGCGGCGAAGATGATTCCGGCCGAGGTGATGACCGAGCCGGTGCGGGCGACGGTGCGCAGTACCCCTACGCGAATGTTGTGTTTGGATTCCTCCCGCAGCCGTGAGACGAGCAGCATGTTGTAGTCGGCGCCGACGGCTACCAGGATGATGAAAGCCAGCAACGGGACGGGCCAGGCGATTTCGTAGCCGAGTCCCCATTGGAAGACCAGCACTCCGATGCCCAGTGAGGCCAGGTAGTTCAGCACGACCGTCCCCAGCAGGTATAGCGGGGCGAGCAGGGCGCGCAAGAGCAGGATGAGGATGAGTCCGACGATGACCAGGGTGCTGATGGCCAGTTGGGTGAAGTCAGCCGACAGGAGCCGTTGGATGTCGGAGTTGACGGCGGGGAACCCGGCAACGGCGATAGTGGCGTTGGCCAGGGTGGTGTTGGGGCGGGCGGTGTCGGCGGTCTCGACGATCTGGCGGGCGAGGGTGATCGCCTGCGCGCTGTAGGGGTCGTAGCTGGATTCGACGACAAAGCGGGCGGTTTTGCCATCGGGTGAGAGGAATTGTTTGGCAACGTCGGTGAATTGACGGTTATCGAAGGCACTGGCGGGCAGGTAGAAACCGCTCGCTGCGTCAGAGCCGGCGCTGGCGCGGGCCGAGTTCTGCAGTTGGGCGGCGACCTGGCCCATCCGAGCCAACATTTCGATGTTGCTGTCGGCCAGGGCGTGCACACCGGCGGCCAGCGCTTGCGCCCCGGAAGCGAGTTGGCCGACGCCCTCTTGGAGCCGGCCGATGTTGCCGGCCGGGTCCGCGGGATCACCCTGAGTTCCGAAGGCCTTGTCAAGTGCTGCGGCAGCGGCTTGTATGTCGGCAAGGGTGCCAGCAATGGTGGCGTCGGTGTCAGGGTTGTAGCGATCGCCGAGGGTGGCGACTTCGGTGAAGAATCCGTTATCGCGCAAACTCACCAGGATCCGGACCTGGTTACGGATTTGCGCGCATTGCGGCGTGGTGGCACACCACTCGGAAGTGTTCAGGCCATCGACGAGGGGGGCCAGCACGGCGAGGGCGGTTTCGGCTTGATCCGCCCGCGACCGCAGCCCGGGGCCGGATTGGATGGCTTGGTCGACGGTGGGTGCGGAGGCCGAAAGTTCTTGCAGCAACGGTCGAGATGACCACAGCAGGGTGTCACCGGATTGGGCTCGGGCCAGTACGCCCGACAGCGGGGTCAAGATCGCGTGCAGGGCGGCATCGAGCTGGGCCAGGCCGCCAGCGAGTTGATCGGCGCCGTCGGTGAGTTGAGTGAGGTCGCCTTTTCGTGCGTCGCCATCGGCGACGGCGTCGGCCATCTTGTCGCCGATCTGCCTGTTCTGCCAAGACAGTTGGGCTTGTTCGAGACGGGTGCCGGTGGGGCGGGTTATCCCGATGACTTTGGTGACCCCGGATACTTGGGCGACCCGGGAGGCCATCTCGTCGAGGTCGGCCAGACCTTTGCTGGTGCGCATGTCGTCGGGGTTCTCCACGACGAGAAATTCGGTGATGACGACGTCTTTGGGGAAGTGGCGATCCAGCAGTTGGTAACCCTGGTTGCTGGCGGTGGTGGCAGGCTGGCCTTTGCGGTCGTCGTAGCTGATCTTCATCGTGGTGGCGATGGCCGAGAGGGCCAGCAGGATCACCAGGCTCACGGCCAACAGTGGCACCGGCCGGCGGACCACCGCGACAGCGACACTGTTCCAGTAGCGGCGGGTTCGATCGGATTTCGGCTCGCCGATTCCACGGCGGGCGGCCAGCGCCAGCACCGGCGGCAACAGGGTCACGGTGGCCAGGAATCCGACCAGCACGGCGACCGCGCAGGCCGGGCCGAGCCCGGCGAAAACACTGAGGCGAGCGAAAACCATGGCAAAAAAGGCCAGCGCAACGGTGGCCGCCGAGGCCAGGATCACGCGCCCGATGCTGGCGGTGGCATGAATGACGGCCTGATCGGCGGGGACATGTGCGCGGCGCTGTTCGTGGTAGCGGCTGATCAAAAACACCGTGTAGTCGGTGCCCGCCCCGAGCAGGATCACGGTCATGAACGCCACGGTGAACTGCGAGACGGGCATGCCGCTCTCGCCGAGGACAGACAGCACACCACGGCCGACGGCCAGGCTGACCCCGATCACCAGCAGGGGCAGCAAGGCGGTGAACACCGACCGGTAGACAATCAGCAGGATCAGTGCGATCAGCGCGGCGGTGGCGATCGAGATCAGCAGCAGGTCGTGTTCGGCGGCAGCGATCTGGTCGTTGAAGGTGGCCGCCGGGCCCGTCACGTGCACGGTCGTCGGTGAACCGGCGAATAAACCGGCGGCGATGTCGCGCACGGCTTGGACGGATTCGGCGGCCTTGGGGTCACCCAGGGTGCCGGCCACACCCACCGGCAGATACCAGGCTTTGCCGTCATTGCTGGTCGCATGCGCCGCGGTGACCGGGTCGGCGAGCAGATCTTGAACCAGCAAGACGTGGTCGGTATCGGCGCGCAGCTGCACCACCAACTGCTCATAGCGGTTGCGCACCGGCGCGGTTAAGCCGTCGGGGTCTTCCATCGCCACGACCAGCATCGTTTTGGAGCCCTGTTCACCGAAGGCCGCGCTCATGCGGTCCACGGTTTGAAACGACGCGGCGTCGCGGGGGATCAGGTTCACCGATTGCTGCCGTACCACCGTTTCCAGCTGCGGGAACACCAGTGCAAGCAGCACGGCGACGGCGATCCAGCCGCCGATGACCAGTGCTTTATGACGCACCGTGAACCCGGCCAGTGTTGCTAACCGGCTGCTGTACTCACTGGATTGGCCCGGATCGGCCACCCCGTTGCGGGCCCGCACAGGCAGGGTTGCCGTGCCCGCACCGCCCGGGTTGTCCGCACTCACCGCGCCTGCGCCCACGAAAGACGCTGCCGCCGGTCACAATGACTCGGCTGCCGGCGATGACGAAGATCCTTAGTTGGGGGTCGTTGCACCGGCATTGTCGTCCTCGTCGTAGGGGATGTCATGGCGGACCACCTTGACCCTGCCGTGCGGCAGGCACGCCATGTAACCGTGGTGTTTGCCGTAGAGCTCCCAGGCGGTGGCGCGCTCGTTGGCGCTGACCTCGATGCGCAGGCCGTTGGAGAAGCTCAGGAGTAGCCGACCGGAATCGTCGTGGCATGCCTTCGTGCACACCGCACCCGCCAGATCCAGTAGCGGACGTTGGTGGGCGGCGACCTCGCGCGGGTCGATGAGCACTTCCTCGGCCGGAAACTCACCGCTAGCCGGCAGGGCAAGCCACAGCAGGCAACTGATGACTACCTCGTTGGCGTCATCAAAGCTCAACACCAGATCACCCTGCAACGACATCCGCTGCACGGTGCAACCTTCGATCCACGTGGTGTACATCGCGCACCTCCGTCGACGCCCAACCGGTCTGCACTGAAATGGTACGGCAAGTAGCGCTGCGCTACTAGTAATAGCGTTACGGGTTGCGGGTCAGGATTCCGGATCGCTCGGCGCCCCGTTGTCCCCGAGCCGCCGAAGAAGATGTTCGAACGCTGCTACGTCGCCATAGGCGGCGAAGTGATCGGCGGTGACCACGACGAACACCGCATTTGCGGTGAATCGGGTGGCCCCCTCGGGGTCGGTGCCGGTTGCGCCGATGTGCAGCACGCGGCCTTCCCGGGAGGCAATGTGCGCGGTGATGCGGTGGGATCGATGCAGCACGACCGGCTGGAGGTATTCGACGGTCAGGCTGCGTGTCACAGCGGGCGCGCCGGCAATCCACAGCGCGAACCCCAGCACGTCGTCGCAGGCGGCGGCGACCGCCCCGCCGTGCGCCAGACCGGGCGCGCCGACGTGGCGTTCGTCGAAAGTCACGTCCGCGTACACCGTGTCGCCGCTGCGGTAAACCACCAGCTGCAGACCGTGCGGATTCTGCGGTCCGCAACCCATACACGTCCGAGTATGTGCGGGCAGCAGCTCAGGCCGTGCCGCACCCGAGCGGCCGGACGCGACATCGTGATGCGGTGAGTGATCGGCCACCAACGACACCTTCGGTACACATAGTTTCGCTGCGCTACCGTTGGTACGGTACCCGTTACGGGCGGTGACGCGGGTAATTGGTCGGGAATCTGGAATGAGGCGAGGGGTGAGTGGGTGTGAGCAGCGAGCAGGTACCGCCGGTGCCCGATGACGACGATATTGACCCCCGCCGGACCCGGTCGCGCAACCGCTTGCTCGACGCCGCGACCGCGCTGCTCAGCAGCGGTGGCATCGAAGCCGTCACCATCGAGGCGGTCACCAAAGCTTCCAAGGTGGCCCGCACCACCCTCTACCGCCATTTCGGCAGCTCATCGCAGTTGCTCGCGGCCACCTTCGAGCGACTCTTACCTCAAGTAACCCCACCCGGGCCGGCCAGTGGGACATTGCGCGAACGACTCATCGAACTGCTCACCCGACAGTCTGCGCTGTTCGCCGACGCCCCAGCACACATCACCATGCTGGCCTGGCTCGCCCTGGGCCCGACCACAATCGATCACGCCAGCACCGAACATGCCCCGCAGGCGCTGCGAGCGCGGGTCATCAACCAATACCGGCAGCCCTTCGACGCCATCCTGCAAGACATTGAGGCCGCTGCTGAATTCGACGGCCTGGACCCGGATCTCGCACTGTGCCAACTCATCGGACCACTCGCGTTCGCACGAATGACCGGCCTGCGATCCATCACCGCACACGACTGCGCCCGCATCGTCGACGACTTCCTGGCCACTCACCGGACCCAGGAAGCCCAATCCGCAGTTCCACAGCCCGACGGTCAAAGGGGCACAGACGACAACCGCCCGGGGTGAGCCCTCTCCCGGGGCGCAATCAGTGCAACCGGGCAGGCGACAGGAGAAACGGGCCGGGATGGCAGCCGCGCAATCCCTAGGCGGGCACACCGTGCGATTCAATCGTTCCCGATTAGGCTGATCGGCACGGGACGCACCTAATCGGTAACAGTCATACACACATGCTCGCGACACCAGATAAC
>NZ_JAHCLR010000083.1 GCF_018455725.1 Mycolicibacter acidiphilus
ACGCCGCCAAAAACGCCTCAACCTCCCCAGACATCAACGGCTCCGCTCAGAACCGGGCACGATCACAGCCGTGGGGAACACGAGTACACCTACACCGTGTGCTGCGCACCGCGAACCGCCGCGGCCGTCGGATCGAACCACCCCAAGAAATCAGGCCCCGACCCCACACTCTCCAACGGCTGTACCTGACCCGACACCAACACCTTCCCGCCACCCAACGACGGCACCATGTGGTCCTTCCACATCCCCACATCACCAGCCTTCAACTGCGCCGGCGGCACCGGCTCGGTCACCGGAGTACCCGGCGGCGGCAACGTCACCTGCGCCTGCCGGTAGGCCTCACTGACCGACGCCCCATCAAGCATCGCCCGCAACGCCCGCGCCCCAATCCCATTGCGCGCCTCCACCAGATCCCCGTTAGGCAGCTGCACCTGCGTACTCTTGGCGTCAACGAGCTGACCACCGTCACCGGCGTGCTCACCACCAGCGGTGCCACCCTCGCCACCACCAGCGTTGCCTGCACCATTCTCGGTACCGTTCACCACCGGTGTCCCCGCCGCAGAACCAGCCCCACCGGCCCCGTTCTCCCCGTTACCGGGCTGCTCCAACTTCACCTGCTTGGCGTCATCCTTACCGTCGGTGTCGTCATGCAGACCTAGCTGATCAGCCTGACGCGCCAACCCACTCAACGCCCCCAGGTCCGAGAACGGCATCCCACCGCCCCCAAGCGACGGCATCCCCCCCATCCCCGGAAACCCGCCACCCATACCGGGCATCCCACCACCCAAGCCCGGCAGACCCGCCCCCAGCGCCGGTACCGGCGGTTCAGCGGGCGCCGCAGGCGCTGCCGGCGGCACCGGAGGGTTCTCAGGCGCCGGCGGCGGGTTGTCCTTCTTCTCATCGTCCTTCTTCTCGTCGTCTTTTTTCTCGTTGTCCTTCTTCTCCTCGGGCTTGCCGTCATTACCCTTGCCGTCGCCTTCAGGCTTGTTGGCACCACCGGGCTGCTCACCCTTCGGTGTTTCCCCGCCCGACGCATCGACAGTCAGACTCCGCCACTTCTCCGCCAACGCCTCCGTCGCCCGCTTATGGGCCTGACCGTCCGCCTCCGCCTCCCGCACCACCTGCCGCATTCCACCGGTGATCTCCTCGATCTCCTTGGTGAAATCAGCCCACCCCTGCTTGGTCAACCGCGGCTGATGGTTCAGACGCTCCTCCAACCGCACCCGGTCAATGAAGTGATGCAGCTTCGTCAACCGAACCTTGTAGTCATCCAGACGCCCCGCATAACTGCGCTGATTCTCCCGGGCTGTCCTTTCGCCGCGACAATCCTCACCGTCGTAGTTGTGCGCCCGAACGGTCTTACCCACCAGATCCGCCAGGCCGGAACGAACCGCCTCAGCCGCTGACCCTGTACTCACAATCCCATCCCCTTCCAGACCGTCAGAAATCCAGCCGGCGTTCCTGCTCGGCCACCGACATCAACTCCGCCTCACCACCAGCACGATCAGTCTCCGCACGGCGCATCGCCACATACCGGTCATGCGCAACCCCAGCAACCCGACACAAATACTCGTTCAACGTCGCCGAATCCCACGACCCCACAGCCGGATTCAGCAACCGAACACCCGACACATACCCCTGCCGAGCCACATTCACCAACACCGACCGCCGCGCCGACACCGCCGACGCCGCAACCACACTGTCCACAACCTCACCATCGAGAAACGGCCCGGCACCACGCTCATCCGCTACCGACACCGCACCCTCCCAAACCAAGTGTGTTACCAACATTGATAAAGACAATATAACACACTATGAACACATGGGCGTGAATCCTCTCGCCCGTTGAAGGCGGGAAGATTCAAGGCAGCGCTACGCGGAGCGCTTTGCTAACCGCCTGCATCGTCCGCGCTCAGACAGGGCCGTCGCCAGTGCGACCCATGGGGTGTGCAACCTCGCCACCGCGCCGGTGCAGACCTCGCCCCGTGGTAGCGGAGAGGTCCTGGCGTTACCGTTCGCTCCCGGGATAGTGGCCATGGCGCTTCCGGAAGTCCTCCGCCAGCGTGTTGACGATCGTCTGCAGTTGCACCGCTTGCGTGTTGACCAGGTAGTTGTTGAGGTCGTCGAGGTGGCGTGCGATGTTCTCCGCTGCCTTTGCGTGCTGGAGGGCGATCTGCTGGTCGACGGTGAGCGCGGGCGCTGGAGTCGTGCCGTCTGGGGTGTCGAGGAGGCCCATTGCTTAGGTCCTTTCGGGGTTAGTTAGTGGCCGGCGGGGTTCGTCGTAACGACGACCATCGCGGTGAGTCTCAACGGGTTCGATTTGAAACGCCGCACATACCTGAAGAATGCGGAAGGCCAACAAATCGTGGAACGCGGCCTGGCCATCGTCACAGGCGACCTCCACCGCCGGCTTGATCGCCCGCGGATATTGCAGACCTGGTCGAGATCTCGCGGCGCCGCACAACTCACGCCTACGCAGGCGAACCGGCACCGGGTCGCATACTGGCCTCCCAGTGCGTCACCACCGCCGCGACTTGCGGCCCGAAACCGGCCAACACCGCGCAGTAGGCAATGTCGGCCACCGACACCGGCTGATGACGCCAGCAACGCACCAACTCCACAAGCCGGCCCATCCGGTAAAACCGCTGATACCGGTCCCGCGTCGCCACCGACGCCGGCGCATCATCCAAGTCGATCGCCCGCGCCGCCGCATCCGGCAGCCACACCGCATGATTGTCTCGATCCAGCACACCCCGGAAGTGCGCCGCCCAATCCACCGGCCGACCATCGCCGATCTTCACCAGCACATCAACATCCGCACTGTTGACCAACGACTGCTCCTCAGCGGCACGCACCACCTGCGCACTGATCTGCGCCGCCAACGTGCCTACCGCACTCGGACCCCGATCCAGGCCCGCAATCCGCTGCGCCAAGGTCGGCTCAACACCGGCCAACCGATGCTGATGCCACCCATCCAACACCGGAGTCGGACCCGACCCACGCAGAATGTCGCGACCCGACACCGCAACGAAATCAGTCACCCCAGGCGGCTTCGCGCAATACGGGTCGGACGTTGCAATAGCTGAAATCCGCACGCCTGCAATACGTTCCGTTGCCGCCTCAGCGTGCGCTAACACCACATCCACTGGTGTCGGCCAACCCATGAACTGGGCCGCCCACCCCATCGGCAGATCGAAATCGCGCACCGCCACCCGCACCCCGGTCGGCAAGAACACCCCGGCCGGCACATACTCGCCGCCACCCATCGATGACGCGACAACCGTGCGCGGACCCGACGCGGTCTGCAACACCGACACCGCCCAGGTCAGCACCAAGTCATCCCCGGAGGCCTCAGTGCCCCGCACCAACCCCTCCAGTAACCGGCGGGCATCCACCAGATCAGGATTGACATCCTCCTGCGGCAACATGCCCGCCGCGACACCACCAGAACTGCTGGCCACCACCGGGGCCGCCGACCCACCCGGCCCCTGACCACCGCCGCCGGTAGCCGCCGCAGCACCCGCACCCGATGCAACCCCGGCTGATGCCGCTGACGTCGGCACCGACGGCACCTGTCCACCGGCACCCGCCGGGTTATACGGAGGCAATACACCACCAGTCGGACCACCACCGCCGGCCATACCGCCCACCGGCGGCATCATCGACCCACCACCGTCGAAACTACCCGGGTCTGCGGCTGATGCCGCAGACGTCGGCGCCGGCGCCGACGCCACCGGCGGCATCGGTTGCGCTGACATCGGCACCGACTGCGACGCCAACGGCGTCAACGGTGCGGCAGGAGGCAACGCCCCCGACGATCCCAGGCCCGAGCCGCCAAGAGCCTGCGAAAACTGGGATGTACCCGGGAATGCGGTCGCCGCCGGCTGCACCGCACCACCAGACGACGCGACCGACCCCAACCCACCATCTCCACCGGGCAACCCGCCCGCACCCGACAACCCAGAGCCTGCTGAGCCCAAACCTGAACCCGCAGAACTCAAACCACCGTCGCCACCACCGGGCAGACCACCCATGCTCGGCATCCCACCCGAACCACCACCAGGCATCGACGGCATCGACGGCATCGACGGAGCCTTCGACGACCCAGACGACCCCGGACGCCCACCACCAGACTGCGCACCACCCGCACCAGGGAGACCCGCCAAACCACCCGGCTGTACTGGGTCGGCTTGACTGCTGCTGTCGATTCCGTTATTGCCAAGGCCGGTTGCGCCTGGGTCGGCCTGGCTGTTGCTGCCGATGCCGTTGTTGCCGGTTGCGCCTGGGTCGGCTTGGCTGCTGCTGCCGATGCCGGTTGCGCCTGGGTCGGCTTGGCTGTTGCTGCCGATGCCGTTGTTGCCGGTTGTGCCTGGGTCGGCTTGGCTGCTGCTGCCGATACCTTGGTCGGTGCTTGATCCGCCTTTGACCGGTGTTGTGGTTGGGTTGTTGCCGTTACCCTGCTGGTCTGGGTGTGTTTTGTTGTCGTAGCATTGTATGCCTCCGTGGCTGGTTGGCGGTTTTGGTGGGGGCTGCGGTGTTGAGACGGCTGCGGCGTCTTCCAAGCCCTGTGCGGCCACCTGGTCCACTTCGCCCTGGTAGGTGGTGATGACCTGGATCAGCGCCTTGTTGTTCGCGCCGTTGGCGTTGTAGTCCTTGAGGGCCGCATCGTGAATCGCCGTCAGTTGGTGTTTCATGCTGTACACCGCGGCCTGGTACCCCGTCGCCGCGTCGTATCTGCGCTTGTAGTGATCACTCGCGTCGTAGGCGTAGTCGATCATGGTGCTGAGCAGCTGATGCCGCGCATCACCGGCTGCACCACGCAGGTAGTCGGACTGGCGCATCCGCCCGTCCTTGAGCGTCTCTGCCAAATCGGTGTGGCTGGCCGACTTCGTCTTCTGCCTCGCCGCGGATTCACTCAACTGGTGCGAGCTGACGCCCGGCCAGATCGGCGGAATGCCCAATACCTCCGCGACCTTGTCCTGCGGACACGGCATATCACCATCACCGAACATGCGCCGGCCCTAATCCAGCCCGCACACTTGACGGCCATGGTCGTATGCAGCTTTTGCTGCGGCGTCATCGAGGGCTGGCTGCTGAGACAGCCCTTTACTGTCGACTTTGTAAGCCGCTATTTGGTGCAGCGCACTGAAGACGTCGGCCATGGCGGAGCGGATCTGGGGGCTTGCGCCTGGGTTGGCGTCGAGGGCTTGCTGCATCGCCACCACGTAGACCAGGCCCTCGGTGCGGGTCTGGTCTGGGTGCGACCCTGCCGCGTTGACCATCCCGTACACGCTGCACAGGTTGATGTCCTGCTGGTGTTGGCTCTGGGCGTTGACGGCCGCGGTGTCCGTTCGGGTGCTGGGGCCGATGTGGGCACCGAGCAACCCGCCGCCGAGCCCCGCGATCAGAGCGAGGGCCGCGGTGGCAGTGGTGCGCAGGCAACGATTCCGCCATGCGGGTGCGGGCGCGGGTGGGGGTGGTTGCCCCCAGGCGGGCGGCTGCCCCCACGATGGTGGCTGTGGGATCAGTTGCGGCGGTGGCCAGGTACCGGCCGCCGGCGGCGGGCCGACGGGTGCCACGGTGCGGTGATCGACCTCAGTCATCTGATTTCGCCGCCCTTCCTTGCGTTGCGGCCGTGCACCGCGTTTGTCCTAGTGTCCGCTATTTCCTGGTGAAAGTCTCCCCGTTAAGCGAGGAGCGTTGGGCCGATGGCCTGCACATTGGCCGCGTTTTGTTCCTCGGTGGCGGTCCCGTCGGCCACCGTTGTCGCACTGGCGGTACCCAGTTTCAGACCCAGCGCCGCGCTGACTGCCGCGATTTCTTCATCGTAGGCGCTCCACTGAGCCATCTCGGCCATGATCAGCGCCGAGACCGGGTCCAACCCGGCCCCTGCCGTACCCAGTTCGGGGGAAGCCGACTGTGCCGCTGTCGACTGCGTCGCACCAGCCTCCTGAGCGGTCGCTGCCGCCAATCCGGCGCTCTCCATTGAGATTACGTGGTTAGCGTCCGCGCTCATCGTTGATCCTTCCTGCCTTCTGGAATACCTGCACCATCTCCACGCCTACGACGTTCTGCATCAGATCGTCGGTGAAGGGCGGTTCAGCGAACGTGGAGAAAAAATCCGTGTACAGCTGTTCGACACCGCGTGCGGTGCCCGCTACATTGCGGGTGATCGCATCGTTGATTGCATCTTCGAGCTCTTCGACGGTGAGCTTGTGCTGCAACCCGGGCTGCACCCACGCCTCCACCAGCCGGCCATTGGCGTCGTGGCTGATCACCACTTCATCGTCTTCGTCGCCGCAGTGCACATAGTTACGCACTCGGCTCTGAAACGCCGACACCGCATCAAGCATCCCGGTCAGTCGCTCCACCAGTTGTGCAACCTCTCCAGCGTCCTGCGCGGCAGTTCGCCCCGGCTTCGACGGAACCGTCATGACTGGACCTCCTGATCTTGTGCCGGCCGCTTAGGGCGGCGCCGCTGCGTGCGTTCCAATTCTCCGAACACCGGCTCAGTGTTGGACACCCCACGGTGCACCACCCGCTTGTCCGGGTTCAGGTCCTTGTCGCGCTCCGCCTCGCCTTGCTGCCCAGCGGGTGCACCCATCATCGGCGGGAACATCCCGCCACCCATGCGCCCACCACCGGAACTATTACCAGCACCCCCTGACAACCCACCCAGACCCGGTGTAGGCCCACCGGCCCCAGCCAGACCCATGCCGGCGGCGGGTGAGGACATGACCGGCATCGCGGGTGCACCGCCACCACCACCGGAGCCGAGGTCGCCCCCGAAACTGCTGGGCATCGTCCCACCCGGTTCATCAGGCTCATCACCACCGGAATTACCGCCCGAATCGCCACCGGAATCCCCTTTGGGTTGCCCCAGACCGGCCAGCTGCGACAGCGCCGACATCGGCATCCCTCCACCCGGCATCCCACCGGAAGGCATTCCCCCAGAAGGCATCCCACCGGGCATTCCCCCACCGGGCATTCCCCCACCGGGGGGTGCCGCTGCTGTGGCCGCGGCTGCTAATGGTTCCTCGCGGGCCGCGGCACGCTCAGCCTCACCGGCCTCCGCGGCGGCTGCCCGCACCGCCGCGCTGACCTTGTCGTCGGCGTCTGCCACCTCGTCATCGGTACCGTCAGCCTCCTTACCTGCCCCGGCGGCGTCGTCGTCACTGGACCCGCCGGGCTTGGGCTCGGCACCTTCGTTGGCCTTGGGATCGACTTTGTCGGCGATACCGTCAGCACGCTGCGGTTCGGTGGGCAAGTCCTGCGTCGCACCCTGGGCGGCTGCGATGTAGCCGGCCTGATGATCACTGGCTTCCTGACGAGCAGCCGTCAAATCCGCTGTGGCCGCATGGAATTGGACGGGATTACCGGTCGACTGAAAGACCCGGTACCCGTCAGCGACCCGCTGATGCAGGGCTACAAACTGCTGCGGCGGTGGCGTGCCCTGCCGAGCGGTCTCAACATGGGTGGCGTGATTGCTTGCCGCGCTGGCCATCTGCGCGGCGTACCGTGCCGCCGACGCCAACCACTGCCCCATCTGGCGGGTGTTCGCCCCCGCCTGCTGGCGGCCACCACCCCAGCTGGCATCAACACCATCACCGTGCGAGGCGATGTCATCGGACAACGACGCCAACGACGTGCTCAAGTTCTGCATCCGCGCCGCATACTCGCGCAGCGGACCCGCACCAGGACCACCATGAATCGCCGCCGACCACGCCTCATCAGGCATCGGCACCCCCGTCACCGGTATGGCCGGCAATCCCGACGGCGGCGGCGGTGGCACCGCCGCCGCACCGGTCGGCACCCCCGCACCCCCCGGGGCACCGGTGTGACCATGAAGGATTCCCGACACCGCCGCCTCATTGGCCGCCTCGGTCGCCGCCAGCGATGCCGCCGTGGCCGTGATCGCCTGCCCGCCCTGAGCACGCAACGCCCCCGCATGGGCCAGCAGACCCGCCAAGGTCGCCTCCCGCTGGGAAAACGTCGCCGCCGCCGCCACCGATGTCGCATCACTGCCCGCCGGAACGCACCCAGCCGGTGTCGCCACCCCGGATCCCACGCTGCCTGCCAGGGCGGCACCGTGAGAACTCAGAGCGGCGGTATCCGCCGAAACCTCGTAGGCCATCGCCTCACCACATCACAGACGCCGGACACACGGCTAGGTCAAGATGCCTTCGACCTTGCGGCGCCCCTCATCCTCGCCGGCCTCAAAGGTCTGCGTGGCAGCCTTGGTGCCCTGCGCCAGCTGACGGTAGGACGCCGCCAACCGCAGCAACGCCGCCTTACGGGCCTCCTGCGTGCGCTGCTCAGCCTCCAGGTACACGCTGTAGGCCTTACCCAAAGTGGTGCGCAGTTCGTCGATCGAGACCGGCGGTGTGTTCGCCAGCGTCTCCAGCTCCGTGGCCGCAGCCTCGTAATCAGCAGCGCTCGCGTTGGCCGGGACCGCATCCCAGCTGATCGTCTGAGGAGTCATCGCCATCCTTCCCCTGGTGCCCACAACGCGCACCAATCCCTGTGTATCACACACTGTAACGCAGAATAACGCAATTGACACGCGGTGTGCCAACAAATTTGACTACCATGCGTGAAAGTGCGTTAACGTGTGCCACATGAGCATCACCGACACATCGGTGCGTCGCGACCGGCCGCAACGGCCATCCGGACCAGTCCTGCGGTCAAATCGCCTGACCTGCCACCGGATCCTCCCCCGGTGCCGGCTGGCGACGCGACAGCCCGGCCGGGGCGCAGCCCCGGCGTGTCTGCGCCGACACCGTCGTACCGTGCGCCACACTGCTACCAACCGCCGCCTGGTTAACCAGCCTGGTTAACCAGACCACGCGGTACAAAACCCACACTCACCAGGTGAAAGGAGCACCCGGGCCGGTCACACGCCGACCCACCGGAAACCACTGAACACAAATACATAACCCGCACGCAAAGCACCACAACGGCAAAACCCTCGACCGGAAAACCGACCGAGGGCACCGAGTCCGAGGCTCCAACTCGAACAACTGCTTTCGCGTGAACCTCCCCACGAAGGGACCGTCAGTGAAAGACGCCTCCCACGGTAACTCATGCCTGGACCACGGTCCAGCACACGAGCAAAACCGTGACCTTCCCGCAACGCCGCCGCCCCACCTGCCCTACCGGGGCAGCAGCGCCGAGCGACCACACCGCGGAACAGCCCGAACCGGCCCCCGCGCCCTCGCACTGGCCCTCGCCGGCTGCACCACACACCCCCGAACCCAGCAATCACCCCGCACCCGAATACCCGTCGTGCTCGAACTCGACCCCGACGCCTACGCCGGGGTCCCCTGCTGGAGCAAAGGCTGGGCACACTGGGCCCACGTCACCGTCGCCTGCGCCTACGACCTGCACTACGCAACGATCCGCCCACGGATGTGCAACGGCGGCGTCGCCCGCAAAACACTGATCCTCATCGCCGCAGCCCTGGCCCAATCAGCCGACTACGCCACCGGCCGCAACGCCCGGGCCAGCAACGCCCGCATCGTCGCCGCAACCGGACTGTCCGACCGGCAAGTCCAGCGCGGCCGCGAAGCGCTCAAACTGCTCGGCGTTGCCACCGAAATTCTGCGAGGCCGCAAACGCACCCGCACCGAACGGTTCGCCAGCTGGCGCTGCGGCGACAAATCCCGCGGCTGGGCCAGCGTCTGGGCACTGCACGACACCCCCGCATTGCGGCGATTTGTACACAACATGTCACCCCACCCGCGTAGCGGTCCCGTAAGGGATAAAACTCCTGTTAAGGAGTTGGTTACTACCGACACCGACGACCCTACGGGCCGACGGCAAGGCGGCGCACAGCGCCGCAGCAGCCCAGACAAGGGTGGGGCGGCCCTGGCCGTGGCCTGGCGCGCCCACCCAGGCGCCCCACCGTGGAGCCGGCGCCACAGCCCTTCAGCCTGGGCAGCACAGCTCGCAGAACCTGCACGGCACGGCTGGACCCCCAACGACCTCAACGCGCTGGTCACCGACTGGCTCGGCGTCGGCCGCCAAATACCCGACAGCCCACACAAGCCCATCGGCCTACTCGGAGCGATGCTCGCCTGGCACGACAACCCCGCCGCACGCCCCGCCGCACTCGACGACGCCCGCACCGTTCAAGAAAGCTTGGCCACCAGGGGGCACCAGCCACCGGCGTGGACTGCCCAAGACCGCGCAGACCACCAACACGGCCGACAGATCGGGCAAGCCGCCCTCCACGGACCGGCCCGGGCCGCAGCACGGCAGGTCATCGACGACATCGTGCGCCGACGCCGACCGTGACGATCAGCCGGACCTGCAATCCCGCCCGCCATCGGCAAGGCCGCCGCGGTCGGCGCCGGCCGTGCGCAGGTCACCATGGAGCTACAGCGGATCCAGCGGTCCAAGGCTCGTCGCCATGCCGATGCGGCGGCCACGGAGCAAGGTGCACTCCCCCACGCCGCGCTGGTCGTCGCAGACGGCTCAGGGCAGGGCGATCCGCAGAGCCCGGCTGATTGCGAGCATGGTCGCCGGCGACAGTGCGCCCAAGGATTCGGTTAGCTCGTCGTGATAGAGCTGCACCAGGTCGTCGACCAGCACGAACCCGACGAGCGGATCCGCGGCGCTCAGCGGCACCACCGTTGGTACTGCGGCGCTCTTGCTGGTGGTCGTGATCCGGGCGGCCAGTACCGTGTCGAGGTTC
>NZ_JAHCLR010000084.1 GCF_018455725.1 Mycolicibacter acidiphilus
CCTAACACCCGTTGTCGCGCAGAGGCGGGCACAACGGCACACGCCCCGCTCCCGTGACGACTGGGACGGATGTTGCGGAGCGGGCGGGAATGATCCGCCGCGGCAGCACCGCCGTCCCGGTGACCGGACTGGACTACGCTGTGGGCGACATCACCCGGACTCCCACCTCCCGAGACAGGGCAGCAGATGGCCGAACAACCGACGTCGGTGACCACTTCCGTACCGGACACCCTGGTGGACCTGCTGCGGCAGCAATCCGAGCGGCATCGGGACACGCCCGCGTTCATCTTCTGCCCCGAGGGCGACGAGGAGCAGAGCCGGATCACCTACCGCGAACTCGACGAGCGGGCCCGGGGAATCGCGGCCGGCCTGCAGCGCCGCGGTGCCACCGGTGAGCGGGTGCTGGTGCTGTGCCGCCCGGGGGTGGACAGCGTCGCCGGGTTGTTCGGCTGCTTCTACGCCGGCGCCGTCGCGGTCCCGGTCGATGAGCACTGGCCGATCCGGCGCGTCGAGACCGTCGTCCCGGAAGTGCAGGCGCGCTTCGCGCTGGGCACCGCCAAGACCCAGTCCAAGATGAAGGCCGCGGTCGGCGAGTTGAGCGACGGCCCGAACCTGGAGTGGTTCGCGATGGACGAGACCGACGACGACGGTGCGACCTGGGTGCCACCGGAGATCGACGAGCACACCGTCGCGATGATCCAGTACACCTCCGGTTCCACCGACAAGCCCAAGGGCTGCGTGCTCACCCACCGCAACTACGCGAACAACCTGGAGATCATCCGGCAGGCGTGGGACCCGAAGTTCGACGATCCGGTGTTCTCCAGCCCGGTCAGCGGGGTGTCCTGGCTGCCGCAGTACCACGACATGGGTTTCGTCGGCGGCATCCTGGGCACGCTCTACGGCGGCCGCACCACCGTGCTGATGTCGCCGAGCGCCTTCCTGATGCGCCCGATCCGCTGGCTGCAGGCGATGTCGCGGTACCACGCGGTGATCGGCGCCGCCCCCAACTTCGCCTACGAGGCCGCCGTCAAGCGCAGCACCGCCGAGCAGCGCGCCGCCCTCGACCTGTCCAACTGGGAGATCGCCGTCGTCGGCGCCGAACCGATCCGCGCGAAGACCCTCGAGGCGTTCGCCGAGGCGTTCGCCCCCGCCGGTTTCCGGCCCGAGGCGTTCCGCCCGGCCTACGGCCTGGCGGAGGCGACGCTGGGGGTGTCGGGGGTGTCGAACTCGGCGGTGCCGGTGGTGCGCCACATCGACCGGGCCGCGCTCAAAGAGGATGCGGTGGTGGAGGTGCCGGCCGGCACCGATGGCACGCTCCGCCTGGTGGGCTGCGGCAGCCGGCAGGGCGGCCAGGAGGTGCTGATCGTCGACCCGGAGACCGGGCGGCAGCGCGGCGACGACCAGGTGGGGGAGATCTGGATTGCCGGACCCAGTGTGGCGCAAGGCTATTGGGGACGGCCGGCGCAGACCGAGCACGCTTTCAACGCGCACCTGGCCGACACCGGTGCGGGTCCGTATCTGCGCAGCGGCGACCTCGGCTTCTTCCGCGGCGGCGAGCTGTACGTCACCGGCCGGTGCAAGGACCTGATGCTGATCGACGGTTACCGCCACTACCCGAACGACATCGAGATGACCGTGGCCGACTGCCACCCGGCACTGCTGCCCGGCCGTGGCGCGGCGTTCCTGCTGCCCACCGAGCGCAGCGCCCCCGAACACCTGGTGGTGGTGCAGGAGGTGCACCACCACGATGCGGCCGGGGTGGACCTGGACGCCCTGATCACCGAGATCCGCGAGGCGATCCGCGCGCAGCACGGCGTCGACGCGCAGACCGTGCTGCTGATCAAACCGATGCGAATCCCGACCACCACCAGCGGCAAGATCCAGCGCGGCGCCTGCCGGGACCAGTACGTCGCCGGCGAACTGGCCGCACTGGCGCAGTGGCAGGCGGCGCCGCCGGACGGCGACACCCCGGACGTCAAGGGGCAACTCGTGGGCGGCCTGGTGCGGATGGCGGTGGCGGGGATGGTGCAGCGACGACGCGGACCGCAGCGGCCGGTCGGCTAATCGACTTCAGCTGCGCTGAGACTGCTGCAAGGCCGTTCGGAGCGCACCCGCGACCGCGCCCAGGTTGAGTTGCGGCCGGGCGCCGGTGCGCTCGGCGGGCGGGGCCTGCCACCGCGCCACCGGGGTGAAGTCGCCGTCGGTGAAGCGCTGCCGGCATGCGCTGCGCTGGATCTTGCCGCTGGTGGTGGTGGGAATCCGCATCGGCTCGACCAGCAGGATGTCGTGGGGCGAGACGCCGTGCCGCGCAACCACTTGTGAGCGGATCGCGTCGACGGCGCCGGTCATGTCGCCGCCGAGCGACGCCCGCTGCACCTCCTGCACCACCACCAGCTGCTCGTCGGCGTGCGCATCCGGCTTGACGGCGAACACCGCGCAGCGGCCGGGCATCAGTGCCGGATCGCAGCCGGTCACGGTGTCCTCGATGTCGTTCGGGTAGTGGTTCGTGTCGCGGATCGTCACCAGATCCGCCCACCTCCCGGTGACGAACAATTCACCGGCGCAGAAGAACCCGAGATCCCCGGTGCGCAGGAACGGCCCCGCGCCGGTGTCGGCCAGCCGAGCACCGAAAACCCGCTCGGTCTCCGCCGGCCGTCCCCAATAGCCTTGCGCCACACTGGGCCCCGCCACCCAGATCTCCCCGACCCGGTCGGGACCGCACGGCAGCCGGGTCTCCGGGTCGACGATCAGCACCGTCTGGTCGGCCACCGGCGAACCGCAGCCGACCAGTGCCACGGCGTCTGCACTGTCGGCGGCGACGTCGACCAGCTGATCCCGGCCCAGCGCGGTGCGGTCGACGTAGCGCACCCCTGGCAGGCCAGGACTCGCCAATCCCGTTGCCACCAACGAGGACTCGGCCAGGCCGAACGCGGGCCGGAAGGACGACAGCTCAAACCCGCTCGGCGCGAACGCCTCCGCGAAGTTCCGCAGGGTGGCCGCCGCCACCGGCTCGGTCCCGATCCAGGCGTGCGCCAGGCTGGACAGATCCAGTGCGGCCCGCTGCTCGGCGGTGGTCGTCTTCACGCACAGGTTGTAGGCGAAAGTCGGTGCGGCCGTGATGGTTGCGCGGTGCCGCGACATCGCCTCCAGCCAGCGCAGCGGCTTCTTGATGAACGCGTTGGGCGCCATCAACACGGTGCTGGCCCCGATGTACACCATCTCGAGAATCCCGGCGATCAGCCCCATGTCGTGATGCTGGGGTAGCCACCACACGGCGACGTCGGTGTCGTCGCCATGCCACAGCGCTTGGATCGCCGCCAGGTTGTGCAGCAGGTTGCGATGGCTGACCATGACGCCCTTGGGGGCCTTGGTGGACCCGGACGTGTACTGGATCAGCACGGTGTCGTCGGGGTCGAGGTCGGGGACCGTCCATTCGGCGGTGCTGTCGGTGGCCGGCGCGTCGAGCGTGCACCACTGCAGTGGGTGGTCGCCGGTCAGCGCGTCGAGTTCGGCGCGGACCGCGGTCTGCATCCCGGCGGTGGCCAGCGCGAAGTCGGCGCGGATGTCGGTGGCGATCAGCTTGAGCCGGGACAGGGTCTCGTTCGTCGGTGCGACGACGGCCCCCGCGTAAGCGCAGGCGAAGAGGCCGACGGCGTTGTCCAGGCCGGGCTCACAGACCAGCAGCACCCGCCGCCCGGCGGCGCCCCGGTGCTGCAGTTCGGCCGCGACCGCACGCGCCCGGGCATCGAGCTCGGCATAGCTGAGCCGCGCCTGCTCCGCGCCGCCGTCCGGGCAGAAGCTGAACGCGACCTTGTCGCCGTAGCGCTCGGCCTGCTGTCGCAGCAGGTCCATCAGGGTGTTTGCAGACATCGTCTGCCTTATACCACGGAAAACCGGACGCTAGCTGGAGATCGTTGCAGGAAACATGAGAGACGGATTGGATCGTTGGACGTCAAAGTCTCTATAAGTGAACGTCAGATCGTTCCAAGGGTCATGGATCGCGATACGAGCCATATTTGGACCCCGAAAAGTAAGTGGACAAAATCATGAACTCATGTAGCTTTAAGCAAGATCACAGTGGATTCGGGTCAGGAGAGCATGATGCAGCTGGCACTTCGCCCCTACACCACCCTCGGTGTCGCCATCGCGGGTGCTTCCCTGGTCGCCGTCAATGCGGTGGTCCCCACCGCGGGGCCGCGCCTCCTGGAGGACATCCGCCACGAGATTCCGCAGCCCCCCGTCGCGCCGGTGCAGCACCTTCCGGTGCACCTGACCGCCGGCCCGGACTTCTTCACGCCCTACGTCGACCTGTTCCAGAACACCGCGACGAACCTGGTGGCGATGGGCTCCGACAACGGCTGGGCGAACCTGTTCACCCAGATCCTCACCGATCCGTCGTCGCTGTCCCGGCTACCGGAGGTGTTCGACTTCCTGGGCAACGTGGCGCCGCAGATCAGCGGGTCGGACCCGATCCTGATCATGCTGTCGCCGCTGCTCACGATCGGCATGGGCATGCTCGGTCCGCTGGTCGCCGTCGACCACGCGATGCACGACATCCTGACCCAGATCTTCAGTCCCACAAGTCTTCTCGACCCGTTCGCGGCGTTGTTCACCGCCCCGGCGGTGCTGCTCAACGCCTTCCTCAACGGCACCGACAGCCTCGATGTGTTCGGCATCAGCCTGCCGCTGTTCAACGGGATCCTGGTCCCCGGCCAGTCCCTGGACCTGAACATCGACCTCAACGACATCGTCCACGGGCTCAAGATCGGCGACGAGACCGTCGCCAGCCTGCTCAGCCAGATCGGGATCGGCGACACCCCGGTCGCGGGCGCGCTCACCGGCCTGCTGGACGCCGTCGGGCTGGGAGCCAAGACCCCCATCGACCTGCTCGACGACATCGGGCTCGGCAACCTGCAGATCTCCAGTCTGCTGTCGCACCTGCTCGACGCGGTCGGCGTCGGCAACCCCTCCGTCACCGAGATCGCCGACCAGCTCGGTATCGGCACCCTGAAGCTGTCCGACCTGGCGATCGACCTCACCACCGCCCTGGGCATCGGCAACCCGACCATCACCGGCATCGCCGACGACCTCGGCGTGGGCAGCCTCAAGGTCGCCGACCTGGGCAAGGACGTGCTCGACGCGCTGGGCATCGGCGACCCGACCGTCAGCGGACTGCTCACCCAACTCGGCGGCGGTGACCTGACGCTGCCCGGACTGCTGACCAACGCGCTCGACGCGCTCGGACTCGGCGGGCAGACCCCGGTCGCCCTGCTCGACTCGCTCGGCGGCAGCGACCTGACCACCCACGGGCTGCTCACCTCGCTGCTCGACGGGCTGGGGGTGGGCGATCAGACCGTCAGCACCCTGGTCAACGACCTCGGCCTGGGCAACGCCGACCTGGGCGACGTGGTGGTCAGCATCCTCGGACCCACGGCCGACAAGACGCTGGCCGACGTGCTCGACGCGGCCGGCATGAGCAACATCACCGTCAAGGACGTCACCGACCTGCTGGGCATCACCAACCTCTCGCTGGGCACGCTGTTCACCAACCTGCAGCAGATGGGGATCGTCGGGAACCTCACGATCAACGACTTCATCGCCGCCACCGGCGGCACCCCGCTGGCCAAGGGCGGCGACGCCCTGCTGGTCGACGCACTCGGCGGGCAGACCCTCGGCTCGATCCTCGACGACCAGGGGCTGCTGAACCAGAGCCTCGGCGACGCGCTCGGCGACATGGGCCACGCGACGCTGGCCGACCTGATCCACGACAACCTGCACATGACGCTGAGCGACGTGCTCAACGACGCCGGCTACGGGGACATGACCCTCAGCGACCTGGTGACCTCGCTGGTCCCCGACCAGACCCTGGCCGCGCTCCTCACCGACCTCGGCATGAACAACACCACCCTCGACGACCTGGTCAACCAGTTGGTGCCGAACCAGAGCATCGTCGACCTGCTCAACGGCTCCGGCATCGGCAACCAGCACCTGGGCGACCTGCTCGACCAGTTCCTCGGCAACATGACCGTCAGCAGCGCGCTCGACGACAACGGCGTCGGCAGCATGAGCTTGCAGGACATCCTCAACCAGGCGCTGGGCGGTCAGACCGTCAACGACGCGCTCAACAGCGGCGGCATCGGCGGTCAGCACCTCGACGACCTGCTGAACCAGCTGTTCGGGACGCAGACGGTCAGCTCCGGCCTGAGCGACCTGGGCCTGGGCGATAAGACGCTGGACGAGCTGGTCAATTCGCTGTTCGGCACCCAGACGGTGAATTCGCTGCTCGGCAGCTTCGGCACCCAGACCGTCGACGACCTGCTCACCTCGCTGGGTCTGGGCAGCACCAACGTGCTGAACGCCCAGATCGAGGAGTTCTTCGGTCAGCTGTCCTACTTCCTCGACGGTCTGCCGAACCAGATCGCGCAGGTGCTCGGTGCTTAGGCGAGAAGGGAACTGGGGAATGTCGGTTCGAGAGGGCATCATGACGCAGACGCTTCGTCCCTATGTCACCAGCGGACTGGTCATCGTCGGGGTCGGCCTGGTGGCGGCGCCGGTGGCGACATCGCACCTGCCGCAGCTGGAACACCGGCTGGCCCTCGTCGAACAGCGGGCAGTGGCCCTGGCCGCCACCGACTTCTTCGCGCCCTACACCGAACTGTTCAGCAACACCGCCGCCAACCTGAAGGCGCTGAGCGACAATTCGGTCAACTTCTTCGGCCTGCTGGAGCACATCTTCACCAACCCGCAGCAGGCGCTGGCCGGTATCCCGGACGCGCTCAACGTCTTCACCAACCCGCTGCCCACCATCGACGCGCACCTGCTGCCGTTCCCGGCGGAGATCGGCGTGCAGCTGCCGACCTGGCTGAACATGCTGCTCGCCGACATCGGCCCGCTGGTCACCGTCTTCAACGCGATGCAGGAACTGTTCAAGCAGATCTTCGACTTCAGCGACCCGACCGCGGCGTTCGCCGCACTGATCGGCGCGCCCGCCACCCTGCTCAACGCCTTCCTCAACGGCCACGACTCGCTCACCGTCGGCGGCTTCGACATCCCGCTGTTCAACGGCATCCTCACCGCCGGCCAATCGATGAACATCAACGTCGACGTCGGCACCCTCGTCAACGCCGCCGGCCTGGGCGATCAAACCCTCACCGGCCTGCTCACCCAGGCCGGCATCGGGGACAAGCCGCTCGACGGCCTGCTCACCGGCCTGCTCGACCAGGTCGGCTTCGGCCACCTCACCCCGGTCGACCTGCTCAACCAGTTCGGGCCCGGCGAAGACTCGCTGTCCAGTGTGCTGATCGGGCTGCTCAACAGCTCCGGCGTCGGCAACCCCACGATGGCCGACCTGCTGGGCACCCTCGGCGGCTTCGACCAGAGCGACTCGGTGGCCAGCCTGCTGATCGCCCTGCTCAATTCGTCGGAGGTCGGCGTCGGCAACCCCACCATCGGCGGGTTGCTGCTGGACTTCCTCGGCCCGAACCAGACCGTGGGCGGGCTGCTCTCCGACCTGCTCGGCGCGCAGGGCAACGACTCACTGGCCAGCCTGGTCGACCCGAGCCTGACGGTCGGCGGCCTGCTCTCCCAGTTCCTCGGCAACCCGCCGCTCACCGACTTCTTCGACGAGCTGGGCATCGGCAACCTCACCCTCGGCAGCGTGATCGGTGACGCGCTCGGCAGCATGGGCAACGACACCCTGCTGGACCTGCTCAACAACGGGTTCCTCGGCGCGGGTGTCACCGGCAACACCGGGCTGGTCGCGCTGCTCAACGATCTGATCCCACCCGGCATGACCCTGAGCGACCTGCTCAACGGCAACCTCGGTAGCCAGACCCTGGGCGAACTGCTCGCCCAGGCGCCGGCCCCGGCGGAGATCGGCGGCGTCGCCATCCCCGCCGGCACCAGCCTCGCCGACATCCAGTTCACCCAACTGCTGACGCTGGCCGGCATCGGTGACACCCCGCTGGCCGAGCTCTCCCCGGAGAACGCAAGCCTGATCAACAAGATCGGCAACCCCACCCTCAACGCCCTGCTCGGCACCAACACCGTCGGCCAGACCCTGGACAACCTGGGCCTCGGCCACGCCACGATCGACCAACTGCTGCAGGCGATGGGCATCAACACCGTCACGCTGGGCAGCCTGCTCGACGGGTTGGGCAACCTGTCCGGCAACGTCACGCTGGAGCAGTTCTTCACCGACCTGGGCTTCAACCCGACGCTGTCGGAGATCGTGGATCGCCTGCTGAGCGGGCTGGGCGTCAGCGACACCACGCTGAACTCGATCTTCAGTGACCTCGGAATGGACAACGTCGGTCTGGGGAACCTGATCGACGCACTGGGCCTCGATCACCTCGGCATCCAGGCGATGCTCAACGACCTCGGCCTGAACAACATCGACCTGAACATGTTCATCGACCGAATCGGCTTGGGCGGCATCCCGATTGCCACGCTGCTCAGCGATCTGGGCCTGGACGACAAACACCTCGACGAGGTCATCAATTCGCTGCTCGGCACCACCTCGATCGGCAGCGTGCTCGGCGGCCTCGGCCTCGACCAGGTGCATCTGGAGACCTTCATCACCGACCTGACGACCAGCGTGCTGGGTAATCCGACGCTCGGCTCGATGCTCGGCGATCTGGGTCTGGGCAACAACGATCTGGACACGATCATCGGCAACCTGGGTATCGGCGGCGTGACGATCAACTCGCTGCTCGGCGATCTGGGCTTGGGCAACACCGACATCGACACCATCCTCAGCGGTCTGGGTCTGTCCGATCTGGGTCTGGTCGCCGTCAACAGCACCTTCTTCGGGCAGTTCTCCGAGTTGCTCAACAACATCCCGCAGCAGATCGCCGAAGCCCTCGGCTACACCGGCTGACCCTGCTGACACCGCGAAATCCATGCTCCAGCAACCCAAGACAGGCAGAGCCAGCACAACTGTGGCCCCGCACAGATAGGAAACGCACATGGCAGTGAGGCGTAACACCACAGGACGTCGTCGGCAGGGTCGGCGGTTGCTGGGAGCCGGCACTGCGGTGGGGGCGTTTTTGGCGTTTGGGTTGTCGCCGTTGTCTTCGGTGCCGGTGGTGCGTGCTGATGAGGCGGATTGGGTGGTGGATCTGCTGGGTTCGGATTTGGCTTTGGCGTTGGGGGATTTGGGTGCGCCGGGGTCGTGGGAGGCGTTGTTTGAGGCGTCGTCGTGGGAGCCGTTGTTGGCCAATGTGGGGTTGTCGTTTGATGCGTCGGTGGTGGCGGTGTCGGGGTCGGCGGCGTCGGAGGATTGGTTCGGGTCGCTGTTCTATACGCCGTTGCATCAGATGGGGCAGGACTGGATTTTGTCGCCGTTGGGGCAGCAGGTTGATGGGTTCATCAATTCGACGTTTGGTTTTGGTCAGGTTCTGATCGGTAACGGTGCTGATGGTGTTGATGGTGGGTCGTTGGCGGCGGCTGCTGGTGGTGCGGGTGGGTTGTGGTTTGGCGATGGTGGGGCCGGTGGCACGTCTGTTGATGGTGTGGGTGGTGTGGGTGGTTCGGCGGGGATGTTCGGCGATGGTGGTGCCGGTGGTGGGGGCCTGGCCGGTGGTGATGGTGGCGCTGGTGGTGCTGGTGGTTGGTGGATGGGCATCGGTGGTGATGGTGGTGCCGGTGGTGTGGGTGTCGGTGGGGGTGCTGGTGGCGATGGTGGTGCCGGTGGTGTGGGTGCGGGGTGGATGTTCGGGGTTGGTGGCGCCGGTGGTGTTGGGGGTGATGGTGCGACGGGTTTGGCGGGTTTGGCTGGGGCTGCGGGTTTGGTTGGCGGTGATGGTGACGCTGGTGGTGCGGGTGGCAATGGTGGTGTTGGGGGTAGGGGTTCGTGGTTGTTCGGTTCCGGTGGCGCCGGTGGTGCGGCTGGTGATGGTGGCAATGGTGGTGCCGGTGCGCAGGGCGGTGATGGGATTGCGGCGACGCTTGCCGGTGCGACCGGTGGTGCTGCGGGTAACGGTGGCAATGGTGGTGCCGGTGGTGCCGGTGGCCATGCGGGCGCCGGCGGTGCCGGCGGCCTGATCGGCAGCACCGGTGCGTCCGGTGCCGGTGGTGACGCCGGCGTCGGGGGCGCGGCCGGTGCCGGCGGTAACGGTGGCGCCGGCGGTAACGGTGACGCCACCACACTCGACGGCGGTGCCGGTGGTCGCGGTGGCGACGCCGGAGTGGCCGGTGCCGGTGGCGCGGCGGCGGTCGGCGGCGGTAACGGCGGTGCCGGCGGCGACGGCGCCAACGCGACGACGGCCGGTGGCACCGGTGGTGCCGGTGGTGCCGGCGGTGCTGCGGGCAACCTGGGCAACGGCGGTGCCGGTGGACACGGCGGTGACGGCGCGGTCGGGATGGCCGGCCACACCGCCGCCACCGGTGACGGCACCTCGGGTCTGACCGGTGGCGCCGGCGGTGTCGGTGGTGCGGGTGGCGCCGGCGGCGCCGATGCGGGCAACGGTGGCGCGGGTGGTGCCGGTGGTAACGGCGCCACCGGCGGTGTCGGCGGTGTGGGCGCCGACGGCGTCGCGGGCCAGGACGCGGCTGCGGGCAGCGGTGCTGACGGCGGCGCCGGTGGCGATGCCACCAGCACGGCCGGCACCGGCGGTAACGGTGGCGCCGGCGGCGCCGGTGGGGCCGGTGGCACGTCGGCGCATGGCACGGCGGGCGCGC
>NZ_JAHCLR010000085.1 GCF_018455725.1 Mycolicibacter acidiphilus
GTCGGCACCTCGTTGCTACGACGCTATGACACCGCCCTTACTTCTTCCATTTAAATGCGGATGTACCAAAAAACATCCGACCCCGAAAGATATCACGACCAGAGGTGTCGGTTGAAAATTCCGGGTGCGAGCCGCAACTGAGACGCGGACGCACACCGCAATCGAAGCGTCACTGTGACGGAACGATCCGTCACGGGGGCCTCGGTGGCGAGGGGGACGCTGGCGGAACTAGTGACGATGGCCGCGCCTCGGCGGGTGTCATCAAGAACGCATCCAGCCAAGTTTCAACGTCCCGCGGCGCCGGGACGATCGGACCTGTCCGTTGTCGTTGCGTCTGAGGCAGGAGAGAAGCCGTGACCTGCGGTGCCTCAGATCAAGTGACAATCCCGTTGGGCTGATTTGTCATTTCATCTGGGGCAAACGGAGCTTGCCGCGAACTGTCATCGGCTGTAGCGGTCATGCCACTCCCGGCAGCCTGCGATCAGCGTAGAAAGCCGGCACAGGCAGACCCGAGACAACCGAAAAGTCGACGCCACGGAGCCTCGACAGCGATTTATCGATGGTATGTGAATTTTGACCCGCACGCCGAGGTCGGTTTTCATGTGCCGCAGAACCGATTTCGTTGTTGGCCAGGATCAGCCGATCGCTATCCGATTCGCGGTAACGCCTCGGCCAGGACACCCACATCGCGCCCCGGATTCCCCTGCGGGGAACTCGATCAGAAGCCGAGGTCAGGCAGCAAGCCGCTTGGGTCTACCGCGTCGGCAGCGCCCGATGGGTCGATGCCGAGCCAGTCGTCGAACAACGTCGTGGCGTTGCTCCAGTCGGCGGTGTCGCCCTTGAACACCGCGTCGAACAGATCGTTGAACAGCGCCCCGTCCTGCGGGTCGGCCAGTTCGACCCCGCCGATGTCGATGGGTCCGGTGGCGTCCGGGTTGAACAGCGGTGGGGTATCGCCGACGTCCACGTTAAAAAGATCGACAACCTGATCACCGGTGGCGTTAGGCGCCAGAAAATCGACAACCTCGCCGCCGTGCACCTGAACAGTGGCCTCTTCAAATCCCGGCAACCAGTTGTCGGCGATGACGAGGTTATCGCTCGGATTTGGACCATCGGGCGAACCCAATTGAACTAGAGCCGTAGTGAATTGCTCGTCCAACCCGATGTTGCTGAGCGGGGCAGCCGGACCGCTGACCCAATTGCCGACTATCGGGGCTGTGCCCAGCCCCAGGGAATCGCTCGGGTCCGATAGCGTAGCCGGAGTCGTCAGGACGACACTGCCACTGCTGCCGGTCGGCGTCACCGTCCAGCCATTGATCTCATCAGTGCCATCATCGGCATGTGCGGCACCCCCAGAGAGGTCTTCACCAAGCTACTGACCGACTCCGTTGCTTCCACCGCTTGACACCGCCGACACCAACCACCGCGGGGTCGGCATCCAGTGCCATCAAATGGTCACGCTCTAACCATGATTCGTAACCAACATGCTCGCGCGTGGTCGAAAACCACCACAGGCCCGGGTAATTACTCTGCCCGCGAAAAGATGGAAACCCTCGAACGGGGCGACAATTCGTTTCAAAACCTGTGGTCGAACACTGTGCCAGCGGTAGACGCGACCTACCCACGGTGGGCCTGAACTCAAGTTCTACGCCACCGACAACCTGCGGCCATGCCGCCACCGTTGCGGCGTGCACGTATCAAGGTTACGGGCGGTGCCCCAGATAGATTGGCAAAGACACGCCGATGCCTCGGATTCCGTGGCAATGCCCCACGTCAGATGTCAACGGACAGGACCCGCGGAATTCCACGGATCGAGTCGAGGCGTCGAACCGGCCCCCACATATTGCGTCACAGTGACGTATTGATGAGTCAGGGCCGGGGATGGGACGGCGGGATCGAGGGTCGATCAGGCCCGGCCATCCCAGCCCAGCGAGCGCCGCGAGTACCGGCGGGTGTGGCCGAGTCGACGGCGGGTGGCGACGGGATCCTTGGTGGCGCGGCCGGCGCCACGGCGCTTGTGCGGCTTGCACATGGCGCAGCCGCGCCAGGTGCGGGACGGGTGATGATTCGGCAACGCATGCTCCTGGACGCGACTCCGTGCCGGGCGAAGGTTTCCAGGTTACCCGTGGGCGCCGACATCATCCTCGCAGTTCAACCGAACGCCGATAACTTACATTATGTCAACTAAACCCCGCCGTTTTCATCAGATGAATCAGGGCCAGCCCGCCCAAGCCCCGTCCGCCCGCGTCGCCCAGCGATCCGAAAGTACTAGGGCAACAGCAGTATTCGCTGTTTGTCGCACCTAGCTCCGCGCCTGTCCACGTAAAGCCCCCTGGGAGTCAGCCAGCCAGGCGTCGCCGCCGTGATGGATCTACCTGCGCGGATGTGGTATTGATTCATCAGATGATTCAATGATTCATCGGATGATACGGACGCTGGGAGGCTGGATTGCCCGTCGACAAGAGCGGTCGCGTGTTTCTCGTAGGTGCGGTGCCGCTGCTGCATCCCGAGGTCCAAACCGTTGATGAGATGCTCGACGGCTGGCGCAACCAGCAACTGTGCCGCAACCTGGCCCACGACACGATCGACACTCGGATCGCGACGGTCCGACGGTTCATCGACCAGACCAATGAGTTCCCCTGGTCGTGGACGCCGGTCATCGTTGAGGAGTTTTTCGGCGACTTGCGCAGCATCAAAGGCCGCCGGCAGTCCACGGTGCGTGGCTATCAGAATTCACTGCGGCTGTTTTGCTCCTACATCGCCGACCCAGACTACGGCTGGGACCGGGTCTGCGAGCAGCGGTTCGGCACCCATCCGGCCCAGGTGTTCTTCGCGTGGAACACCGCGACCCATGTCCAGGACAACGAGCAGTCCCCCGAGAAACGGCCGTTCACCAAACAGGAGCTGCAGGACTTCTTCGACCACGCCGACGACCAGGTCACCGTGATCGCCAATGCCAGGAAGAAGGGTTGGTTGCCGGCCTACCGCGATGCCGTGATGTTCAAGGTCGCCTACTCTTACGGGCTGCGGTTCAACGAGCTACGCCACCTGCAGACGGTTGACTTTTCCCGTAATCCCCATGCTCGAGAGTTCGGTCACTACGGCGTGGTTAAGGTCCGCTACGGCAAAGCCAAGAAAGGATCGCCACCCAAGCGGCGCACGGTGCTGACGGTGTTCGACTGGACACCGGAAGTGATCGCCGACTGGCTGACGCATGGCCACCCGTATATGGACGAGGGCATGGACCTGTTTCCCAGCGAGCGCGGCGCCTTGGTCGCCGAGAGGACGCTGTTGCGCAGGTTTCGACGCTACTGCCAGAACCTCGGCCTGTCGGACGGACTCGACATGCACTCATTTCGCCGGTCTTACATCACCCATCTCATCGAAGACGGCTGGGACGCGAAGTTCGTCCAAGACCAAGC
The DNA here is from genome assembly GCF_018455725.1 of Mycolicibacter acidiphilus. Lineage (GTDB taxonomy): Bacteria > Actinomycetota > Actinomycetes > Mycobacteriales > Mycobacteriaceae > Mycobacterium > Mycobacterium acidiphilum. Next base: position 3,423 of record NZ_JAHCLR010000085.1, read on the forward strand.
CGGCCACGAATACGCCAGCACCACCTCGCTGTACACGGGTGTCTCCAGTGATTTTCGGACCCGAACCCTGCGTCGCGTCCTCGACCGCACCGTCAACGACGCGCTCGCGCTGGGAGAGGAGACATCGTGAAACGCGAAGTCAGCTACAACTGGCGCCTCGCTGAGCTGATGGCCGCCCACGGCATGCACAACAGCACCGAGCTGATCCCCCTCCTCGTCGAACGCGGAATACAGCTCTCACGCCCCCAGGTCTACCGCGTCGTACATCAACGCCCCGAACGGATCTCACTGCAACTGATGGCAGCCCTATGCGACATCCTCGGCTGCGGGGTCGAAGACCTGGTGACGGTGACCGCTACCGACGTCCGCCGGCGAAAGACGGCCTCCGGAATCCCACCTTCGGCACCGCCCAACGTCGTCGAACTCAACAAATCAGTCCGGCCCCGACGAGCGCGCATCATCACCGATGGCGCCGATTAAGCCCACGCCGCGCTCAACCCGACGTGGGCGCCCACCCGTCACGAACGGAACCGCCGAGTGCAGCCGCTGCCACCGCAAGGCCAACAAGCTGCGCGTGGAATGGCCCGGTGACTGGTTGTGCCACAGCTGTTTCTACAGCGCCATGCGCACGCACGGCATCTGCCCGAACTGCGGACACGACGGCGTCCTGCCCGGCCGTTGCCGCCACGACGACCCACGGCCGGTCTGCCTGCTCTGCGCCGGCATCCAAGGCAACTACACCTGCAAAACCTGTGGGCTGGAAGGCGAAATCTACCGCCGCGGACAATGCGCCCGATGCACCCTACGAGAAGACCTGTGCAAAATCCTGCTGCACCACCCCGCCGACCCCGCCGCCATGCAAACCCTCATCGAAGTCCTGTGCGGCGTGGACCGACCCGAGAGCATCCTGACCTGGAAACGCAACGTCGAAGTGCTAAAACTACTGGGCGCGATCACCTCGGGTGCAATACCGCTCACCCACGACGGCCTCACTGCAGCCGGGCCCGGCCGCCACGTCGACCACCTCCGCAGCCTCCTGCAGCACCACGGACTGCTCCCCCAACGCGACGAACATCTCGCCCGCTTCGAGGTCTGGCTCGCCACCAAACTCGACGCCATCGCCTCGCCGACCGTCCGCGCCCCCGTCGAGCAGTTCGCCACCTGGCACCACCTACGGCGCCTGCGCAGCATGTCGAAGCCCGGCCAAGGCACCGACGGGCCGAGACGCTCAGCCCAGCAAGAGATCACCGAGACGATCAAATTCCTCACCTGGCTCCACGACACCCACCATCGTGCGGCCGCCCACTGCACACAGCGCGACGTCGACGAATACCTGGCCTCCGGTCCGACCACCCGCTACTGGATCCGAACGTTCTTCGTCTGGGCCACCGGCGCGAAGATCACTACCGGCGTGAAAATCGGATTCCGACAAGCCAGAACCACGCCGACGGTCACCCAGGAACAACGTTTGGCCTGGATCAACGAGATGCTCACCGGCGACTCCGAAACCCTTCCCTACCGAGTTGCCGGCGTCCTCCTTCTGCTCTACGCCCAACCACTGACGAAGATCGCTGCGCTGCAAGCCACCGCGATCCACCGAAAAGATGGGGAAACCCGCATCGCCCTCGGTACCGAACCAGTCCCGGTCCCCGAGCCGTTCGCGTCGCTGCTCAACTACTACCGTGACAACCGGCCCAACCTGCGCACTGCAGGAGGTGCCGTCGGCACGCCCTGGCTATTCCCCAGCAGCAGGCCAGGTCGACACTTCGACCCGCAGACCATCATGAAGCGGCTCCGCTCCCTCGGGATCAACCTGCAAGGTGCACGCAACACCGCGCTGCAAGAACTCGTCTCCGAAATCCCCGCACCCGTCGTCGCCGAAATGCTCGGCTACAGCGACCGGGTCACACAGAGACACGCCACCGAATCCGGCACCACCTGGGGAAAGTACGCGCACACCGGTTCCCGCCGCACAGAAGCGCACCCCCGATCACCTCTGGGAAGCGCGGCAGGTGCAATTCACAGACCTGATGAAGTTCAGCGCGATTCTTGATGACGTCAACGCTATCGGCGGGCCGGGAGCAGGGTCCGCTCCGATCCCGGGATGAACTCATCGACCGCTCTCCGGTTGTATCGTGTGGACCCCGAGCAGGTTAAGGAGGCGGGCTGTGCGGATCGCGTATCGCTGGCGCGTCGGCGTGTGCGTGCTCTTGCCGCTACTGGCCATCGTGCGTGCTCCCGACGCCTCCGCGGCGCTCCCGCTGGGCGGCGGGGCGGGCATCATCGTCGACGGCACCTACTGCACCCTGACCACCATCGGCCACGACAAAACCGCAGAACTAGTTGGGTTCACCGCCGCCAGTTGCGGTGGACCTGACTCCCCAGTGGTTGCCGAAGGATCGGAAAACCTCGGCCCGGTGGGCACCGTGGTGGCCCTTGCCAACGACCCTGGTCTGAAGTACTCCGTGATCAAATTCGACCCCGCCAAAATCACCCCGCTGTCCAACTTCGCGGGTTTCGCCATCAATGGCATCGGCCCTGACACTGAACAGGGCCAACCCGAATGCCGACTCGGGGCCGCCACCGGTGACTTCTGCTGGATCCGTACCACTACCCCCGGTTCGAACCCGCGGCGGTCCATGAAGGGGGCTGTCAACTATCAGCCCGGCGATAACGGTGCCCCGGTCACCTCTGGTGGCCTGTTGGTCGGCATGATCTTCGCTGGCGTATATTTCCCCTGGCCGGGGCCTTTCATTACTCAGGGCTGGGACACCATCCTCGTCAAGTTCAGCGCCATCCTCGATGATGTCAATGCCAATGGCGGTCCGGGTGCCGGGTTCGTCCCGGTTCCGGCCTGAGACGGGACGGCCATCGGACACGAGGTGGCAACCACGGGTACGGGTGGCTGCTCCAGTGCATCGCAGCTAACTGCCAGGCCGGCGGCGTAACGTGCATCACCGGCACCGTGTTGACTGGCGGTCGCCCATGCTCGTGGGGAAGGTTCGAAGATGTCCGTTCGTGGTGTTCGTCGCTGGGGTGTCGGTATCGGTCTGGTCGGCGGAGCCGCCGTGCCCGTCGCAATGCTCGGAATCGCTGCCGCGCACGCCGACGACAGCACCGATGCGATCAACGGCTGGACGGTGACGCCAACCGGCGATAGCGCGAGCCCGTTGCTGCCGGCCACGCTCTCAGACCCAAGCAATTCCCTGGGACTGGGCGCCGACCCCATAGCGGGCAGCTTTGGCAGCGTTGCGGCGACCCCGCTGAGCAGCATCGGCGTCAATGAGTCGTTCACGACGGCGCTTTCGACTGCCGGCACGTCAGACAATCTCATCATTCAGGACAACTGGTTCTCTGGCTTCGAGATCGCCTCCGTTCAAGCCGGCCAAGACAACGCGGTCATGTCGCTTCTGGTCCCCGACGCCAGCGGTAACCAGGTCGTCGATCTCTTCAACTTCGGCACCCCAGACCCTGCGCCGCTGTTCAACCCGGATGCCACCGGCCCGATCGAGGTCGGCGGCGTCGACCTGGCATCGCCTGACGCAGGTGCGCTGTTCAACGACCTCGGTGATGCGCTGTTCACGGGAAACACCACCGCGTGGAGCAACGCCACAACGCTGCTCGACGGCCTATTCGGCATCGACCCGTCAGGAGCCGCTGACGCGGTAGACCCGAGCGGCTTGCTGCCTGACCTCGGCTTCTGACCGACTTCCCCGCCGGAAAGTATGGCAGGGCCAAGTCCGCACTCCAGTCGGCGTAGACAGCTGGCGCACGCCACCGGGGCTGTTGACCGAGGATTTATTCGGGGGTCCCTGGGGTGCCGGGAGCGCCGTCGAGACCGCCGTTGCCGCCGTTGCCGCCGGGTGCGCTGAAGGCGCCGTTGCCACCATTGCCGCCGTTCCCGCCGCGACCGTCGCCGTCCGGACCGACCTGCCCACCGTTACCGCCGTTTCCGCCGGTGCTTTGCGCACTATTGCTGCCACCGTTGCCGCCGTTACCGCCGTCTCCCCCGGTCCCGCCGTTGGCGGAGCCACCGATCCCTCCGGTTCCCGCAGCGCCAGGCGAAGAACCTGACGCACCGTCACCGCCGTTGCCGCCGTTACCTCCGAGCCCGCCGTCACCGGCGCCGCCACCGCCACCACCGCCGCCGCCGGTCGTCGCGCTGAAGGGACCGCCTGCCGCACCGTTGCCCCCGACTCCGCCCTGGCCGCCGGTACCGCCGCCGCTGGCGCCACCGGTGCCGCCATCACCACCGGTGCCTGATGGGGTCACGGTGAAGGTGGTGCTGCCGCTGATACCACCGGCGCCGCCGTTGCCGCCGTGGCTTGCTTGCCCGCCGTCGATACCGTTTCCACCCGCGCCGCCGTTGCCGCCAACACCGGCGATACTGAGATAACCCCCGTTCGGTTCGCCTCCGGTGCCGCCGTTACCGCCGGCACCAGCAATGCTGCCCGCTCCACTCGCGGCACCCCCGTCGCCACCGGCCCCACCATCACCGCCAGCCCCCAGCCCAGGAGCCCCGTCTGGTGTGCCACCGTCACCGCCGACACCGCCGACTCCACCAGCCCCGGCGACACTGTCCAGACCGCTGGCCGCACCGCCATCACCGCCGGCCCCACCATCTCCCCCGACACCAACGTTGAGCAGCGGCGCCAGGATGAGCGGGAAGGCGAGCTCCCCGCGGCTGCCCACGCCGCCGGCTCCGCCGTTGCCGCCCGCACCGGCGATGCTGTCGGCGCCGGCTGCCGGGCCACCGGTGCCGCCGTCACCGCCGTTACCACCGATTCCGACCGTCCAATAGCCGCCTGCGCCTCCGGTGCCGCCGTCTCCGCCAGCCTCACCGTCGGCCCCTGCGCCGCCGTTGCCGCCTCTGCCGCCGTCACCGATCAAATTCCCACCGGCACCTCCGGCCCCGCCGTCGGCGCCGGCCCCGCCATCACCGCCGGCGCCGCCATTGCCGAACGCCCCAGCCGCACCACCGTCACCGCCGACCGTCCCGGCCTGGTCGCTGCTCCAGCCGGCACCGCCGTCGCCGAACAGCCAGCCGCCGCCACCCCCGGTCGGATCGGCCGCTGTTCCGACATCACCGTTGCAGATCAGACCGCAGTGGCCGTCAACGGCGAATGCCGGGTTGATGAGGTTGTCGAGTTGAACACCGAGCGAGCTGGTGATCCACTCCTCCCAGGCACTGTGCAGCGGCGAATAGATCAGGCCGATAAGGCCTCCGGAGTCGATGAACTCGGTCAATGCATCAGCACCCGAGCCCGTGGTCGCCGCGGCCGAGCCAGCCGCCGACTCCGACGGCACCGCGAGCAGACCGTCAAGTCGGAGGCCATCGAAGCCGAGCACATCACCATCAGCCGGCGCGCCCACCCCTATAGTGCCCGCGACAGCTGAGTCGGCAAGCGCGGCGGTGACGGTATCGGCCGCCGGCGCGGGGAACCATAGAGTGGGGTCAAGCAGGTCGTCAACGCCGAAATCTGCGCTGGCCACCGGCGCGGCCGACACCAGCAATGCCACCGCCGAACCGACCCCGAGAAGCCGATGACGCCGGCGTCGTCGACTCGAAGACATCCTTTCGCCACCGTAGTCGCCCTCACGGCTGTACCGCCGGCCCGAACTTACGCGCGAATCCCCAGTACCAGCGAGGACTTCAACGCCGCCATTGGCACCGCGACTACTGTGCATACGCGGCATTCTCCAGCCGCCTCCTGTGAACATGCTGCTCGGCCGCTCGGCACATAGTGTCAACGTCACGTTGCTATCGGGTGATCGGAAGGCCGTTCGGGAGGCGGTGCGTCCCGCTACCTTCCCGGTAGGAAACTGCTGCACGCATATGCCCAGGGCGGCCAGCTTGTCCTACTTCGTTTCGTTCGGGTGACTGGTGTGCACCTGCTCCAGGTAGACCGTGCGGCCCTCGACGAAGAACCGAATGCGGGCTGTGCCCTTGAGCGTCGGCTTGTGCTGCCAGCGCTCGTGGACCTTGCCCCCGCGGGAGATCGTGCCGAGAACGCCGCGCAGCGGGGAGTTCGTCGGGGTCTTAGTCAGGGGCGTCCGCGTCAGAAAGTCCCAGGCCTCAGCAAGCGGATTACGGATCGTTGCCGCGAGATCCTGCCAGCCCCTGGCCGCCTCGGCGGTTGCGTAGCGAACCTCGTACTCGATCTTCTTCGGAGGACGAGGGACAAGCTCGCCGCGCTTGGCGGCCACCGCTACGGCCGCTCCACAACGACATCGTTATCGCCCAACCACTCCGGCTCGCCCCTGCCGAGACCGGCGGCGATGGCGGTCGCAGTCTCCTGCCACGAGGTCAGCTCCGCGAGCACCAGATGCGGCTGGCCGGTGGAGAACGACGCCCGCGCAGCGTCGACGAGGTCCTG
>NZ_JAHCLR010000086.1 GCF_018455725.1 Mycolicibacter acidiphilus
CGAGGTCAGCTCCGCGAGCACCAGATGCGGCTGGCCGGTGGAGAACGACGCCCGCGCAGCGTCGACGAGGTCCTGGGCGCAGCTGGACCGGTCCCCGGGCGGCAGCGCAAGCATCCATGGGAAGGCCTTGGACATCCGCTCGACGAGCGGACCGGTGTCGTCCACCGCCACGCCGATGAGCTGCGCAGCGAATTGGAGCATGCGGCTGCGGTTCTCCGCCTCGCGCTGCGACATGAGCACGAGCGCCTCACCGTCACGACGAGTCACCGTCACCGGGTGGTCCTCAGCTTCCGCGAACACCTCGGCGGAGCGCTTGCTCAAGTCTGAGGAGCGGCGCGTGGTGGTGTGGGGTGCTGGCGAGGCCATACCAGCAGAGTATTCGGAACGTGTTCGGAAGTCCAACGCGGCGTATCGAGCCTCGCTTCGTCACAGATCGCGCCATCCGAGCCAGGAGGAATACGACCGGATCGAATATGGCGGGTTACCGGTAACGCTCGCCGTATTGTGCTTTGCCCCAATCGCATTGAGGAACGACACGATGACCCAAAGTTTGCAGATCAGCATGGGTCTACCCGCATCACGCGCCCGGCACCGAAAGTCCGTATTTCTTGAGGACCTTCAGCAGTGTCGGGTTCTCGCCTGGGTGCACGACGGGCTGGCCAGCGTCGACGCTGATCGCACTGTGCACCTCGTCACGCAGCCACACCGTCCAGCAGTCCCAGTCACTGCCGAGCTTCGAGCCGTAGAGCAGGCCGATCGGGCGGGTCTGATCCTGCAGGCGCGGCGCGGCCATCGTTTCGGAATTTGTCAAGGTGTTTGAGTCCAGTGGGTGTTA
>NZ_JAHCLR010000087.1 GCF_018455725.1 Mycolicibacter acidiphilus
TGCATGCCCGCGACGCCGCCGAAGCCGCCAAATGGGGGTGACCCCCGCCGCGTCCGGTTCGGTGTCGATGCAGGTCACCACGGCGTAAGGTCACTGGAATGCCGGAAATGCGCAGTGCAGGTGACAGCTGGGACATCACGACGAGCGTCGGTTCGACCGCGTTGTTCGTGGCCACCGCCCGGGCCCTGGAGGCCCGCAAGCCCGACCCGTTGGCCGTCGATCCGTACGCGGAGACGTTCTGCCGTGCGGCCGGCGGTGACTGGGCGGCGGTGCTCGAGGGCAACTGTCCCGACCACGAACTGCTGAGAAGCGATTTCGGCGAGCACTTCGTCAACTTCCAGGGTGCGCGCACCCGCTACTTCGACGACTACTTCCACCGCGCCGCCGAGGCCGGCGTCCGTCAGGTGGTGATTCTGGCGGCCGGGTTGGATTCGCGCGCCTACCGGCTGTCCTGGCCGGACGAGACCGTGATCTTCGAACTCGACCAGCCGCAGGTGCTGGCGTTCAAGAGCTATGCGCTCTCGCAGCGCGGCATCCGGCCGCGGGCCGAGCGCAGGGAGGTCGCCGTCGACCTGCGGGAGGACTGGGAGGAGGCGCTGAACCGCAGTGGGTTCGATCCGTCCCGGCCGTCGGCGTGGATCGCCGAGGGCCTGCTGATCTATCTGCCCGCGGATGCGCAGGAGCAGCTGTTCACCGGCATCGACGCACTGGCCGCGCGCGGCAGCCACCTGGCGGTCGAGGACGGTGCGCCGATGCCGCCGGAGGAGTTCGCGGCCGCGGTCGCGGCGGAGCAGGCCGCCGGCGACGAGCGCCGTATCTTCCACCAGCTGGTCTACAACGAGCGCTGCGCTCCGGCCGACGAGTGGTTCGGCGCCCGGGGCTGGACGGCCTCGGCGACGCGGCTCGCCGACTACCTGCGGGACCTGGACCGGCCGGTGCCGGGTCCGGACAGTGAGGCGGGGCCGATGATCGCCCGGAACACGCTGGTTCGGGCGGTCAAGGGGTAGAACGCGGGGGAAGTCCCCGGTGGGCAGGTTTGGGGTACTGCGCTGCCCGGAATATAGTGAAAATGATTTTCAATAAGGAGTAGGGTGATGGGCTGGAACGACGGCGTCCTGGCGGCGCTGGATCCCGGCGTTGGAGGTGCGCGAACGGGTGTCCGCGGGGCACCCCGGGCCGTATCGACACTTAGCTTATGCAATGCTAACTTCAATCGAATTAGCTTAGGCAACACTAGCCACGGAGAGGCGAGCCACGGATGAACAACGGTGATGCGGCCCTGCTCACCCCCGGTCCCGCGGCGACCCGGATCGACGAGGAGACCCTGAGCCGGTTCGCGACCTGCTGCCGGGCCCTGGGCATCCCGGTCCACCAGCGGCAACGGCCGGCCGACCTGGTCGCCGCCCGCGCCGGATTCACCGCGCTGACCCGCGTCGCGCACGACCACTGCGACGCCTGGACCGGTCTGGCCGCCGCCGGCGACCTGTCGGCCCGGGTGCTTGCCGCGGTGTCGCAGACGGCCGCCAGCGCCGGCGCGTTGCAGCGCCGGCTGGACCTGACCCACGGCACGCTCGGTTTCTCCTACGACACCGGCCTGTATCTGAAGTTCCGCGCCACCGAGCCCGACGACTTCCACCTGGCGCACGCCGCGCAACTGGCGATCGCCGGCCGCTGCGCCGAGGCCAACGACGTGCTCGCCGAGATCCTGGCGCGGCGGCCGGACTGGAACGACGCCCGCTGGCTGACCATCGCCGTGCACCACCACGCCGGCCGCTGGTCGGACATGGTCAAGCTGCTGACCCCGATCGTCAACGACACCGAGCGCGACGACCTGTTCGCGCACGCCGCGAAGATCGCGCTGGGCACCGCCCTGGCCCGGCTCGGCATGTTCGCCCCGGCGCTGTCCTACCTGGAGGAGCCCGACGGCCCGATCCCCGTCGCCGCCACCGACGGCGCGCTGGCCAAGGGGCTGATCCTGCGGGCGCAGGGCGACGACGAGTCCGCCGCCGAGGTGCTGCAGGACCTCTACGCCGCCAACCCGGAGAACGAGCAGGTCGAGCAGGCGCTGCTGGACACCAGCTTCGGCATCGTCACCACCACCGCGGCCCGCATCGAGGCCCGGACCGACCCGTGGGACCCCGACACCGAGCCGTCCGCCGAGGACTTCGTCGACCCGGCCGCCCACGAGCGCAAAGCCGTGCTGATGGCCGAGGCCGAGCGTGAACTCGGCGAGTTCATCGGCCTGTCCGAGGTGAAGAACCAGGTGCAGCGGCTGAAGAGCTCGGTGGCGATGGAACTGGTCCGCAAGCAGCACGGCCTGGCCGTCGGGCAGCGGGCCCACCACCTGGTGTTCGCCGGCCCGCCCGGGACCGGCAAGACCACCATCGCGCGCGTGGTCGCCAAGATCTACTGCGGTCTGGGGCTGCTGAAGAAGGAGAACATCCGCGAGGTGCACCGCGCCGACCTGATCGGCCAGCACATCGGTGAGACCGAGGCCAAGACCAACGCGATCATCGACAGCGCCCTGGACGGCGTGCTCTTCCTCGACGAGGCGTACGCCCTGGTGGCGACCGGCGCCAAGAACGACTTCGGCCTGGTCGCGATCGACACGCTGCTGGCCCGGATGGAGAACGACCGCGACCGCCTCGTGGTGATCATCGCCGGCTACCGCGCCGACCTGGACCGCTTCCTGGACACCAACGAGGGTCTGCGCTCGCGGTTCACCCGCAGCATCGACTTCCCGTCGTACGCCCCGCCGGAGCTCGTCGAGATCGCCCACAAGATGGGCGAGCAGCGCGACAGCATCTTCGAGCAGTCCGCGCTGGCCGAGATGGAGTCGGTCTTCGGCCAGTTGGCGGCGGCCACCACGCCGGACGCCAACGGCGTCGACCGGCGCAGCCTCGACATCGCCGGCAACGGCCGTTTCGTCCGGAACCTCGTCGAGCGCTCCGAGGAGGAGCGCGAGTTCCGGCTCGACCATATGGAGCATTCGGGACAGGCTGACCCGGTGTTCACCGATGAGGAGCTCATGACCATCACCACCGAAGACGTCCGCAACTCGGTGACCCCGCTGCTGCGCGGCCTGGGCCTGGCGGTGCAGGCATGAGCGCAGCCCGCGCCGGCCGGCCGGACCCGACCGACGAGGACGACCGGCGGTCGTTCGCGTCCCGCACCCCGGTCAACGAGAACCCCGACCGGGTCGAGTACCGGCGCGGCTTCGTCACCAAGCACCAGGTCAGCGGCTGGCGGTTCGTGATGCGCCGGATCGCCTCCGGCGTCGCCCTGCACGACACCCGGATGCTCGTCGAACCGCTGCGCGCCCAGACCCGCGCCGTGCTGATGGGGCTGCTGGTGCTGGCCACGGTGGCCGGTGGCTGCTTCGTGTTCACGCTGATCTGGCCGAACAGCGCCGCCGGCAACGACCCGGTGCTGTCGGACCGGTCCACCTCCGCGCTGTACGTCAAGGTCGGCGACGACCTGCACCCGGTGCTGAACCTGACCTCGGCGCGGCTGATCGTCGGCCGGCCGGTCAACCCGACCGCCGTGCGCAGCACCGCGCTGGACAAGTTCCCGCGCGGCAACCTGATCGGCATCCCCGGCGCACCGGAGCGGATGGTGCAGAGCACCGCCCGGGACGCCGACTGGACGGTCTGCGACGCGGCGACCGGTTCGGCCGCCGGCACCACGGTGATCGCCGGCCCGCTGGCCGACGGCGGTTCGCGGGTCGCCCCGATCGGCGCGCAGCAGGCGGTGCTGGCCGACACCGGCACCGGCACCTGGCTGCTGTGGGACGGCAAGCGCAGCCAGATCGACCTGGGTGATCACGCCATCACCAGCGCCCTGGGCCTCGGCGCCAACGGCGCGCCGCTGCCCCGGCCGCGGACGATCTCGACCGGGCTGTTCAACACGATCCCGGAGGCACCCGCGCTGATCGCGCCGCTGGTCCCCGACGCCGGCGGCAAGCCGGCGTACGATCTGCCGGTACCGGCCCCGGTGGGCGCCGTCGTCGCCGCGCACACCCTGGACAACGGCACCGAGGACACGCTGCGGCACTACGCGGTGCTGCCCGACGGCCTGCAGCCGATCTCCGGTGTGCTCGCCGCCGTGCTGCGCAACACCGATTCGCACGGCCTGGACCGCCCGCCACTGCTCGGTGCCGACGACATCGCCCGGCTGCCGGTCTCCCGCGCGCTGGACACCGCCCGCTACCCGGCGGCGCCGGTCAGCGTCATCGACCCGGCGCACGATCCGATCACCTGCGCGCACTGGAGCGAGACCGCCGGGGCCAGCACCAACTCGCTGAGCCTGCTGTCCGGTTCGACGCTGCCGCTGAGCGACGGCGCCCGCACGCTGGACCTGGTCGGCGCGGGTATGGGCGGCACCGCCACCCGTGTCGCGCTGGCCCCGGGCACCGGCTACTTCACCCGCAGCGTCAACAGCGACCCGGCCGCCGGCGGCACCTCCGGCCCGCTGTTCTGGGTCTCCGACACCGGCGTCCGCTACGGCGTGAACACCGAAAAAGGGACGGACGGCGCGGCGGACTCCGACGGTGACACCGTCGCCGCCCTGGGCCTGAGCCAGCCGGCGCTGCCGATCCCGTGGTCGGTGCTCAGCCAGTTCGCCCCCGGGCCGACGCTGTCGCGCTCCGACGCCCTGCTGGCCCACGACGGCCTGGCACCAGACCAACGACCGGGCCGCCGCGCTGCCGCCGGACCGGCTTCTACCGGGGGAGAGACCCGATGAGTCGACTGATCTTCGAGGCACGCCGCCGGCTGCCGGTACCGCCGACCGACCGCGGCACCATCAGCATCGAGCCGCCGCCGGAGCTGCCGCGGATCGTGCCGGCGTCGTTCCTGCAGCGGGCGCTGCCGGTGGTGATCGTCATCCTGATCGTCGGCATGGTGATCGCGATGGTCGCCACCGGGATGCGGCTGGTCTCCCCGGTGATGCTGTTCTTCCCGTTCGCGCTGCTGGTCGCCGCGGCCGGCATCTACCGCGGCGGCGACAAGAAGGCCCGCACCGTCGAGGTGGACGCCGAGCGCGCCGACTACCTGCGCTACCTGTCGGTGGTCCGCGACAACATCCGGGGCGCCGCCGCCAAGCAGCGCACCGCCGCCGAGTGGTCGCACCCCGAGCCGGCCGAACTGGCCGCGGTGCCCGGATCCCGCCGGCAGTGGGAGCGCGACCCGCACGACGACGACTTCCTGGTGGTGCGCACCGGCCGGCACTCGGTGCCGCTGAGCAGCCCGGTGCGGGTCACCGACACCGCCGACGAGATCGACCTGGAGCCGGTGAGCCACTCGGCGCTGCGCAGCCTGCTCGACACCCAGCGCACCGTGCGCGACGTGCCGGTCGGCCTCGACCTGACCAAGGTCTCCCGGATCACCGTCCTCGGCGAGTCCGAGGATGTCGCAGGGGCGCTGCGCGCCTGGGTCGCGCAGGCCGTCACCTGGCACGACCCGACCATGCTCGGCGTGGCGCTGGCCGCGCCGACGCTGGAGGACCCGGCCTGGTCGTGGCTGAAGTGGTTGCCGCACACCGACATCGCCGGTCAGGCCGACGGGGTGGGCCCGGCCCGCTACCTGACCACCGGCGCCGACGAACTGACCGCGCTGCTCGCTCCGGCGCTGGCCGACCGGCCGGCGTTCACCGGTGACTCGGCGGAGACCGCACGGCACCTGCTGGTGATCGTCGACGACCCCGACTTCGATCTGGCCGCCTCACCGCTGGGCATCCCGCGTGCCGGGGTGACCGTCGTGCAACGCGGCAAGGCCGAGCCGAACCGGGAGCAGTACTCCGACCCGGAGCGGCCGATCCTGCGGGTCGGCAGCGGGCGGGACGGCGGGGGAAGCCGAGTGCCTGCGATCCAGCGCTGGCAGACCGGCGGCTGGCAGGCCTACGTCGATCAGGCCGACGTCCTCGGCGCCGACGAGGCCGCGCACCTGGCCCGGCGGCTGTCGCGCTGGGACTCCAACCCCACCCACGCGGGGCTGCGCTCGGCCGGCACCCGCGGCGCCACCTTCACCACCCTGCTGGGCATCCCCGACGCCGCCCGGCTCGACGTGCCGGCGCTGTGGGCGCCGCGCACCCGCGAGGAGGAACTGCGGGTCCCGATCGGTGTCACCACCACCGGCGAACCGCTGATCTTCGACCTCAAGGACGAGGCCGAGGGCGGCATGGGGCCGCACGGCCTGATGATCGGCATGACCGGTTCCGGCAAGTCGCAGACGCTGATGTCGATCCTGCTGGCGCTGCTGACCACGCACTCCGCCGACCGGCTGATCGTCATCTACGCCGACTTCAAGGGTGAGGCCGGCGCCGACATCTTCCGCAACTTCCCGCAGGTCGTCGCCGTCATCTCGAACATGGCGGAGAAGAAGTCGCTGGCCGACCGGTTCGCCGACACGCTGCGCGGCGAGGTCGCCCGGCGTGAGCTGCTGCTGCGCGAGGCCGGCCGCAAGGTGCAGGGCAGTGCGTTCAACTCGGTCACCGAGTACGAGGCGGCGATCGCCGCCGGGCATGACCTGGCGCCGATCCCGACGCTGTTCATCGTCGCCGACGAGTTCACCCTGATGCTCGCCGACCACCCGGAGTACGCGGAGTTGTTCGACTACGTCGCCCGCAAGGGCCGGTCGTTCCGCATCCACATCCTGTTCGCCTCGCAGACGCTGGACGTCGGCAAGATCAAGGACATCGACAAGAACACCTCGTACCGGATCGGTCTGAAGGTGGCCAGCCCCAGCGTCTCCCGGCAGATCATCGGGGTCGAGGACGCCTATCACATCGAATCCGGCCGGGAGCACAAGGGCGAGGGCTTCCTGGTGCCCGCCCCCGGCGCCGCGCCGATCAAGTTCCGCAGCACCTACGTCGACGGCATCTACGACCCGCCGCGGGCTGCGCGGACGGTGGTGACGAACGCGCTGCCGGAGCCGAAGCTGTTCACCGCCGGGCCGGTCGCCTCCGGTGCGGAGACCGTGACGATCGTCGACGCCGACGACGAGGCCCTGGGTCCGCCGCGCAAGCTGATCGCCACCATCGGCGACCAGTTGGGCCACTACGGTCCGCACGCGCCGGCGCTGTGGCTGCCGCCGCTGGACGAGCCGATCCCGCTGGCGGCGGCGCTGGCGCGGGCCGGTGTCGGCCCGCAGCAGCTGCGCTGGCCGCTCGGCGAGATCGACAAGCCGTTCGACATGCGCCGCGACCCGCTGGTGTTCGACGCCCGCTCGGCGAGCGGCAACATGCTGATCCACGGCGGGCCGAAGTCCGGCAAGACCACCGCGCTGCAGACGTTCATCCTGTCCGCGGCGAACCTGCACTCGCCGCGCGAGGTGACGTTCTACTGCCTGGACTACGGCGGCGGGCAGCTGCGGGCCGTGGCGGACCTGGCGCACGTCGGCAGCGTCGCGTCCGGGCTGGAGCCGGAGCGGATCCGGCGCACGTTCGGCGAGCTGGAGCAGCTGCTCACCGCCCGTCAGCAGCGCGAGGCGTTCCGCAACGGCAGCACCACCGCGTTCGACGACGGCTACGGCGAAGTGTTCCTGGTGATCGACAATCTGTACGCGTTCAGCCGGGACAACACCGACCAGTTCAACACCCGCAACCCGCTGCTGGCCAAGGTGACCGAGCTGGTGAACGTCGGGCTGGCCTACGGCATCCACGTCGTGGTGACCACCCCGAGCTGGCTGGAGGTGCCGCTGGCGATGCGCGACGGGCTGGGCCTGCGCCTGGAGCTCAAGCTGCACGACCCGCGGGACTCCAACGTCCGGGTCGCCGGCGCGCTGACCCGCCCGGCCGAGGCGGTCCCGGCCAACCAGCCGGGCCGCGGCCTGACGATGGCCGCCGAGCACTTCCTGGTGGCCGCGCCGGATCTGGCGCAGATCCCGGAGATCAACGCCGCCTACCCGGGCGTCAGCGCCCCGCCGGTGCGGCTGCTGCCGACCAACCTGGCGCCGGAGGCGGTCGGCCTGACCTATCCCGGGCCGGAGCGGATCGTCATCGGCCAGCGCGAGGAGGACCTGGCGCCGGTCGAGGTCGACTTCTCCGACAACCCGCTGCTGTTGGTGCTCGGCGACGCCAAGTCCGGCAAGACCACGCTGCTGCGGCACATCATCCGCACGGTGCGTGACCACAGCACCGCCGACCAGGTGGCGTTCACCGTGCTGGACCGTCGGCTGCACCTGGTCGACGAGCCGCTGTTCGCGGACAACGAGTACACCGCCAACGTCGACCGGGTCATCCCGGCGATGCTGGGGCTGTCCGCGCTGATCGCGTCGCGCCGGCCGCCGGCCGGGCTGTCCGCCGCCGAGCTGACCGGCTGGGGCTACACCGGGCCGACCCACTACCTGATCATCGACGACGTCGACGCGATCCCGGACACCCCGGCGCTGACCGGGCAGTTCGCCGGGCAGCGGCCGTGGACCAACCTGATCGGGCTGCTGTCGCAGGCCGGTGACCTGGGGCTGCGGGTGATCGTGACCGGTCGGGCGACCGGGTCGGCGCACGCGCTGATGACCAACCCGCTGCTGCGTCGTCTCAACGACCTGCAGGCGACGACGCTGATGCTGTCCGGCAACCCGGCCGACAGCGGCAAGATCCGCGGCCAGCGTTTCAACAGGCTGCCGGCGGGCCGGGCGATCCTGCTCGGCGACAGCGATGAACCCACCTACCTCCAGCTGGTCAACCCGCTGGTCAGTCAGAGTTTGGCGCGCTGACGCGCACCAGGAAGGAGAACCCGTCATGACCCTTCAGGTGGTTCCCGAAGGCCTGGCCGCCGCCAGTGCGGCCGTCGAGGCGCTGACCGCCCGCTTGGCGGCGGCGCAGGCCAGCGCCGCCCCGCTGATCAGCGCGGTGGTGCCGCCGGCCGCGGACCCGGTGTCGCTGCAGACCGCCGCCGGTTTCAGCGCGCAGGGCGCCGAGCACGCCGCGGTCGCCGCGCAGGGCGCCGCGGAACTCGGCCGCGCCGGTGTCGGCGTCGGCGAGTCCGGTGTCAGCTACGCCGTGGGTGACGCCGCGGGCGCATCGACCTACCTCGGCCACCTGGGTGGCGGCAGTCTCTGATGCTGACCGCCCCGGTCTGGATCGCCTCCCCGCCGGAGGTGCATTCAGGAATGCTGACCAGCGGACCCGGACCGGGCCCGCTGCTGTCGGCTGCCGGGGTGTGGAGTTCGCTGAGCGCCGAGTACGCCTCGGTGGCTGACGAACTGGCGGCCGTGCTGGGTGCGGTGCAGACCGGCGCCTGGCAGGGCACCAGCGCCGAGCAGTACCTGGCGGCGCACCTGCCGTATCTGGCCTGGCTCACCCAGGCCAGCGCGGACAGCGCCGGGGTCGCCGCCCAGCATGAGGTCGCCGCGTCGGCGTACACCGTCGCTCTGACGACGATGCCGACGCTGGGTGAACTGGCCGCCAACCACGCCACGCACGGCGTGCTGGTCGCCACCAATTTCTTCGGCATCAACACGATCCCGATCGCGCTGAACGAGGCCGACTACGTCCGGATGTGGATTCAGGCGGCGGTCACGATGAGCACCTATCACGCGGTGTCCGGTGCGGCGCTGGCGTCGGCGCCACGCACCGCCGAGGCGCCGCCGGTGGTCAAGGGCCAGTCCGCGCAGCCGGCGGCGGCCCAGCCGTCCGGCTCGGATTTCTTCCAGACGCTGATCAACCAGATCGGGCAGCTGCTGAAGGATCCGTCCGGCGTGATCCGGGAGATCCTGAGCAACCCGGCGGCGCTGATCGCGTGGACGCCGCTGCTGTTCTTCATCGCCTACGAGGCGTTCTTCATCCCGTTCGGCTTCACGTTCTGGGGGGTGATGCTCGGCGCGTCGATCGCGCTGCCGATCGCGATCCCGCTCGGCGTCGCCTATCTGCTGAACCTCGACGCCGACCCGGTCGCCGAGGACGCCCCGGAGCCGACCCCGCTCGGTGCGGCACCGTCGGCGCAGCGGCCGGTGGCGGCGGTGGCCGGTTTCACCTCCGGCATCGCCACGCCCGGCGCGGCCGGTGTGCCCGCCGCCGGCGCCCCGGCCGCGGGTGCTCCGCCGGCGACGACGGCCGGGGTGGCCGGCTTCGGTTACCTGGTCGGCGGGTCGGACCCCGGCACCAGCGTGGGGCCGACGCTGACCGACGGGGCGAAGGCGTCGGCGCCCGCGGCGCGGGTGCCGGCCGCGGCCGCGGCGGTCGGGGTGTCGGCGCGGGACAAGGCGCGGGCCCGGCGCCGCAAGCGGGCGATCATTCACGACCACGCCGATGAGTTCATGGACCTGACCGCCGGGGTTCCGGCCGCCGCCGAGACGGCGGGTTCGGACCGTGGCGCCGGTCCGCTCGGCTTCACCGGGACGGTCGGCAAGCGCCGTGCCGCGCGGGCGTCCGGACTGGCCACCCTGGCCGGCGACGACTTCGGCGGGGGCCCCGCCATGCCGATGCTGCCCGACACCTGGGGCGCGAACGATTGTGCCGACTCCACCGCGGAGTCGGAGTCGGATCAGTAACAAGTGGAGAAAGGAGCGGTGGGATGAGTTTGTTGGATG
>NZ_JAHCLR010000088.1 GCF_018455725.1 Mycolicibacter acidiphilus
TCGGGTTCTGCTGTCTACACCAACCATGACACCCCAGTCAGTCCGGGAACTCGGCGAACGTATGCGCCACGCCATCACCACCACCGAACCCCCGGTCACGGCAAGCATCGGCATCGCGGTCACCACCGCACGCACACTCCCGCACAGCGCCGCCGTCGACGCGGCACTCTCCTGCGCAGACGCCGCCATGTACCGTGCCAAACGTTGTGGCGGCGACACCGTTGCCGTCGACACCTGCACGACCTTCATCGAGCACGACCGCCGCTTGAAGGGTCCAGCCTCCCCGCAGACCGGAACAAAGCCCTGGCAATCGGCGCCTGCGGTCGGAAGATCGCCATCACCCCACGCGGGCGGCCGTGGAACGCACACCGTATTTAAACCCGGCTGAGCATCATCTCTTAGGCTGTGCGGGTCAACGCTCGAACAAAAGGAGTATCAGCATGGCGTGGTTCCTTGCGCTGAATGCCTCACCCACCAAAGGCGGCCAGTCGCCGACCTACGAACTGCAGGATTCAGCCGACATCGAGCGGATCAGTCAGGAGATGGCGAATTACGCGGCCGCCGACCGGGCCGTCGCGATTCCCGCCGTCTTCAACAACGGCCGGCAGAAGGTCACCCTGTACGTGCGGCCGGCGGCCTGGGGAGCCTGGGCGATCTACGAGTTGAGCGACGAGGACCGCCGCGAAATGCTGGCCGCCAGCCCGCTGGTGAACGCTCTCGCTCAGGCACGAGCGGCAAAACAGCAGCAACAGCAGCAGCAACAGCAGCAGCAACAGCAGGCTGCTCCGCAACAGCCGGTGCTGCGGCCGCAGCAGCAGCCCGCCGGCCCGTCGGTGATCCCCCGGCTGGACTAGACAGGGCTCTTCGGCCGGTGCCGTATGGTGACCCGGCCGCCATCGCGCGGGGTGAATGCGATGCCGCGCGCACGCACCTTTTCGTCGGCAGCCCCCGTGGTCTCTACGGTGCAGTGACGCAGCACGGTACACAGCACAACGTCCATCTCCAGTTCCGCGAAGGACGCCCCGATGCACCGGCGCGCCCCGCCGCCATACGGCATCCACCGGTCGGTCGGCGGCTTCACCCCCAGGAAGCGCTGCGGGTCGAAACGGTTAGGATCCGGATACGACGCCGGGTCGGTATGTATCTGGGCTATCCCCACCCCGATCGAAGTACCCCGCGGGATAACCCAATCACCGACCTGAACTGTCGGGGCGACAACGCGGCGGCCCACCATCTGAACTACCGTGCGGCACCGCTGGACCTCACGGATCACCGCTCGCCGCAGTTCATGACCGT
This sequence comes from Mycolicibacter acidiphilus, assembly GCF_018455725.1. GTDB lineage: Bacteria > Actinomycetota > Actinomycetes > Mycobacteriales > Mycobacteriaceae > Mycobacterium > Mycobacterium acidiphilum. Next base: position 1,297 of record NZ_JAHCLR010000088.1, read on the forward strand.
GCGTGGCCACTTCGTCGACCATGGCAGCGAGGATGACGGGATGACGTGAAAGCCGTTCGAATGCCCAGCTCAGCGTCGCCGCCGTCGATTCGTGGCCGGCAGCTAGCAGCGTCAGCATTTCATCGCCGATCTCTGCGCGAGACATCGCCGAACCGTCCTCATAGCGACTGGTCACCAATCTGGACAGCACATCGGACCGATTGGCGAAGCCGGGGTCGGCCTGTGCCGTGGCGATAATACGATCAAGACATGCGTCGTACCGTCGCCGCAATTCGGCGAGCCGACCCCACGGACTGTGTCGGCCCATGGTCCGCGCCGGAATTGGCAGCGTGACCAGCCGCGATGCCAGGCTGACAAATGCGGGCACCACGTCGCGCATTTCGTCGAGATCCGAGTCCGCACCCCCCAAGAAGGTGCGCAACACCACGTTGAGCGTGATCCGCTTCATCGCCGGCAGGGTCGCGAACGGCCTCCCCTCCGGCCACGCCGCAATTTCATGGAGTGTCTCATCTTCAATGATCCGCACATAACTCTCGACATGCGCGCCGTGGAACGCCGGTGCCACCAACCTTCGGCGCTGTCGGTGTGTGCTGCCTTCGAGACCGAGCATCGACCCTGAACCCAGCAGTTCACTCAGATTCGGCCGCACGTTGCCGAGGTCGTCCGGACTGGCCGTGAAGACCTTCTTGGCGAGCAGAGGATCGGTGACAACGATCAGCGGCCCGACGAATGGGATGTTCAGCGTGACCGCGCCACCGTGGCGCCGGCTCATGGACTCCACAAATCGGCGGCGCCACAGAGCGAAAGCCAACCCCTGCACTATGACCGGTAATCGTGGCGTCGGCGGCAACCTGACCGGCGGTGCAACGGGATGGCCGGAGAGGATCTGACTCATAGCGCTACCCCTCGTGCGACGCTAGAACATACCGTTACGCATGTCATCCTAGATAGATCATTCAGTTCGACTGTTTTATATCATGTTACTGAACTCTCGTCTAGTAACGATTTTGTGTGCACCGAGGTGAGCCCCTCGTGGTGGTCCAGTTGTTGTGCGACTCTGATGCCTGGTGTTCGGGCAGGAAGAATCGTCGCCAACATGGCAGCGAACAAGCGCCGGCGGCATACGCCGGATCAGATCATCCGCAAGCTCGCCGAGGGCAACAAGCTCCTCGGGACCGGGCAGGAGCTTTCCGAAGTGTGCTGGCACCTGGAGGTCACCGAGTCGACCTGGCATCGCTGGGTCGCCCAATACGGCGGGATGAAGGCCAGCGACGCCAAACGCCTCAAGGAGGTCGGGGCCGAAAACGCCCGCCTGAAGAAGCTGGTCACCAACCAGGCCCTCGACATCGACATGCTCAAGGAAATTGCGGCGGGAAACTTCTAACCCCGAACCGCAAGCGCAACGCCGTCATGGTGCTGCGCGAGCGGTTCGGGGTCTCCCGAGCACCGGGCCTGCACGGTGGTCGGCATCCACCGCTCCACCATGCGGCTTGCCCCGGCGCCGATCACTGATGCCGAAGCCGAGCTGCGGACCTGACTGCGGAAGTTTTCCACCGACCGGCCCCGCTGGGGATGGCGACGCGCTGCGATCGCAGCCCGCAAAGCCGGCTGGCAGGTCAACAACAAACGCATCCGGCGGCTGTGGCGCGAGGAGGGCCTGCGGGTTCCGCAGCGCCGCAAGAAGAAGCGGCTGACCAGCATCGGTACCGCGGTCGGGGCGATGTGCCCGATCCGGCCGAACGTGATCTGGGCTAGCGACTGGACCAGCAATCGGGTCCCCCGCAGGCCCTGGCGACGCACACCACAGTTGGGTGTGACCATTGAGGTTCATCAGATGTCGCGACGACCGAGACGGTTCGCTGGCTACCGCATCCTTGACCGACGACCCGCCGTGCGTTTCACACGGTTGGACACGACGCGGAGCCAGATCAGTTCAAACGTGGCTCCCCCGGGTGGACTCGAACCACCAACCCTCCGGTTAACAGCCGAATGCTCTGCCAATTGAGCTACAGGGGAATAGCTGTCCGCTTGGGACTCCAGAGACTCTAGCGCATCCCCGAGGGGGTTCGAGACAAGGGTTGGGTCGGCACCGGGCGGGGGCCGCGTGAGGCAGGATGAAGGCACTGCACCGTCTGCTGAAGGGGCCACGTTGATCGGGTATGTCTTCGTGCTTGGCGTCGGCTACGTGATGGGCACGAAAGCCGGCCGGCGTCGCTACGAGCAGATCGTCGGCACCTACCATGCCGTGACCAGCAGTCCCGTCGCGAAAGCGGTGATCGACAAGGGCCGGCGCACCATCGCCGACCGGATTCATCCCGATCCCAAGCTGGTGCCGCTGGCCGAACTCGAGGACGGCACCGTCGTCATGAAGCCCGAGGACCCCGAGTACTGAATTCAGGCGGTGCTGGCGATCAGGCGCTCAGGTCGTCGCCGCTGGCCTGTTCGAGCAGACTGCGGCGGTAGGTCTCCATCGCGACCAGGTCGCCGAAGAGCGCGTGATATTCGTCACTGTGCTCGACCGGTGACATCCGCTGCAGCTTGGATTTGACCTCGGCGATCTGCCGGCCGACCCAGACCTCCTGGAGCCGGGCCAGCACCCCACCGATGTAACGCGGCAGCTTGTCGTCGTCGACGCGGATGGTCTCCACACTCAGTTCGTGGACCAGCCCGGTGGTCAGCGGCGAGGTGGTCTGCTGGCGCACGGTGTCGATCCACTGCGCGCCGGCCGCCGCCGCGCCGGTTCCGCCGGTCCCCCCGGCCGCCTCGATCGCCGTGCGGACCGCCGCGTACCCGGGGTGGGTGAAGCTCTCCACCGACAGCGAGTCGAACACCGGCCCGGCCAGCGCCGGGGCCTGCAGCGCCGCCTTGAGCGCCTCCCGCTGCGGCCACAGGGTCGGATCCCTCGGGTCGGGGCGGGCGAACCCCGGCCCCGACTGGTCCACCGCGGCGCGGGGCGCGGCCGCGGCGGCTGCCTGCGGCCGCTTGGCCTCGCCCCTGGCCTGGGCGCGCACCCGACCGATCACCTGCGCCACGTCGTCCCAGCCCACCCAGCCGGCCAACTGGCGGGCGTACTCATCGCGCAGCGTCGGGTCCTTGATCGCCGCGACCATCGGCACGCAGCGCCGCAGCGCCGCCACCCGGCCCTCCGCGGTGTCCAGGTCCACCTCGGTCAGCGCGGTGCGGACGGCGAACTCGAACAGCGGTGTACGGCGGGCCACCAGGTCGCGCAGCGCCTCATCGCCGTGCGCCAGCCGCAGGTCGCACGGATCCATGCCGTCGGCGGCCACCGCGACGAACGACTGCCCGGCCAGCTGCTGCTCACCCTCAAAAGCCTTGAGGGCGGCCGCTTTCCCCGCCTGGTCGCCGTCGAAGACGTAGATCAGCTCGCCGCGGAAGAACTTGTCGTCCATCATCAGCCGGCGCAGCATCGCCAGGTGTTCGTCGCCGAACGCGGTGCCGCAGGATGCGACCGCGGTGGTGACCCCGGCCAGGTGCATCGCCATGACGTCGGTGTAGCCCTCGACGACGACGGCCTGGTGCCCGCGAGCGATGTCCCGCTTGGCCAGGTCGATGCCGAACAGCACGTTCGACTTCTTGTACAGCACGGTCTCGGGGGTGTTGACGTACTTGGCCTCCATCGGGTCATCGTCGAAGAGCCGGCGCGCCCCGAACCCGATCACCTCCCCCGCAGACGACCGGATCGGCCACAGCAGCCGGCGGTGGAACCGGTCGATCGGACCGCGGCGGCCCTGCCGGGACAGGCCGGCGGCCTCCAGCTCCTTGAACTCGAATCCCTTGCGCTGCAAATGCTTTGTCAGGGTGTCCCAGCCCGACGGGGCGAACCCGCAGCCGAAGTGCTTGGCGGCGGCGCCGTCGAAGTTGCGGTCGGTGAGGTAGGTGCGGGCCGGGGCGGCTTCCGGGGAGTTCAGCTGCTCGGCGTAGAACTCGGCCGCGGCGGCGTTCGCGGCGACCAGCCGGCTGCGCCCGCCGCGCTCCCGCTGGACGTTGGTGGCCGCGGCGCCGGTGTAGGTGATGGTGTAGCCGATCCGGTCGGCCAGCGACTCCACCGCCTCGACGAAGCTGGCGTGTTCGATCTTCTGGATGAACGCGTAGACGTCGCCGCCCTCACCGCAACCGAAACAGTGGAAGTGACCGTGGTTGGGCCGGACGTGAAACGACGGCGATTTCTCGTTGTGGAACGGGCACAGACCCTTGAGCGAGTCGGCACCGGCTCGCCTGAGCTGGACATAGTCGCCGACGACGTCCTCGATGCGGACCTGCTCGCGGATTGCGGCGATGTCGCGATCGGAGATGCGGCCGGCCATCGGGTCAGTGTAGAGCGCACAGCCGCCGCCGAACCGCGGTGTTTTAAGCTCGGTGCGTCAACGTCGACGTCAGGGAGCATGCATGAGTCTGTCCGAGCAGCCCTCAGCGGTGAAATCCCCGCGAACGCGACTGCTGATCGTCGGGGCCGTCGTCGCGGTGGTCGCGGTGGCATTGGTGGGGTGGCTGGTCCTGCCGGGCAAGTCCCGCACCGCGGCGAGCGGGTCCGTGCTGACCGGCGACATCGTGAAGCAGGTGCTGCTCGACGGCGGCGAGTTGACGGCGATGCTCGATCAGCCGTTCAAGTCCGCCCCCGGTTCGCTGGTCTACGGCGGCTTCGACGAGATGGACAACTCGTCCCCGCCGAGCGACTGCGTCGGAGTCGTCGACGTCGCACCGCAGGCCGTCTACCAACCGAGCGACGTGCACAGCTACGTGCGGGAGACCTGGGCCGCCTCCGAACCCGGGCACGCCGACTTCCAGCCGCTGAACACCAAGGTGATGTTCGTCAAGGAGGCCGTGGTCGCGATGCCCACCGCCGCCGACGCGCAGGCGGTGTTCGCCAAGTTCGCCGAACGCTGGAAGGGTTGCGACGGCAAGGCCGTCAACCACGAGCCGATCACCCCGGGCGCCGACAGCCCGCCGCAGCTTCCCGGCACCGAGATGCACATCCAGAACGTCCGGATCACCGACAGCATCCTGTCCGCGTCGATCGTGCTCGACAAGAACCCGAAGGCACCCGACACCCGGGCCGTCGGCATCCAGGGCAACTGCATCATCGGGGTGTTGATCGCGTTCACCGGGGTTCCGAACGCGACCGGGTCCGCGAACCCGGAGTCCAGCAGCACCGACGCCGTTCAGGCGATGCTGACCAAGGTCGCCGACCTCACCAAGGCCTAACCCCTAATCGGAGGCGATCCGCTCCAGCCGGCCCTCCGTGCAGGACGCGATCTGATCGATGACCACCCGCAGCCGGGCGGCGTCGTCGGCGGCCGCGGTGAACGCCGCGGCGAACACCGGGTCCAGCGTCGCCGGCGCCCCCGCCAGCAACTGCCGGGCCACGGCGTGCACCCGCTCGCGCTGCCGCTGCTGGATCCGCCGATGCTGCTCGTCGGACATGATGAACTGCACCGCCAGGGTCTTGAGCACCGCGACCTCGGCTCGCACCGTCTCCGGCACCGCGAGATCGGTCCGGTAGCGGGTCAGCGGGCCGGGTCCGGCGACCGCACGGGTGGCGCTGATCGCCGCGGAGGCGAACCGTCCGACGAGTTCACTGGTGAGCCGTTTCAGCGCGACCGAGGCGGTCAGCGTCGCGTCGTAGCGTCCGGTCGCGGCGACCACCGGCAGCTCGGAGAGCCGGCGGGCGGCCTCGGCCAGATCGTGGTTGCCGGCCGGGTCGCCGAGTCGCGCGAGCTCCGCACCCGTCGCCTCGTCGGCCAGCACCCGCAGGTCGATCCGGCCCGAGATCACCCCGTCCTCGACGTCGTGCACCGAGTAGGCGACGTCGTCGGCCCAGTCCATGATCTGCGCCTCCAGGCAGACCCGCTCACCCGGTGCCCCTGTGCGCATCCAGTCCGCGGCGGCGCGGTCGTCGTCGTAGAAGCTGAATTTCGGCAGCCCGGGTTTGCGCGGCCACGGATACTTGGTCACCGCGTCCAGTGCGGCCCGGGTCAGGTTCAGCCCGGCGCTACGCCCTTGGGGGTCAAGGACTTTCGGTTCCAGGACGGTGAGAATGCGGAAGTTCTGCGCGTTGCCCTCGAAGCCGCCGCAGTCGGCCGCGATCTCGTTGAGCGCCTGCTCGCCGTTGTGCCCGTACGGCGGGTGGCCGATGTCGTGGGCCAGCCCGGCCAGGTCGACCAGGTCCGGGTCGGCGCCCAGTCCGATCGCCATCCCCCGCCCGATCTGCGCGACCTCCAGCGAGTGGGTCAACCGGGTGCGCGGCGTGTCGCCGTCGCGCGGGCCGACGACCTGGGTCTTGTCGGCGAGACGGCGCAGCGCAGCACTGTGCAGCACGCGTGCCCGATCCCGGGCGAAGTCGGTGCGGTGCTGCCCGCCGGTTCCCGGCAGGCCCGCGATCTTGGGCGCCTCGGCGACCATGCGGTCGCGGTCGTGCGCGTCGTAGTCGTCGTACTCCTTGGTGGCCACCGCGGGCAAGTCTATTTGGAGCGCTGCGCTGCACGGATTCAGGTGGCCTCGCCCCGGATCGGAGTTAGATTTGTCGATATGCGATTACCCCGCGTGCTCGGCGTCGCTGTCGCGGTCATCGTCACCGCACTGCTGGTCGCTCCCGGCGTCGTAGCGGACCCGCCGATGCGGCTGCCCGCCTCGGTCACCGACAACGCCGGGGTGCTCTCGCAGTCGGACCGCAGTTCGGTGCAGGACGCGCTGGACAGGCTCTACGCGGATCGGCACATCCGGCTGTGGGTGGTCTTCGTCGACATCTTCTCCGGCCAGACCGCCGACGATTGGGGTCGCAGCACGGCGCGCCTGAGCGACCTCGGCGACCATGACGCGCTGCTGGCGGTCGCGACCGCCGACCGCAGCTATGCGTTCCTGGTCTCCACCGGGGTCGGCGAAGTCAGCTCCGGCAAGGTGGATGCGCTGCGGCGCAACGAGATCGAACCGGCACTGCATCGGGGCGACTGGGCCGGGGCGGCGACGGTCGCGGCGTCCGGCCTGGACGCCGCCGCAGCGCCGGCGACGGTGAACTGGACGGCCGTGCTGCTGGCGCTGGGAGTCGTGGTCCTGGCCGGCGTTGTTCTGCTGGTGGTGACCCGGCTGCTGCGCCGGCGCCGGCGGGCGGCGGCGCTGGTGGCGGCGCGGCGCATCGACGCGACCGACCCGAACGCGCTGACCGCCGTCGCCGTCGACACGCTCGACGCGCTGTCCCGGGAGAAGGTCGTGGCCGTCGACAACGCGGTGCGCACCAGCGCCAACGAGTTGGTGTTGGCCGTCGAGGAGTTCGGCGAGGAGCGCACCCGGCCGTTCGCGGCGGCGGTCACCGGCGCCAAAGCCGCGATGGCGCATGCGTTCACCGTCCGTCAGCAGCTCGACGACGACATCCCCGAGACACCCGCTCAGCAGCGCGACCTGCTGACCGGGGTGATCGTCACCGCCTCGAAGGCCGACCGGGAGATCGAAACGCAGCGAACGGCCTTCGAGCAGCTGCGGGATCTGGTGATCAACGCCCCGACCCGGTTGGACGATCTGACCCGGCAGCTGGTGGAGCTGACCGCCCGGATTCCGGCCGCCGAGCAGCACCTGACGGAGCTGCACGGTGAATTCGACGCCGAGGCACTGACTTCGGTGTCGGGCAACGTCAAGACGGCGCGGGACCGCGCGGCGTTCACCGAGCGCACCATCACCCGGGCCCGGGAACTCGCCGATCACCCGGTGACCGGCGGGCAGGGGGACCTGGTCGATCTGGTGCGCGCGGCGGAGTCGGGGATCGGCCAGGGGCGCGCCCTGCTCGATGCGGTGGACAGCGCCGCCCACGACATCCGGCACGCGGTGGCGACCCTGCCGGAGGCCGTCACCGACATCGAGGCCGGGATCGCGCAGGCCAACGTGCAGTTGCAGCGCGGGGCGGGCGCGCACCAGGCCGAGCTGACGGCCGCGCGGGACACCGCGGTCAAGGCCGTCGCCGCCGCCCGCGGGTCCGGTGATCCGCTGGGTGCGTTCGGCAAGCTGACCAAAGCCGATTCCGCACTGGACCAGTTGCTCGACACCCTTGCCGAGGAGCGTGCGGCCGCCGAGCGGCTGGCCCGCACCGTCGAGCAGGCGGTGTTCACCGCATCCGCACGGATCCGTGCGGTGTCGGACTACATCGACACCCGCCGTGGCAGCGTCGGTCCCGAGGCGCGCACCCGACTGGCCGAAGCGCGCCGGCGGCTCGACGCCGCCGAGGTGCAGCGAACCTCGGACGTGCCCGGCGCGATCACCCAGGCGAACAGTGCTGCCACGCTGGCTGCAGCGGCGCAGTCACTGGCCAAGGCCGACGTGCAGGCGGCGCAGCGTGCCTACTACGGGCGATACCGCAGCGGCAATGACACCGGGGCGATGCTCGGCGGGATCATCGTCGGGAACATCCTCAGCGGCGGGGGCGGCTTCGGTGGTGGTGGAGGCGGCGGCTGGAGTCCCACGTCGTTCGGTGGATCCGGCTCCGGTGGCGGCTTTTGCGGCGGCGGTGGCCGCTTCTAACGCGATTTCGGCGCGGTTCGGCCCGCTGAGCGGGCCGAATCGCGCCGAAATCGTGCTTAGGAGGTAGGTGCGGTGGTCGGACCGGTCGCACCGGTCTGACCGGTCGCCCCGGCCGCGCCGGTCGTGCCGTCCGTCGGCGTGCTGCCGTTGCCGGTCCCCGTCGCAGTGCCGCCGGCCCCGCCGGTACCGCCCGGGCCGCCCGCGCCGCCGGCCGCGCCGCCGGTGCCAC
>NZ_JAHCLR010000089.1 GCF_018455725.1 Mycolicibacter acidiphilus
TGACCGACTCCGTTGCTTCCACCGCTTGACACCGCCCAACACATTCACCCGACTAGAATTATAAATGAATTTCACCGGACTGATCGCGCTTGATTCAATATTAAAGACGCGGATCGCCACGTCAATTCGGTATATTGTGTCATCAAATCAATTGGGCGCATTTCCGATGCAAGCTCGCATCGGCAGGAGGATGAAACCGTGCCATCGATGACCGATCACCCGAACTTGGCCGCGGCCCACCCGAGCCCGATAGTCACCGCCGCGATCGATCGACCAGGGCTGGGGTTAACGCAGATCATCGCCACGGTCATGGACGGCTACGCAGACCGCCCCGCCCTGGGGCGTCGGGCTATCCGATTCGTGCAGGATCCGGACACCGGCCGCACGGTGGGCGAACCGCAGGCGCACTTCGAGACGATCACCTATCGCCGCCTGTGGGAACGCGCCCGCGCGGTTGCCGCGGCTCTGGCCGGCGACCCGGTGGTACCAGGCGACCGGATCGCCGTCATGGGTTTCACCAGCATCGATTACACCGTCGTCGACATGGCCAGCACACTGTTGGCCGCGGTGTCGGTGCCGCTGCAGACCAGTGCGTCGGTCGCTGCGCTGCAGCCGGTGGTGGCCGAAACCGAGCCGCGTGTGCTGGCCGTGGGCATCGGCAGTCTTGCCGACGCCGTCGAATTGGTTCTGGTCGACCCCACCCCGCAGCGGCTGATTGTGTTCGACTACCACCCGGAACTCGATGATCACCGCGAAGCGTTCGAGTCCGCGCGTGCCCGGGTGGCCGATACCGCGGTACGGCTCGAAACACTGGACGCCGTGATCACCCGCGGAGCCTCCCTGAGCCCGCCACGACCGGTCGACGACGCCGATGCGTTGGCGCTGTTGATCTACACCTCGGGCAGCACCGGCGCGCCGAAAGGCGCCATGCTCACCCGTCGACTGGTGTCGAATTTCTGGCGCAAATCGAGCAGGGCTTGGGGCGAGCCGAGTACGGAGCCGTCGATCACCCTCAATTTCACACCGATGAGTCACGTCGTCGGTCGCACCGTGTTGTACGGAACGCTCGGCAGCGGCGGCACCGCATATTTCGCGGCCAAGAGTGACCTGTCCACATTCCTCGACGACCTCGCCCTGGTCCGCCCCACCGAATTGGTGTTCGTGCCGCGGATCTGGGAGATGCTGCGCGGGGAGTTCCAGAGTGAGGTCGACCGGCGCTGCACCGGTGGCGCCGACCGCGCCGCGATCGAAGCACAGGTCGCCGACGAACTGCGCCACGAAGTCCTGGGCGGAAGGTTCACCTCAGCGCTGGTCACCTCCGCACCGATCTCCGCGGACCTGCGGGCGTGGGCCGAATCCGTCATCGGTATGCCGCTGTTGAACGCCTACGGCTCCACCGAGGCGACCATCGTGCTCTACGACGAGGTGTTCCGGCCACCGGTGAGCGACTACAAGCTCGTCGACGTGCCCGAGTTGGGCTACTTCCACACCGACCAGCCGTATCCGCGCGGTGAGTTGCTGCTCAGAACGGAACATGTTTTCGCCGGCTACTACCGGCGCCCGGAGATCACCGCCGAGGTATTCGACGCCGACGGCTACTACCGCACCGGTGACATCATGGCCGAGATCGAGCCCCGCCGAGTGAGATACCTGGATCGTCGTAACAACGTGCTGAAACTCTCGCAGGGTGAATTCGTCACCGTCTCGAAGCTGGAGGCGGCGTTCGGCACCAGCCCGCTGATCCGACAGATCTACGTGTACGGCAATGGGACGCGCTCATACCTGCTGGCGGCCATCGTCCCGACCGAGGCAGCACTGGCACGTTGGACTCTTGACGATCTCCGGCCGTTGATCAGCGAGTCGTTGCAGGAGGTGGCGCGGACCGCGGGGTTACAGACCTACGAGGTCCCGCACGACTTCATCGTCGAGACCGCACCGTTCAGTCTGGAGAACGGCCTGCTCACCGGGATCGCAAAACTCGGCCGCCCCAAGCTCAAGGAGCACTACGGGGCGCGGCTGGAGCAGTTGTACACCGAACTGGCCGAAAGCCAGGCCACCGAGCAGCGGGCGCTGATCGAAGGCGCGACCCAGCGGCCGGTGCTGCAGACCGTGATCCACGCCGCGGCTGCGGTGCTGAGCACCAGGGCCACCGACATCACGGCCGATGTGCACTTCACCGACCTAGGCGGTGACTCGCTGTCGGCGTTGACATTCGCCAACCTGTTGCATGAGATCTTCAAGATCGAGGTGCCGGTGGGTGTCATCGTGAGCCCGACCGCCGACCTGACCGCGGTCGCGCACTATATCGAGGCGCAGCACGCACTGGGGGACCGGCAACCCATCTTCACGGCGATGCACGGGCCGGACCCGACTACGGTGCGGGCCGCCGATCTCACGCTGGAGAAATTCCTTCCGCCAGGGCTGCTTTCGGCAGCGCCGTCGCTTCCAGCGGCCGGCACGACGCCGAACACGGTGCTGTTGACCGGCGCCACCGGCTTCCTGGGGCGCCGGCTCCTGCTGGAATGGTTGAGACGGCTCCCGCGCGGCCGGCTGATCTGCCTGGTGCGGGCCGAATCCGACGAGGGCGCCCGGCAACGTCTCGATGACACCTTCGACGGTGATCCGGAGCTCCTGCGCTCCTATCGGGGGCTGGCCGCCGACGGCCGGTTGGAGGTCCTCGCCGGCGACAAAGGCGAACACCGACTCGGGCTCGACGAGACCACTTGGCTGCGGTTGGCTGACACGGTCGACTTGATCGTCGACGCCGGAGCTCTGGTCAACCATGTGCTGCCGTACCGGCAGTTGTTCGGGCCCAACGTCGTCGGCACCGCCGAGCTGATCCGGCTCGCACTGACTGCCAGCCGGAAGCACTACAACTACGTGTCCACGATCAGCGTGGGCGACCAGGTGGAGTCAGCGGAATTCGTCGAGGACGCCGACATTCGGGTCATGAGCCCTGTCCGCAGGATCGACGACGGCTACGCCAACGGATACGGCAACAGCAAGTGGGCCGGTGAAGTGTTGTTGGCTGAGGCCCAATCACGGTGCGGCCTGCCGGTGACGGTGTTCCGCTGCGATCTGATCCTTGCGGACTGCCAGTACACCGGGCAACTCAACCTGCCGGACATGTTCACCCGGCTGATGCTGAGCTTGCTGACGACCGGCATCGCACCCGGGTCGTTCTACGAACTCGATCCCATCGGCGAACGGCAGCGCGCCCACTACGACGGGCTGCCGGTCGGTTTCGTCGCCGAGGCGATCACCGCACTGGGAGCACGACCGCCCGAGGGGGTCGCGACCTATCACGTGATGAACCCGCACAACGACGGCATCGGACTCGATGAGTACGTCGACTGGCTGATCGCCGCCGGCTTCCCGGTCAGTCGGATCGATGACTACGCCGAATGGCTGTACCGGTTCGAAACCGCACTACGGGCACTGCCGGATCGGCAGCGTCGAGCCTCACTCCTGCCCCTGCTGCACAGCTACGAGAAGCCACTGGTACCCGTTTGCGGCTCGGTCGCCTCAACGCGACGGTTCCGCGCGGCCGTGCAGGCGTCTCGGATCGGTCCCGACGACGACATCCCGCACGTCACCTCGGGCTTAATCGTCAACTATGTCGACGGCCTGAAACGGCTCGGGCTGGTGTAGCCGGCCGCGACGATGGACCACAACGCTGCGTCATCAATCCTTGACCGAAACTCGGTGTTCGTGTGGGGGCCACCAACTGCGCATCGCGGTTGCGTTACGGGTATCCGGCGTGGCCAGGCGGCGCTCGCAACCCGGCGCGTAGCGGTCATTCGTCCGGTTACGCTGAACTGCAATGCAAGCGAGGATCCCGCGACCACCACGGCCAGACCGATCACGTTCCACCGGTCCGTCGGCACGGATGCGTTCGACTTGGTCGTCGCGATCCAACACCGCCTTCCGCATCGTGCAGGAGGTATTCGATGAGTGATCTCCGATTCTTCGTCACCGCGCCGATCCCCGACCCCGGACTGCCACTGCTGCGGGCCGCGGGCAGCGTCCACCTGCCGGATGCGCCGCCGGACGCCGCGACCCTGCGGGCGGCCTGCGAGTCCGGCGACTACGACGTGATCGTCGCGCAGGTCCGCGACCCCTTCGACGCGGATCTGTTGCGCGCGGCCAAGATCCGCGGCATCTCGAACTTCGCCGTCGGCTACGACAACATCGACGTCGCGGCGGCCACCGCCAACGCGGTGATGGTCGGCAACACCCCCGATGTGCTGACGGGTGCTACCGCCGACATCGCGATGCTGCTGATGCTGGCCGTCGGGCGTCGGGCGGTGGCGGCGGACACGTTCGTCCGTACCAGGCATTTCTCCGGGTGGCGGTCGGACATGTTCTTAGGGCAGGACATCTCCGGGCGGACGTTGGGGCTGGCGGGCTTCGGGCGGATCGGCCGTGCCACCGCGCGGCGGGCACTCGGGTTCGACATGGAGGTGCTGTTCTGTCCGCGGCCGCCGGGGGACCGGCCCGTCCCCGACGAGGAACTCGGCGCATTCGCCGGGCGCGTGCGCCATGTCGACTGGGCTGAGCTGGTGGCGTCCAGCGACTACCTCTCCCTGCATGTTCCGCTCAAAGACGAGACCCACCACCTGGTGAACGCCGACGTGCTTCAGGCGATGAAGCCGACCGCCGTGCTGATCAACACCGCGCGGGGCCCGGTCGTCGACGAGGACGCCCTGGTGGCTGCACTGGCGTCGGACGAGATCGCCGGGGCCGGCCTGGACGTCTACGAGAACGAACCGCGGCTGGCCGCCGGTCTGGCGGAACTGCCGAACACCGTGCTGCTCCCCCACATCGGCAGCGCCACCGTCTCGGTGCGCGCGGCGATGGCCCGACTGTGCGCCGAGAACGCGATCGCCATGGCCCGCGGCGACGTGCCGCCGCACCCGGTCAACCCGGAGGCGTGGCGGCCGTGACGGATTCGACCACCGATCGCCCGCCGGCATTCTTCCTGCCGGTGGACACCGACGAGTTCGACTCGACCGTCGCCACCGCCAGCCCCTGGGACCTGACCATGCAGCACGGCGGGCCGCCTGCGGCGCTGCTGGCCCGCGCCGTCGAACGGGTCCGCCCGGACCCGGACATGGCGATCGCCCGGCTCACCGCCGACATGCTCGGCCCGATCCCGCAGGGGCGAATCCGCACCGAGGCGACGATCCTGCGGCCCGGCAAGCGAATCGAGATGGTCGAGGCGAAATTGTGGGCCAACGGCAAGCTCGCGGTCACCGCAACCGCGTGGCGGATTCGCCGCAGTCCCGGCTCGACGCAGGCGCAGGCGCAGGCGAGCCAGGTGCCGGTTCCGCCGCTGCCAGGTGAGCAGCCGCAGCGCTACTTCCCGCGGGTCAGCCCGGACTGGGGGTACGGGCGTGCCATCGAGTGGCGGTTCGTGCACGGCGGTTACCAGCATCCCGGACCGGCCAGCGTCTGGACCAGGCTGCGAATCCCGCTGGTACTCGGTGAGGAAACCGCACCGGTGCATTATCTGGCCGTCGTCGCGGACTCGGCCAACGGGATCTCCGCGGAACTGTCCCCGATCGAGTGGGCGTTCATTCCGCCGAGCGTCACCCTGACCCTCGGGCGCGAACCCGCCGGGGATTGGATCAACCTGTCCGCCCGCTCCCACATCGCGGATTCCGGCACCGGGTTCACCCAGGGCGAGCTGTTCGATCGGTCCGGCCTGGTCGGGTCCGTCGAGCAGCCGCTGCTGGTGATGCGCCAGTAGGCGCGCTACGCGGGCAGCCGTTCAGCCACCGGCGCAGCGGTTTTCGCCTGCACCTCGGCGAACTCCACCCCGGGCGCCAGCTCCACCAGGTCGAACCCGCCGCCCGTCACGTCGAACACGCCGAGGTCGGTGATCACCCTGCTCACCACACCGCGGCCGGTCAGCGGAAGATCGCAGGCGGCAACGAGTTTCGCTGCACCGGACTTGGTGGTGTGATCCATCAGCACGATGACCCGGTCGACACCGCTGACCAGGTCCATCGCCCCGCCCATACCCTTGACCATGGCTCCGGGCACCATCCAGTTGGCCAGGTCGCCGTTGCCCGCGACCTGCATGCCGCCGAGCACCGCCACGTCGACGTGCCCTCCGCGGATCATCGCGAAGCTGGTCGCCGAGTCGAAGTACGACGCCCCGGGAAGCACTGTCACCGTTTGCTTTCCGGCGTTGATCAGGTCCGGGTCGACCTCGTCGTCGTACGGGAAGGGCCCCACCCCGAGGATGCCGTTCTCGGCGTGCAGCGTGATGCTGGAGTCCTCCGGCAGGTATCCGGGGATGAGGGTCGGCAGTCCGATGCCGAGGTTGACGTAGTCACCGTCACGCAGTTCGGCTGCCGCACGGGCGGCCATCTGCTCGCGGGTCCAACTCATTGCACTGCCTCCTGCTCCCGGGGTCGGGTGGTGCGCTTCTCGATGTCTTTGCGGGCCGCCTGCTCGCCGGTGAGCGCCAGGATGCGCTTCACGAAGATCCCCGGCAGGTGGACGGCGTCGGGGTGCAGTTCGCCGACCTCGACGACCTGCTCGGCCTCGACGATCGTGATTCGCCCGGACATTGCGGCCGGTGGGTTGAAATTCCGTGCGGCGGCATGGAATCGGCAGTTCCCGGCGCGGTCGGCGACCGCGGCGCGCACCAGCGCGAAGTCGGTGACGATGCCCTCCTCGAGCACCATCTCCTTGCCGCGGAACGTACGGACCTCCTTGGGCGGTGAGGCGATCGCGATGCTGCCGTCGGGGTGATACCGCCAGGGCAGGCCGCCGTCGGCGACCGCGGTCCCCACCCCGGTCGGGGTGAAGAACGCCCCGATGCCGCTGCCGCCGGCGCGCATCCGTTCGGCCAGGGTGCCCTGCGGGGTGAGTTCCACGGTGAGCTCACCGGCCAGATACTGGCGGGCGAATTCCTTGTTCTCGCCCACATACGAGGCGATCACCCGGCTGATGCGCCGCTCGTCGAGCAGCAGGCCCAGACCGGCGCCGTCGACCCCGCAGTTGTTGGAGACGATCGTGAGATCACCCGCGCCCTGCTCCAGCAGCGCCTCGATGAGGAACCACGGGATGCCGGCAAGCCCGAATCCGCCGACGGCCAGGCTGGCGCCGTGCGGGATGTCGGCGACCGCGGCGGCGGCCGAGTCGACCACTTTGTTCAGGGTCATGGCTTCTCCAGGTGTTCGATGAGGGCCGGGGTGATGATCTCGGGCTGTTCGGCGTTCGCCAGATGCGCGGCGTGCGCGACGACGAGCAGTCGGCCGGCTCGGACGCCGGTCGCAATCGCGTTGAGTTTCGCCGGCGGGGTGGCAGGGTCGTCGGCGCCGGCGATCGCCAGCGTCGGCGCGGTGATCGACGCCAGATCGCCGCGCAGGTCCAGCGCCGCGATCACCTCGCAGCACCCGGCGTAGCCCTCGGCGGGGGTCGCGGCCACCATCGCCTCGCTGTCCGCCCGGACGACCGGGTTCGCCAGCAGGAACTCCGGGGTGAACCACCGCTCGACCACTGCGGCGGCGATACTGCCGCTGCCGTGTGCGCGGACGGTCGCGGCCCGCTCCGACCAGGCCTGCGCCGGCGGAAGTCGGGTGCCGGTGCACAGCACCGCCATCCGGTCGACCCGCTCGGGGTTGCGGGCGGCCACCCGCAGCGCGGTCATCCCGCCCAGGGACAGCCCGACCAGGTGCGCCCGCTGCACCCCGAGCCGGTCCAGCAGTGCCACCACGTCGTCGGCGAGGTCGTCGATCGTGTACGGGCCGGCCGGCACCGGGGATTCGCCGTGCCCGCGGGTGTCGTAGCGCACCACCCGGAATCGTTCCTCCAGCGCTCCGATCTGGGCGTCCCACATCCGGTGGGTGGAGCCCAGCGAGTTGGACAGTACGACGACCGCGCCTTCTGCCAGGCCGCTGACCACCGCGTGGACCGCCACGGCGCTCATCGGACAGCCTCGAACACCGCGGCCAGCCCCTGGCCGCCGCCGATGCACATGGTCTCCAGGACGTAGCGCGCGGCGCGGCGGTGCGCCTCATAGGCGGCGGTAGCCAGGATGCGCGCGCCGGTGGCGCCGATCGGGTGACCCAGCGAGATACCGGAGCCGTTCGGGTTGAGCCGCTCATCGAGCGGGTCGACCTTCCACTCGTGCAGCACGGCCAGCACCTGGGCGGCGAACGCCTCATTGAGTTCGATCAGGTCGATCTCGTCGAGGGTCAGCCCGGCCCGATCCAGGGCGGCTTCGGTGGCGCCGACCGGTCCGAGGCCCATCGTCTCGGGGGCGCAACCGGTCACCGCCCAGGACCGCAGTGCCAGCAGTGGTGTCAGACCGCGGCGGTGCGCCTCACGCAGGGTGGTGACCACGCACAGGGCGGCGCCGTCGTTCTGGCCGGAGGCGTTGCCGGCGGTGACGGTCGCGTCGGGATCAGCCGCCTGCCGGATCGGGCGCAGCGCAGCCAGTTTCTCGACGGTGAGGTCGTGGCGGGGGTGTTCGTCCCGGTCGACGACGACGTCGGGATTGCCGCGCCGGCCGGGCACGGTGACCGGGACCAGTTCGTCGGCGAAGTGCCCGTCCCACTGGGCGGCCGCGGCACGGCGGTGCGACCGGACCGCCACCTCGTCCTGCTCGGTCCGGGAAATGCCGTAGTCACGGCGCAGATTCTCGGCCGTCTCGATCATGCCGCCGGCGATCGAGTGGTTCGCGCCGCCGGCTGTCTCACGCGCTCGATCCAGTCGATCCATCAATGCGATGCTGCCCTGTTTGACGCCCGAGCGCAGCCCCAATGCGTAGTGCTCGACGCCGGACATCGATTCCGTTCCACCGGCAACGATCAGCCGGGCCGCACCGGTGGCGATCTGTCCGGCGGCGTACAGCACCGCCTGCAGCCCCGATCCGCAGCGGCGATCGACCTGTGCGCCCGGCACGCCGGTGCCCAGGCCGGCGTCCAGCGCGGCGATCCGCCCGATCGCCGGCGCCTCGCCACCGGGGTAGCCGTGGCCGAGGATGACGTCGTCGACGTCGCCCTCCCCCACTCCGGTGCGGTCGATCAGGGCACGCAGCACCGTGGTGGCCAGCGCCGTCGCCGACACCGATGCCAGCGCCCCGCCCATCCGCCCGATCGGGGTCCGAAGCGGCTGGCAGATGACGATATCGGTGGATTTGACCATGCCTCCACGGTAGCTACCAGCAGTGATATACAGAAATATTAATTAACACGTTATTATTTGAATCTGTTTATCAAATATCGGCCCCGTTCGAGCTGCCGATCCACGCCGCGGGCCGCACGGCGGCGGCGTCCACCGGTGCCGCCGACCAACCGTTACAGAATCCACCGGGCGCACCGCACAGTAACAGGCAGCTCGGCGTAGGGTTCTACAGTCGCACGCTATTCCAAAGCGACCAAATTGATCGAATGACGACCGCCATGCCCCATCGGTGATCATGACCTACATCACATATTTGGTCATGGTGTCGTGGTAATCATGTTGCAGGCCGTCTACCAGCGCGTTTAGATTGGAACAGTCATCACGTGGATCGAGCCGGAGTGGTTACAGTCCAAGTTCTTGGCAAATAATTTTTGATATCCCGAAAGAAGTATCGCCATGTTTAATAGGAATGGACGCCTTGTTGCAAGTCTTGTCGGCATCGCAGTAGCGCTCGCCGCGCCCGCCGGGCTCGCATTCGCCGACGAATCCAACGCCGGCCCCAGCCCGACCAACATCGTGCAGGTAAATGAGACCGCGCCACTCCCTCAAGCTGGATCACTTCCGGAGATCGTGAAACAACCTGCGCGGAACCCGGCTCCCATGGTCTCTTGCGACCTGACTTCCTTCGGGGGCGCTTGGGCCATACCCTCTTGTCCGTAACGCCGACGCGTTCAGGGTCTTAAAGTCGGGATTCGCGTTTGATCGACCGACATCGCCGAGCTCCTTGAGAGGACCGGTTTGACGGCTCTTCCGGTTTCAGAGTGCGTTGATTCG
>NZ_JAHCLR010000009.1 GCF_018455725.1 Mycolicibacter acidiphilus
ATAGCTCACCTAACTACCGATTTTGCAACAGCCCGCCACCTGGGGTTTTGGCGGTGAATTCTGCACGCTCGCGGTAGGGAGGGCTAGAAGAAGAACCCCAGCTGCGCCGGCGTCGGCGTGGCGAACGCGGCGTCCAGCCGGCCCAGCAACTCCGGCTCGCCGCGCAGCCGGTTCGCCGCGGCCAGCGCCGACGCGCGGTGCGCACCGAAGTACAGGGCGCCCAGCACGTCAAGGTCCATCTCGACTTCGGCGGGTGCGCTCGTCGGCGTGCACTTCGCGACCCCGGAACGCACGTCGAGCATGAAACGTCCACCGTCGCTGCGGAATCCGTCCCGCACCGCGATGACGGCGTTGGCGTCGGCCGCGTACCGGCGAGCCTCCAGGGCGGCGGGCACGTCCATCAGCCGCAGCCACAGGTCATCTCGGCGCCCGGTGGTGCGCACCAGCCGGGTGTCGGTGAGCAGATAGGGCAGCGGGTCGTCGGGGTGGCTGTCCAGGCCGATCGTCGTCATCAGGTCCAGCCCGAGCAGTGCCCGCCACAGCGCGGCGTGTGCGTCGGCGGTCACCGCCCGGAACTCGCCGATCCGCACGGTCTTGGTATCCCCGGCGTGCACCCGGTACAGCACGTAGCCGTCGGGGTGCAGCAGCACGAACCACGGTGTGCCGCCGTCACGTTCAGGTTCCCGGTCGGCGAGCAGGTCGTCCCAGAGTGCCGTGGGACGCGCTAGTCCGCCGGGGGTGCGCAGGCGCCACCGGTCATAGACGGCGGCCAGTTCCGCACGGCAGTCGGCCGGGTTCGCCAGTCGCACACCGCCCGGGTCGGGGGCGTCCGGGTGCAGCCGGGCGAACCGGCGGTCGATCTCCAACTCGCACTTGATCGTCGCCGTCCCGTAGCCGAACCGCCCGTAGATGCCGCCCTCGCTGGCCGTCAGCGCGGCGATCGGATACCCCGAATCGGCGATCCGTCGGTGCAGTTCGTCGTACATCGCGCGCAGCACGCCACGCCGGCGGTGGGTGGGCGCCACCACCACCCCGCTGATCCCGGCGGCCGGCAGCACCTGCCCGCCGGGAACGGTCAGCCGCAGGTCCAGGTAGAGCGCCACCCCGATGACCCCGAGATCGCGGTCGCAGGCCACCACCGCGCCATCGGCCGGCACCATCGTCCGCAGCGCGGTCACCCGGCCCGGGTCGATCAGCACCCCGAACCCGGTGGCGTCCAACAGCGCTATCTGCGCCCAATCGGCATCGACCGCGGTGCGAACGATCGTGCTGGTCACGAGAATCGACGGTGCCACAAACGTCGCCGTCGCGCACCCGAATAGGGTGTGGAGCCATGACCGCACCGCTTCGCGTGATCCAGTGGACGACCGGCAACATCGGGCAGCGTTCGCTGCACGCCATCATCGGCCGTCCCGACCTGGAACTGGTCGGGGTCTACGCGCACGGCGCGGACAAGGTCGGCGTGGACGCGGCCGAACTGGCCGGCTTGGCGCAGCCGACCGGCGTCACCGCCACCAACGACATCGACGCACTGCTCGCCCTGAAGCCGGATGCCTGCTGCTACAACCCCATCTGGCCCAGCGTCGACGAGTTGGTACGGCTGCTGGAGGCCGGGGTCAACGTGTGCTCCAGCGCCGCGTGGATCACCGGCGGCAAGCAGACACCGGCGGACCGCAAGCGGATCGAAGACGCCTGCCGGGCCGGGAATTCCACGATCTTCGGCAGCGGGGCGCATCCGGGCCTGACCAACATGGTCGGCATGGTGCTGTCCGGGGCGTGCGAGCACGTCGACGAAATCCGGATCACCGAGTCAGTGGACTGCTCCAGCTACGAGTCCGCGGGCACCATGACCGCGATGGGCTTCTCCCAGGACCCGCAGACCCCCGGCCTGGCCGAGAGCGTGCGCCGTGAAAGCGAGGTGTTCGCCGAGTCGGCGGCGATGATGGCCGACGCGATCGGCGCCCAGTTGGACAGGATCACGTTCGACGTGCAGTTCACCGCGGCCACCGCCGACTCCGATCTGGGGTTCATGAAGATCCCGGCCGGCACCGTCGGCAGCGTGTTCGGCTACCACCGCGGCTGGGTGGGTGAGCGCAACGTGGTCAGCGTCGGCTTCAACTGGATCATGGGCAGCCACGTCACCCCGCCGAAGCCGGTCGCCGACGGCCACGTCATCCAGGTGTTCGGCCGGCCCAACATGCGCACGGTGATCCACTGCCTGCCGCCGCAGGACTGGTCGGAGGCGAACTACAACGGGCTCGGCTCGATCTACACGGCGATGCCGGTCACCAATGCGGTGCCGGCGGTGGTGGCGGCCGCCCCGGGGATCGTCACGCTGGCCGACCTGCCGCCGATCACCGGCCGCATCAAACTTGTCGGTTAGCGGTGACCGCGCCGGTCGCCGCGTTGATCGTCACGTCGTGCTCGACCAACTCGGTGTCCCAGACGTCGGCGTCCCACACGATGGTGCCGTTCATGTCGACCAGGCTCAGCCCGGTGATCGACCCGTTGGGCACCTCGGCCAGGATCTTGCCGACCGCCGCCTCGTAGTCCAGGTGCGCGCCGTCGATGTTGGCGCGGCGCTTGGCCTTGTCGCCGTCGGAGTCGTTGGTCGAGGCGGGACCCACCAGCACCGCGACGCCGTCGGCCCCGATCTTGAGTTGCTGCTCGCTGCCGTCGGGGGTGACCACCCGCACCTTCCAGGTGCCGGCGTCGTTGGTCTGACTCTCGATGAAGATCAGCGCGCTGTCGGGCACCTGCCCGACGGCCAGTGCACCCGCGCGCAGCAGCGTGTGCGGGTCGGGAGGCGCGTCCGGACGCGACCAGGTTCCCTCCGGACTGGTGCTCTGCGCGGAGGCCGCGCCCTGCTTTCCGCTGCCGCCGCAACCGGCCAGTGCCAGCATCGCCACTGCGATGAGCACTGCACCGAGCCGGGAGCCATGTACCAGACCGCGCATCAGCGGACATGCTACTGAACGTTTCTGACAACGTCACCCAGCGTTCCTGTCGCCAATCCGGCGCACAGGTGGCGTGAGGCACCTAGGATCGTTAGCCGAGCAAAGGTTATGCTGCCCCTTACGAGATTGTCAGCAGCAGACGGCATTTCCGGCGGCGCTCGGGACCGTGCAGTTACGGGGTCCTTACGAGTCCGATCCGCGACCGTCACGGGGTGCGATCCGACCAGCGGAAGGCGGTGAGATGCGGAAGGTCTCCGTCGCCGGCGCGCTCAAGCGGCACTGGATTCCCGTGGTCTTCATCATCGTGATCGCCATCTCGAGTGTGGTCGTCACCAGGCTGCACAAGGTGTTCGCCTCGCAGGACCTCAACCCGCATGCCGGCGCCGGCATCGAGATCGTGCAGTTCAACCCGAAGTACGTCGCCTACGAGGCGTTCGGGCCGCCGGGCACCACCGCCGACATCAACTACTGGGACGCCGAGGCCAACGTCCACCAGCTCAACAACGTGCCGCTGCCGTGGTCCTTCACCGTGGTCACGGTGCTGCCGGCCGTCATGGCCAACATGGTCGTGCAGGGCAACACCAATGAGATCGGGTGCCGCATCAAGATCGACGACCGGTTGCGCGACGAACGGCGCTCCACCGGTCTCAATGCCCAGACCTTCTGCCTGGTGAAGTCCGGATGATCAAACGCATCCGGGCACAGATCGACAAACACCACGACCCGCAGGTCAAACGACCGTTCTTCGCTCACATGCTGCGGATCTTCGCGGTGCCGATCATCATCGCGTGGATCGTGCTGACGGTCATCGTGAACGTCTTCGTGCCGCAGCTGGAGGTGATCTCCGAGGAGCACTCCGCACCGCTGGCGCCGATGGACGCACCGTCGATGATCGCCAGTGCGCTCGTCGGCGAGAACTTCCAGGAGTACAAGTCCAACAGCACCGTGATGATGGTCGTCGTCGGCGACGAGGAGCTCGGCCAACCCGCACATCAGTATTACGACGAGATCGTCAAGAAGCTCGACGCCGACAAGGACCACGTCGAGCACATTCAGGACTTCTGGAGTGACCGGCTGACCGCCGCCGGTGTGCAGAGCTCCGACGCCAAAGCCGCCTACGTGATGCTGAACCTGGTCGGCAACCAGGGCATGACCGAGGCCAACGAATCCGTCGAGGCCGTTCGCAAGGCCATCGCGGACACCCCGGCGCCACCCGGCGTGCAGGCCTTCGTCGCCGGGCCGGCCGCGCTCACCGCCGATCTACGGGAGATCGGCGACAACAGCCTGGTGAAGATCACGCTGTTCACGATCGGTGCGATCGCCGTGATGCTGCTGGTGGTCTTCCGCTCCTTCTCCGCGATGCTCACCCAGCTGTTTCTGACGCTGCTGGAGCTGATCTGCGCGCGGGGCGTGGTGGCGTTCCTCGGCTTCCACGACGTGATGGGCCTGACGACGTTCGCGGTGAACATCATGGTGATGCTGGCGATCGCCGCCGGCACCGACTACGGCATCTTCCTGCTCGGCCGGTATCGGGAAGCCCGGACCGCCGGTGAAGACCGGATCGAGGCGTACTACACCACCGTTCGCAGTGTCACGCCCGTGGTGCTCGGCTCGGGGCTGACGATCGCCGGGGCGTCGGCGGTGCTGTACTTCACCCGGCTGCCCTACTTCCACACCATGGGCGTCCCGGTCTCGGTGGGCATGATCGTGGTGGTCGCGGCCGCCCTCACCCTGGGCCCGGCGATGCTGGTGGTGGTCAGCAGCTTCGGGTTGCTCGACGCGAAAAAGCATCAGCCCGGCGGATTCTGGCGGAATGCGGGCGTCTCGGTTGTGCGCTGGCCGGCGCCGATCATGGTTGCCAGTCTGGCGGTGGTGCTGGTCGGGCTGGCCGCACTGCCCGGATTCAAACCGGGTTACGACGACCGGAAGTACCTGCCCAAGGAGACGCCGGTCAACGTCGCGTACGCGGCGGCGGAGAAGCATTTCTCGGCGGCGCGGATGGCCCCGGACATCACCATGGTGACGTCCGACCACGACATGCGAAACCCGGCGGACATGCTGGTGCTGGACCGCGTCGCCAAGAACATCATGCGGGTGGTCGGCATCGCGATGATCCAGGACATCACCCGGCCGCTGGGAATCCCGCTGCAGCACAGCTCGATTCCGTTCCAGCTCAGCGTGTCCAACCAGTTGATGATCCAGAACATGGAGACCCTCAAGGCCCGGATCAAGGACATCGACACGATCTCCCAGCAGCTCAACCGCGACATCAACCTGCTCAACGAGATGTACGAGCACATGTTGAAGATCAACGACGTCACCGAGGATCTGGCCACGGTCACCAAGGACACCGTCTCCGTCGCCGAGGAACTACGCGATCACATCGCCGACTCACTCGACTTCTTCCGGGTGTTCGAGACGTACTTCCACTGGGAAGCGCACTGCTACGACATCCCGATGTGCTTTGCGCTGCAGTCGACGTTCGAGTCCGCCGAGACCACCGACAAACTCACCGAGCAGTTGACGCTGCTCTCCCACGACACCACCCAGTTGAGCGAGATCCTGCCCAAGGTGACCGCGCTGCTGCCGGCGGTGGTGGACACCATGCGGATCATGCGCGGGCTGGTGCTGACCGTGCACAGCACGTTCAAGGCGTTCATCGACCAGATGGAGGACCTCAGCAGCGCGCAGATCATGATGGGTCAGAGCTTCGACGACTCGAAGAACGACGACTTCTTCTACCTGCCGGCCGAGGCGTTCGACAACCCCGACTTCCAGACCGGTCTGCGGCTGTTCATGTCGCCGGACGGCAAGTCGGCCCGGTTCTTCGTCACCCATCAGACCTACCCGGCCACCTCCGAGGGGATCGCCCGGGTCGAACCGGAGCGGATCGCCGCGCAGGAGGCGCTCAAGCAGTCGTCGCTGGCCGACGCCAAGGTGTACGTCGGCGGGATGGCCGCGCTCTACGAAGACATGCAGAGCGGCGCCAAATACGACCTGATGATCGCGATCGTGGCGTCGCTGACGCTGATCTTCCTGATCATGATGATGATCACCCGGTCCCTGGTGGCCGCCGTGGTGATCCTGGGCACCGCGTCCAGTTCGATAGCGGCGTCCTTCGGGATCTCGGTCCTGCTGTGGCAGGACATCTTCGGGCAGCACATCTACTGGGTGGTCATGGTGCTGGCAGTGATCGTCCTGCTGGCGGTGGGCTCCGACTACAACCTGCTGCTGGTGTCCCGGTTCGAGGAGGAGATCCACGCCGGGCTGAAAACCGGTTACATCCGGGCGATGGCCGGCAGTGGCGGTGTGGTGACCTCGGCGGGCATGGTGTTCGCGGCCACGATGGGGATCATGTACTTCAGCGATCTCAAGGCGATCGGGATGTACGGCACGACGGTCGCGATCGGCTTGCTGCTCGACACGTTCGTGGTCCGCGCGTTCCTCATGCCGTCGATCGCCACGCTGCTCGGCAAGTGGTTCTGGTGGCCGCAGGTGGTCCGCCCCTACGGCCCCAACACCCACATCCGCGGCATCGCGGCGCACACCCCGCACGACGAGCAGGCTGCGGACACCGACGCGCTGGACGTCGCCGCGGTGCGCCGGGCGGCCGGTACCGAATCGCCGGAAGCGTAGCCGCTCAGTCGGTTTCAGTCGGCTTCGGCACGAGGTCCACGCAGACGCCGACCGCCCCGGCCCCGACGTGCAGCGCCAGCACCGAACCCAGGTCGCCGACCGTGGCCGGCGGGCACGCCGGCAGGCGCTCGGCCAGCGCGGCGGCCACCTGCTGGGCACCCTGCGGGTTGCCGACGTGCAGCACGGCGAGTTCGGCCGAACCGTCGCCGACGAGGTCGCTGACCCGGTCGATCATCGCCGCCACCGCCTTGCCGGCGGTGCGGATGCGCTGCGCCAGCACGAGTTTGCCGTCGTCGATCCGCAGCAGCGGCTTGAGCGCCAGGGCGGTGCCGAGCCAGGCCGCGGCGCTGCCGATCCGGCCGCTGCGGCGCAGATTGTCCAGCCGCTGCACAACGATCCAGGCGTGCCCGCGCTGCACCGCCGAATCCGCTGCCGCCACAACGCCGTCGAGATCAGCACCGGCGGCAGCGGCCCGGGCGGCGGCCAGCGCCACGAAACCGGTGCCCATCGCCGTCGACTTCGAGTCGACCACCCGGATGCGGTCGCCGATCCTCGCGGCGGCGTGCTGGGCCGCGGTCAGCGTGCTGGACAGCGCCGCCGAGAGGTGCACGGCCACCACACCGGAGCCCCCGCTGTCGGCGAGCGCGGCCCGGTAGACGGCGTCCAGATCCTCCGGGCCGGCCGCCGCGGTGCTGACGTTGTCACGCTGGTAGACGTCGTCGGGCACCACGTCGACACCGTCGCGCAGATCCTCGCCGCCGATCAGGATGTGCAACGGCACCACCCGGATTCCCCACTGCTCCCGCAGTTGCGCCGGCAGGCACGCCGACGAGTCGGTGATGACTATGACGGACACGAACCGGTCACTCCACCGCCCCGGGCACGCCGGCCTCAGCCAACGCCTTGAGCATCAACTCGGCGACCGCCTGGTGCGCCTCGAAATTCCAGTGGATCCCGTCGGGGTTGCCGCGTCCGCTCATGATCTCCGCGGCGACCGCCTGCTTCAGGTCGACCAGCGGGACGTCGTGCCGCTGCGCCCAGTCGGTGACCGCGTCCACCGTCGGCCCCCGGCCGTGGTGGGCACGGCCGTAGGTGTCGGCGATGTGCACCGACGGCAGCGACGCGACGATCGGAATCCCGGGCCGGTTGAAGTCGATTGCGCCCCTGGTCATCTCCAGGTAGTCCGCGGTCAGGTGCGGCGGCAGCGCGGCACGCGCCAGCGGGGAGAACCGCGGCTGCACCCAGGCGTAGCCGTCGCGCACCCAACGGCGCAGCCAGGACGGCCGCACGTAGCGGATCAGCTCACGCAGCGCGGTCGGCAGCGGCGACGGCAGGGAGTCCATCCCGCTGGTGGCGAACACCACCGCGCCGGCGCGGGGCAGCGCCGCCCAGGCCCGCGGATCCTGGGTGGCCGCCCACCACACGTCGCGGCTGGTCCAGCCGATCCGCCCGATCAACTCGACGTCCCAGTCGAGCTGCGCGGCAACGATATTCGGCCAGATTCGCGGATCGTCGGCGGGCAGGCCGCCGGTCGGGCCGTAGTAGGACAGCGAGTCGGCGAAGACCAGCAGGGTGCGGCGCGGTTCAGAGGACATCGCTGGCCACCTGCGCCGAGGCGTTCCAGACGTCCAGACGCCAGCGGATGTCGGCGAATCCGGCGTCGTCTGCGCCGTGCCCGGACAACTGCGTCCAACTGGCGTTGCCCATGCCGCCCAGCACCGGCCAGTTCTCGATCGGCAACCGCAGCAGCACGGCGGTCAGTGCGGCGATCAGCCCGCCGTGGGCGACCAGCACCACCGGCCGGTCCGGTTCACCGCCAGCACCCCACTCCGCCTCCCCGGCAACGAGTTCGGCGACGACGGGTTCACTGCGGTTGGCGACGTCGATCCGGCTCTCGCCGCCGTGCGGGGCCATCCGGGCATCGTCACGCCAGGCCAGCCGGGTGCCGGGCGTCGCGGCGTCGACCTGCTCATGGGTCATCCCCTGCCAGTCGCCCAGGTGGGTTTCGCGCAACCGGGTGTCGACCCGCACCGGCAGGTCGTTGTGCTCGGCGAGCACGGTGGCGGTGTCGTAGGCGCGCCACAGATCCGACGACACGATCGCCAGCGGGTGCCGCTTGCGCAGCACCTCGGCTGCGGCGGCGGCCTGGGCGCGGCCCAGGTCGCTGAGCACGGTGTCGAGTTGGCCCTGCATCCGACTGCCGGCGTTGAACTCGGTCTGGCCGTGCCGCAACAGGATCAGCCGGCGGATCCTCACGGTGTCTCCCCCGCGGCGGGCTCGCCGTCCAGTGCCACGGGCACCACCGGGCAGTCCTTCCACAGCCGGTCCAGCGCGTAGAAGTCACGCTCGTCCTGGTGCTGGATGTGCACGACGATGTCGATGTAGTCCAGCAGCGTCCAGCGACCCTCGCGGGTGCCCTCCCGGCGTGCGGGCTTGTAGCCGGCCAGACGCATCTTCTCCTCGACCTCGTCGACGATCGCGTTGACCTGTCGTTCGTTGGACGCAGAGGCGATGACGAAGCAGTCGGTGATCACCAACTGCCCGGAGACGTCGAGGACGACGACGTCGTCGGCGAGTTTGTTCGAGGCGGCGTTCGCCGCGACGGTCGCCATGTGGACGGCGTCGGGTGTTGCGGTCATGGTTGCTCTCCGGGGGTTGGGGTGCGGTAGAGGTTGCGTTTGGACACGTACTGGACGACCCCGTCGGGCACCAGGTACCAGATCGGCCGGGAGTCGGCGGCCCGCCGGCGGCAGTCGGTGGATGAGATGGCCAGCGCCGGCACCTCGACCAGCGTCAGCGCCCCGTCGGGCAGTGCGTCGAGAACCTCGGCGAGGTGCTCGCCGTCGAGTTCGTAGCCGGGGCGGCTCACCCCGACGAAGCGGGCCAGTTCGAACATCTCCGCCCAGTTCTGCCAGCTCAGGATCGAGCCCAGCGCATCGGCGCCGGTGATGAAGAACAGTTCGGCGTCGGGGTTCAGCGCGGTCAGGTCGCGCAACGTGTCCTTGGTGTAGGTGGGGCCGCCGCGGTCGATGTCCACCCGGCTCACCGAGAAGCGCGGGTTGGCCGCGGTGGCGATCACCGTCATCAGGTAGCGCTCCTCGGCGGCGCTGACCTGGCGATCCTTGAGCCAGGGCTGGCCGGTCGGCACGAAGATCACCTCATCGAGGCCGAACAGATCGGCGACTTCGCTGGCCGCGACCAGGTGGCCGTTGTGGACGGGATCGAACGTCCCACCCATCACTCCCAGCCGCCGTTTTCGCACGATAGGCCAGCTTACTTGGGTCTCGCCGGCCACCCCCACCCGCGACCGTGCACAAGTGTCCGGTATCTCCCCAGGTGGGGGTGGACATTTGTGCACGGTCACGCAGGGGGCTACGCCAGCCCGTCGTCGATCATCTGCTGGAAGTGCTCGACGACGGACTCGGCGACCGGCCGGAAGTCGATACCCAGCTCGGCGCGGGTGCGCGAGTTGTCGAAGCACAGCGGGTAGCCGACGTTGAGTTCGACGAACTTGCGGGTCAGCCCACCGACCGGCGCCGCCAGCTTGATCATGAACTTCGGCAGCTCGAAGACCGGGAACGCCGGTCGCCAGCCGAAGCGCGCCCGCAACGCCCGGCTCAGCTCGAGCATGCTGACGACCTTCGAGTTGGCGATGTAGCGGCCGTGCGCATCAGCGGTGAAACCGGCGGTGATGTGCGCCCGCGCCACATCGCGCACGTCGACCGCCCCCAGCTGCAGCGGCGGCGCACCGGCGGCCATCGTCATGTCGACGAAGTGGTGCATCGTGGTCATGCTGCCCGAGGCGCTGGAGGTGGTCAGCGCCGGTCCGAGCACCAGCGACGGGTGGATCGTCACCAGGTCCCAGCGCTGCTGGGCGCCCTGGATCTTCCAGGCCTCCCGCTCGGCGACGGTCTTGGAGTACGAGTACGCCTGATGCTCGACGGTGCTGGTGGTGTTCCAGTCGGCCTCGGTGAAACAGGCTTTGCCCACCATGTCCGCACAGTCGCCGTAGATCGCGGCGACGCTGCTGGTCAGCACCACCCGCTTCACCGAGTCGGTGGCATCGGCGCTGGTCAGGACGTTGCGAGTGCCCTCCAGTGCGGGCCGGATCAGCTGCTGCTCGGGGTCTTTGATGTGGCCCATCAGGAACGGCGACGCGGTGTGGATGACCAGTTCGCAGCCGTCCATCGCCGCGGTGAAGCTGCCCGCATCGAGCAGGTCGGCCTTGTGCAGGGTCAGCTTCCCGGGATGCTGCTCGGCCAGCGTGTGCAGATGCTCCAGGCCCGTGGGCTTGTCGGGGTTGCGCACGGTGGCGCGGACGGTCCGGCCGTCCTCCAGCAGGTAGCGCACGATCCAGCTGGCGATGTAGCCGCTGCCGCCGGTGACCAGGACGGGGGCGTCCGGGTTGATGGTCGTCATGGATGCTCCTTTTCGCAGGTCCGCCAGCTTACGTGGCGACAGTCACGACCGGCTCGTGCGTGACCGGGAAGTTGACCGAGTTGGCGATGAAGCAGGCGCGGTGGGCTTCGGCGTGCAGCGCCACGGCTTTCTCTGCCATCGCGGCAGACGTCACCGTCACCTGCGGTCGCAGTACCGCGCCGGTGAAGTGCCCGCCGTCGCCGGTGTCGGCCATCGTTCCGAACGGGTGATCCACGTAGGAGACGACGATGACGTCGTTGACCGCGCACAGGTGCAGGTACCAGAGCATGTGGCACTGCGACAGCGACGCCAGCAGCAGCTGTTCCGGGTTCCAACGGGCCGGATCACCGCGGAAGTCGGGATCAGCCGACCCGAGGATGGTCGGACAGCCGTCGGCGTGCACCTCGTGGTCACGATCGTAGGCACGGTAACCGCTGGTTCCGGTGCCACGGTTGCCGGTCCAGGTGACCGCAACGGTGTAGCTGTGCTCAGTGCCCATTGCCGTGCGCCTTCCCTTCACCGAACGTGCGAATCGATACGCCCCGACCCGCGTTTCGCGGATGAAACCACACGCTCACGCACGCAGACGGGCTACACCGGCAGGAGCTGGTCGATGACCGCGGCCAACTGCTTGGCGGAGCGGCATTCGTGCATGGGGATCACGTCGGCGTAGCGCGGTGCCGCCGAATCACCGCTGCCCCACTGGTGTCGCGGCTCCGGGTTCAGCCAGTGCGCATGCCGGCTGGCCGTGACCAGGTGCGCCAACACGTCGACGGCCGGATCACGGTAGTTGGTGCGGCCATCGCCGAGCACCAGCAGCGAACTGCGCGGGGACAGCACACCGTGGAAGTTCTCGGCGAACGACACCAGCGCGTTGCCGTAGTCGGAGTGCCCGTCACGGGTGTAGACCGCCGACTCCCGGGTGATGCGCTGAATCGCCACCGCCAGGTCCGCCTCCGGGCCGAACAGGTGCGTCACCTCGTCGGTGGTGTCAATGAAGGCGAACACCCGCACCCGCGAGAACTGTTGGCGCAGCGCGTGAACCAGCAGCAGAGTGAAATGGCTGAACCCGGCGACCGACCCCGACACGTCGCACAGCACCACCAGTTCGGGCCGGGCCGGGCGCGGTTTGCGCAGCACCAGGTCGATCGGCACCCCGCCGGTGGACATCGAGCGTCGCAGCGTCTTGCGCAGGTCGATCACCCCGGCCCGCGACCGACGGCGCCGGGCCGCCAGCCGAGTCGCCAGGGTGCGAGCCAGCGGCGCCACCACCCGGCGCATCGACCGCAGCTGATCCCCGGAGGCGAGCAGGAACTCGACGTTCTCACTGAGCTGCGGGATGCCGTACATCTGCACGTGTTCGCGGCCGAGTTGTTCGGCGGCGCGCCGCTTGGTCTCGACGTCCACCAGCTTGCGCAGTTGCGCGATCCGCTGCCCGGCAAGGGCTTTGGCGATCTGCTCCTGGGTGGGGGTCGGCTCCTCGCCGTACGGTGAGAGCAGCCCGGCCAGCAGCCGGCCCTCCAATTCGTCGAGCCCCATCGCCTTGAGCGTCTGGTAGGCGGAGTACGACGGGCCGCGGCTGGAGCGGTAGCGGCCGTAGGCTTCGACGATCGCCGCGATCATCGCCGACAGCCGCTGGTCGGTGTCGGCCAACTCGGGGTTGTCGGTGAGCAGGTCGACCAGCATCGCCCGCATCGCCTCGACGTCGTCGGGCGGCACCACGGGCGGTTCGGAGTCCGCGTCGGCCGCGTCCCCGACCGTCCGGTCGCCGAGTGCCGCCGGGAACCACAGGTCGAACAGCGCGTCGTAGGTGTCGCGGTGATCGGGTCGGCGCAGCACCGCGCAGGCCAGGCCTTCGCGCAGTACCCGACGGTCGCCGAGCCCCAGCACCGACAGCACCTGCCCGGCATCGACCGTCTCCGACGGGCCCACCGAAATGCCCTGTCCTCGCAGCGCTTCGACGAAACCGACCAGGTGACCCGGTAACCCGTGCGGGGCCAGGGGCTGAGTGGGGCCGATCCGCCGGGCCATCAGTTCAGCTTGAGCTCGCCGGTCGCCCGGACCTGATCGGACTGATGTTTGAGCACCACGCCCAGGGTGGCGGCGACGGT
Source organism: Mycolicibacter acidiphilus (assembly GCF_018455725.1). Lineage (GTDB taxonomy): Bacteria > Actinomycetota > Actinomycetes > Mycobacteriales > Mycobacteriaceae > Mycobacterium > Mycobacterium acidiphilum. The sequence goes on from NZ_JAHCLR010000009.1 coordinate 13,124, forward strand.
GGCGTCGTCGATGGTGTCCATGCCCAACGCCAGAATCGTTCTGCCCCAGTCGATGGTCTCAGCCACCGACGGCAGTTTCTTCAGCTGCATGCCGCGCAGCACCCCGATGATCCGCACCAGTTCGGCGGCGAGGCGCTCCGGCAGCTCCGGCACCCGGGACAGCAGGATGCGACGCTCCAGATCCGGGTCGGGGAAGTCGATGTGCAGGAACAGGCACCGGCGTTTCAGCGCCTCGGAGAGTTCCCGGGTGGCGTTCGACGTCAGCACCGTGAACGGGGTCTGCGCCGACGTGACGGTGCCCAACTCCGGGATGGTGACCGCGAAGTCGCTCAAAACCTCCAGCAGCAGGCCCTCGATCTCGATGTCGGCCTTGTCGGTCTCGTCGATGAGCAGCACGGTCGGGTCGGTGCGCCGGATCGCGGTCAGCAGCGGGCGGGCCAGCAGGAACTCCTCGCTGAACACGTCCAGTTTGGTGGCGTCCCAGTCCCCTTGTCCGGCAGCGTTCCCGGATTGAATGCGCAAGATCTGCTTGGCGTGGTTCCACTCGTAGAGCGCGCGGGCCTCGTCGACACCCTCGTAGCACTGCAGGCGCACCAGTCCCGCATCGGTCGCGGCGGCCACCGCCCGGGCCAGTTCGGTCTTGCCGACCCCGGCCGGTCCCTCCACCAGCAGCGGCTTGCCCAGCCGGTCGGCGAGGAACACCGCGGTGGCGGTGGCGGTGTCTGCCAGGTAGCCGGTCTGCGCCAGTCGTCGGCTGACGTCGTCGATGTCGGCGAACAGCGGAGCTTGGCGGGCGGGAGTCGTCACGTTCGATGGTCTCCTCAGCGGATCAGGCCGGGCGGGTGTGGCCGTCGCCCCACACGATCCATTTGGTGGACGTCAGCTCCGACAACCCCATCGGCCCGCGGGCGTGCAGTTTCTGGGTGGAGATGCCGATCTCGGCGCCGAAGCCGAACTGCTCGCCGTCGGTGAAGGCGGTGGAGGCGTTGACCATCACCGCGGCGGCGTCGACCTGCTCGGTGAACTGTTGTGCCGCAGCCATATTCGTGGTGACGATGGCCTCGGTGTGACCGGTGCCGTACTCGTTGATGTGACTGATCGCGTCGTCGAGTCCCTCAACCACGTTCAGCGCGATGTCCATCGCCAGGTATTCGCGGCGCAGGTCGTCCTCCGGCGCAGCAGCGGCGGCGTCGCCGTGCACGGTCACCCCGGCCTCGGTCAGCGCGTCCACCAGCCGCGGCAGCAGGGTGTCGGCGATCTCTCGGTCCACCAGCATCGTCTCGGCGGCGTTGCACACGCTGGGCCGACGGGTCTTGGAGTTCAACAGGATCCGCTCGGCCACCTCCGGGTCTGCCGCGGCGTGGATGTAGACGTGGCAGTTGCCGACCCCGGTCTCGATGGTGGGCACCTGCGCGTCACGCACCACGGCGTCGATCAGGCCCGCCCCCCCGCGCGGGATCACCACGTCGACCAGGCCGCGCGCCTGGATCAGGTGGGTGACGGTGGACCGGTCGGCGCTGGACAGCAACTGCACCGCGTCGGCCGGCAGGTCTTCGCCGACCAGTGCCTCGCGCAGCACCTCCACCAGTTTGGCGTTGGAGTGCGCGGCCGACGAACTGCCGCGCAGCAGTGCGGCGTTGCCGGATTTCAGTGCCAGGCCGAAGGCGTCGACGGTGACGTTGGGCCGGCCCTCGTAGACCATGCCGACCACCCCGAGCGGAACCCGCTGCTGGCGCAGCATCAGCCCGTTGGGCAGGGTCTTGCCGCGCAGCACCTCGCCGACCGGGTCGGGCAGCCCGGCCACCTGCCGCAGCCCGGCGGCGATGCCGTCGACGCGCTGCGGGTTCAGTGCCAGGCGGTCCAGCATCGCCTCCGGCGTACCGGCGGCCCGGGCCGCGTCGAGATCCTGCACGTTGGCGGCCAAGATGTCGTCGGCGTGTGCCAGCAGGGCGTCGGCGGCGGCGTGCAGGGCGCGGTCTTTGACCACGGTCGGCAGCGTTGCCAGGGTGCGGGCGGCGACGCGGGCGCGGCGCGCGGCGTCGTGAACCTCGCGGCGCAGGTCGGGTGGTGCTTCCAGACTCATCTGCCCAGGGTATCGAGTGCTCGTGCGCTCAGCCCAACCGCTCCGGGGCACCGGTGTGCGTGGCCAGCCCCCGACGCTCGTCGATGATGCGGCCCAGGTCGGCCAGCAACGCGGGTTTGCGCATGACGAAGTCCGCGATGTGGTCGCGGCCGATCTCCAGGGCGGTCACCTCGCCCAGCGCATGCGCCGCGGTGACGTTCGGCTGACGGGTCAACGTCGTCAGCCCCAGAAACGCCCCCGCATCCAGCACCGCCACCGGGACCGGGGCACCGGTGTCGTCGGCGGTGGTCAGACGCACGCCGCCGGCGACGACGAACGTCATCCCGCCCGGCACGTCGCCGATGCCCTGCATGAGTTCGTCGGCGCCGTACCGGACCAGCCGCGCGTACGGTTGCAGCGCCTGCTGGTCGGCCTCGGTGAGCCGCAGCGCCGGTGCGACCACGGTCTGCAACGCCTGCGCCACCCGATCGGGCGTCGAGAAGTCGTCGGCGGCACCGTCCAGTCGCAGCCCGGCCCGACGCGCCGCGTACCAGAGCCAGCGCAGGAACAGCGCCTGCGCGGCGCCGTCGTCGGCGGGCGAGCACAGCGGGATCGTGATCCGGTACGAGCCGCCGCCCAGTGCCACCCCGCGCGCCGCGCCGTCGCGCTGCTGCTGCGGCAGCGCCGCGGCGACATCGGTCAAAAGCTCGCACACCTGATCGGGTGGATCCGCCGGGGAGAAGGTCAACTGCAGCGTCAGGTTGTGCGTCTCCGACGGGCGACTCAGATTGGTGAACGACAGACCCGCCAGCACCGAGTTCGGCATGATCTGCAGGCCGTGCCCGGTCTCGATGTGCACGGCCCGCCAGTTCACCTCGACGACCCGGCCCCGCGCGGTAGGCGTGTCCAGCCAGTCCCCGATCCGGAACGGCTGCTCGAACAGCAGGAACAGCCCGGACACGATCTGACCGACGGAGTTCTGCAGCATCAGACCGATGACGACCGACGTCACCCCCAGTGCGGCGAACAGCCCGCCGATCTTCACGCCCCAGATGTAGGACAGGATCAGCGCCAGCCCGACGCCGACCAGCACCAGCCGCGCCACGTCGAACAGGATCGTCGGTAGCCGCCGACGCCAGGACTCCTCCGGCGCACCCCGGAACAGGATCGCGTTGAGGCCCGACAGCAGCGCCAGCAGCAGCAGGAACCCGAACAGCGTCGCGATGATCCGCACCGAGGTGACGTCGACCGGCACCTCGAACGACTTGACCAGCAGCACCCACAGCGCGCCGAGCGGCAGCAGGTAGGTGCGCAGCAGGTTGACCGGGCCGGCCAGGTGGCTGCGCCGGCGCGCCAGCGCGTTATGCCATTCGGTCAGCGCGATCAGTGCGGCCGGCAGTCCCGCCGCGACACCGAGCGACCAGTAGAACCAGGGTGCTGCGATGACGTCCACTCCCCTACTCCGACATCCGCCAGATCGGCTGGTCGGCATCACCGGCGCTCACCGGGGTGAACGCGCAGCCGTCGTGCAGCACGTCGTACACCGCGGCCGTGACGTACACGCCGGGTTGCGGCGCAGCGTGATGCGCCCGGTAGGCCTGGATCACCGCGCTGCCCCACATGTCGTAGACGGTCCCGGATCGGCCCACCAGTCCGCTGACCGCCTGTCCGCTGCTGACGCCGACCCGCAGGTCGAGTTCGCCGCCGGTCCGGCCGTTGAACCGTTCGATGATCCGCTGCATCTCCCGGGCGAAGTCGATACTGCGGTGCACGTTGTCCAGCCGCGGGACGGTCACCCCGCAGCTTGCCAGATAGCCGGTGTGCAGGGTGTGGATCCGTTCCACCCCAAGCGATTCCGCGGCGGAGTCGAACTGCCGCAACACGTCGTCCACGGTGGCCACCAACTCCGCGCCGGAGAGCTCGCCGGAGGTCTCGTCGAGTCCGACGATCTCGGCGTAGACGACACTCACGTCGGAGTGCTCCTGGGCGATGGTCTGCTCGCCGTCGCGGTAGCGCTGCACTACCGGTTCGGGCATCAGCGACAGCAGCAGCCTGTTGTTCTCGCTGCGCTGCGCGGTCAGTTGCTTCTCCTTGACCTGCAGGTTCCGGCTCATCTCGTTGAAAGCCCCGGTCAGATCGCCGATCTCGTCACGCGAAGTGACCGGGATCGTGACGTCGTAGTCGCCGGCGCTGATCCGCTGCGTCCCCTCGTCGAGTCGCCGGATCGGTCGCACGAACACCCGGGCAAGCAGCGCAGAGACCAGGCAGATCACGAAAATCAGTCCGGTGGTGGTCAATACGATGGTCTTGGTGAACGACGCCACCCGCGAGAACGCCTCAGCCGTGTTCTTGGTGGCCAGGATCGACCAGTGCAGGTCGGAGTCCGGGATGTTCAGCGGTGCGTGCGCCTGCAGTTCCCGACGGCCGAGATAGCCGGTGTCGGTGATGATCCCGGCTTCGCCGCGCTGCGCGGCCCGCAGCCCGGCGCTGTTCACCGGTTGCACCAGGGTGGTGCCGCCCAGCCGAATCGCCCTGTCCACGGTGGCGCTCGGGGTGCCGGCGGCCATCGCCTCACGGCGGTAGGCCTGCGGATCCTCCAGGAACAGCCGGGAATCCGACCGCATCAGGTTGTCCGGGCCGGCCAGGTACGTCTCGGCGGTGCGGCCGACCCCGGCCTGCGCCCACCGCTTGTCGGCGGTCATGATCCGGTTGATCTTCGAGATCGGCAGCGGCAGCGCCATCACGCCGAGCGCCTTGTCCCTCACCCGGATCGGCGACACCAGCCACGCCGTGGGCAGCCCCAGCCGCGGCTGGTAAGGCTGGAAGTCGGTGATCCAGACGAAGTCGGCGGCGTTGGAGGCCTGCGCCTTCTGATAGGCCTCGCGCAGGTTGGACTCGCGGTATGGACCGGTGATGATGTTGCTGCCCAGGTCCGGGCCCTTGCGGTAGGAATAGACGATGTTGCCGCGGGTGTCGAGCAGCAACGCGTCCTCGTATTCGAAACGCTGGACGATCTCCCGGAAGTAGCCGTTGTAGTGGGCGTTCGCCGCCGTCCAAGCGCTTCCGTCGCCGGGGTCGTCGGATTGTTTCGCTTCCTCCTTCGACTCACCGGCCGTTTCGTTGGCGGCGGCCTTCGCCCCGTAGTGCGCGTCGAGGTATTCCTGCGCGTTCGACGTCGGCAGTACGGCGTCGATGTCGAGTTCGACCCCGGTGGCCGCCTCGGTCGCCTTGACGACCCGGTCCTCGTAGTAGTCGACCACCGCCTGCCGCTGCGCGGGATCGATCGGTGCGCTCGACAGTTGGTCGAATCCGGCGGTGAACGCCCCGACCGCGTTGATGGCGGTGTCGCCGCGACTGTAGATGACCAGGGAGTTCCGCAGATCCGAGAAGAGTGTCTCCACCGCCCGTTTCTGCGCCGACCGCAGTTCGATCAGCCGGCTGTACGTCGCGTTCTCCATCGCCCGCCGCGCTGACACGTATTCGACGATGCCGATCACCGCGACCGACGCGATCGTGCACGCCAGCAGCATCACCATCACCTTGGACTGGATGCTCAGCCGGGATGTCAGCCGACGACCCCGGATGCGGTACGACTGCCCCGAACTCACTGGCGACTGATCCTTTCGGCGGCGTACTGCGGCGTGCTGAGGCCTACGGGTCTTCCGGTCAGCCTGACGAAGCACGCGCGCATTGTCAAAGGTCATCGGCCTACGCTCGACACGATGACGACGCGAATCTGCGTACTGGGCAGCGTGAACTCCGACACCGTGCTGACCGTCGGCACGCTGCCGAAACCGGGTGAGACGGTGCCCGCAACCGCGGTGTTGCACACCGCCGGCGGCAAGGGCGCTAATCAGGCGGTGGCCGCGGCGCGAGCAGGTGGGCGGGTGCGGTTCATCGGGGCGGTCGGCGACGACGACGCCGGCGTCGCGCTGCGCGGTCATCTCGCGGCGAACGACGTCGACACCGCGGACGTGGCCACCGTGCCCGGCCCGAGCGGTTCCGCGGTGATCACCGTCGACGCGGCCGGGGAGAACACGATCGTCGTCGCGGCCGGCGCCAACGCCGCACTGGCACCCGGCCCCGAACTGCTGCGCACCGCACTCGCCGACGCCGATGTGCTGCTGCTGCAACTGGAGATTCCGCTGCCGGCCGCGATCGCCGGCGCCCGCGCCGCCCGGGCAGCCGGGGTGATCGTCATGCTCAACGCCTCACCGGCCGGTGTCGCGGTGGCCGAACTGGCCGCGCTGGTCGACGTCGTGGTGCTCAATAAGGGTGAGGCCGCGCACTGGGCGTGGCCGGTGGCGCATCGGGTCATCACCCTCGGTGCACGGGGCGCGCGCTACCTCGGCGGCGGGCGCGAGTTCACGGTGCCCGCGGTCACGGTGACACCGGTGGACACCTCCGGCGCCGGTGACGTGTTCGCCGGGGTCCTGGCCGCCTGCTGGCCGGACGGGCCGGAGGCGGCGATGCGGCGGGCTTGCGCCGCAGGCGCATTGGCGACGCTGACGCCCGGTGCCGGGGATTGCGCCCCGAGTGCCGCGCAGATCGACGCGGCGCTCAGCCCTTGACCAGGCGGCCGCCCTTGATGATCGCGCTGAACGCCACGTCCGGCCGGGTGATCAGCGAGATGTCCGCCACCGGGTCGCCGTCGACCAGGATCAGGTCGGCGTGCGCCCCCTCCTCGATCACCCCGAGCCGGCCCGGATAGGGGTTACGCGGCCCGGACATCGCCAGCAGTTCGCCGTTGCGAATGGTGGCCTGCTGCAACACCTCCGCCGGGGTGAACCAGCGGGTGAGCTTCGCCAGCTGGGCGCCCTGGCGGGTGGCGAGCTTCGCATCGAAGAGGGTGTCGGTGCCGAACGCGATCTTGACGCCGTGCTTGATCGCCAGCCGATAGGCGGTGTCGGTGCCGGCGAACATCTGCTTCGCCTTGGCCATGTTCGCCGGCGGCAGCGGCACCGCGTCCTCATCGTCGAGGAACGGTTGCAGACACCACCAGACGTCCTTCTCGGCGAGCAGTGCCACCGTCGCCTCGTCGGCCAACTGCCCGTGTTCGATGCAGCGGACGCCCGCGGCCACCGCGGTCTGGATCGCCTTGGGTGTGCAGGCGTGCACGGTGACGTAGGTGCCCCAGTTCTCGGCGGCCTGCACCGCGGCGTGCATCTCAGCCTCGGTGAACTGGGCGACGTCCAGTGGGTCATACGTCGATGCGCAGCCGCCGCCGGCCATCAGCTTGAGTTGGGATGCGCCGCGCCGCAACATCTCCCGGGCACCTCGCAGCACCTCGGCTTCGCCGTCGGCGATGACAGCGGCACCGATGATCTCGCTGTAGCTCAACTGGCCGGCGACTCCGCGGGGCACCTCGTGGGGCAGCCGGAAGTCGCCGTGCCCGCCGGTCTGCGAGATGAACCCGCCGGCCGGGAAGATACGCGGGCCGGCGATGGTGCCCTCGTCGATGGCCTGCTTGATGCCGAACACCGGTCCGCCGAGATCCCGGACGGTGGTGAACCCGCGCAGCAGCGTCTCGCGGGCACTGACGACCGCATGGGCGAAGACGTAACCGATCTCGGACAGCTGCGCGGTCACCGCGGGGATCGCGGTGAACGCCGCATGCCAGTGCGCGTCGATCAGGCCGGGCAGCAACGTCTTCCCGGTTCCGTCGATCGCCCCGGACAGTGCTGTCGGGCCGGCCGGGGTCACCGACGCGATCAGCCCGTCGGCGACGGTGACGTCCATCGGCCCGGTGATCCGCCCGGCGGCACTGTCGAAGACCTTGACTCCTGTGATCGCCAGCTGCGGTGACGGCATCGGTGACTCCCTCGGATCGCGGTACTTCGCACCGTAGCCGGTTTGTTCGCGGATTAGGGTTACCGTCACCGTCCACGTCATCCGAAGGGCCTCCAATGACTCAGCAGCCACCGCTCGGCGGAACGTTCACCTTGCCCGGCGGGCCGACCGTCAACCGGATGGGTTACGGGGCGATGCAGCTGTCCGGGCCGGGTGTGTTCGGTCCGCCCGCCGATCACGACGGCGCCGTCGCGGTGCTGCGCGAGGTGATCCGGTTGGGAATCAACCACATCGACACCAGCGACTTCTACGGACCGCACGTCACCAATCGGATCATCGCCGAAGCCCTGCACCCCTACCCCGAGGGACTGTGCCTGGTCACCAAGCTCGGGGCGATCCGCGACGCCGACGGCGGCTGGCCGACCGCGCTGGCGCCGGACCAGCTGCGACAGGGGGTCGCCGACAACCTGGCGAACCTCGGCCTGGATGCGCTCGACGTGGTGAACCTGCGCGTCGGCGGGTTCGACCGTCCCGAACCCGGTTCGCTCGCCGCACCGTTCACCGTGCTGGCCGAGATGCAGCGGGAAGGCTTGATCCGGCAGATCGGGGTCAGCAACGTCAGTGCCGAGCAGGTCGCCGAGGCCCAGTCGATCGCACCGATCGTCTGCGTGCAGAACCACTACAACCTGGCGCACCGCGACGACGACGCCCTGATCGATTCCCTTGCCGCCCAGAGCATTGCGTATGTGCCGTTCTTCCCGCTCGGCGGGTTCACCCCGCTGCAGTCCGAGACGCTGCGGGCGGTGGCCGAGCGACTCGGCGCGGCACCGATGACGGTCGCGCTGGCGTGGCTGCTGCAGCGTTCGCCGAACATCCTGCTGATCCCGGGCACCTCGTCGGTGGCGCACCTGCACGACAACGTCGCCGCCGCCGCGCTGGTCCTGCCCGCGGATGCGCTGGTGGAGTTGGACGGCATCGCGGGGTGAGCCGGTACCGTCAGCCGCAGTCGGCGAAGCGCTGTTCAAGTTGACGCTGTAGGTCGACCGCCTGCGGGTCGAGGCGATCGTCGGCGTATCGCGGCTGGCCTGCCGCGGGGTCCTGCGGGCAGCCGGGAAGGTTCAGGGATCCCCTGAACTGGCGGCGGCTGTCGGCTCCGTGTTCGACCCACTCCAGTGTCACCGGCCGGTCCTTCGACGGTGCCAGCGTGCGCACCACCGACTCCAGATCGGTGGCGGCGGTGTTGCGGTCAACGATGGAAACACCCAGTTCGGTGATGCGGCCGCCGTCGACGGTGACGTAATAGACCCGCAGCGGCAACCGGGCCAGCAGTTGCCGGACGGCAGTCAGCGGTTCGGCGTTCAGCGGCGGCACCACCTCCCAGATGGGCGCGTGCGTCGGATCGCCGGATCGGATGTAGACGGTCGTCACCGGGTCGCCGCTGAGGACGGCCACCGCGGCGTCCAGTGCCAGGGTGGTCTCGGTCAGTCCCCGGATCTCCAGCCGCGAGCCGCGGTCGTCACGCCGCCACTCCAGGTAGCCGTCCGGGATCCGCGTTCGCAGGTCGCGCAGCAGCCGTGCGTCACCGGCGATCTGATCCGGGTCGAGCACCGCGCCGCGTTGCACCGTCGCCGATTGAGCAACCAGGAACGATGCCGACTGCCGGTACCGATCGAAGTCGTGCTTGCGCACCGCGTTGATCCGCTCCACCGCCGCAGCGATCTGCGCCGGATCGGCATGCTCCAGGTCGACCTTCGCCCCGATCTCGGCGCCGTTCTCGAAATCGTTGACGTAGCTGACCTTCACGTCGCCGACCCCCGGCAGGCCGGTGAGCACCGCCTCCAACTGACGGGCCTGCTCACTGCGATCCGGGGCCATACACCCGGTCACGGTCAGGATCGCCACTAGCGGGACGAACAACACCCTGGTTGCACTGCGTCTGGCCACGGTTTGCTATTCCGGAATCTCGCGCTCGATCTCGTCGAGCCAGATCTTCGCCGACATGTCCGACGGCGCCCGCCAGTCACCGCGCGGTGACAGCGCACCGCCTGCGGACACCTTGGGGCCGTTGGGCAGGGCGGAGCGTTTGAACTGGCTGAACGAATAGAACCGGGCGGCAAACACTTTCAGCCAGCTGCGGATCTCCGCCAGCGGGTAGGCGCGGCGTTCGGCGGCGGGGTAGCCCGCCGGCCAGCTACCGCGGTCGGCGTCGCTCCACGCGTGCTGGGCCAGGAACGCGATCTTGGCCGGGGTGAACCCGTAGCGCAGCACGTAGAACAGTGAGAAGTCCTGCAGCGCATACGGACCGACCTTGGCCTCGCTGCTCTGCGGCTGCTCGTCGGCTCCGACCGGCACCAGTTCCGGACTGATCTCGGTGGCCAGCACCGACGCCAGCACCTGGCAGACCTCGGTGCCGAACTCCCCCGAGCCGATCACCCAGCGGATCAGGTGCTGGATCAGGGTTTTCGGCACACCGCCGTTGACGTTGTAGTGCGACATCTGATCGCCCACCCCGTAGGTGGACCAGCCCAGCGCCAGTTCGGACAGGTCGCCGGTGCCCAGCACGATCCCACCGCGCTGGTTGGCCAGCCGGAACAGGTAATCGGTGCGCAGGCCGGCCTGCACGTTCTCGAACGTGACGTCGTAGACGGCTTCGCCGCGGGCGAACGGATGCCCCATCGTGGTCAGCATGGTGTTGGCGGTGTCGCGGATGTCGATCTCGGCGAACGTCACCCCCAGTGCCTGACTCAGCGCCGTCGCATTGGCTTTGGTGTGGTCACCGGTGGCGAAGCCCGGCATGGTGAACGCCAGAATGTCGCTGCGCGGGCGGTCCTGCCGGTCCATCGCCCGCGCGGCGACGATCAGTGCATGGGTGGAATCCAGTCCCCCGGAGACGCCGATCACCACCTTGGGGTGACCCAGCGCCCGCAGTCGCTGCTCCAGGCCGGACACCTGGATGTTGTAGGCCTCGTAGCAATCCTGTTGCAGCCGGGCCGGATTCGATGGCACGAACGGGAACCGTTCGACGTTGCGGCGCAGGCCGATGTCCCCGGTCGGCGGGTTCAGGGTGAACTCGATCCGCCGGAACTGCTCCACCGCCGCCCGATGCTGCCGCCGGTTGTCGTCAAAGGTGCCCACCCGCAACCGTTCTGAGCGCAGCACGCCGAGGTCGACGTCGGCGACCGAGCGCCGCTCGCCGCGCGGGAACCGGTCGCTGCGGGCCAGCAGGGCGCCGTTCTCCCAGATCATCGTCTGGCCGTCCCAGGCCAGGTCGGTGGTCGACTCCCCCTCCCCGGCCGCGGCGTAGACGTAGGCGGCCAGGCAGCGTGACGAGGTGGAGCGGGCCAGCAGTTCCCGATCCTCGGCACGCCCGATGGTGATCGGGCTGCCGGACAGGTTGGCCAGCACGGTCGCCCCGGCCAGCGCGGCCGTCGCACTCGGCGGGATCGGCAGGAACATGTCCTCGCAGATCTCCACGTGCACCGTGAAGCCGGGCAGGTCCGTCGCGGCGAACAACAGGTCCGGGCCGAACGGCACATCGGCACCGCCGACCAGGATCGTGCCGCGCTCGTCGGCGCCGGCAGCCATCTGGCGGCTCTCGTAGAACTCCCGGTAGGTGGGCAGATACGACTTGGGGACCACCCCGAGGATGCGTCCGCGGTGGATGACGACGGCGGTGTTGTACACCCGGTGGCCGTAGCGCAGTGGCGCACCGACCACCAGCACCGGCAGCAGATCCGCCGATGCCGCCACCACGTCGAGCAGGGCCACCTCGACCGCCGCCAGCAGGGTGTCCTGCAGCAGGATGTCCTCGATGGAGTACCCGGACAGGGTCAGTTCGGGGAAGACCGCCAGCGCGACACCGTCGTCGTGGCAGGTCCGGGCCACCCGCAGCACCGACGCGGCGTTGGCGGCCGGGTCGGCCAGCGTCGTGGGATGCGTGCAGGCCGCCACCCGGGCGAAGCCGTGCCGGTAGGCGTTGGAGAAATCTCGGGCCGGGGTCGACGGAGTCATAGCCCTCCCATTGTCCACGGTCACCGATCACATTCGGGTGACGATGCCACGCCGCTACGGTGTCGGCGTGACCTCGACGTAGACGGTGTCCTCGGTGAGCATCCGCCCGGCACCCAGGTAGGCGCGTCGCCCGAGACCGTAGTTGGCGGCGATCACCTGTTCGGCGTACTCGGACTCCTCCGGCGCCAGGATGCGTGCGATGCCGACGGCGGGCGGCCCCGTCGGCTTGCCGCGCAGGTCGCACGGGGCGAGCCGCACCCGCGGGTTGTTGCGGATCCGCTTGACCTTGGCGGCCGCCCCGCCGGTGGTGAAGTACACCCGGTCGCGTTCGTCACGGCCGAACCACACCGGCGACGGCACGCCCTCCCCGGTTCTGCGGTAGCTGATCAGCAGGGCGTACTTGCCGGCCAGCAAGCCGAATCCGGCGGTCGTTTCCGCGTCGGCGACACTCCAGGCCGCCCGGTCCCGCATCCGGTCGTAAAGTACGTGGGTCATGGCCGTCACCCGCGATTTCGAAGTGCGTGCCATGGCGCGACCCTACGCCGGTATCTCGCGGTATCCGAGGAGTGCGATCGCATGACCCTGCTGGGCCGGATGCTGCGTCGGGTGCGGGCCGGGGCACATCGCAGCCCGTTCGCCGGTTCCGGATTCGACGCACCCGGGATCATCACCGTCACCAGTTCCGCGTTCACCGACGGCGCCGCGATGCCGACGTCGTGCGCGGGCAAGGGTGTCGGCGACGACATTTCACCACCCCTGCGCTGGGATGGTGTGCCGGCGCAGACGCGGCAACTGGTGCTGATCATCGACGACGTCGACGTCCCACTGCCCCGGCCGCTGCTGCACACCGTGGCCGTACTCGATCCGACGGTGGACGCACTGGCAGCCGGTGCGATGCAGCCCGGCACCGCAGGACTGCGTTTCCTCCGGGGCAGCTTGGGCCACCGTGGCTACGCCGGGCCGCGCCCGATCCCGGGGCACGGACCGCACCACTACCGGTTCCTTTTGTTCGCCGTCGACGCGCCGATCACCGACCGCGTCCAGACCTCCAGGCAGTTGCTGCTCGCGATGGCCGGCCACGTGCTGGCCCGCGGCGCCCTGACCGGAACGTACGAACAGCCCTGATCGGCTTACCCTCGAAACCGTGGATGCACCGGAACTGATCGCCCTGTTGGCCGGGCGACGGGTGGCGGTGCTGACCGGTGCGGGGCTTTCGACCGATTCGGGGATCCCCGACTACCGCGGCCCCGACTCACCACCGGCCAACCCGATGACGATCGGCCAGTTCACCGGCGATCCGGTGTTCCGGCAGCGGTACTGGGCCCGCAACCACATCGGCTGGCGGCAGATGGCGGCCACCGCACCCAACGCCGGGCATCGGGCGCTGGCGGCGCTGGAGGACGCGGGTGTGGTGTGCGGGGTGATCACCCAGAACGTGGATCTGCTGCACACCAAGGCCGGCAGTCGCACCATCGTCGACCTGCACGGCAGCTACGCACGGGTGACCTGCCTGTCCTGCGGGGACACCATGAGTCGCGCGGCCCTGGCCGAGATCCTTGAGTCGCTCAACCCCGGGTTCGCCGAACGCAGCGAGGCGGTCGGCGGGATCGCGGTGGCGCCGGACGCCGACGCCGTCGTCGCCGACACCGCGTCGTTCCGCTACGTCGACTGTGCTGACTGCGGTGGCATCCTCAAACCGGACATCGTGTACTTCGGCGAGAGCGTCCCGAAGGATCGTGTGGCGCAAGCGTATTCGCTGGTCGACGGAGCCGATGCGCTGCTGGTGGCGGGGTCGTCGCTGACGGTGTTCTCCGGGTACCGGTTCGTGCGGCACGCCGCGGCGGCCGGCATTCCGGTCGCGATCGTCAACCGCGGCGCCACCCGTGGCGATGACCTGGCCACGGTCAAGGTCGACGGCGGCTGCTCCCCCATCCTGACGTTGCTCAGCTCCACGATTTCGGCGCGGTAATCGCCGCTGAGCGCACATTATCGCGCCGAAATCCGGCAAGATGCTCCGGTGACCAGACAGCGTCTCGACGCCGATCAACGCAACGCCTTCCTGGCGGCCTTCCTGGGCTGGGCGATGGACGCGTTCGACTATTTCATCGTGGTGTTCGTCTACGCCGACATCGCCAAGACCTTCGGCCACACCAAGACCGAGGTGGCATTCCTGACCACCGCCACCCTGGCGATGCGCCCGATCGGGGCACTGCTGTTCGGGCTGTGGGCCGACCGGGTCGGCCGGCGGGTGCCGCTGATGGTGGACGTCATCTTCTATTCGGTGGTCGGGTTCTTGTGCGCGTTCGCCCCGAACTTCACCGTGCTGGTGATCCTGCGCCTGCTGTACGGCATCGGCATGGGCGGCGAATGGGGACTGGGCGCCGCGCTGGCGATGGAGAAGATCCCGCCCGAGCGACGCGGCTTCTTCTCCGGCCTGCTGCAGGAGGGCTACCTGTTCGGGTACCTGGCGGCCACCCTGGCGTCGTTGCTGGTGACCGATGCGCTCGGGCTGTCCTGGCGCTGGCTGTTCGGGCTGTCCATCCTGCCGGCGATGGTCAGCCTGATCATTCGCTACCGGGTCTCGGAGTCCGAGGTGTGGCAGGCCACCCAGAACCGGATGCGCTTGACCAGCACCAGGATTCGGGATGTGTTCACCGACGGCAAGGTGATCCGCCGCTTCGTGTACCTGGTGCTGCTGATGACGGCGTTCAACTGGATGAGCCACGGCACCCAGGACATCTACCCGACGTTCCTGACATCGCATGACGGTGCAGGGTTATCCCATGTCACCGCCAAGTGGATCGCGGTGGTCTACAACATCGGCGGCATCATCGGCGGGCTGATCTTCGGCACGCTGTCGCAGCGCTGGGGACGCCGTTACGCGATCATCTGGTGCGCGGTGATGGGCCTGCCGATCGTGCCGCTGTTCGCCTACTCGCAGTCCGCGGCCTGGCTGTGCCTGGGCTCGTTCCTGATGCTGTTCGCCGTGCAGGGCGCCTGGGGGGTGATCCCGGCGCATCTGACCGAGATGTCCCCCGACGCGATCCGCGGCTTCTACCCCGGGGTGACCTACCAGTTGGGCAACCTGTTCGCCGCGTTCAACCTGCCGATCCAGGAGCACCTGGCCGCCACGCACGGCTACCCGTTCGCGCTGACAGTGACGATCGTGCCGGTGCTGATCGCCGTGGCGCTGCTGACCGCAGTGGGCAAGGACGCCACCGGAATCCGGTTCGGCACGGACCTGAACGTGAGCGTGCGCCAACCCGGCGATTAGCCTCCGCGAGCGTGCCCAACTCACCGGCAAACCCGCAGGTGGGGGTGGTCAACTATGCACGGTCGCGGGAAGATGCTGCGCACGAACGGGCCTGCTTGACAACATCTTTCGAACTACTGTATTTTTCTCAGCAATTTGACGGGTTATAAATAATTCTGGGGGTCAGCAATGCTTCGTCGTCGGATGGTCGCTCTGGTGGGAGCCGGCCTGGGAGTCGCACTGGGTGCTGCGGTCGCCGCCAGCGCGGTCTCCTCCGCGGACGCCATCGACGCCGCCTGGCTGTATGGCGCATCGACGGATGCCAAGCCGTACTACGTTACGGCGAGCCTTCCGGGTCACCCGGATCTGGACGCGGTTCCCAACTACAACGACGGCGATGTGACGTACTTCCACGAGTCCAACCCCGCCACCGGCGCCCTGTCCGATGAGTGGTACACCGTCCACCAAACGGGTTTCACCCTCCCGATCCTCGGCAGCAACCTGCACCAAGAGGTCACCGCCGTTCTCGACGGTTCGGACCTTCCACACGTCGGAACCGTTGCGGACACCGCGATCGTGTTCCCGATCATCCCCGCGGTCGGCGGAGTCGTGGCGGCGCCGCTGTTCACGAATTACTCCCTGGACGATCCGAAAGCCGGGTTCGTAGACTCCTTCACCGTGTTCTCGACGTTCGGCAACACCTTCCTCAGCGACTCGGCGGGCGTGAAAGACATCATCGGCGTAAACGGTCTGCCGCCGATAACCCTCTTCGAATTCCCTGTCGCCGACGCCGGCGCGGGCGCTGCGGAAGCGGGCTCCGATGACGGGTTCGCGCAGCTGCTGGCAGAACTGGCAGGCCTCAACCCGAGCCTGTAGCGGTTCGGATCCGGTCGGCTACACCGCGACGAGGTCGTCGGCGTGCACCACCGGCCGGCGGGCGTCCGGGGGCAGGTCGGCGGTGGATCGGCCGATCATCGTTGCGAGCTCGGTGGCGTCGTAGGCAACCACACCGCGAGCGACCACCGCGGCATCCGGCCCGCACAGTTCGACCACGTCACCGCCGGAGAACTGGCCGGCGACTGCGGTGACGCCGGCGGCCAGCAGCGAGCGCCGTTCGGCCAGCACCGCCCGCACCGCCCCGGCGTCCAGAGTCAGTGTGCCGGCTGCATCCGCGGCGTGACGCACCCAGAATCGCCGTGCCGACATCCGTTCGGCGCGCGGCGCGAACACCGTACCCACCGAGGCGTCGGAGAGCGCCGTGGCCGCGTCGGTGGCCGCTGCCAGCAGCACCGGCACCCCGGCGTCGGCCGCCAGCAGCGCCGACGACAGCTTCGAGACCATGCCGCCGGTACCCAGGTGGCTTCCCTCACCGGCCACCACACCGCTGAGGTCCGCCGGCCCGGAGACCTCGGGGACCAGGTTGGCTTGGCCTTTGCGCGGGTCGGCGTCGTAGAGGCCGTCGATGTCGGAGAGCAGCACCAGTGCGTCGGCGCCGACCAGGTGTGCCACCAGCGCCGAGAGCCGGTCGTTGTCACCGAACCGGATCTCGTTGGTGGCGATCGTGTCGTTCTCGTTGACGATGGCCACGGCGTGCAGCGCCCGCAACCGGTCCAGGGTGCGCTGGGCGTTGGTGTGCGACGCCCGCATGGAGAAGTCGTGTGCGGTGAGCAGCACCTGCCCGACGGTGCGGCCGAAGCGGGCGAACGCCGCGCTCCACGAGTTCACCAACGCCACCTGCCCGACGCTGGCTGCCGCCTGCTTGGTTGCCAGATCAGTTGGGCGCCTGGTTAATCCGAGGGGTTTCAGGCCGGCCGCGATGGCGCCGGAGGACACGATCACCACGTCGGAGCCGGCTTTCATCCGACCCTCGATCGCCTCGACCAAACCCGCCAGCCGACTCTCGTCGAACATGCCGGTCTCGGTGGTCAGCGCGGTGGTGCCGACCTTCACGACGACGCTGCGCGCGCTGCGGACGGCTTCGCGGGCGCCGCTCACGAGTCGTCCGTGTGTTCCCGGCGCTGTTTGCGCGCCGCCTTGCGCTCCGCCGCACCGATCCGGTCGGTCTGATCCACCCGGGCGTCGGTGCCGCGCCGTGACCCGAACGCCTCGGCGGCGTCACCGGCCAGCGTCGCCGGCTCCCAGTCGAACGTCATCTCCCCGATGGTCACCGCGCAACCGGGTTTGGCGCCCTGCCGCAGCAGCGCGTCCTCGACGCCGAGTCGGGCCAGTCGGTCACCGAGGTAGCCGACGGCCTCGTCGTTGTCGAAGTTGGTCTGGTTGATCCAGCGCTCAGGTTGCTCGCCGTGGACGATGAAGCCGCCGTCTCCGTCGGACTCGACGGTGAAGCCGGTCTGGCCCCGCGTCGGGATCGGCCGGATCACCGGCCGGCGCGCCACCGGCTCCGGCTGCGCCGCACGGTACGCGGCGACCATCTCAGCCAGCGCGAACATCAACGGCCGCAAGCCTTCCCGGCTGGCGGTGGACACGCTGAACACCGGCCAGCCGCGGGCTGCCACCTCCTCGGAGATGAACTCGGCCATTTCCCGCGCGTCGGGCACGTCGATCTTGTTGAGCACCACCGCGCGTGGCCGCTCGGCCAGGTCGCCCAGCGTCGAGTCCCCTTGCAGGGTGGGCGTATACGCGGCCAGTTCGGCTTCCAGCGCGTCGATGTCGGAGATCGGATCGCGGCCCGGCTCCATGGTGGCGCAATCCACCACGTGCACCAGCACCGCGCAGCGTTCGATGTGCCGCAGGAAGTCCAGACCCAGTCCGCGGCCGGCCGAGGCACCGGGGATCAGACCGGGAACATCGGCGACGGTGTAGGTCTGGTCACCGGCGGAGACCACCCCCAGATTGGGCGCCAGCGTGGTGAACGGATAATCGGCGATCTTCGGTTTGGCCGCCGAAATCACCGACACCAGTGAGGATTTCCCGGCCGACGGGAAGCCGACCAGGCCGACGTCGGCGACCGTCTTGAGTTCCAGGGTGAGGTCGCGGGCTTCGCCCTTCTCGCCGAGCAGCGCGAAGCCGGGGGCCTTGCGGGCCCGCGACACCAGGGCGGCGTTGCCCAGTCCGCCACGACCGCCGGCGGCGGCGTCGAACCGGGCACCCGCGCCGACGAGGTCGGCCAACAGTCGCCCGTGCTCGTCGAGCACCACCGTGCCGTCGGGAACCTTGATCTCCAGGTCGGCGCCGGCGGCGCCCTCCTTGTTGCTGCCCTGCCCCTGCTTGCCGGACGTCGCGGCGATGTGCGGCCGAAAGTGGAAGTCCAGCAGCGTGTGCACCTGGGGATCGACCACCAGGACGACGCTGCCGCCCCGGCCGCCGTTGCCGCCGTCGGGCCCGCCGAGTGGCTTGAACTTCTCCCTGTGCACCGACGCGCAGCCGTTGCCGCCGTCGCCGGCGCGCACATGGATGACGACGCGGTCGACGAACCGGGACATGACCTGACTACCTATCCGACGCCGAGCGTGAACAGTCCGCGGCGTTGCGAGTTATCCTCCGCCGCTGCGCCACACTCGCGGCGCTCAGCCGCGGGCGACCGGAACGATGTTGATGGTCTTGCGGCCGCGCTTGAGGCCGAACTCGACCGAACCCGGCGCGGTGGCGAACAGGGTGTCGTCCCCACCACGACCGACGTTCACGCCGGGGTGGAAGTGGGTGCCGCGCTGCCGCACCAGGATCTCGCCGGCCTTGACGACCTGACCGCCGAATCGCTTGACGCCGAGTCGCTGGGCGTTGGAGTCGCGCCCGTTACGTGAGCTGGAAGCGCCCTTCTTGTGTGCCATCTCGCTACCTCCCGCTACTTGATTCCGGTGACCTTGACGACGGTCAGCCGCTGACGGTGACCCTGCCGCTTGTGGTAGCCGGTCTTGTTCTTGAACTTGTGGATGCGGATCTTCGGGCCCTTGGTGTGCTCGAG
The DNA here is from genome assembly GCF_018455725.1 of Mycolicibacter acidiphilus. Classification (GTDB taxonomy): domain Bacteria; phylum Actinomycetota; class Actinomycetes; order Mycobacteriales; family Mycobacteriaceae; genus Mycobacterium; species Mycobacterium acidiphilum. The sequence continues at coordinate 32,162 of NZ_JAHCLR010000009.1, forward strand.
CACCTCGGCGGTGACCGCGACCTTCGCCAGCGCCGCGGCGTCGGTGGTGACGGTGGCACCGTCGACGACCAGCGCCACCGGCAGCTGCACCGACTGACCGGCCTCGGACTCCAGCTTCTCGACCTTGACGATGTCGCCGACGGCGACCTTGTACTGCTTGCCGCCGGTCTTGACGATTGCGTACGTCGCCATCGTTGCGTCTACCTCTGCTTCGTTCGGCACACGCGCGCGTCCACAAGGCGCGTGCGGTGGTCTGGGGATGCGCCGGCCTCAGGGGCCTGGCGGCAACTGGTCAAGGGTACTTGACCAGCCATGAAGGGGTCAAACCGGCCCCATCTTCCTGGTCACGCCGGTGGTCCGGCCGGTCGGGCCGCCGCACGGCGCCGTGGCGGCCGAGCGGGGGCGGTCACCACCTGGTGAACCTGCACGGGGGTGTCGTCCTCGGAGTCCAGCACGTCGAGGTCGTCCTCGTCGTCGTCCTCGTCGTCCTCGTCGTCGTCGGAGTCCAGGTCGTCCTCGTCGTCGGAGTCGAGGTCCTCGTCGTCGCCCTCGTCATCGAGGTCGACCTCGACCTCAACGTCCTCGTCGTCCGAGTCCTCGTCGTCGGAATCCTCGGAGTCGTCGAATTCGTCCTCGGAGTCGTTGAGGTCCTCAGCGCCCGGCCCCGTCGACACCAACTCCTCAACGGCCTCGCCGGTCACCGAGCCGGTGGTCTCGTCAGCCGCTTCCTCGGCGACCTCGCCGGACTCCTCATCCTCATGGCCGTTGGCTGCCGCCATCGCCTTGAACATCGGGTGGTCGCCGGGGGTGTGCACCGGCACCTTGACCACGGCCGGCTCGTCGACCTTCGCCTTCTTGGCGCGCTTACTGCGACGACTGCCGCCCGACTCCGGCTTGCGGCCCGGGGCCGCCGAGTCGACCGGGTCGGCGTGCAGCACGATGCCGCGGCCGGCGCAGTGCTGACAGTTCGTCGAGAACGCCTCGATCAGCCCGGTGCCCAGCCGCTTGCGGGTCAACTGCACCAGCCCCAGCGACGTCACCTCCGAGACCTGATGGCGGGTGCGATCCCGGCCCAGCGCCTCGGTGAGCCGGCGCAGCACCAGATCCCGGTTGGACTCCAGCACCATGTCGATGAAGTCGATGACGATGATGCCGCCGATGTCGCGCAGCCGGAGTTGGCGCACGGTCTCCTCGGCCGCCTCCAGGTTGTTCCGGGTGACGGTCTCCTCCAGGTTCCCGCCGGAGCCGGTGAACTTGCCGGTGTTGACGTCGACCACGGTCATGGCCTCGGTCCGGTCGATCACCAGGGTGCCGCCGGAGGGCAGCCAGACCTTGCGGTCCATTGCCTTGGCCAGCTGCTCGTCGATGCGGTGCACCGCGAACACGTCGGGGCCGTCCTGCCCGTCCGGGCCGGTCGCCGCCTGGTAGCGGGTCAGCTTGGACACCAGTTCGGGCGCGACCGAGCCGACGTAGTCGTTGATGGTCTCCCAGGCGTCGTCACCGGACACCACCAGTTCGGAGAAGTCCTCGTTGAACAGGTCGCGGATGACTTTCACCAGCACGTCGGGCTCTTCGTAGAGCGCCACCGCCGCACCGGAGGCTTTGCCCTTGGTCTCCGCGGCGGTGGCCTCGATCTCGGTCCAGCGCTGCTGCAGCCGGGCCACGTCGGCGCGGATGTCCTCTTCCTTGACGCCTTCGGAGGCGGTGCGGATGATGACGCCCGCGTCGGACGGCACCACCTCCCGCAGGATCTCCTTGAGCCGCTGCCGCTCGGTGTCGGGCAGTTTGCGGCTGATCCCGGTCGACGACGCACCGGGCACATAGACCAGGTAGCGGCCGGCCAGCGAAACCTGCGTGGTGAGCCGGGCGCCCTTGTGGCCGATCGGATCCTTGCTGACCTGCACGACGACGTAGTCGCCGGGCTTGAGCGCCTGCTCGATCTTGCGGTTCTGGCCGCCCAGCCCGGCAGCCTCCCAGTTCACCTCACCGGCGTACAGCACGCCGTTGCGGCCGCGGCCGATGTCGACGAACGCCGCCTCCATCGACGGCAGCACGTTCTGCACGATGCCCAGGTAGACGTTGCCGACCAGCGAGGTGGAGGCAGCGGAGGTGACGAAGTGTTCGACGACGACGCCGTCCTCCAGCACCGCGATCTGGGTGTAGCGGGCGCCCTGGTGCGGCGGCTCGGTACGGACCCGGTCACGCACCACCATGCGGCGCTCAACGGCCTCGCGGCGAGCCAGGAATTCGGCCTCGCTGAGGATCGGCGGCCGGCGGCGACCCGCGTCACGTCCATCACGGCGGCGCTGCCGTTTGGCCTCCAGCCGGGTCGACCCGTTGATGCCCTGAATCTCGTCGTCGGAGCCCTTGTCCGCCTTGGGCGACCGGCCCTTGGCACGCGGTGCCCGTTCGTGCACGACGGTGTTGGGCGGGTCATCAGACGACGTGGTGTCCTCGTCGTCGCCATCACCGGTACCCGACTTGCGCCGCCGGCGCCGGCGACGGCGCCGGTTGCCGGCCTCATCGGCCGAGCCCGCGTCCCCGTCAGCCTCGCCGGCCTCGTCGTCGGCGGCCCCGGTTTCGTCGGCCTCCGCCGCGCCGTCCTCGTTCGTGGCTTCGTCGTCGGACTCGTCGCCGTCGTCGGCGGGCGAGCCGTCGGATCCGCGGCCACGGCCTCGGCCGCGACGTCCGCGGCGCCGACGCCGGTTGGCCGGCCGGTCCTCGCCGTCGTCGTTCTCGTCGGTGTCGTCGGCGTCGTCGTCCGAGGCCGAGTCCTCATCGGAGCCTTCGCCTGCCGACCGGCGGTCTGCCGCACGGGGTGCCTCGAACGCGACCGGTGCGACGAACAGCGGCATGTAGTCGGCCGGTGCGGCGGTGGCCGCCTCCGGGGCGGTCTCCAGCAGCAGCCGCGACTCGGGCTCGCCGAAGATCGGGGTGTCGATCGGCTCGTCGGCCGGCGCGGCCGGCTCAGCAGCCGGTTCGGGGGCCGAACCCAGCAGGTCGCGCACCCGGACGGCATCGCCGCGGTCCACGCTGGAATGCGCGCTGCGGGTGCGACCGTCCAGCTCGATCAGAGCGTCGAGCACCCGCTTGCTGGTGGTGCCCAGCACTCGCGCGAGGGAGTGAACGCGCAGGCGCTCCGGTAACTCCTCGTGCGGGGCTTGCGCCGCGGATACATCTGTAAAGGTGCCATCATCTGTCACGTAAGTCTCCTCAGCCCCCGGGCGCGTCATATCGACGCGGCCACGCGAGGGCTTCTCGTTATTCGCCCGGCTCACTGTCCCCGGGCTTGTGGTGGTCTCGCTCCGAGGGGCTCGGGTGAACCGACTCGGTGCCTGGCTGAACGAGGACCGGGCGATTGGCGCCGCATCACACAACGCAACCGTCGCACTCGCCTAAGTCTTCATTCGGGTGTCGGCCACCGGTCCGGCGACGTTCACCCGCTCGCCAGTATCCCACACAAGTGGAGTCGGTCGATCGAAAGGCGAGAAGCCACTGGTGAGCGGTGCCGTCAGCGATGACGTGGCGCGTGAAACAACCGCCCGCGTCCGGCCTCCACAGCGAGGGCTACAACTGCTCACCGCAGCAGGCCGCGCACCCGGCAACAGATCACCGCTAGCTGCGGAAATTCCTACAGACTCCTGTGAAACACACATTTTCTGTTGTCTACGTCACACTGCGTTCATAGCGTGACGCTCAAGGGGGTTCCGGCAGTTCCTCGGTGAACGCGTTGGGAAGAAGGCCGACAATGGCTCGTCAACGAAACGGTAACCAGTCCCGGACCGCACGTCGGGCGCGGGTCCGACGCCGAACCGCCGGGTTGGGCACCACTGCGGCGGCGTTCCTCACATTCGGGTTGACACCGCTGGCCGGTCCGGCGGCCCACGCTGACGACACGGGTCTGGACGCGATCTTCGACCAGATCCTGGCGCCGTTCATGGACCCCGGGACGACCACGTTCGACCCCGACGCGCTGCTGTCGCCGGCGGCCTGGGACGCGATGCTGTCGAACCTGGGCGACTCGACGGACCGGGGGGCTGTTGCCGGGTCGGCCCAGTCGACGGATCTGCTGACCGAGATCCTGAACGTCATCAACTACCCGACCGCTGCCTTGTTCGGCCGCGACCTGATCGGCGACGGCATCCAGATCGGTGACACCGTCGGCGCCACCGGATCGGTGTACGAGGGCATCAACGACTCGATCTTCGGATCACTGGATCCGAGTCTGTTCGGCAGCTTCAGTGACGGCGGCTACCTGTTCGGCGACGGCGCCACCGGCGCGATCGGGGTCGCAGGCGTCGACGGCGGCGACGGCGGCGACGGCGGTTATGGCGGTCTGTTCGGTGGCGGCGGTACCGGTGGCGCCGGTGTCGACGGCGGCGCCGGCGGCGACGGCGGCGCCGGCGGCCTGCTCTTCGGCACCGGCGGCGAAGGCGGCCAGGGCGGCGCCTCGACCGCGGCGGGTGTCGACGGCGGCGCCGGCGGCGACGGTGGCGCCGGTGGCCTGTTCTTCGGCACCGGCGGCCAAGGCGGCGGCGGCGGCGAGGGCTTCCAAGGCGTCACCGGCACCGACGCCACCACTGTGGGCGCTGCCGGTGGGACCGGAGGCACCGGCACCGAGGGTGGCGCCGGCGGCAACGGCGGCACCGGCGGTTTCCTGTTCGGCAAGGCCGGTGACGGCGGGTACGGCGGCGAGGGCGGTACCGGCGGTACCGGTGGCGCCGGTGCCGCCGGGCTCGGCGCGGCCACCGCGGGCGCCAACGGCGGTAACGGCAGTGCCGGCGGGACGGGCGGGAACGGTGGCCAGGGTGGCGCCGCCGGCGCGGCCGGCAAAGCCGGCTTCCTCGGCGGTGCCGGAACCGGCGGCAGCGCAGGCATCCAAGGTGTCGGCGGCAACGGCGGTCAGGGTGGCGCCGGCGGCAACGGCGCGACGGGCGCCACCGGCGAGTCCGGGACGGCCGGCGGATCCGGGACGGCCGGCACCTCGAGCACCGTGAACGGCACCAGCGGCGGCGCCGGTACCGCCGGCTTCCAGGGCGGTGCCGGCGGCAACGGCGGCACCGGCGGCAACGGCGGGGCAGCCGGCAGCGGCTCCGCGGCCGGCCAGGTGGGCGCCGGCGGTGTCGGCGGCAACGCGGGTGACGGCGGGATGGGCGGCACCGGCGGCAACGGCGGCACCGGCGGCAACGGATTCGATGCGACCGCGGCGGGCGCCAGCGGCAGCAACGGCGGGGCTGGCGGCGCTGGTGGCGCCGGCGGCGTAGGCGGTGGGCAGGGTGCCGCGGGCACCGGCGGCCTGGCCGGCGGCACCGGCCCGGTCGCCGCCTCCGGCAACAGCGGCAGCTCGGGCCTCCAGGGTGTCGGGGGCAACGGCGGCCAGGGTGGCGAAGGCGGCAACGGCGCGACCGGAGCCAACGCCACCACCACCGGCACAACGGGCGGCGCTGGTACGGCCGGCAACGCAACCGATCCCAACGGCGGCACCGGCCAGACCGGCGGCACCGGCGCGGCCGGCGGCGTCGGCGGCAACGGCGGCACCGGCGGTCACGGCGGCGCGGCAGGCACCGGCTCTACATCGGGCACGGTGGGTGCTGGCGGGCACGGCGGTAACGCCGGTAGCGGCGGCACCGGCGGCGTCGGCGGCACGGGCGGACGCGGCGGCACCGCGTTCAGCCCGACCACCGATGACGGCACGAACGGCGGCGACGGCGGCCAGGGCGGCACGGGCGGCGCCGGCGGCGCCGGCGGCGCGGCTGGCACAGCCGGTTCCGGCGGTCTGAACGGCGCGAATGCGGATCAGGCGGCGTCCGGCAACGCGGGCGTGCAGGGTGCCGGCGGCCAGGGTGGCAACGGCGGCGACGGGGCGACCGGCGCCACCGGCGGCACCGGTACGACCGGCACCGCCCCGAGCCCGACCGGCGGCCAGGGCGGTGCCGGCGGCACTGGCGGCGACGCCGGGAAGGCCGGTACCGGCGGCGCCGGTAACGGTAGTGCGGGCGCTAGCGGCACGGCCGGCGTGGCCGGCGCCGGCGGCGTCGGCGGCCAGGGCGGCACCGGATACGACAACACGACCGCCGGCGGCACCGGTGGCATCGGCGGCAACGGCGGCCAGGGCGGCAGCGGCGGCGCCAACGCCGACGGCACCCACGCCCTCGACGGCACCGGCGGCCAGGGCGGCACCGGCGGCGCTGGCGGACCGGCCGGGGGCGGCGTCGCCGCCGGCA
>NZ_JAHCLR010000090.1 GCF_018455725.1 Mycolicibacter acidiphilus
CACCCGAAGCGGTTGAACATCATCAATGTCGGTGCCCCTCCCTACCCTGGCTTACGTGGCTGGATAGCGAGCGGTGGGAGGCGAGAGCGATGCGGAGGTTCGCGCAGGAGTTCAGGATCCTCGGAGGCATGGAGGCCTGCTGGCGCGTGTACCGGGATCTGCGTCTTCGCCGCAGTGACATCCGCCAGACCTCCGCCGTGGCGGGCGCACGGAAGCTGGACCTCCGGGTGGGCGGCGGTCCCCTCTACGAGGTGGACGTGACCGACACGGTCACCGGGGATGTGTTCAGCGGAGTCGGGTACTCCCCGGTGGATGCCACCCGGAACGCCTGGTACGGAGCCGTCGTCAGTCGACCGAAGGCGAGGGGGTGCCGCAGTTGATCGGACCCGATTAGCCTCGCAGGTATGGACCGTAGCGTTCGCGCGGATTCCGCACCGGTGCGGATGGTGGTGGCGAGCCTGTGCCGGTATCCGGTGAAGTCGATGCTCGGCGAGTCGGTGCCCACCGTGCACATCGGCCCGAGCGGCGCCGAGGGTGATCGTCGGCTGGCCCTGGTCGACGACGAGACCGGGCATGTCGCCAGCGCCAAACAGCCGCGCAAGTGGGCGGGGCTGCTCCGGATGACCGCTCGCGCGAACGCCGGCCAGGTCGTCATCCAGACCCCCGACGGCACCGACGTTGCCGCCGACGCCCCGGAGGTTCACGACCTGCTCTCCGGGCTGACCGGGCGCTCGGTGAAGCTGACCGATCACCGGCGGCGCGGTGCCACGCTGGAGCGCTCGGACCCGGAGCGACTGCTGGCCCTGGGCCTCGACGCCGACGTCGACACCCCGGTCATCGAGATCGCCCGCTCGACCCCCGGCGACACCTTCCACGACGTCGCCCCGGTGCACGCGATCACCACAGCGACCCTGGAGCGGGTCGGCGCCGAGGCGCTGCGGTACCGGCCGAACCTGGTGCTGCAGACCCCGCCCGGCTACCCGCCGTACGCGGAGAACGACTGGGTCGGCGGCGAACTCGTCATCGGCGACCTCCGATTGCGCGTGCTCAAACCAACGCATCGCTGCGTGGTGCCGACACTGGAACACGGCCGGTTGCCCAAGGCGTCGCATGCGCTGCGAACCCTGACCGTCGAGAACCGCGTGGCGGCAACGGATTCGCGACTGCTGCCGTGCGCCGGGGTGTACCTCGAAGTGCTCAGCCCGGGCACGGTCAGCGTGGGCGATCCGGCGATTCTGCTCTGATGTCCGGCGCGGCCGACCGAAAGCGTCCTACGCTGGAAGAGTGATCGAAGCTGTACTGCCGTGGGCGGTTCCGATCGTCGCGATCCTGATCATCGTGGCGGTCCTGATCGCACTCTCGGCACATTTCAACCACGACTGACCCCGGACGTGGACCAAGCGGTATCGATGCCGGACCCCGGCCAATCGACGGTGACGGCCGGGATTCAGTCGCTGCCGAACCAGGGCGCCCCGGTCACCAACTGCCCGGTGTCCCCGGCGCCACCGGAACGCCTTCCCAGTTGCACGGCCGCCAGGTCAGCGCCGCCACGATGGCGCACTCGGTCGGCGCGGGCACTCCTACGGGCAGACAGGCCGGCGCACCGGGCGCACCGCAGTTCGTCGGCCCCGGGTAGTACGGGTCCGCCTGCGAGATACCCGCGCCAGATGTGACCAAACAGATGAGCGTGGCAATCGTCAGAAAATATTTTCTCATGATATTATTCACCGCCCTCGACGTCGTTGCCGCCTCAAGATTACGACCGCACGCAGGCACATGTCGATGATTGTGGGACAATTTCCCACTTACGTCGGCGTCAATTCCGGACCGGTGGCCGATCGGTGCGAGAGCCGGGCCCGCCCTACTGCTCGCTGAGCATCCGGGCGGTGTTGACCAGACCGACCATCGAGAACGCCTGCGGGGTGTTGCCGACTTGGCGGTCCCCAACGGTGTCGTACTCCTCGCTGAGCAGCCCGACGTCGTTGCGCAGCCCCAGCAACCGCTGGAACAGCGCCCGCGCCTCGGCGCCGCGGCCGATGCCGTGCAGCGCGTCGGCGAGCCAGAACGTGCACACCAGGAACGCCCCCTCGGTGCCGGGCAGACCGTCGACCGCGCCCTTGGCGGTGGCATAGCGGTTGAGGAAGCCGTCGCTGGACAGCTCGCGCTGCACGGCGTCGACGGTGCCGACCACCCGCTCGTCGTTCCACGGCAGGAACCCCACCCGCGGGATCAGCAGCAGCGCCGAGTCCAGGCCGGGTGACCCGTAGGACTGGGTGAACGTGCGCCGGTCGGCGTCGTAGCCGTTCTGGCACACGTCGGCATGGATGTCGGCGGCGAGCGCTCGCCACCGATCGGCCGGTCCCTGTCGGCCGTGCACCTCGACCGCGCGGATCGCCCTGTCCACCCCGGCCCAGGCCATCACCTTGGAGTGCACGAAATGCCGCTGCGGGCCGCGGACCTCCCACAGGCTGGCGTCGGGTTTGTCCCAGTTGCCCTCGAGGAAGTCCATCAGCGCGCATTGGATGTCCCAGGCGGTGTCCTCGCAGTGCAGCCCGGAGTCGAGCACCAGGTTCAGCCCGGCGAGCACCTCACCCCAGACGTCGAGTTGGAACTGTCCGGCGGCCTCGTTGCCGAGCCGCACCGGTGCTGACCCGGCGTAGCCGGACAGCCAGTCCAGCGTCTGCTCCGGCAGCCGGCGGGTGCCGTCCAGGCCGTACATGATCTGCAGCTTCGCCGGGTCGCCGGCGACGGCACGCACCAGCCATTCCCGCCAGGCCTTCGCCTCGCTGACGTAGCCGGTGCCGAGCAGCGCCTGCAGGGTGAACGTCGCGTCCCGCAACCAGCAGTACCGGTAGTCCCAGTTGCGTACGCCGCCAATGTCTTCCGGCAGGGAGGTGGTGGCGGCCGCGACGATCCCGCCGGTCGGCGCGTAGGTCAGCGCCTTGAGCGTGATCACCGCCCGACGGACTTCGGCCTCCCATTCGCCGCGGTAGGTGCAGTGGCTGATCCAATTCGTCCAGAACGACTCGGTTTTGACCAGCGCCTGCTGCGCCTCGGCACGCACCGCCTCGGGAACCAGGTGCGACGCCGAATGGGTGAGGACGAACGGCACCACCTCCCCGGCGGCGACGTCGAACTCGGCGACGGTTGAGAAGTGGTCGCCTCGGATGTTCACCGGGGTGGTCAGGCAGACGGTGTCCGGGCCGGCGACCGCGATCAGCCCGTAGTCGCTGCGCCTGATCCAGGGCACGATGCTGCCGTAGTCGAACCGGATCACCAGATCCATCCGCATCGAAACCCGGCCTGAGAGTCCCTCCACGATCCGGATCACGTCGGCGCCGCGGTCGCGGGGCGGCATGAAGTCGGTGATGCGGACCGATCCGCCCGGGGTGTCCCATTCGCTGTCGACGATCAGGGTGTCGCCGCGGTAGCTGCGCCGGGTGGCCTGACCCCCGTCGGCCGGTGCGATCCGCCAGTAACCGGCCGACTCGTCGTGCAGCAGTGCGGCAAAGCACGCCGGCGAGTCGAAGCGTGGCAGGCAGAGCCAGTCGATGCTGCCGTCCCGGCCGACCAGTGCTGCGGTGTGCAGATCACCGAGCAGTGCGTAGTCCTCGATGCGCTCCGACGCCATGACGCACCTGGCCTTAGAGGCGGTCCTTGACCGCGGTCGACAGTCGGGCGCCGTCGGCCTTGCCGTCGGCGATCGCGGTGGCGGCCTTCATGACCAGGCCCATGTGCTTGGTGTGCGGCCGCTCGCCGAGTTCCTCGGCCACCTGGGCGATCGCGGTGTCGACGACGTCGGCCAGTTCCGCCTCGGTGAGCGGGGTGGGTAGGTATTCGTCGATGATCCGGGCCTCGGCGTGCTCCTCGGCGGCCAGCTCGCCGCGGCCGTTCTCGGTGTAGATCTCGGCGGCGTCGGCGCGTTTGCGTGCCTCGCGGGCCAGGACTTTGAGCACGTCCTCGTCGGTGAGTTCACGGGCCTGCTTGCCGGAGACCTCCTCGGCCTGGATCGCGGCCAGCAGCATCCGCAGGGTCGCGGTGCGCAGTTTGTCCTGGGCCTTCATCGCCTCGGTCAGGTCCGCCCGCAACTGAGATTTGAGTTCCGCCATGCCGCCTAACGCTACGCTCAGCCCATGATCGAAACCGTCAGCGGCCCGGCGTGGTGAACGCATGGTGAATCCGCCCCCGCCCGGCTACCCGGAGCCCGGTTATCCCCCGCCCGGCTACAACCCACCGCCCCCGGGCTACGGCCCACCACCGGGATACCCACCGCCCGGATACGGGCCACCCCCACCGGGATACGGACCGCCGCCGCCGGGCTATGGCCCACCGCCCCCCGGCTACGGCCCACCGCCTCCCGGCTATGGCCCGCCGCCTCCCGGCTACGGGCCGCCACCTCCGGGCTACGGACCGCCACCCGGCTACAACCCACCGCCGCCGGCGGCGTACCCACCGCCCCCGGGGTACGGTCCCCCGCCCGGCTACGGTCCACCGCCTCCCCCGGGATACGGCCCACCGCCGGGTTACCCGGCACCGGAGGTGCGACCCGGGGTCATTCCGCTGCGCCCGCTCACGCTGAGCGACCTCTACAACGGCGCCGTCGGTTACATCCGGGCCAACCCGAAGGTCACGCTCGGACTGACCGCGATCGTCGTGGTGGCGACCGCGGTCATCGATCTGGTCCTAATGTTCGGCCTGGCCGCCGCGGCCGGGGAGGTCGGCGCGGGCGTGGCGGGGGTGAGTTCGATCGCCGTCAACGCAGTGAGCAACGTCCTGCTGATCGGCATCCTCACGATCGTCGTGGGACGCGCGGTTTTCGGGTCGACGATCACCTTCGGTGAGGCGTGGGATCTGGTCCGGCCGCGCTTTCTCCCACTGCTCGGGTTGACCGCGCTGCTGGCTGGGGTCGCCGCAGTCGTCTTCGGCGTGATTTTCATGGTCGCCATGGGCTTGGGTGCTGCCGCAGGCACTCCCGCCTCCGTGCTGGTAGCCATACCACTGTTCCTCGCAGTGGGCGTGGCACTCGCGTACGGCTATACCGTGCTGTGCTTCGCGCCGGCGATCGTCGTGCTGGAGCGGCAACCGGTAGTCGCCGCGATGCGCAGGTCATTTACGCTGGCGCGCAACGACTTCTGGCGGATATTCGGGATTCTGCTGCTGACCGGGCTGATCGCCGCCCTGATCAGCATGGCGATCGGCTTCCCGTTCGGCATCGCCGACATCGCAGTGAACGGTGTCCCGCGCGCCGGTGCGGCGCCCGGCGGGCTGGGGCTGTTCAGCGCCATCGGGGGGATGGTCAGCCGGATCATCGTGCTGCCGTTCACCGCCGGTGTGACCGTGCTGCTCTACGCCGACCGCCGGATCCGGGCCGAAGGCTTCGACCTGGTGCTGCGAACCGGCGCCGCCGGGGCGCCGCAGTACGGCGCCTCGACGGACGGCCTGTGGCTGACCCCGCCGCCGAGGTGAGGGCCGCCGGCAGTGCCGACCATCGAGATTGACCGGGACACCGCTCGCGAGGCCGCCGAACGTGAACTCGCCAAGCCGATCTACCCGCGGCCGTCGCTGCGGGAGCAGTTGATCGACTTCGTCGAGACGCTGCTGCAGCGGCTGGTGGCCAAGGGCGCGACGGTGCCCGGCGGCTGGTTCACGATCAGCGTCCTGGTGCTCCTGACCGTCGTCGCCGTGGTGGCGGCGGTCAGGATCAGCCGGCGCACACTGGGTGGCGGGCACGGTGAACCGGCACTGTTCGGCGCGGCCAAAGCCAGTGCCGCAGAACATCGAACGGTCGCGCAGCGCTGCGCGGCGGCGGGTGACTGGGCGGGTGCGATCCGTCATCGGCTGCGGGCGGTGGCCCGCGAACTGGAACAGGCCGGGGTGGTCGACGCCGCACCGGGGCGCACCGCCACCGAACTGGCCCGCACCGCCGGTGCGGCGCTGCCTGCCCTGGCCGACGATCTGACCCGGGCGGCGCAGACCTTCAACGACGTCAGCTACGGCGAACTGCCGGCCACCGAGCCCGGCTACCGGCTGATCGCCGACCTGGACGAGACGCTACGGCGTGATGCGGTGCCGGCATGAGGACCCAGCATCGGTCCCGGTACTGGATCGCCCTGGGAATCGCTGCGATCGTGGCGGTTTCGCTGCTGACCGTCTTCCTGACGGCGCCCCGGCCGGGTGGCCGGATGGACCCGAACGCCACCGCACCGCAGGGCGCGCACGCGCTGGTGACGCTGCTGCGGGAGCGCGGGGTGGACGTCACCGTCGCCGACACCCTCACCGACGTCGAGCGCAGCGCCCGCGCCGACTCGCTGCTGCTGGTCGCCGAGACGCGACGTATCGGGGGCGACGAACTGGACCGGCTGGCCGGTGTCCCGGGTGATCTGCTGCTGGTGGCACCCGACGCGCGGGCTCGTCAGACGCTGGCCCCGGCGGTCCGGGACCGGGGGCCGCGACTGTTCGCCGACGACCCGGACTGCGACCTTCGCGAAGCGCGACTCGCCGGCCCGACGGATCTGCAGGCCGCCTCGACTTATGTTGCGGCCGGGGCGGAGTCGCTGCGCAGCTGCTACGACGGTGCTCTGGTGCGCTACCGGGACGGCGCCCGCACCGTCACCGTGGTCGGCAGCACCTCGTTCATGACGAACGCCGACCTGGCCCACGCCGGCAATACCGCGCTGGCCCTCAACCTGGCCGGCGCCCGGTCGCACCTGGTGTGGTTCGCGCCGCAACACCTCACCGCCGGGGCCACCGGTACCGCAACGCTTTTCGACCTGATCCCGAAGAACATCAGCTGGCTGTTCTGGCAGCTGTGCCTGGCGCTGGCGTGCGCGGCGCTGTGGCAGGGCCGCCGACTCGGGCCGCTGGTCGCCGAGTCGCTGCCGGTGGTGGTGCGCGCCTCGGAGACCGTGGAGGGACTCGGCCGGCTCTACCGGGCGCACCGCGCCGCCGATCGCGCCGGCGCCGCCCTGCGCGCCGCGGCGCTGCGACGGATCACCCCGCGACTCGGGCTGGGCCCCGCAGCGGATCCGTCGGCCGTGGCCGCGGCCGTCGGCCGGCGGGTCGGCGCCCACCCGGATTGGGTGCGGCATGTGCTCTTCGGTTCGGAGCCGCAGTCCGACACCGACCTGGTCCGGTTGGCCCGGGTCCTCGACGACATCGAAAGGAAGGTCACCCACTCGTGACACAGACTCCCGCACCGGCGGCGGCCGAAGCGGCCCGCGAGGCACTGCTGGCGCTGCGCACCGAGGTGGCCAAGGTGGTGGTCGGCCAGGATTCCGTGGTCAGCGGGCTGGTGGTGGCGTTGCTCTGCCGCGGCCATGTGCTGCTCGAGGGCGTGCCGGGGGTGGCGAAGACGCTGCTGGTCCGCACGCTGGGCGCGGCGCTGCGCCTGGACACGAAACGGGTCCAGTTCACCCCGGACCTGATGCCGGGTGACATCACCGGCTCACTGGTCTACGACGCACACACCGCCGAATTCGCGTTCCGGCCCGGTCCGGTCTTCACCAATCTGCTGCTCGCCGACGAGATCAACCGCACGCCGCCGAAAACCCAAGCGGCGCTGCTGGAGTCGATGGAGGAGCGGCAGGTCAGCGTCGACGGGCAGGCCCGGTTGCTGCCGGACCCGTTCATCGTCGCCGCCACGCAGAACCCGATCGAGTACGAGGGCACCTACCGGCTGCCGGAGGCTCAGCTGGACCGCTTCCTGCTCAAGCTGACGGTGCCGCTGCCACCGCGCGCCGCCGAGATCGAAATCCTCTCCCGGCACGCCCACGGCTTCGACCCGCGGGACCTGTCGGCGGTCACCGCGGTGGCCGGGGCCGAGGACCTGGCCGCCGGCCGGGCGGCGGTGGCCGAGGTGCTGGCCACCGATCAGGTGCTGGGCTACATCGTCGACGTGGTGGCCGCCACCCGGCAGTCGCCGGCCCTGCAGCTCGGTGTCTCGCCGCGTGGCGCGGCGGCGCTGCTGGCCACGGCCCGGTCCTGGGCGTGGCTGTCCGGTCGCGGTTACGTGGCTCCCGACGACGTTCAGGCGATGGCGCGGTCGACGCTGCGGCACCGGCTGGTGCTGCGGGCGGAGGCCGAACTCGAAGGTGCCAGCGCCGACGGCGTGCTCGACGGCATCCTGGCCTCGGTTCCGGTGCCGCGCTAGTGGTTCTGACCGGCCGCACCGCGCTGATCGCGCTGATCGGCGCCGTGCCCGTCGCCGTGGCGCCGTGGCCGGCGGCCGCGTTCGCGGTGCTGTCGGCCGCACTCGCGATCGCAGTCACTGTCGACGTGGCATTGGCCGCCGATCCGCGTGCGCTGCGACTGACCCGGTCGCCGGACACCTCGGTGCGGCTCGGCGAGCCGGTGTGGACCACGCTGACCGTGGTCAACACCGGCGGCCGGCGGTTCCGCGGCCGGCTGCGCGACGCCTGGCCACCCAGCGCGCGGGCCGCGCCGCGGTCCGTCCCGGTCGATCTCGGCGCCGGCGGCGAACACGTGGCCCACACCGAGCTGCGCCCGACCCGGCGCGGCGACCAGTGCGCCGCGGCGGTGACCACGCGGTCGATCGGCCCGCTGGGGCTGGCCGGGCGGCAGCGCTCCACCGGTGTTCCCGGGCAGATCCGGGTGCTGCCGCCGTTCCTGTCCCGGCGGCACCTGCCGGCGCGGCTGGCCCGGCTGCGGGAGATCGACGGCAGCCTGCCGGCGCTGGTCCGCGGCCAGGGCAGCGAGTTCGACTCGCTGCGGGAGTACGTGGCCGGCGACGACGTCCGGTCGATCGACTGGCGGGCCACCGCCCGACGGGGCGACGTGGTGGTGCGGACCTGGCGGCCGGAGCGCGACCGGCGGGTGGTGATCGTGCTGGACACCGGGCGGACCGCGGCCGGGCGGATCGGCGTCGACCCGACCGCGGCCGACCCGGCCGGCTGGCCACGGCTGGACTGGTCGATGGACGCCGCGCTGCTGCTGGCGGCGCTGGCGCTGCGCGCCGGCGACCACGTCGATCTACTGGCCCACGATCAGGTGATGCGCGCCGGTGTCTTCGGTGCGACCCGCAGCCGGGTGCTCGCGCAGCTGGTCGACGCGATGGCGCCGCTGCAGCCGGCGCTGGTGGAATCCGACGCGGCCGCGACGGTGGCGGCCATCGAGCGCCGGGCACCGCGGCAGTCACTCGTGGTGCTGCTGACCGATCTCAACGCCACCGCACTCGACGCCGGCCTGCTGCCGGTGCTGCCCACCCTGACCGCGGGACATCAGGTCGTCATCGCCGCGGTCGCCGATCCGCGGGTGCAGCGGTTGGCGGCGGGCCGCGACGACGTCGCCGCGGTGTACGACGCGGCCGCCGCCGAGCGGGCCCGCAACGACCGGCAGGCGGTCGCGGGGCGGCTGCGGCGGGCCGGGGTGGAAGTCGTCGACGCCCCGCCGGAGGAGTTGGCGCCGGCGCTGGCCGACCGCTACCTGGCGATGAAGGCCACCGGCCGGCTCTGACTCCCGGCCGGCCCTACCCCCTGTCCGCGACCGTGCAGAATTCACCGGGCCGACCGGGCTGTTGCGGA
>NZ_JAHCLR010000091.1 GCF_018455725.1 Mycolicibacter acidiphilus
CCTCCTCGCGGCTTGACAACCTATAGGAGCATCAACGGGTGTTAGGTGAGGCGAGGCGAGGCGTCCCCGCCGGGGATTGTCGCGCAGAGGCGGGCACAACGGCACATGGTCTGGACCGGTGCCCGCTGATGCGGATGTGACCGACCGGCGCCCCTACGGCGTCAGCACCACCTTGCCGTACACCCGGCCGTCGGCGAGCGCCTGCAGCGCGGCACGGCCCTCCGACAGCGGAAACCGTTGCGGCGCAGGCGGCCTCAGCCCGTCGGCGACCAGCCGGTTGACCCCGGCGGCGAACGTCTCGCCGCTGCCGGGCTTGGCGCGCAGGTACTCGCCCCACGCCACCCCGAGCACGCCGACGTTGCGCAGCAGCAGCCGGTTGACCTTCACCGTCGGGATGCCGCCGGCGGCGAACCCGATCACCAGCAGCCGGCCGTCGACGGCGAGCACCCGGATCGCATCGTCGAAGGCGGCGCCGCCGATCGGGTCGACCACGACGTCGACACCCACCCCGTCCGTCGCGTCGCGCACCGCCCGCGCCCAGCCGTCGGTCAGCGGCAGCACCACGTCGGCGCCCAGGGATTCCACGAATTCCGTTGCGGCACTGCGGTGCACGACGGCGATCACCTTGCCCGCCCCCAGCGCCCTGGCGACCTGGATCGCCGCGGTCCCCACCCCGCCGGCCGAACCGAGCACCAGCACGGTCTCGCCGGGCTGCAGCGCCGCGCGGCGCTGGAAGGCGAAGTACACGGTGTTGTAGTTGACCAGCAGCGACACCGCCTCGGCGTCGTCGAGTTCGGCGGGGCTGGGCAGCACGTTGGCGACCGGCACCGCGACCCGCTCGGCGAAACCGCCGAGCATGCCGAACGCCGACACCCGATCACCGGCCGCCAGGCCGGAATCCGCCGGCGCGGAGCGCACCACGCCGGCGACCTCCGAGCCCGAGATGAACGGCGCCGGCACCTTGATCTGGTACTCGCCGCGGCTGAGCAGCAGGTCGGGGAAGCACACCCCGGCCGCCCGCACGTCGATCAGTACCGCACCCGGGAAGTCCGGCGGCTCAGCGGCGGCGTCGTCGTAAACCAGTCCGGCCGGCCCGGTCAGCTCCCGGACCACACACGCCCGCATCGCGACGGCTACTGCAGCGCGAAGCTGGCGGCGTGCGCCCCGGACAGGTCGGTGATCGTCGACCACTGCGCGGCGACGTCGTCGACCGTCGGCGGGTTCTCGAAGGTGGCGCCGTCGTTCTCGAACAGCGCCACCCGCTGCACCTTGCCGCCGCCGACCACGAACACCGATGCGGTGTTGGGGTTCTCCTCGGTGCACAGGTAGGCCACCACCGGCGCCACGTACTCCGGCTTGAGCTTCGCCAGCACCTCCGGCGGCAGGATGTCCTCGGTCATCCGGGTGGCGGCGATCGGGGCGATCGCGTTGGCCTTGATGTTGTACTTGGCGCCCTCCAGCGCGAGGGTGTTGATCATGCCGACCAGGCCGAGCTTGGCGGCGCCGTAGTTGGCCTGACCGAAGTTGCCGAACAGCCCGCTGGTGGAGGTGGCGACCACCACCCGGCCGAAGCCCTGCTCGCGGAAGTGCGGCCAGGCGGCGCGCAGCACGTTGTAGCCGCCGTAGAGGTGCACCTTGAGCACGGCGTCGAAGTTCTCGTCGCTCATCTTGTGGAAGGTGCCGTCGCGCAGGATGCCGGCGTTCGACACGACGCCGTGCACCGCCCCGAACTCGTCGATCGCGGTCTTGATGATGCCCGCCGCGCCCGCCGGTTCGGCAACGCTGTCGTAGTTGGCCACCGCGCGGCCGCCGGCCTCCTTGATCTCGGCCACCACGTGGTCGGCCATGTTGTGCCCGGCGCCGGTGCCGTCTCGGGCGCCGCCGAGGTCGTTGACCACCACGCAGGCCCCTTCGCGGGCCAGGGTCAGGGCGTATTCACGGCCCAGTCCGCCACCGGCTCCGGTGACGACGACGACACGGTCCTGCACTCCGGGCATGAAACTTCCTCTCGGGTCTTCGCTTGCTGGGTGGTCTGCATCGACACGCTAGAACAGCCGGCGTGCCAACTTCCAGGCTTTCTCTGTATACGGGGGGTAGATGAAGCCGCTGAGGTCGGGTCGGGTCGGCTTGCTGATGACACCCTTGCGGTGGCTGAACTCCTCGAAGCCCCAGCGGCCGTGGTAGGCGCCCATACCGGACGGCCCGACACCGCCGAATGGCAGTTTGGTGGTGGCGAACTGGAAGACCAGGTGGTTGATCACCATGCCGCCGGCGGACACCTGCTTGATCATCCGCTCCCGGATCGCCTTGGTCTTGGTGAACAGGTAGGCGGCCAGCGGTTTCGGCCTTGTGTTGACGAATCCGATTGCGTCGTCGAGGGATTCGACGGTGACGACGGGCAGGATCGGACCGAAGATCTCGTCGGTCATCAGCGGCTCGTCCGGGTCCGGGTCGACGACGACGGTCGGCTGGATGCGGACCTTCGCCGCGTCGGAGCCGCCGCCGAGCGCGACGGTGCCCTTGGTGGCGGCCAGCGCCGCGGTCAGCCGATCGAAATGCCGTTGGTTCACAATCGGTTTGCCGTCCGGGTCGTCGGCTTCGAAGGCGGTGACCGCGGCGTCGATCTTGGCCACCAGTTCGTCGCGGATGGCGGCATCTGCCAGCACGTAGTCCGGGGCGATGCAGGTCTGCCCGGAGTTGATCAGCTTGGTCCAGGCGATCCGCTTGGCCGCCACGTCGATGTCGGCGTCGGCGGCGACGATGCACGGGCTCTTCCCGCCGAGCTCCAGGGTGACCGGGGTCAGGTGCGCGGCCGCCGCCTCGTAAACCTTGCGGCCGATCTCGGTGCCGCCGGTGAAGAACACCCGGTCCAGCCCCTGGGCGATCAGGTCCTGGCTGACCGCGCCGTCGCCCTCGATCACCGCGATCGCGTCGGGGTCAAGGTATTTCGGGACCAGTTCGGCCATCAGCCGCGACGACGCCGGTGACACCTCAGAAGGCTTGAGCAGCACCGTGTTCCCGGCGGCGATCGCCCCGATCGCCGGGCCCAGCGTCAGTGCGAACGGGAAGTTCCACGCGCCGATGACCAGCACCGTGCCGTACGGCTCGTACTCCACCCAGCCGCGGCCGGGCAGCTGTGCCAACTCCAGCAGGTGGTGCCGGCTGCGGGCCCACTTCTTGAGGTGCTTGGCCGCGTACCGGGCTTCGGCGGCGGTGGCCGCGACGTCGGCCAGCCACGCCTCGAACGGTTTGCGCCCCAGGTCCTCGTCGAGCGCGGCGAAGACCCGCTCCTCGTTCTCGGTCATCATCGCGGCGATCGCGTGCAGCTGCGCGCGGCGCCAGTCGAGGTTGCGGGTGCGGCCGGTGGCGAAGGTGCGTCGCAGCCGGGCCACGGTTTCGGTGACGTCGACCTGGTCGAGTTGGGCTGTCATGGGTTCTCCCTTCACCGGATGAACCCGATCGTAGTCAGCCTTTGACGGCGGTGACGAACTCCGCGAACGCGTCCTTGTCGTCGCCCATCGGCACGTCCACCCAGCGGTTCAGCCGCCGCATCTCGTCGCTGGCGTTGACGGCGTCGGCGTGCCAGCCGTGGCCGTCGAGCCAGTCGCGCACCGAGGCGCGGTTCTCGTCGTGGTAGATCAGGTCCTGCACGTCCACGCCCTGCGACAGCCCGAGCTGCTCGGAGATCTTCTTGAAGCGCTCCGACATCTGCTGCCGGCGCTCGTCGGCGTGGTTGGCGGCGGTCTCCGCGGCGATCCGGCTGCCCGGTGCGCTCAGCTCGGTGATCTGCTCGAACAGCCGGTCCTGGGCGTCGGCGGGCAGGTACATCAGCAGCCCCTCGGCCAGCCACGCCGTCGGCGCGCCCGCGTCGAAACCGGCGGCGCGCAGGGCGGCCGGCCAGTCCTGGCGCAGGTCGATCGCGACGGTGCGGCGCTCGGCGGTCGGCGTCACACCGTGGTTGCCCAGGGTGGCGGCCTTGTACTCCAGCACCTTCGGCTGGTCGATCTCGTACAGCGTGGTGCCGGCCGGCCAGTCCAGCCGGTAGGCGCGAGAGTCCAGACCGGACGCCAGGATCACCACCTGCCGGACACCGGCTTGCACCGCGTCGGCGAAGTGGGCGTCGAAGAACCGGGTCCGAACCGCCTGGTAGTTGCGCATGTTG
The DNA here is from genome assembly GCF_018455725.1 of Mycolicibacter acidiphilus. Lineage (GTDB taxonomy): Bacteria > Actinomycetota > Actinomycetes > Mycobacteriales > Mycobacteriaceae > Mycobacterium > Mycobacterium acidiphilum. The sequence continues at coordinate 4,163 of NZ_JAHCLR010000091.1, forward strand.
TGGTAGACCGCGGCGATGTCCGGGTCGAGGGTCTCCAGCTTGGCGACCAGCGACTGGTCCAGCAGCGCCTCCCACACCCCGGTGCCGGCGTCGGCGACGAGCAGCTTCGCGTACGGGTCGCGGATCAGCGGCTGCTCGCTGTCGGTCTCGACAGCACGGGCCGCGGCCACCATCACCGCCGTCGACCCGACGCTGGTCGCGATGTCCCAGGTGTCGTCGTTGGTGCGCGCTGTGCTCATCGGGTTCCCTCACTGCCTGTCGCGGACGTTGTGCGACATGCTACCGAAGAACTTAGGCGGGCTATTTGATCTGCCAGAGCCGGTTGACCAGCAGCCGCTGCAGGTTCTCGGTGACGGCCGCGGACTGCCCGCTGTCGCCGACGAACGCGCCGTAGAACCCGACCCCCCACAGCAGCGCCGCGAGCATCTGCACCAGCGCGTCGGTCGCCACGTCGGTGGTGAGCTCCCCGCATGCGACGGCGTCGGTGATCGCCCAGTGCAGGAACTCCTGCGTCCCCACCTGCAGTTCGCCGACCAGCGGCGCCAGCTCCGGCTGCCGCTGCGCGTCCAGCATCGCCGAGACCACGAACGCCGCCCCCGTCCGGTTCTCCTCGGTCGGCTGGGCGACGGCGGTCAGATACGTCGACAGCCGGGCGATCAGGCCGACCTGCTGCCGCGCCTCGTCGAGTGCGATGGTCACCAGGTCGCCGGTCTGGGCGAGCACCGCCCGGTACAGCGCCGGCTTGCCGGTGAAGTAGTGGTTGATCGCCGGCCGGGTCAGGTCGGCGCGGGCCGCGACCTCCCGCATGGTCGTGGCCTCGTAGCCGAGTTCGGCGAACGCATCGCGGGCGGCCTGCAGGATCCGCGCCCGGGTGTCGGCCGAGCTTCGCGCGATGGGACGGCCGCGCCGGTGGCGCACGTACGCGTCCATCGGCGAATTGTGGCACAACCGGTGTCCACGAATTCGAGAAAACGTCCGCTTATTCCGACTCACAGTCATTCGGCAGCAAATCCGACGGCGACACTCATCGGTGGACGCCGGGTATCGCACCCGCCCCCAGCGAACTAAAGTCGACTTATGGTCAGCACGCTCTCCCAGCAGACGTACTTCGAGACGGGCCTCGAAGTGCTGTCCGAACTCGGCTACGGCGGGCTCAAACTGGCCGAGGTCTGCAACCGACTCGGCGTGACGACGGGGTCGTTCTACCACTACTTCACCAGCTGGCCGGTGTACACGACCGAACTGATCCAGCACTGGCTGGAGGTCCGCACCGTTGCACACGTGGAGTTCGTCCGGGCGCTACCCGATCCGCGGGAACGTCTCGACAGCCTGATCCAGATCGGGTTGGCACTGCCGCACGGCGCCGAGGCCGCGATCCGAGCCTGGAGTTCAGCCGATCCGGGCGTGCACGCGGTGCAGGCCCAGGTCGACCGGCAGCGCTACGACATCCTCTACGAGTCGGCACTGGAGGTGCTGCACGACGAGCGGCAGGCCCACCTGTTCGCCAGCTGGGCGATGTACCTGCTGATCGGCTACGAGCAGGTGCTGCTGCCCCGCGACCCCGACACCATCGCCTGGATCGCCGACCAGTTACTCGACGCGCTCGACTCGGGCCGGTTCGCGGTCGCCGCGAAAGCGTGACGCCCCCCGGCGCCCCCCACGTCCGAGCCCGGGGGAACGTCGCCTACCTGGGCAAGTGGCTGGCGCTGGGCACCGCGATCGGCGTCATCGCCGGGCTGGGCACCGTCGCCTTCCTGCTCGCGCTGCGCTACACCACCGATGTGGCCCTGGGCGACCTCGCGGGCTATCGCATCCCGACACCGTTCAACGAGGGCGGCGACCCGGGTTCGCCCGGTTTCACGCGGGCCTGGGCGATCCCGCTGGTGACCACCGGCGGTGCACTGCTCTCGGCGCTGATCGTGGCCCGCCTGGCACCGGAAGCCGCCGGGCACGGCACCGACAGCGCGATCGAGGCGGTGCACACCGATCCGCGCGCGATCCGGGCCCGCGTCGTACTGGTGAAACTGGTGGCCAGCGCGCTGACCATCGGCTCCGGCGGTTCCGGCGGCCGCGAGGGGCCGACGGCGCAGATCTCGGCGGGCTTCGGGTCGCTGCTGACCCGCCGGCTGAACCTCTCCGACGACGACGGCCGGATGGTGGTCGCGCTCGGGGTGGGCTCGGGTATCGGCGCGATCTTCAGCGCGCCGCTGGGCGGGGCGGTGCTGGCCGCGTCGATCGTCTACCGCCGGGACCTGGACTACCGCTCGCTGGTGCCGGGGTTCATCACCTCCGGGGTGGCGTATGCGGTGCGCGGCGCGCTGCTGGGCTTCGACCCGATGTTCGGGTTCGTCGACGCCGAGTACCGGTTCGAGCGGGCGTGGCCGCTGGTCTGGTTCGCGGTCCTCGGGCTGGCCGCCGCCGGGGTCGGGTACCTCTACGCCCGGACCTTCCACGCCACGGTGGCGCTGATGCGGCGCCTGCCCGGCGGCATGGTGCTCAAGCCGACCGTCGGCGGCCTGCTGGTCGGACTGTTGGCGCTGGTGGTCCCGCAGGTGCTGAGCAGCGGCTACGGCTGGGTGCAGTTGGCGACGACGCGGGAGGCGGTGCTGGCGATCCCGGTGTGGATCGTCGTCGTGCTGCCGTTCGCCAAGATCGTCGCCACGGCCTGCTCGATCGGCACCGGCGGGTCCGGCGGGCTGTTCGGGCCGGGCGTGGTGATCGGGGCGTTCGTCGGGGCGGCGGTCTGGCGGATCGGCGACCTGCTGCACCTGCCCGGGGTGCCGGATGATCCGAGCATCTTCGTCGTGGTCGGCATGATGGCCTGCTTCGGCTGCGTCGCGCACGCCCCGCTGGCGCTGATGGTGATGGTCGCGGAGATGGCCGGCTCGTTCGCGGTGATCCCCGGCGCGATCATCGCGGTCGGCATCGCGGCGCTGCTGATGTCGCGCAGCGAGGTGACGATGTACCGGTCGCAGCGGGTGGACCGCTGGGCGGCCCGGGAGGAGCGGGCCGCCGCTCGTTAGACGGAGCGGATGTGCTGCACCGCCAGCCGCGGCCCGCGTCGCGGTTCGACCGCCAGCCCGCTCTCCAGCAGCAGCCGCACCACCCGATGCCGGTGCGGCCGCATCGGCTCCAGCAGGTCCACCATCGCGTCGTCGTCGATCGGGTGGCCGAGCAGCGTCCAGCCGATCATCTTCGCGACGTGGTAGTCGCCGACCGACAGCGCGTCGGCGTCACCGAACGCCCGCTGAGCAGTCTCGGCTGCGGTCCACACCCCGACGCCGGGCAGCGACATCAGCGCCGCCCGCGCCTCCGCGGGCGGGCGGGTTGCCAGTCGCTCCAGCGCCGCCGCCCGCTGCGCGCAGCCGACGATGGTGCGCGCCCGCCCGCCGTCGACGTTGGCGCGGTGGAACTTCCAGGACGGGATGGCTCGCCACACCTCCGCGGGCGGCGGCACCCGCATCCGATCCGGTGCGGGACCCGGTGCGGCGGTGCCGAATTCGGTGACCAGCACTCGCCACGCCCGGAACGCGTCGGTGCCCGGAACCCGCTGCTCCAGCACCGCCGGGATCAGCGCCTCCAGCACCCGGTTCGTGCGGCCCAGCCGCAGGTGCGGCAGTCGTCGGTGCGCGGCGGCCACCGTCGGGTGCGTCGGCGTGAAGCCCGTCGCGTCGTCGTCGGCGCCGAGCAGGGCCGGGGCGCCGTCGAGGAACTCCGCGGCGCCATCGCCCCACGCCTCGCACTGCACGGTCTCGGTCGCGGTGCGGGTGATCCGCGCCGTCACCGGGCCGGTGGCGGTGAGGCTCGTGCGCCAGATGGCGCCGTCGGCGCCGACCTGGAAACACGGGTCGAGCGGGCCACGGCGCAGCGGACTCAGGGTGATGTCCGGGCCGGCCGGGCCGGGAAAGGTGATGGTGCGGCGAAGCGGATCGGTGATAACAGCGATCATAGGGATCGCGTGTTCACGTTGACCGTTCTGCGCGGTCAGGCCACCATGGGGTGGTGACCACGCCGTTCGACGATCCGCAGGCCGAACTGGCGTGGATGTTTCTGCAGAGCGTCTCCGAGGGCGGCGACCTCGACGAATACTTCGACCTGCTGGCCGACGACTGCACCTACTGGAGCATCCTCACCCGCGAGACGATCGGTAAGGACGCACTGCGGGCGATGCTCGAGCAGCGGCGGCAGCGGATGCGGGTCACTCTGGAACTGACCCGGTGCATCAACGAGGGCGAGACGGTGGTGATCGAGGCGCACGGCGACTGCGCCACCACCGACGGCGCGCACTACGAGAGTCCGCTGGTGTTCATCGTCGACACCCGCGACGGGCTGATCGTCTCGGTGCGGGAGTACACCGACACCCGGTTCGCCGCGGAGGCGCTGGGGTCTGCGTAACACCCGCATCAGCTTTCACCGGCCTGGGGCATGTGCTGTGGTGCCCGCCTCTGCGCGACGTTGAGACTGGTATTGCT
>NZ_JAHCLR010000092.1 GCF_018455725.1 Mycolicibacter acidiphilus
TGGAGGTCGCCTCGCACACGGCGTATATGGATCCGATTCTTGATGAGTTGGCCGCGGCGTTGGCCGGCATCACGCCGCAGTCGCCGGCGATTCCGTTCATCTCCACGGTGTTCGAGACGACTCCGGTGCTGGATGCGCAGTATTGGGTGGCCAATGTGCGTCGGCCGGCGCGGGTGGCGCAGGCCGTCACCGCGGCCGCGAACGACTACGACACGTTCATCGAAATCAGCCCCCACCCGATCCTGACCCACACGATCGGGGAGAACCTGGCCGACGTACCGCACCACGCCGTCGGCACCCTGCTGCGGGACACCGACGACACGGTCGGCTTCCATCAGAGCCTCAGCAGCACGCACCCCGACCCTGACGCGTCGCGGAAGGGACCGGGACCGCTGCTGCCGCGCACCCCGTGGCGACACACCACGCACTGGCTCGACATGGCAGGTTCGGCGGCAACGACCGAATCCGCGCCGCGGCCGGGAACCCTGCTGGGCACGCACCTCACCGTCAGTGGCAACCCGCCCGTGCACCTGTGGCAGGCCCGGGTGTCCGCCGACAGCAAGCCCTACCCGGGTGCCCACCGCAACAACGGCGTCGAACTCGTGCCGGCTTCGGTTCTGCTGCAGACGCTTTCGGAGGCCGCGGCCACCGTGTCGGCGACCGCCGTGGCATCCGACATCCGATTCGAACTGCCGATCGCGCTGGACCGACCGCTGGTGATCCAGGTGGTGGCCGACCACGACTCGATCGCGGTGTCGTCGCGACCGGCGACCGATGATGCCCGCTGGATGCGGCACCTGACAGCCCGCATCACCCGGACAACCGAGGAAAACCCCACCCGCACAGTCGAATTCGGCGACGTCGACGAGGCGCTGTCGGACGAGTCGGTGACCGCGCTGTGGCAGACCTGGGGCAGCGAAGGCCGCCCGTTCGACTGGTCGATCAGCACCGGACAGCACACCGCGGCGGCACTGCGGGCCGACATCGAGGTCGCCGGGCCGGCCGGCACCGTCGCGCTGCTCGACGCCGCACTGCACCTGGCCCGGATGGTGGACAGCGACAACCCGGACCTGATGGTGCCGGTCACCGTCGACAGCGTGCGCCTGGCGTCGGGACCCGCCGACGGTCAGGCCCGCATCGGCATCACCCGGCGCGACGGCGGTGACGGCGACCTCGTCGTCGACATCACCGCCACCGCCCCCGACGGCACCGGCTGCCTGGACGTCCGCGGCGTGCGCTACACCGCGCTCGGCGCCGCCCCGGCCGGCGACCCGGCTTCGATCGCCCACGCCATCGACTGGCAACCCTGGGACGGCGCCCCCGACGCCCCGAACGCCCCCGGCACGGTGGCGGTGCTGGGCGACGGTGCCGCCGCGGACGGGCTGCGCGGCGCGCTGACGGCAGCCGGCCACACCAGCGCCGACGTCGACACCGCAGCCGCCGTTCTCTACGTCGCCGGTGACGGACTGCCGGGCGAGACCGACCTCGACTACGCCACCCGGGTCACCGCCGACGTGGCCGGACTGGTGAGCCGACTGGTGCAGCGGGACCACAACCCGCCGGCGCTGTGGCTGGTGACCCGCGGCGTTCACGAGGCCGCGTCGGCGTCCGCCGTCCGGCAGAGCTGCCTGTGGGGCCTGGCCGGGGTGATCCGCGCCGAGCAGCCGCAACTCTGCGGCGGCCTGGTGGACCTGCCCGAACAGGGCCCCGAACAGGTGCAGGCACTCTCCGGTGTGCTGCGCACCCCGGCCAAGAGCGTCCTGGTGCTGCGCGACGGGCAGTTCCTCGCGCCGGCGTTCACCCCGATCACCGGGCCGGCACAGCGCGAACCGACCGTCTGCCGGCCCGACGCCGCCTACCTGATCACCGGTGGCCTGGGTGCGCTCGGTCTGCTGATGGCGGGCTGGCTGGCAGACCGCGGCGCCCGGCGGCTGGTGCTGGCCGGCCGCGGCGGGCTGCCGCCGCGCCGGGACTGGGACGGCGTCGAGGGTGACGCCGGGCAGAAGATCACCGCGATCCGCGCCCTGGAACGCCGCGGCGTCACGGTGGACGTCGTCGCACTCGACAGCGGGTCCCGTGAGGCCGTACAGGCGCTGCTGGACCGCCGCGACGCGGACTGCGCCCCGGAGATCCGCGGCGTCATCCACGCCGCCGGCCTCACCGAGGGGCAACTGCTGACCGAGATCGACTCCGAGCGGCTGCGCGACACCCTGTGGCCGAAGATCGCCGGCGCCCAGGTGCTGCACGAGGCATTCCCGGTGGGCAGCGTCGACTTCTTCTTCATGACCGCCGCGGCCGGTGCCGTGTTCGGGGTACCCGGCCAGGGCGCCTACGCCACCGGCAACGCCTACCTGGACGGCCTGGCCCGCGCGCGCCACCGGCAGGGCTGCCACAGCGTCAGCCTGGACTGGGTGGCCTGGAAGGGGCTGGGTTTCGGCGCCACCGCGCACGTGGTGCTGCACGAACTGGAGCGGCTCGGTTCCCGGCCGATCACGCCGGCCGAGGCGTTCGCCGCCTGGGATCACGTCGAGCACTACGACGTCGCGCAGGCGGTGATGGTGCCGCTGCCGTCGGCGGATGGCCCGGCCACGCCCGCGACGGCCGCCCCGACCCGGGATTGGTCGGAGCTGCCGGCCGAGGTGGTGCTCAGCGAACTGGAGACCGGGCTGCGCAGCATCCTGGCGCGCGAACTCCGCATGCCGGAAGCCGAACTGCCACTGGACCGGCCGTTCGCCGAGTTGGGCCTGAACTCGGTGATGGTGATGTCGGTGCGCCGGGACACCGAGCAACTGGTCGGACTGGAGCTGTCGGCGACCATGCTCTACAACCACCCGACGGTGACCGCACTCGCCGCGCATCTGGCGGCGCGACTGCTACCGCCCGACGGTGCCGACGACACCGGCGGCGGCCTCGACGGCGGGCTGGACGACTCCGCCGACAGCGTGCTCAATGACCTGTTCGACAGCGTGGAATCGGCTTCGGCCGGATGGGACGGAATCTAGTGGGAATCGAGTTCGCCGCATGACCGCAGCGTTCGATGAGGAGGCATTGCGCCACTGGCTGGCGGACTACCTGGTCACCAACATCGGTTGCAGTCCCGACGAGATCGACTTCACCGCATCGCTGAACGACCTCGGTGTCGGCTCGCGCGATGCCGTGGTGCTCTGCGGTGAGCTCTCCGAGGTGCTCGGCCGGAAGATCTCGCCGGTCGAGCTTTGGCAGCATCCGTCGGTCAACGAGCTGGCGCACTTCCTGATCGAGCCCGACGCCGCCGACGAGACCGGTCCGGCGGCGGACGCCGGCCGCGGCAGCACCGACGAACCGATCGCGGTGATCGGCCTGGGTTGCCGGCTGCCCGGCGGTATCGACGGCCCCGAGACGCTGTGGCAGTTCCTGCTCGACGGCGGCAACGCGGTCCGCGAGGTACCCGAGGAGCGCTGGGCGCCGTTCGACGACGGCTCACCGGAGATCGGCAACGCGATCGCCCGGACCACCCGCTGGGGCTCCTTCCTCGACGACATCGCGGCGTTCGACGCGGACTTCTTCGAGATCTCCAGCCGTGAAGCGGCGAAGATGGACCCGCAGCAGCGGCTGCTGCTGGAGGTGGCCTGGGAGGCGCTGGAGCACGCCGGGATCCCCGCCACCTCGCTGCGACGCACGCAGACCGGCGTCTACGTCGGCGCCAGCATCACCGAATACGGCTGCCACGCCTCGGCGGACCTCACGGGCGTCGACGCGTGGAGCAACGCCGGCGGCGCGCTGAGCATCATCGCCAACCGGCTGTCCTACGTCCTGGACCTGCGCGGCCCGTCGGTCACGGTCGACACCGCGTGCTCGTCGTCGCTGGTCGCACTGCACCTGGCGACCCGCAGCCTGCGGTCTGGCGAGTGCGACACCGCCATCGCCGGCGGGGTGAACCTGCTGATGTCGCCGGCGGTGTTCCGCGGCTTCGACCAGAGCGGTGCGCTCTCGACGACCGGCGCCTGCCACTCCTTCGACGCCGACGCCGACGGATTCGTCCGCGGCGAGGGCTGCGGTGTGGTGGTCTTGAAGCGGCTCTCCGATGCCCGGCGCGACGGCGACCGGGTGCTGGCGGTGGTGCGCGGATCGGCGATCAACCAGGACGGCCACTCCAACGGCCTGCTGGCACCCAACCCGGCCGCCCAGATGGCGGTGCTGCGATCGGCGTACGCCGACGCCGGAATACCGGCGCAGGAGGTCGACTACGTCGAAACCCACGGCACCGGAACGCTGCTCGGCGACCCGATCGAAGCCCGGGCGCTCGGCACCGTACTCGGGCGGGGCCGCCCGGCGGACGCACCGCTGCTGCTCGGCGCGGTCAAGTCGAACCTCGGCCACCTGGAGGCCGCCGCCGGCATGGCCGGCTTCATCAAGTCGGTGCTGGCCGTGCAGCGCGGGCAGATCCCACGCAACCTGCACTTCAACAACCCCAACCCGCACATCACGTTCGACCAACTGCGGCTGAAGGTCGTCGCCGAGCAGCAGGCCTGGCCGTCGACGGATCATCCGCGCCGGGCCGGAATCTCCTCATTCGGTTTCGGCGGCACCAACGCGCACGTCGTGATCGAGCAGGCGCCGCCCGCCAAAATCGCTGCCCGGGAAGCGGATCCGGCGATCACCACCCTGGTGGTCTCCGGCCGGACCACCGAGCGGATCGCGGCGACCGCCACCGAACTGGCCGACTGGCTGGACGGCGACGGTGCCGACGTGCCGCTGCCCGACGCCGCGCACACCCTCAACCACCACCGCGCCCGGCACGCGCACTTCGGCACCGTCAGTGCCCGCGACCGCGCGGCCGCGGTGCGGGGCCTGCGGGCCCTGGCTGCCGGCGAATCAGCGGACGGCGTCGTCGGTCCGCACGACGGGCCGTGCGGGCCCGGCACCGTGTTCGTCTACTCCGGCCAGGGCTCGCACTGGACCGGCATGGGCCGGCAGTTGCTCACCGACGAGCCGGCCTTCGCCCGGGCGCTGGCCGTATTGGAGCCGGCGTTCGTCGAGCAGGTCGGATTCTCGCTGTGGCAGGTGATCTCGGCCGGCGAGGCGATCAGCGGCGACGCCCAGGTGCAGCCGGTGCTGATGGGCCTGCAACTGGCGCTGACCGAACTGTGGCGTTCCTACGGGGTGCACCCGGACGCGGTGATCGGCCACTCGATGGGTGAGGTGACCGCCGCGGTGGTGGCCGGTGCGCTGAGCGTCGCCGACGGCTTCAAGGTGATCGCGGCGCGGTCCCGGCTGATGTCGCAGCAGGCCGGGCAGGGCGCGGTGGCCCTGCTCAACCTGGACAGCGAAGCGACCGAGGCGCTCATCGCCGACTACCCGGACGTCAGCGTGGCCGGTTACGTCTCGCCGCGGCAGACCGTCATCGCCGGTCCGGTGGCACCCGTCGACGCCGTCGTCGCGACGGTGAGCGCGCAGAACACGTTCGCCCGGCGGGTGAACATGGAGGTCGCGTCGCACACCGCGCTGATGGACCCGATCCTCGACGACCTGCGTGCCGCGCTGGACGGGTTGACCCCCGAGGTCGCCACCATCCCGTTCTATTCGACGGTGACCGAGGAGCTGATGCCGCTGGGCGGGATGTCACTGCTCGACGCCGACTACTGGGTGAACAACGTCCGCAAACCGGCGCTGCTCTGCCAGGCAGTCACCGCAGCCGCGGCCGAGAACACCACGTTCGTCGAGATCAGCGCGCACCCGATCCTGACGCACGCGATCGCCGATACCTGCGAGGCGCTCGGCGGACACCACCACAGCGTCGGGACCCTGACCCGCGACGCCGACGACGCGGTGAGCTTCCACACCAACCTCAACCGCACCCACACCACGCAACCGCCGCAGACCCCGCACCCGCCGGAGCCGCACCCGGTGCTGCCCAGCACGCCGTGGCAGCACAGCCGGTACTGGATCGACACCGCGCTGGTTCGCCGGTCCGGCGGTTCGACCGGGTCCGGCGCGGTGTCGGTCGACACCGGTGCGGTGCCCGCCGACTGGTGGTGCGAGCTGACCTGGCCGGCTCTGGAGCCGGTCCGCACCGAGGCGACCGGAACCTGGCTGGTGATCGGCGACGACGCGCTCGCAGCGCAGCTGAGCCGGCAGTTGGGTGTGACGGTGCCGACGCTGGACGCCGCGGCGCTCACCGGTGACCGTGCCGCCCTGGTTCAGGCACTGGGTGACGCCACCCATGTGCTGTACGCGGCGCCGACGGTTACGTCGTTCGCCGCGCAACCGGCCTACGACGCGTTCAACGCCGGCCGACTGCTGGCTGCGGCACTGGCCGATCGTGCGGCGGCCGACGCCGCCGGGGCGGCGAAGCTGTTCCTGCTGACCCGCAACGCGCAACCGGTCGGCGACGGCGACCGCGCCAATCCCACGCACGCGGTGCTGTGGGGGCTCGGTCGTAGCCTCGCCCTGGAGCACCCCGAGATCTGGGGCGCGGTCGTCGACATCGACGAGTCGGTGCCCGTCGCGCTGGCCGCCGAGTACGTCCTCGCGGAGGCGGCGGCCACCGACGGTGAAGACCAGGTGGTCTACCGGGCCGGCGTGCGTCGCGCACCCCGGCTGCGGCACGGCTATCCGGCGCCTTCGGTACCGGCCGGCCCGGTGCAGTTCGACGCCGACGGCAGCCATCTCGTCGTCGGCGCCACCGGCAACATCGGGCCGCACCTGATCCGTCAGCTGTCGGCGATGGGCGCCAAGACGGTGGTGGCGGTCTCCCGCCAGCCGGGTTCCCGGCTGGACGCGCTGACCGCCGAATTGGCCGCGGCCGGAACGACTCTGGTGACGGTGGCAGCGGACGCCGCGGACGAGTCGGCGATGGCCGAGCTCTTCGACCGGTTCGGCGCGGACCTGCCGGCGCTCGCCGGGGTGTATCTGGCCGCGTTCGCCGGCGGCCCGGTGACGCTGCGGGACATGACCGACGCCGACGTCACCGCGATGTTCCGGCCCAAGCTGGACGTGGTCGCGGTGCTGCACACGCTGTCGCTGCCGCACCGGTTGCGCCACTTCGTGCTGTTCTCGTCGATCTCCGGGCTGACCGGCTCTCGCTGGCTGGCGCACTACACCGCGACCAGCACGTTCCTGGACACCTTCGCCTACGCCCGCCGGGCCGCCGGGTTGCCGGCCACCGCGATCAACTGGGGTCTGTGGAAGTCGTTGACCGACACCCAGTCCGAGGCGGAACGGCAGATCGAGGCCGAGTCCGGGCTGGAGCCCATGGCCGACGATGTGGCGATCGCCGCGCTGCCGCTGGCGATCGGGACGCACAGCGCGGTGCGGCACACCGTGGTGGCCGCGGACTGGCCGCGACTGGCCACCGCCTACCGCACCCGGGCGGCGTTCCACATCGTCGACGACCTGCTGGTCGCCGAGGCGCAGAAGGCCGGTGGCACAACGGCGGTCGTGACCGAGTTCCGTAAAGCGCTGGCCGAGGCCGAGCCGGAGCGGCGCCACGGACTGCTGCTCGACCACGTCACCGCGCAGGTGGTCGCCGCGATGGGGCTGGCGTCGCGGCACGCGCTGGACCCGACGGCCGGGTTCTTCGCCTCCGGGATGGATTCGCTGATGAGCGTGACGCTGCAGCGGTCGCTGTCGGACAGCCTCGGCGAAACGCTGCCGGCCGCAGTCGTTTTCGACTACCCGACCATCGAAGCGCTGACCGGCTACCTCGCCACGATCCTGCCCGAGCTGGTGTCCGCCGCCGAGCAGGACAGCGGCGACGCCTATGACGACATGACAGACGACGAGCTGCTGGCGCAGCTCTCGGAAAGGTTGAGTTGAGCGGGATGGTTGCTGGTTCGTCGGCGCAGGGCTCGGATCGTCGCTCGATCGTCGCGGAGGCGTTGCGCAAGATCGATGACCTGACGGCACGGCTGGCGGTTGCCGAGGCGGGGGACACCGAGCCGATCGCCGTGGTGGGGATGGGTTGCCGGTTGCCCGGTGGGGTGGACGACCCGGCCGGGTTCTGGCAGTTGCTGCTCGACGGTGAGTCGGGCATCGTGCGGGTGCCGGCGGAGCGCTGGGACGCCGACGAGTTCTTCTCCACCGATCACACGGTGGCCGGAACGATCTGCTCGCGCGACGGC
>NZ_JAHCLR010000093.1 GCF_018455725.1 Mycolicibacter acidiphilus
GGAACGGCAGCCAGAAGTCGGTCTGGAACGAATCGGCGAGTTGGGCGCCGACGTCGTCCGATCCGGCACTGCCGGAGAGCAGCGCCGCCCAGCCGGCGGGGTCGAAGAGGTCGTCGAAGCCGGGATCGGCCTGTGCCGGCGGCGTCATGGTGAAGGTCAGGAAGGCCCCGATCGCCGATGCCGCGCCCAGTGCCCGGCGTCGGCCCCTGCGATCCGTGTGCGCGCTGCCGCTCCGACCGACCATGACTGCCCACCCGCTTCCCGACCCCGACCGGCCGGCTGATGCCAGCCTGAATAAGTAGTGAAGCTACTCCGAAGAAGGAGTTGCGGTTTACGAAGCGGAAAATTTCCGTTCGCGCGACCACGCGCAGTTGTCCGCCGAAACCCCAGGTGAAGGTGGTGAACTCTGCCCGGCCGCGGGGGTGGGCGTGCAACCCGTGCGGCGCCCGGGTCGGCCCGGGAGCAGCGATTTGGCGTTGCGCCCCCCGTCCCCTAAGCTCTAGGGGTTGCCGTGGGCAGACCTCGGCCAGCGAAAGTTGGCCCTGCGTGCTCATCGGCTCCAGTAAGAACAGATAGACAATGCACGTCCGGGGCGAATCCGGCTGGCACCGCCATGTCGCGCGTCGCCCCGATTATTGAGGAGATCTGGTGATTCAACAGGAATCGCGGTTGAAGGTCGCCGACAACACCGGCGCCAAGGAGATCTTGTGCATCCGGGTTCTCGGCGGCTCGTCGCGACGGTACGCCGGTATCGGCGACATCATCGTGGCCACCGTCAAGGACGCCATCCCGGGTGGCAACGTCAAGCGCGGTGATGTCGTCAAGGCCGTCGTGGTGCGCACCGTCAAGGAGCGTCGCCGCGCCGACGGCAGCTACATCAAGTTCGACGAGAACGCCGCGGTGATCATCAAGGCCGATCACGACCCGCGCGGTACCCGCATCTTCGGGCCGGTCGGCCGGGAACTGCGCGAGAAGAAGTTCATGAAGATCGTCTCGCTGGCCCCGGAGGTGCTGTAGATGAAGGTCCACAAGGGCGACACGGTGCTGGTCATTTCCGGCAAGGACAAGGGTGCCAAGGGCAAGGTCCTCAAGGCCTTCCCGACCCGGGACAAGGTGCTGGTCCAGGGCGTGAACCGGATCAAGAAGCACGTCGCGAACTCGACCAACGAGGCCGGCGCGTCCTCGGGCGGCATCGTCACCCAGGAGGCCCCGATCCACGTCTCCAACGTGATGGTCGTCGACTCCGACGGCAAGCCCACCCGGGTCAGCCACCGGGTGGACGCCGAGACCGGCAAGAAGGTCCGCATCTCCAAGCGCAACGGCAAGGACATCTGAGATGACGACTGTGGAAGACACCGCAGACACCGCCAAGGCGCAGGGCTCCGCGAAGACCCCGCCGCGGCTGAAGGTCAAGTACCGCGAAGAGATCCGCAAGACCATGCAGGAGCAGTTCTCCTACGCGAACGTCATGCAGATCCCGGGCGTCGTGAAGGTCGTCGTCAACATGGGTGTCGGCGAGGCCGCCCGTGACGCCAAGCTGATCAACAACGCCGTCGCCGACCTGGCCCTGATCACCGGCCAGAAGCCGGAGATCCGTAAGGCCACCAAGTCGATCGCGCAGTTCAAGCTGCGTGAGGGCATGCCGATCGGTGCCCGCGTGACCCTGCGCGGCGACCGGATGTGGGAGTTCCTGGACCGGCTGACGTCGATCTCGCTGCCCCGTATCCGCGACTTCCGCGGCCTGTCGCCCAAGCAGTTCGACGGCTCGGGCAACTACACGTTCGGCCTGGCCGAGCAGTCGGTGTTCCACGAGATCGACGTGGACTCGATCGACCGCCCCCGCGGTATGAACATCACCGTCGTCACCTCGGCGACGAACGACGACGAAGGTCGGGCGCTGCTGCGGGCCCTCGGCTTCCCGTTCAAGGAGAACTGACCACATGGCTAAGAAGGCTTTGGTTATCAAGGCGGCACGCAAGCCCAAGTTCGGGGTGCGCGCCTACACCCGCTGCAACAAGTGCGGTCGCCCCCGCGCGGTGCTCCGCAAGTTCGGCCTGTGCCGGATTTGCCTCCGCGAGATGGCGCACGCCGGCGAGCTGCCCGGTGTGCAGAAGAGCAGCTGGTGAGGGTGGAGGAGCAGCCTAAATGACTATGACGGATCCGATCGCGGACTTCTTGACGCGTCTGCGTAACGCCAACTCGGCGTACCACGACGAGGTGACCCTGCCGCACTCGAAGATCAAGGCGAACATCGCCGAGATCCTCAAGCGCGAGGGTTACATCACCGACTACCACGTCGAAGACGCCCGGGTGGGCAAGGCGCTGGTGGTGAACCTCAAGTACGGCCCCAGCCGGGAGCGCAGCATCGCCGGCCTCCGCCGGGTGTCCAAGCCCGGTCTGCGGGTGTACGCGAAGTCGACCAACCTGCCGCGCGTGCTCGGCGGCCTGGGCGTGGCGATCATCTCCACCTCCTCGGGCCTGCTCACCGACCGCCAGGCGGCCAGACAGGGCGTGGGCGGCGAAGTCCTCGCGTACGTGTGGTAGCGGGACAGGGAGAGTAGAACAATGTCGCGTATTGGAAAGCAGCCGGTCCCGGTCCCGTCCGGGGTCGACGTGACCATCGATGGTCAGAACGTGTCGGTCAAGGGGCCCAAGGGCACCCTGGAGCTGACGGTCGCGGAGCCCATCGAGGTGGCCCGTGACGACGCGGGCGCCATCGTGGTGACTCGTCCCAACGACGAGCGGCGCAGCCGGGCTCTGCACGGCCTGAGCCGCACGCTGGTGGCCAACCTGATCACCGGGGTGTCCGAGGGCTACGTCCGCAAGATGGAGATCTTCGGCGTCGGTTACCGCGTGGCGCTCAAGGGCAGCGACCTGGAGTTCGCCCTGGGCTACAGCCACCCGGTGCTGATCAAGGCTCCGGAGGGCATCACCTTCGCGGTGGAGACGCCCACCAAGTTCTCGGTCTCGGGCATCGACAAGCAGAAGGTCGGTCAGATCTCGGCGAACATCCGCCGTCTGCGCCGCCCCGACCCCTACAAGGGCAAGGGTGTGCGCTACGAGGGTGAGCAGGTCCGCCGCAAGGTCGGGAAGACAGGTAAGTAGCGATGGCGCAAACACAAGCAGGAACCCCGGCGCACAAGCCGGTCGGGCAGAACATCTCCGAGGTGCGGCGCACCGCACGGTTGCGCCGGCACGCCCGGCTGCGCAAGAAGGTCGCCGGCACCGCCGAGCGTCCGCGCCTGGTGGTGCACCGCTCCTCGCGGCACATCCACGTTCAGCTCATCGACGACCTGGCCGGCCACACCGTGGCTGCGGCGTCGTCGATCGAGTCCGACGTGCGTGGCGTGGCGGGCGACAAGAAGGCCCACAGCGTGCGGGTCGGCCAGTTGATCGCCGAGCGTGCCAAGGCTGCCGGTGTGGACACCGTGGTGTTCGACCGGGGTGGCTACACCTACGGCGGTCGGATCGCGGCGCTGGCCGACGCGGCGCGCGAGGGCGGGTTGAAGTTCTGATGACGTACTTGACTGGAAGGACCGCATGATGGCGGAGCAGACTGCAGGGGCTACCGGCCCCGACACCAGCAGCGCCCCCCGCGGCGACGGTCGCGACAACCGCGGCGGCCGGGGCGGCCGCGACGGCGGTCGTGGTGGCCGCGACAACCGCGACGGTGACAAGAGCAACTACCTGGAGCGCGTCGTCGCGATCAACCGGGTGTCCAAGGTGGTCAAGGGTGGTCGCCGGTTCAGCTTCACCGCGCTGGTGATCGTCGGCGACGGCAAGGGCATGGTCGGCGTCGGCTACGGCAAGGCCAAAGAGGTCCCGGCCGCCATCGCCAAGGGCGTCGAGGAGGCCCGCAAGGGCTTCTTCCGGGTGCCGCTGATCGGTGGCACCATCACCCACCCGGTGCAGGGTGAGGCCGCGGCCGGCGTGGTGTTCCTGCGCCCGGCCAGCCCCGGTACCGGTGTGATCGCCGGTGGCGCCGTGCGCGCCGTGCTGGAGTGCGCCGGCGTGCACGACATCCTGTCGAAGTCGCTGGGCAGCGACAACGCGATCAACGTGGTGCACGCCACCGTTGCCGCGCTGAAGATGCTGCAGCGTCCCGAAGAGGTGGCCGCCCGGCGTGGCCTGCCGATCGAGGACGTGGCCCCGGCCTCGATGCTGAAGGCGCGCCGGGAGAGTGAGGCGCTGGCAGCAGCCGCCGCACGGGAAGGCACGGCGTAACCATGGCAGAGCTGAAGATCACCCAGGTCCGCGGCATCATCGGTGCCCGCTGGAAGCAGCGCGAGAGCCTGCGCACCCTGGGTCTGCGCAAGATCCGCCAGTCGGTGGTGCGTGAGGACAACGCCCAGACTCGCGGCCTGATCAAGGTCGTGCACCACCTCGTTGAGGTTGAGGAGGTCGGCAAGTGACCATCAAGCTGCATGACCTGCGCCCCGCGCCCGGGTCGAAGACCAAGAAGACCCGGGTCGGTCGCGGTGAGGGTTCCAAGGGTAAGACCGCGGGCCGCGGCACCAAGGGCACCAAGGCACGCAAGAACGTGCCGGTCCGGTTCGAGGGTGGGCAGATGCCCATCCACATGCGGCTGCCGAAGCTCAAGGGCTTCCGCAACCGGTTCCGCACCGAGTACGAGGTCGTCAACGTCGGCGACATCAACCGGTTGTTCCCGGCCGGCGGGACCATCGGTCTCGACGAGCTGGTCGCGGCCGGCGCGGTCCGGAAGAACACGCTGGTGAAGGTGCTCGGCGACGGCAAGATCACCGTCAAGGTCGACGTCACCGCGCACAAGTTCAGCGGCAGTGCGCGCGACAAGATCGCGGCGGCCGGAGGCTCGGCCACCGAGCTGTAGCCCTCCCGCTGCACGAGCAGTCCCCCGCAAGCGGGAGGTGCCCCCAACCAAAGCCCCCTTTGCCACGCCGCAAAGGGGGCTTTGGCGTCTGCTCGGGGGGTGGAATCGATCGGTAGGGTCGACCCCATGTTCTCCTTCCTGCCGGGTGTGCCCGGTGTTGACGACCTGCGCTCCGCCTACCGTCGCATCGACACCGCCCGCCACCACGGCGTGCCGGCCGGCTGCGTGCTGGAACTGGACCTGCAGGCGCTGCCGCACGAGACCGGCTCCTTCGACCCGCTGGCGCTGATCCGCTCCGGCGGCCAGCCGCCGGTGCTGCGCGACGTGGTGGCGGCGATCCACCGGGCTGCCGAGGACCCGCGGGTGGCCGGCCTGATCGCCCGGGTGCAGCTGCCGGCGGGGGCGGCCGGGCCGGTGCAGGAGCTGCGCGCGGCGATCGCGGAGTTCACCGCCGTCAAGCCGTCGCTGGCCTGGGCGGAGACTTACCCGGGCACGCTGTCGTACTACCTGGCGTCGGCGTTCGGGGAGGTGTGGCTGCAGCCGTCGGGGACGGTCGGGCTGATCGGCTTCGCCACCAACGCGCTGTTCCTGCGCGGTGCCCTGGACAAGGCCGGGATCGAAGCGCAGTTCGTGGCCCGCGGCGAGTACAAGTCGGCGGCGAACATGTTCACCCAGGACTGCTACACCGACGCCCACCGGGAAGCGGACACCGCGCTGGTGGAGAGCCTGCACATCCAGGTGCGCGACGCGGTTGCCGAGGCCCGGGGACTGACGGCGCCGACCGTCGACGAACTGGCCGACCGCGCCCCGCTGCTGCGCGACGACGCCGTCGCGTCGGGCCTGATCGACCGCATCGGTTTCCGCGACGAGGCGTACGCCCGGATCGCCGAACTGGCCGGCGGCCGCGACGACTGCGACCCCGACAGCGAGGACGCTCCGCCGCGGCTGTACCTGTCGCGCTACGCCCATGCGACCGCTGGCCGGCCGGTGGTGCCGGGGTCGGGGCTGCCGGGACTGTCGAGCCTGCCGGGCCGCAAGTCGAAACCGGTGATCGCGGTGGTGACGGTGGCGGGCCCGATCGTCAGCGGTCACGGCGGCCCGCAGATCTCGCCGTTCGGCAACCGCGGCGTGGGCGGGGACGTGATCGCCGCGTCGCTGCGAGCGGCGGCCGCCGACGAGGACGTGGCGGCGATCGTGCTGCGGGTGGACAGCCCCGGCGGTTCGGTCACCGGGTCGGAGTCGATCTGGCGGGCGGTGCAGCGGGCCCGGGAGGCCGGCAAGCCGGTGGTGGCGTCGATGGGGGCGGTGGCGGCCTCCGGCGGCTACTACATCTCCGCGCCGGCCGATGAGATCGTCGCCAACGCGGGGACGATCACCGGTTCGATCGGGGTGGTCACCGGAAAGTTGGTGGCCCGCGAACTCAAGGACCGGCTCGGCGTCGGCAGCGACAGCGTGCGCACCAACGCCAACGCCGACGCCTGGTCGGCGAACGCCCCGTTCACCGCCGCGCAGCAGGCGCAGGTGGAAGCCGAAGCGGACCTGTTCTACGCCGACTTCGTGGCCCGGGTCGCCGACGGGCGGGCGATGTCGGCCGATGCGGTGGACGCGGTGGCCCGCGGGCGGGTCTGGACCGGGGCCGACGCCCTGACGCACGGCCTGGTCGACGAACTGGGCGGGCTGCACACCGCGGTTCGGCGGGCCAAAGTGCTGGCCGGCCTAGACGCCGACGCCGAGGTGCGCACGGTCAGCTACCCGGGGTCCTCGCTGTGGGAGTTCCTGCGGCCCCGGCCGTCCTCGCAACCGGCGGCGGCCTCGGTGTCGGATGCGGTCGGCGCGCTGCTGGCCGGTTCGCTGCTGGGCGCGGTGGATCAGGTGCAGCGGTCGGTGACCGGCGCCAGCGTGCTGTGGCTGGGGGAGTTGCGCGGATAGAACGCGACATGGCCATCACATAAGAAGTGCGTTATCACATTGTGTGATCACACGATGTGCATGATCTCCATTTTCGCGCATTGCGATGAATGATTGATCGTAGTCGACACGAACACGTCCGGTCAATGGATTTCAGGTCTGCGAACCTGTATAAACGTCCATTCAAGTGTCCGGAGACATTTTCTCGTGAACCGCTGCGCGTCCCTGGTTTCAGGGCTTAGCTTTAGGTTCATCTCAGTTCGTGTCACTAGCAGCGTCGCTAGGTCGATGGGAGTGCCTCATGAACCGTCGGAGCAGCATCGGACGTCGGGAATCCCAGAATCGTGGCCGGGCACACCGGCGTGCGGTCGGTGCCGGGGGCGCGATCGCCGCGTTCCTGGCGTTCGGGATGTCTCCCGGGCTCGGAACGCCGGCGAGCGCCGACTTCGATGACATCTTCGACCCGGGCACCTGGAACGCCCTGTTCGATCCGGACACGTTCGCGCAGACCTGGGACGGACTGTTCGGGGTCACCGAGTCCGGCAGCGCCGCGCAGGGCGACCTCGGCACGCAGCTGGCCGATTCGTTCCAGACCGACTTCTGGCTGCCGTTCC
>NZ_JAHCLR010000094.1 GCF_018455725.1 Mycolicibacter acidiphilus
AGGGGTGTCGGTAAGGATCGTGTCACCAGGTACAAACGGCGTTTCCGGCGTGGCGGGTGGGCTGTGGCGGTAGCTTCTGCGGGGTGGCCCGCGAGGTTGACCAGGATGAGCTGATCGACTGCTGGACGCTCGTCGCTGACGAGGTTGCGCTGGTCGCGGGCAAGCGTGGGGCGACGAGGTTGGGCTTTGCGCTGCTACTGCGGTTCTACACCGAACGGGGCCGCTTCCCGCGTGGCCGTTCAGAGATCCCCGATGCCGCCGTTGACTACGTGGCCCGTCAGGTCGAGGTGGAGCCGACCGAGATCGCGTTTTATGAGTGGACGGGCCGTACCAGCAAGTTTCATCGCACCCAGATCCGTCAGGCGCTGGGTTTCCGGGAGTGCACGGTTGGCGACGCCGAGGCGTTGACCAGCTGGTTGGTCGAACATGTCACCCAGGTCGAGCGCAGCGCCGAGCGGGTGCGCGGGCAGCTGCTGGGTGAATGCCGCAGGCGGCGGGTGGAGCCACCGACTGCGCGGCGAGTCGATCGGATCGTGCGGTCGACGCTAAGCCGCGGTGAGGACGTGCTGTTCGATCGGGTGGCATCGCGACTGGCCGCGCCGCAGCGGCAGCGACTGCTCGCGCTGATCGAGGCTGATGGTGGCGAGAACGAGGACATCGACGATGGTGCGGCGGTGTTGGCCGCGATCCGATCCGATCCGGGCAATGTCAGCCTCAACACGATGCTGGTGGAGATCGCCAAGCTGGAGGCGGTGCGCGCGGTCGAAGTCAGCGCGGATGTTTTCGCCGATGTGGCGCCGAAGGTCGTGGCCGGCTGGCGCGGTCGGGTGGCGGTGGAGTCGCCGTCGCACCTGCGTGAGCACCCGTTACCGGTGAAGCTGACACTGCTGTCGGCTCTGTTGTTTTGCCGGCAACGTGAGATCACCGACACCTTGGTGGAGCTGTTGTGCTCGACGGTGCATCGGATCAACGCGCGTGCCGAGGTACGGGTCACCAACGAGTTGATCAAGGAGTTCAAGCGGGTCACCGGCAAGGAGAATCTGCTGTTTCGGGTCGCCGAGGCCACCGTCGACGCCGGCGACAAGCTGGTGCGCGACACGGTGTATCCGGTCGCACCACCAGCGGTGCTGGCTGATCTGGTGGCCGAGTTCAAAACGTCGGGGCCGACCTATCAACGCACCGTGAAGGCCACCCTGCGCGCCTCCTACACCAACCACTACCGGGCCGGGCTGATCAAGCTGCTGTCGGTGCTGGAGTTTCGTTCCAACAACACCGCACACCGGCCGGTGCTCGACGCACTGGAACTGATCGGCCGCTACGCCAACACCGGGAACCTGCGCTACTACCCCGGCGATGAACCGGTCCCGGCGCATCGGGGTCTCTCGGGTGACTGGGCGGAGTTGATTCATCAATCCGACAAGCGCGGGCATCGGCGAGTGGTGCGGATGGTCTATGAGATCTGTACGTTCCAGGTGTTGCGAGATCAGCTGCGGTGCAAGGAAATCTGGGTGGCAGGTGCCGACAAGTGGCGCAACCCAGCCCAAGACCTGCCGGTCGACTTCGAGCAACACCGTATCGAGCACTACCAGGCGCTGCGTAAACCGTTGGACCCCCGCGAGTTCATCGACGAGCTGCGCGAGCAGATGCACACCGAACTCGACGCCCTGCACGCCGCGCTGCCCGACTGCGGTTGGCTGCAGATCGCTGATCGCCGCCAAGGTGCGATCAAGTTGACACCGCTGCCACCGGTGGCCGAGCCCCGCAACCTGCGCCGGCTGAAAACCGAGATCCGCACTCGCTGGGGTGCGGTGCCGTTGATCGACATCCTCAAGGAGACGGTGCTGCGCACTGACTGTCTGCGCGCGGTCACCTCGGTCGCCGACCGCGGCACCCTGCCCGAAAGCGTGCTCGCTGAACGGCTGTTGCTGGCGATCTATGGCTATGGCACCAACACTGGCCTTCGCGCGGTCGCCGGCGGCGCCCACGGGCACGATGAGGACGAGATCCGCTACACCCGCCGCCGCTACCTGACCGTCGAGGCGGCGCGGCGGATCGCCATCGAGATCGCCAACGCCACCTTCGGCGCCCGGCGCACCGCGATCTGGGGCGAGTCCTCGACTGCGATCGCATCGGATTCCACACATTTCGGGGCGTTCGACCAGAACATCTTCACCGAGCACCACTCGCGCTACGGTCGCCGCGGCGTGCTCATCTACTGGAGCGTGGAAAAAGGCTCGGTGGCCATCCACTCCCAGCTGCTCAACTGCTCGGCCTCCGAGGTGCACGCAATGGTCGACGGCGCCATCCACCACGGCACCGACATGGCGGTGGAAGCCAACTATGTAGACACCCACGGCCAATCCGAGATCGGGTTCGGCATCACCAAACTGCTCGGATTCGATCTGCTGCCCCGGATCAAGCGCATCAACAAGGTCAAGCTCTACCGGCCCACCACCGGCGAGGCCGAGGCGTGGCCGGGACTCAAACCGGCGCTGACCCGGCCGATCAACTGGACGAAAATCGCCGAACAATACGACCAGATGCTCAAATACGCCACCGCGATCCGCACCGGGACCGCTTCCACCGAGGCGATCTTGCGGCGGTTCATGAAGGCCAACGCCGCCCACCCAACCTATCAGGCGATGATCGAGCTGGGCCGAGCGCAAAAGACGGTGTTCTTGGCCCGCTACCTGCGCTCACGCGAGCTGCAACGCGAGATCAACGACGGGCTCAACGTCATCGAGTCGTGGAACCGCGCCAACTCGATCATCTTCTACGGCAAAAACGCCGAACTGGCCTCCAACCGGCGCGACGAACAGGAGATGAGCGTCCTGTGCCTGCGGATCTGCCAAGCGGCGATGGTCTACGTCAACGTGCTCATGATCCAAGACGTGCTCACCGACCCCGACTGGGACGGCACCCTCACCGCCGAGGACGAACGCGGCCTGACCCCACTGTTCTGGTCACACGTGCTGCCCTACGGCGAAGTCAAACTCGACATGAACACCCGCCTCGCACTGAGTGGACCACCGTCCAGATGAGGATTTGCCTGCACCGCTGGCCAAAACTTCGCAACCGCCGCCCGGGTAGCGCCGGTCATCGTGGCAGGTTATCTGGTCCAGTCTGGGACTCAAGCCGGGATCGGTGTGAATCCAGAACCGGCGCCGCCGCTGGCGTTCACGTCATCGAGGATAGCGCTGAAATAGATCATCTTCACTCTGGGGTACTCCTCGAATGGGACGACTGAAGGTGCCCAGAAAACCCTGTGCATGTAACCGTTGCTTGCCATACCGACGAGAAAGCCATCAACAGTTACCGGTGCGCCGTCATCACCTGACTGAAAGGGTAACCGATCCACGTTCACGACCCTAGGGTCACCAGTTCGGCCGCCAATGGTGCCGCATGTGAACCCCGTGACAGCGCCCTGCTGGCAGGCCGGCTGGCTGTACTGAGGCTCGGGGCCTATGCCGTTGATCGCAAATCCCGAGAAGTTTGCCAGTGGGATCACTTTCGCTGAATCGAGCTTGATTACCTCGTAGACGAGATCGCCGTTGACGCCTTTGGCTGCCACAACGGTTCCCACGGTGGTATCCGTTCCCTCGGCAATCACCGGCGCACCCGGTCCGCCACAGTGGGAACTGGTGAAGCCCACCAACTCACCGGTGTTGTCATGACCGACGGTCGTCAGTGTGCAATGGTTATCGCCAACCAAAATACCAGCACCGCCCCCAAGAGAGACTTTCTCATCGGCCCAGGCGGTAACGTTCGGCCAAATAACCTCGATCAGCATCGCCGCAACGACGGCCACACCCGATACGAATCGCCAGTGCCTACAGACCCTTATGCCTAGACCTAGCTGACTTCGCTCGTCGGGCCTTACGGTCTGGATATCAAACCGCCCCTGCAACTGATTCTGCGCATGCGATCGCGTTTTCAACCAAGTCTTTGATGCCGGGTATCAAATCGCCGAGTTCGGGAGCTTCGGATATCAGTTCGTCGATCACTATCGTAGTTAGAAGTTCCGCAAGAGAAGCTGTTGCAGCCCAAAGGCTGTTGAGAGCGTTCAATGCGCCCTGACATTCAGTAGATACATCAGCCATCTTAATAACCCTTAGTGTATAGACCCGCGACGATTGTTGATTTTTTGCGCAATGCGTGAGCGTGGTTCGGACCCGTTCACAACAGAATTGTTACTTAGGTATTTCGGCGCACAGCGCCAACCCGTCCGCGACTATATCGATTGCGACTCCCGCCGCTATGACGATAGCCCCTACGGCAGCCGAGATTATACCGTCGTCATCCAATTCATGAATGATATTAGTCAGTTCGACCACATCTGCAGCGAGGTCGTTGGCCCCGGTTTCTATCAGGCTGCATATTTCATCACCTAGTTGCTGTGTTGACGTAGCCATTGCCATCTAATCCTAACTGTCAGTTGTACGGCTTTTATTGACTTAGATGATTCCTTCAGGCGACGCCGCCGGGCGGGGCGCTATCCCTGGATATTTTGTAGGCTTCTGATGACCGCTTGAACTTTGCTCGCTAGTACCTCATTACGCTGGGCAGCGTTGTTAGCGAACGTTTGAAGTCGAGCAGGGTCGACCACGCCGATCTTTGCGATCTTTTTGGGAGGAGGAATCGGCTTGGACCTGGCTTCCGCGAGCCGCTGTTCAAATTTTTGATACGCGGCTCTGAGGTTATCGATATTTTTGGCGAATTCCGGAAACTGCTCACGCAGTTGAGGTGACAGTTGCGTGTCTTGCTCCCCGGAAGGTCGGGCCTGTAACCGTTTACCCAGCCGATTCCTGTCAAAGCGACTAATCGCGCTCCGTAATTCTTGGTGTAGTACGCGATTTCGAGCTGCGATGCCTTGGAGAGTCTCTATAGCCTGTCTTTGTGCAGGTGTGCGAGGTGCAGTCATGGGATGACCGTAGCGTCGGTAGTTACCGACTGTCAACACCACATAACTGTGAACGTACTAGCAATTCCCATGAATTAATGGGCTGCGTCAGCTGGCGTTCCAGCGCTCGGCCGGCGGCGTCTACATTGATTGGCGGCTAAAGCTGCCCACCCATATTAAAATGGGAAGTCAAGCAGATCCGGTGTTACGGCGGCGGCATCACCTGCGGCATCACCGAGCACGCCCCCCAACGACAAAACAGGGATGGACTCAAAAATAGTGGGGACGATTTGGAAGAGGTCAACGCCAAACGTCTGAAGCAGCGCCGATCCCATGTCGGCTGTTGAACCATCGGTGACTGCGGTGTCGAATGCGTGACCCGCATTGAGCAGAGCCTCACCAGCATCGATCCACTGCTGGTTAAGTGGGTCTAGGAACAGTTGATCGGCCAGAGATGACAACGAACCGGAGTGTGCCGAGATGGCGCTTTCGGCTGGACCCACGTGGTCGTCCAAGTAGTTCACAACGCTGCCAACTATCTTCGTCTGGCTGTCGATGAGCGCAGTCGCGTTTTGTTGCACCTGACCCGACAGGCCGGACACGTCGACTCCGCTGAACACGTTGCCAGCGTCGGTGAAATTGGTGGTGGCGGTGGTCAGCAAGTCGGCGGGGCTGCCAGACGCGAGCGCCTGCTGTGCCGCTTGGTCCCACATCGTGACGTATGGCCCCAGCGCGCCTGCCCCCGACCCGGCATCGGCGCCGCTGGGGACAACCTCGACAACATCGCCGGCCGGGGCGGCATGAGCGGCGCCCAGCCCGATCATCGCCGCGGCAGCCATCGCTGCCCCGGTCAAACCAATACCGGTACCGACCTGACGCACAACCAACATGCAAAAGCCCCTACGTTCACAGCCCCGCCCACATGGTCGAGGAGCCTCGATCATAGGCTGCGATCCGGCGATCCGACCAGGCCCGGAAGGCACCAACGTGCCTCGGCTACTCCCTGGACCAATCCGACCCCATCGGCTTGGCCGCACCAGCGCCACCGTCATCGACGCCGAACTGGCTCAACCGGCCCCACCGGGCGTCGTCCCTCCTGAATGGGAACGCCATCCCACGGCGTCCGCTTGCCGAACCCCAACCGGACACCACGCCACCACCCCACCTAGACTCAGTGACAGCGCCGCAACCAGGCGCATCGCCAACCACGAGATTCTCAGATGCCCGGTACGAATTGTTTCTCAGTGACAGGTGGGTATTCGTTACAGTCGGATCGTGGCCGACGACGGGGTTGTGATCGGGTACGCACGGTGCTCCACCGACGCCCAAGACCTCACCGCCCAACGCCAGCGACTCGCTGAACTCGGCGTCGCGGAAGACCGGATGTACCTCGATCACGGCTACACCGGCACCAACCGCGCCCGCCCCGGACTCGACCAGGCCCTGGCCGCCGTCCGTACCGGCGACACCCTGGTGGTGTCCAAACTCGACCGGCTCGCCCGCTCAGTACCCGACGCCCGCGCCATCAGCGACGACCTGGCCACCCGCGGCATCAAACTCTCCCTGGGCGGGCAGGTCTATGACCCAGACGACCCGATGGGCAAGATGTTCTTCAACATTCTGGCCGCCTTCGCCGAATTCGAAGTCGACCTCCTGCGCGCCCGGACCCGCGAAGGCATGGCCATCGCCCGCGCCAAAGGCCGATTGAAGGGACGCCAACCCAAACTGTCACCCAAACAGCGCACCGAGCTGCGTCGCATGCACGACACCGGCGACTACACCATCACCGACCTCGCCGAACTGTTCAAAATCTCCCGACCCACCGTGTACCGCACCCTCCAACGCGAACCCGCTCTCGAAACACGTTGAGCACCTTGGCGCATCAAGAGAACCGGAACATGAGCGTCACCGCACCCCGCCCAACCCCGCCTGGTTTGTACCCGGTGACACGATCCTTACCAGCACCCC
>NZ_JAHCLR010000095.1 GCF_018455725.1 Mycolicibacter acidiphilus
AGCGAGCGTCGACGAAGGAGACGCGAAGCTGGACCGGCCGCATTAACCGAGCGGTTAGCGAGCGTCGACGAAGGAGACGCGAAGCTGGACCGGCCGCATTAACCGAGCGGTTAGCGAGCGTCGACGAAGGAGACGCGAAGCTGGACCGGTCGCATCAGCCCCTGCATCAGCTGTCCGACGCCAGGTACTGCGGGCAATACGTCTGGTAGGCGATATCCATGAAGGTGTTTGCCCGCGCATTCGACAGCAGATCATTGTGCTTCATCAGAATCGCGAGGATCTCGCCGTCCGTTTTTCCATTGTCGGCGAGGTCGCACAATGTCCGGCCGGCTTTGACGGCCTGTTCCGGTTGCCCGTAGTGCAGGCCGGCGGCGTTGAGCGCGGTCAGGAACAGTTCGTCGGTGGGGTTCGGGGTGTCACCGGGGTCAGGATCGCCGTGCGCCGTTCCCGGTGCGGCGAGGAACAGCACGGTGAGCGCCGCGAGCAGTGGCCTCGCGAATCGCCCGGCAGTGCGCGTCACCGGTTCTTCACCCGTCTGATCACCGACGCCGCCGATCGTTTGAGTGCGTCACGCTGCATCGTCATCTCGACGACGGCCTGCCGCAACCGGTTGAGTTCCTCCCGTTGCGGCGACACGACCTGGGGACCGGCCCCACCTCCGAACGTCGCCGTAACCGGGGTGGTCTGCTTCCCGCCGGCACCCGATTGCGCCGTCGCGGTTCCGCCGTTCGGCGCGTTGACCATGCCGGCCATCATCGGCATGCCGCCGAGTACACCGCTCGGCATGCCCGCGACGGCCTGCGGCGCGGCCGCCATCGACAGCGACGCGCCGGCCAATCGAATCTCGTTGGGGGCCGCGGTGATCCAGGACGCCGGCGCGGACAGTCCGCCGACCGTCGCGGCCCGGCCCAGCGTCGCGGTGACCGCCGGGGCGGCACTGCCCGGGACGGCGGCGCCCGCGATGGCACCGGGGATGGCCCCTGTCGACACGGCCGCACCGGCGAGGGTGGCCTCCGACAACCCTGCCCCCGCCACTCCGGCCCCCGACACCGATGACATCAGGGACGCCGGGTTCAGCGCGGTCCACAGGTACATGGCCGAGATCGCACCCTGCACCGGCAGGTCGAAGCCGCCGACGCCGACGCCGGCGGTCATGAACCCCTGACCGCCGATGAAGCCGAGGATGCCGGAGATCTTGGTGGAGAACGTGTTGAAGCCGGTGACCAGTGGGCTGGTCAGGAAGTCGTGCAGCGGACCGGTGTTCAGCGACGAGTTGGTCAGCACCTTGAGGATCGTCTGCAGGATCTGCCCCAGCCCGGAGTCGACGGCCGAACCGGACGTTTGGGCGGCCCCGGCCGGGTTGGTGCTCTGCGGCGCCGCGGCGAAGCCGGTCGCCGGTGTGATCGCGGCGGCCGAACCGGCCGCATAGGTCTGCATCACGGCGGCGTCCTGCGCCCACATCGCCGAATACTCGGCCTGGTTCGCCGCGATCGCCGCGTTGTTCTGGCCCAGCACATTTCCCGCCACCAGCGACGCCAACTCCGCCTGGTTCGCCGCCACCATCGCCGGCGGCACCACCGTCGCATGGGCGGCCTCATAGGCCGCCGCCGCCGCCCGGGCCTGCTGCGCGGTCTGCGCTGCTTTCGACGCCGTCGCGGTCATCCACTCCAGGTAGGGCTGCGCGGCCGCGGTCATCGACGCCGACGCCGGTCCCTGCCAGGACTCATCGGTCAACTCCGTCACCACCGCGCGGTACGACGCCGCCGCCGAGCCCAGCGTCGCCGCCAGGTGATCCCACGCCGACGACGCCGCCAGCAGCGGTGCCGACCCCGACCCCGCATAGATGCGCTCGGAGGTCACCTCCGGCGGCAGCATCGAGAAATCGATCATCAGCGCATCGCCTCCCGCATCAGGCGGGCCACGGCCTTGCACTCCATCGCCAAGTCCCCCATCCGGTCTCGCAGACTTTCGAGTTCCTGCGCATCGGACCCGCCGGCATCCGCCGCGGCTTCCCGATCCGACTCGACGACGGGCGCCGCGGCCTCGTCGCCGACCGCCCGCGCCCGGGTCTCACCGGCGCGGGGGGTGTTGACCATGCCCGCCACCATCGGGACGCCGCCGATCCCGCCGCCGGCCATGCCCAGCCCCGCCGGCGCCAGGGCCACAGAACCGGCGGCCGGCAGCGCCGTGGCGGCCAGCCGGATGTCGGGGGCGGCTGTCGCCCACGCCGGTGGCACCGACAGCCTGCCGAGCGGCATCGCGCGTCCCGCTCCCGCCGAAACCCCCGACGTGCTCACCGGTTCGTGCGACGCGGCCAAGGCCAGCGCCGGTTCTCCGACCGTGACCGATGAGGCAAGTCCGGCACCGGTTCCCGCAGCCATCGCGTTCGCCGCGGCCATCGGGCCCAGCACCGACAGCTTGCCGGTGGCCGTCATCAGTGGCAGTTCGAAGAACTGCGCCATCTCGGAGAGGAACATCGGCCCGGAGCTCTGCAGCGCCAGGGTGCCGAACGATCCGCCGATGCTGTTGAGGCCGGTAAAGGTGTTGGTGCCCAGGATGTCTGCGAGGAAGCCTTGGGACGAGTCCGCCGCTGAACCGGCGGTGCCGACGGCCCCCGCAGCCTGGTTCGCGGTTCCGGCCGGGTTTGTGGTCTGCGGGGCCGGGCTGAAACCCGTCACCGCCTTCGTCGCCGCCGCCGAACCCGCAGCATAGGTCTGCATCACCGCCGCATCCTGCGCCCACATCGACGAATACTCGGCCTGATTCACCGCGATCGCAGCGCTGTTCTGCCCCAGCACATTCCCCGACACCAGCGACGACAACTCCGACCGATTCGCCGCCACCACCGCCGGCGGCACCGCGCCCGCGTGCGCCGCCTCGAACGCCGCCGCCGCCACCCGCACCTGGCCCGCCAATTGCGCGGCCTGCCCGGCCAGTGCCGTCATCCACTCGATGTACGGCTGCGCGGCCGCCGCCATCGCCGCCGACCCCGGCCCCTGCCAGGCCTCGTCGACCAACCCCGACACCACCGACGAATACGACGACGCCGCCGAACCCAGCGTCGCCGCCAGACGATCCCACGCCGACGCCGCCGCCACCAACGGCCCCGAGCCGGCACCCGCATACAGCCGCCCAGACACCGCCTCCGGCGGCAACCCCGAAAAACCGGTCATCAGTTGGATCCCCTAGTCATGGCCCGCCGGCGTGGCCGCGGCGCGATGCCGCGGCCACACCAGCGTGCTGCGGCCATCGGTCAGGCCCAGCTGGAGCCGACGGCCGAGTCGGTGTTGGCCATGTTGTTGCCGGCCGACTGCACCTTCTGACCGTGCGAGTTTGCCTGCTCGTAGATCACCGCGAAGTTCCGGCCGAGTTGAGTCACGAACTCCTGGCAGGCCACCGAACCCGCACCGCCCCAGAAGTCCCCGGCCGCGAGCACGTCGTGCACGATCGCCTGATGCTCCGCCTCCAGCGAGGCCGCCTGCGCACGGATCAGCGCACCGTGCGCGTCAACATCACCGAACTGGTAATTGATGGACATAGCTTGATTCCCTTTACTTTTCGGACGGCTAGCTGGACAGGATCTGCTGCGAGGCAGCTTCCTGGGACTCGTAGTGGTTCGCGTCGCGGATCAACCCGTCCCGCACGCCGTGCAGCATGTTGACGATGTTGCGAAACGCCGTCTGCATCTGACCCATCGTGTCGTAACTGGTCTTCTCGGCCAGACCACCCCAGCCCGAACCGGAGATGTTCGTCGACGACGCCCACATCCGGCGGGCCTCATCCTCAACGGTCTGCGCGTGAACGTCGAAACGCCCTGCCATCGAACGCATCGCGTCCGGGTCGGTCATGAAACGTGCGGTCACTGCTGTATCTCCTTCTCTTGTGGTGTTTCCGGCTTAACCGGC
>NZ_JAHCLR010000096.1 GCF_018455725.1 Mycolicibacter acidiphilus
ATCCTCAACGGTCTGCGCGTGAACGTCGAAACGCCCTGCCATCGAACGCATCGCGTCCGGGTCGGTCATGAAACGTGCGGTCACTGCTGTATCTCCTTCTCTTGTGGTGTTTCCGGCTTAACCGGCCGCCGCGGCATTGGCCGCCTCGGTCGCCGCATACGATTCGGCGCTGATCCCCAGCGTCTGCACGAACTGCTCGTGGATGGCCGCCGCCTGGGCGCTGATCGTCTGGTAGAGCTGGGCGTGGGCGGCGAATTGGGCCGCCGTCAGCAGCGACACCTCATCGGCGGCTGCCGGTGAGATCCCGGTGGTCGGGCTGGCCGCCGCGGCGTTCTCACTGCTGACCATCGAGCCGATGGCCTGCAGTTCCCGCGCGGCCATGCTGAGCATCTCCGGTTGGGTGGTGACAAAAGACATGTGTTTTCCTTCCTGGATTGTGTTGAGCCGGTTGTGATCACAATTCCGGCGAAGCTCGGGCGGGTAGCGCTGGTGGTCGTCTCACGAGCGGACCGACTTTTCGATCCGAGAGACCGCGGTGTCCGCCATGGCGTCGCGACGTCGGGTCAGCTCCGCCACCGCCTCGCGCAGCCGTTCGAGTTCACCGCGCCCGCCGGTGACAACCGGTTCGGACGCCGCCGCGCGCTGCCGGGTGTCACCGGCTGACTCCTTGGCCGGCTTGGCTTTCCGGGGCGCGTTGACCACCCCGACCACCGCCGGAAGTCCACCGTGCAGGCCGCTGCGTCCGGTGAGTGCCGCATGCGGCACAGCCGGAAAGCCGGTGCTGGGCAATGGGTGCGCCGCCAGCCGGATGCCCTGCGGCGTCGCTGCGTTCCAGGATGGCGGCACCGACAGCTCACCGACCGGCGCGGCCTGCGCTACACCGGCCAGCACCTCCCGGGGAACCGACGCCGCTCCGCGCAGCGCCGCCGTCGGGTTCGTCACGATCCCGGGCTGGTGCGCACCCGCGAGGGTGAACGGTGCTGCGTCCGGTGCCGCCGTTGTGGCCGAGGCCAGTTCGGGCATCCCGGCGGAGAACGCGCCGTAGGACAGTGCGGCCGCGACGGCGCCGTTGACCGGGAAGTTCGGCCCGCCGAGCATGATGCTAGCCGCGTCGAATGTCGGCGCCCCGAGACCGCCGACCAGCAGCCCGGTGTTGTTGTTGAACAGGGTCTCCCACCCGGTGATGGCCGGGCTGTTCAGGAAGGATTCCACTGGGTTGTTGTTGAGGAACTCCATCAGCGGGTTGGACGACGGTGCCGCACCGGCGGTCCCGTTGGTGGTCTGCGGGGCCGCAGTCAACGGCGGCAGCGACTTCGTGGCGGCCGCCGAACCCGCCGCATAGGTCTGCATCACCGCCGCGTCCTGCGCCCACATCGCGCTGTATTCAGCCTGATTCGTCGCGATCAGCCCCGAGTTCTGTCCCAGCACGTTCCCCGACACCAGCGACGACAACTCGGACCGGTTCGCCGCCACCGCCGCCGGCGGCACCGCACCGGCATGCGCCGCCTCGAACGCCGCCGCGGCCGCGCGCACCTGGCCGGCCGTCGTCGCCGCCTGCCCGGCCAGCGCGGTCATCCACTCGATGTACGGCTGCGCCGCCGCCGCCATCGCCGCCGAACCCGGCCCCTGCCAGGCCCCATCGACCAACCCCGACACCACCGACGAATACGACGACGCCGCCGAACCCAGCGTCGCCGCAAGGCGATCCCACGCCGACGCCGCCGCCATCAATGACCCCGAGCCGGCACCCGCATACAGCCGCCCCGACACCACCTCCGGCGGCAACCCCCCGGCCATCAGTTGGTCCCCTCTTTCATCAGCAGTGCCATCGCATCGCATTCCAGCGCCAGGTCGGCCATCTGCTCACGCAGCAGGTCGAGCTCCCCGACCTCCCGATCGCTCAGACCGCCGGCGCCGTCGGCGACCGCTCCGTACGCCCACGGGCTGTCAGTGGCGGATTCGCTTGTCTCACCCTGCGATTGGATCGCCCTGAAACTGGAGACCGAGCGCACCCGGCCCTCCCCGGCGCGTGGCGCATTGGCCACCCCACCGACCGGTGGCACGAACCCGCCGGGCATACCCATCCCGGCCGGTGGCACGGCCGACGGACCCGGGGTGGGCAGGACCGATGCTGCGAGCCGGACCTCCTGCGACGCCGCCGTCGCCCAGGTCGGCGGCACCGACAGCCGGCCGATCGGCGCGGCCCGGCCCACCCCCGCCGAGACGCCCGGCGATTCGTAGGACCCGGCCAGCGTGGCTCCGGCCACGTCGGCGGTGGTCGATGACATCAGGCCGGCGCCGGTCGCGGCACCCATCGCGGCCATCGGACCGAGCATCGCGAACTTCCCGGTCGCGGTCATCAGCGGGAACGTGAACAGCTGGATGCCCTCGCGGGCTGTTGCAAAATCGGTAGTTAGGTGAGCTA
>NZ_JAHCLR010000097.1 GCF_018455725.1 Mycolicibacter acidiphilus
ATGCCTGGACCCCCCAATTTCTTGGGGGGTCCAGGTTATGTTGTGTTCGGCGGTGTCCTACTTTTCCACCCGTGTGGGTAGTATCATCGGCGCTGACAGGCTTAGCTTCCGGGTTCGGGATGGGACCGGGCGTTTCCCTGTCGCTATTACCGCCGTAACTCTATTTTTTTGTTTCCCGTGGTGCCGGCAGGATGGGTGTCCTGTGCACCGTTGCACCATGGGTGGTGTGTTTGGTGGTGGGGTGTGGTTGTGGTGTGGTTGCGACACATTTTTTGGTGTGTGTAAGTTTTCGGCCGGTTAGTACCAGTTCCCTGAACACCTTGCGGTGCGTATAGGTCTGGCCTATCGATCCCGTGGTCTGCGGGGGGCCTTATCCCTCTAAAAGGGTGAGAAACCTGGTCTTGGAGTAGGTTTCCCGCTTAGATGCTTTCAGCGGTTATCCTGTCCGAACGTAGCCATCCAGCAATGCTCCTGGTGGAACAACTGGTGTACCAGAGGTTCGTCCGTCCCGGTCCTCTCGTACTAGGGACAGGTTTCCTCAAGTTTCTGACGCGCGCGGCGGATAGAGACCGAACTGTCTCACGACGTTCTAAACCCAGCTCGCGTGCCGCTTTAATGGGCGAACAGCCCAACCCTTGGGACCTGCTCCAGCCCCAGGATGCGACGAGCCGACATCGAGGTGCCAAACCATCCCGTCGATATGGACTCTTGGGGAAGATCAGCCTGTTATCCCCGGGGTACCTTTTATCCGTTGAGCGACACCCCTTCCACTCGGGGGTGCCGGATCACTAGTCCCGACTTTCGTCCCTGTTTGACGTGTCAGTCTTACAGTCAAGCTCCCTTGTGCACTTACACTCAACACCTGATTGCCGTCCAGGTTGAGGGAACCTTTGGGCGCCTCCGTTACATTTTAGGAGGCAACCGCCCCAGTTAAACTACCCACCAGGCACTGTCCCTGAACCAGCTTCATGGTTCGAAGTTAGAGGTCCAATACGATCAGAGTGGTATTTCAACAACGACTCCACCCACACTGGCGTGCGGGCTTCACAGTCTCCCACCTATCCTACACAAACCGCATCGAACATCAATACCAAGCTATAGTGAAGGTCCCGGGGTCTTTTCGTCCTGCCGCGCGTAACGAGCATCTTTACTCGTAGTGCAATTTCGCCGAGTCTATGGTTGAGACAGTTGAGAAGTCGTTACGCCATTCGTGCAGGTCGGAACTTACCCGACAAGGAATTTCGCTACCTTAGGATGGTTATAGTTACCACCGCCGTTTACTGGGGCTTAAATTCTCAGCTTCACCCCGAAGGGTTAACCGGTCCTCTTAACCTTCCAGCACCGGGCAGGCGTCAGTCCGTATACATCGTCTTGCGACTTCGCACGGACCTGTGTTTTTAGTAAACAGTCGCTTCTCACTGGTTTCTGCCACCCCCTCCCGCTGCCGGCCGCGTGGGCCATGACGGTATGAGGGTCCCCCTTCTCCCGAAGTTACGGGGGCATTTTGCCGAGTTCCTTAACCATAGTTCACTCGTACGCCTTAGTATTCTCTACCTGACCACCTGTGTCGGTTTGGGGTACGGGCCGTGTGTGTGCTCGCTAGAGGCTTTTCTCGGCAGCATAGGATCACCGAATTCGCCGCAAACGGCTATGCATCACCTCTCGGACTCTGTGTCAGACGGATTTGCCTATCTGACGTCCTACGGGCTTACCCCAGTACTACCACTGACTGGTACGGCTACCTTCCTGCGTCACCCCATCGCTTGACTACTACCAGCGAAGGTCCCACGCAGCCCCACACCCCCGCCACCCGAAGGTGTTGGTGGGCGTGGTTTTGGGTGGTTAGTACCACTGATTCATCAGGGACGCGCACACACGGGTACGGGAATATCAACCCGTTGTCCATCGACTACGCCTGTCGGCCTCGCCTTAGGTCCCGACTCACCCTGGGCGGACTGGCCTGGCCCAGGAACCCTTGGTCTTTCGGCGGGCAAGGTTCTCACTTGCCTTATCGCTACTCATGCCTGCATTCTCACTCCCACACCCTCCACCACTAGATCACTCTGTGGCTTCACCGGATGCAGGACGCTCCCCTACCCAATACTTACGTATTGCCGCGGCTTCGGCGGTGTGCTTGAGCCCCGCTACATTATCGGCGCACAATCACTTGACCAGTGAGCTATTACGCACTCTTTCAAGGGTGGCTGCTTCTAAGCCAACCTCCTGGTTGTCTATGCGACTGCACATCCTTTTCCACTTAGCACACGCTTTGGGGCCTTAGCCGGCGATCTGGGCTGTTTCCCTCTCGACGCACGGAGCTTATCCCCCGCCGTCTCACTGCCACGCTTTCACTCACCGGCATTCGGAGTTTGGCTGACGTCAGTAACCTAGTAGGGCCCATCGGCCATCCAGTAGCTCTACCTCCGGTGAGAAACACGCAACGCTGCACCTAAATGCATTTCGGGGAGAACCAGCTATCACGGAGTTTGATTGGCCTTTCACCCCTACCCACAACTCATCCCCTCAGTCTTCAACCTAAGTGGGTTCGGGCCTCCACGCGGTCTTACCCGCGCTTCACCCTGGCCATGGGTAGATCACTCCGCTTCGGGTCCACAACACGCCACTACACCAACCCCAACGGATTGGATACGCCCTATTCAGACTCGCTTTCGCTGCGGCTACCCCACACGGGTTAACCTCGCGACGTGCCGGTGACTCGCAGGCTCATTCTTCAAAAGGCACGCCATCACCCCACCACGAAGGAGGGCTCTGACGGATTGTAGGCACATGGTTTCAGGTACTATTTCACTCCCCTCCCGGGGTACTTTTCACCATTCCCTCACGGTACTCGTCCGCTATCGGTCATCGGATAGTATTCAGGCTTACCGGGTGGTCCCGGCAGATTCACAGCAGATTCCACGGGCCCGCTGCTACTCGGGGACACTGTGACAGCAGAGTCCATGTTTTCACCTACGGGGCTCTCACCCGCTACGGCAGACCATCCCAGGCCACTTCGGCTAACACGAACTTTTCTTACTGCTGCCCACCACGGCGGTGATGAGAACACAGACCCCACAACACCGCACACACAACCCCCGCCGGGTATCACATGCATGCGGTTTAGCCATCCTCCGCTTTCGCTCGCCACTACTCACGGAATCACATTTTGTTTTCTTCTCCTACGGGTACTGAGATGTTTCACTTCCCCGCGTTACCTCCCCACCGGCTATACATTCACCGGAGGGTGACACGACATCACTCGTGCCGGGTTTCCCCATTCGGACATCCTCGGATCCACGCTCGGTTGGCAGCTCCCCGAGGCATATCGCAGCCTCCCACGTCCTTCATCGGCTTCCGATGCCAAGGCATCCACCATGCGCCCTTAAACACTTACAACAAAAACCAAAAGTGTAAAAACAAATTGCACAAACAAAACAACGTTTTGCTTGTAAGATGCTCGCAACCACTATCCACAAATCAAAGACCACACCCCACCACCAAGATGGAGCGACAACACACCCACCCCCACAAGGAGGCGACTACGGGCCTGTTGTCTCAGGACCCAACAGTGTGCCCAGGAGCCGAAGCCCCTGGCCGGCCGACCCCGAAGGACCCACCGGTCGGTGAAAAAAGTTTGCTGTCATTCGAAATAATCTGCACCACCGGCCACCCACTACAGGCGCCGGCGAAAAATATCCCAACCATCAACATCCCACCGGTGTGGGGATGGGGGAACATGGTGCTCCTTAGAAAGGAGGTGATCCAGCCGCACCTTCCGGTACGGCTACCTTGTTACGACTTCGTCCCAATCGCCGATCCCACCTTCGACGGCTCCCTCCACAAGGGTTAGGCCACCGGCTTCGGGTGTTACCGACTTTCATGACGTGACGGGCGGTGTGTACAAGGCCCGGGAACGTATTCACCGCAGCATTGCTGATCTGCGATTACTAGCGACTCCGACTTCATGGGGTCGAGTTGCAGACCCCAATCCGAACTGAGACCGGCTTTAAAGGATTCGCTAACCCTCACGGGATCGCAGCCCTTTGTACCGGCCATTGTAGCATGTGTGAAGCCCTGGACATAAGGGGCATGATGACTTGACGTCATCCCCACCTTCCTCCGAGTTGACCCCGGCAGTCTCTCACGAGTCCCCACCATTACGTGCTGGCAACATGAGACAAGGGTTGCGCTCGTTGCGGGACTTAACCCAACATCTCACGACACGAGCTGACGACAGCCATGCACCACCTGCACACAGGCCACAAGGGAAACCACATCTCTGCAGTCGTCCTGTGCATGTCAAACCCAGGTAAGGTTCTTCGCGTTGCATCGAATTAATCCACATGCTCCGCCGCTTGTGCGGGCCCCCGTCAATTCCTTTGAGTTTTAGCCTTGCGGCCGTACTCCCCAGGCGGGGTACTTAATGCGTTAGCTACGGCACGGATCCCTAAAGGAAGGAAACCCACACCTAGTACCCACCGTTTACGGCGTGGACTACCAGGGTATCTAATCCTGTTCGCTCCCCACGCTTTCGCTCCTCAGCGTCAGTTACTGCCCAGAGACCCGCCTTCGCCACCGGTGTTCCTCCTGATATCTGCGCATTCCACCGCTACACCAGGAATTCCAGTCTCCCCTACAGTACTCTAGTCTGCCCGTATCGCCCGCACGCCCACAGTTAAGCTGTGAGTTTTCACGAACAACGTGACAAACCACCTACGAGCTCTTTACGCCCAGTAATTCCGGACAACGCTCGCACCCTACGTATTACCGC
Organism: Mycolicibacter acidiphilus; assembly: GCF_018455725.1. GTDB lineage: Bacteria > Actinomycetota > Actinomycetes > Mycobacteriales > Mycobacteriaceae > Mycobacterium > Mycobacterium acidiphilum. Next base: position 4,772 of record NZ_JAHCLR010000097.1, read on the forward strand.
GGCTGCTGGCACGTAGTTGGCCGGTGCTTCTTCTGTACCTACCGTCACCCCGCAGAAAACCACGGAGCTTCGCCGATACTGAAAGAGGTTTACAACCCGAAGGCCGTCATCCCCCACGCGGCGTCGCTGCATCAGGCTTGCGCCCATTGTGCAATATTCCCCACTGCTGCCTCCCGTAGGAGTCTGGGCCGTATCTCAGTCCCAGTGTGGCCGGTCACCCTCTCAGGCCGGCTACCCGTCGTCGCCTTGGTAGGCCATCACCCCACCAACAAGCTGATAGGCCGCGGGCCCATCCCACACCGCAAAAGCTTTCCACCACAAGACATGCATCCCATGGTCCTATTCGGTATTAGACCCAGTTTCCCAGGCTTATCCCAAAGTGCAGGGCAGATCACCCACGTGTTACTCACCCGTTCGCCACTCGAGTACCCCCGAAAGGGCCTTTCCGTTCGACTTGCATGTGTTAAGCACGCCGCCAGCGTTCGTCCTGAGCCAGGATCAAACTCTCCAAACAAAAACTGTTTCAGAGCAATCTGAACCAAA
>NZ_JAHCLR010000098.1 GCF_018455725.1 Mycolicibacter acidiphilus
GAAGGCGCCGGCCGCCCCCGCGGCCCCCGCGGCAGCGTCGGCCGCCCAGCCGGCCAAGGCCCCGGCCCCGGCCGCCCCGTCGGCGCTGGCCCACCTGCGCGGCACCACCGCCAAGGCCAGCCGGATCCGGCAGATCACCGCCCGCAAGACCCGCGAGTCGCTGCAAGCGACCGCGCAGCTCACCCAGACCCACGAGGTCGACATGACCAAGATCGTGGCGCTGCGGGCTCGGGCCAAGAACGACTTCGCCGAGCGCGAGGGCGTCAACCTGACCTACCTGCCGTTCATCGCCCGCGCGGTGATCGACGCGCTGAAGGCGCACCCGAACGTCAACGCCAGCTACGACGAGGACAAGGCCGAGCTCACCTACTACGACGCCGAGCACCTGGGCTTCGCGGTGGACACCGAGCAGGGCCTGCTGTCGCCGGTGATCCACAACGCCGGTGACCTGTCGCTGGCCGGGCTGGCCCGGGCGATCGCCGACATCGCCGCGCGGGCGCGCTCCGGCAACCTGCGCCCGGATGAGCTGTCCGGCGGCACCTTCACGATCACCAACATCGGCAGCCAGGGCGCCCTGTTCGACACCCCGATCCTGGTTCCGCCGCAGGCCGCCATGCTGGGCACCGGCGCCATCGTGAAGCGGCCGCGGGTCATCATCGACGAGGCCGGCAACGAGGCGATCGGCGTGCGTTCGGTCTGCTTCCTGCCGCTGACCTATGACCACCGGCTGATCGACGGCGCCGACGCCGGCCGGTTCGTGACCACCATCAGGAACCGTCTCGAAGAGGGCGCATTCGAGGCCGACCTGGGGCTCTAGCCGTGGCCGGGCAGTGCGTCGCGATCGCCGGCTCGTCCGGGCTGATCGGCACTGCCCTGGCTTCGGCACTGCGCGCCGACGACCACCGGGTGGTCCGACTCGTGCGCCGCACACCGGGCGGCGCCGACGAGGTGTTCTGGGATCCGGAGCGCGGTGACCTCGACGCCGGCGCGCTGCGCGGCGTCGACGCCGTGGTGAACCTGTGCGGGGAGAGCATCGGCGGGCGGCGCTGGTCCGGGGCGTTCAAACAGAGCCTGCGCGACAGCCGCATCACCCCGACCGAGGTGCTGGCCGATGCGGTCGCCGACGCCGGGGTACCGGTGCTGGTCAGCGCCAGCGGGGTCGGTTACTACGGGAACACCCGCGACCGCGTCGTCGACGAGGCGGCCCCGGCGGGCACCGGTTTCCTTGCGCAGTTGGCCCAGGATTGGGAGGCAGCGACGGCCTCGGCGCGCCGTGCCGGCACCCGGGTGGTGCTGGCCCGCACCGGGTTGGTGCTGGCCCGCGCGGGTGGGCTGCTCGCCCGGCTTCGTCCGCTGTTCACGCTCGGGCTCGGCACCCGGCTGGGCAACGGCCGCCAGTACATGTCGTGGATCAGCCTGGACGACGAGGTGCGGGCGCTGCGCTTCGCGATGTCGCAGCCCGAGTTGAACGGGCCGGTCAACCTCACCGGGCCGGCGCCGGTCACCAACGCCGAATTCACCACCGCGTTCGGCCGTGCCCTGAACCGGCCCGCCCCGCTGCTGCTGCCCGGTTTCGCCGCCCGCACCGCCTTCGGAGAGTTCGCCGATGAGGGGCTGCTGAGCGGGCAGCGCGCCATCCCGGCCGCACTGGAGAGCACCGGTTTCCGGTTCAATCACAACACCATCGGCGAGGCGCTGGGTTACGCGACCGCGTACCCGACCCCGCTGTAGCCCTCGCCCCTGGCGTCGAGTGTGAGCGTAGGTTCACGTTCGACCAATGAGTGTGAGCACCGTTTCACGTTCGGCGGGGGTCGGTGGCTGACGAGCCGCCGGGTAGCGTGCGAACCATGGTCACGTCGATCCGGTCCAGTAGCGTCCCGGTCGACGTGCGCCAGTTGGGCACCGTGGACTACCGCACCGCGTGGCAGTTGCAGCGCGACGTAGCCGAGGCCCGGGCGGCCGGCGGGCCGGACACCCTGCTGCTGCTGGAGCATCCGCCGGTCTACACCGCGGGGCGACGCACCCTGCCGCACGAACGGCCGGTGGACGGCACCCCGGTGGTCGACACCGACCGCGGCGGGAAGATCACCTGGCATGGCCCCGGTCAGCTGGTCGGCTATCCGATCATCGGCCTGGCGGAGCCGCTGGACGTGGTGAATTACGTGCGGCGGCTTGAGGAATCACTGATCCAGGTGTGTCTGGGCCTGGGTCTGGACACCATCCGGATCGATGGCAGGTCCGGGGTGTGGCTGCCCGCCGGAAACGGTCGCCCGGCCCGGAAGGTCGCGGCGATCGGGGTGCGGGTGGCCCGCACGACCACCCTGCACGGGTTCTCGCTCAACTGTGATTGTGACCTCACTGCGTTCGGCGGAATCGTGCCGTGCGGCATCGCCGATGCCGGCGTGACATCGCTGTCAGCCGAACTCGACCGTCTGACCAGCGTCGATGATGTCCGGACCGGGGTCGCCGACGCGGTCGTGGCAGCACTCGACGGACTGCTGCCGGTGCAGGACCATTTCTCGCCGGGCGTAACATCGACACGGTGAGCGATGCCCCGGAGGAGCGCAGATTACGCCGGCAGGAAGCACGCAACGCCGAGACGCCGATCGAACGAAAACCCTCCTGGATCAAGACCCGGGCCAAGATGGGCCCGAACTACACCGAGCTGAAAAGCCTGGTGAAGCAGGAGAAACTCCACACCGTATGTGAGGAGGCCGGCTGCCCCAACATCTATGAGTGCTGGGAGGACCGCGAGGCCACCTTCCTGATCGGTGGCGAGGTCTGCACCCGCAACTGCTCGTTCTGCCTGATCAAGTCCGGCAAGCCCAGCGAACTGGACCGCGACGAGCCACGGCGGGTCGCCGAGAGCGTGCAGAAGATGGGACTGCGGTATTCGACGATCACCGGGGTCACCCGCGACGACCTGGCCGACCAGGGCTCCTGGCTCTACGCCGAGACGGTGCGGCAGATTAAACGACTCAACCCCGACACCGGCGTCGAGTTGCTGATCCCCGACTTCGACGGCCGCCCCGATCTGCTCGGTGAGGTCTACGAGACGAGGCCGGAGGTGTTGGCGCACAACGTCGAAACGGTGCCGCGCATCTTCAAGCTAATCCGGCCCGGCTTCAACTACCAGCGCAGCCTCAGCGTGCTGACCCAGGCGCGTGACTACGGCCTGGTCGCCAAGAGCAACCTGATCCTCGGCATGGGCGAGACCCCCGAGGAGATCCGCGAGGCGCTCTCGGCGATGTACGACGCGGGGGCCGAGCTGGTCACGATCACCCAGTACCTGCGGCCCTCGGAGCGGCACCACCCGATCGACCGGTGGGTGAAGCCCGAGGAGTTCGTCGAGCACGCCGAGTACGCCGAGCAGCTCGGGTTCGCCGGGGTGATGTCGGGTCCGCTGGTGCGGTCGTCGTACCGGGCCGGCCGGCTGTACAAGCAGGCGATGGAACGCCGGGCGGAGCGGGAGCGCACACCGGCCCAGGGTTGACGCGCAGGCGGCTGCGTATCCTTGGGAGCTATGCCCAGACCGCGCACCACCGCTGAGAACAAGGCTGCCCGGACGGCGGCAAAAGCCGCCCGCAAGACGGCGTCACGGGAGCGCCGCGCCCAGCTGTGGCAGGCGTTTCAGCTGCAGCGCAAGGAGGACAAGCGGCTGCTGCCGTACATGATCGGCGCATTCGTGCTGGTCGTGGGCGTGTCGGTCGTCTTCGCCCTCAGCGGCGGAATCGTCGGCCGGGTGACGATGATCCCACTGGGTGTGGCGCTGGGCGGGCTGGTGGCGTTCGCGATCTTCGGCCGTCGGGCCCAGCGGTCGGTGTTCCGCAAGGCCGAGGGCCAGGCCGGGGCGGCGGCGTGGGCGCTGGACAACATGCGGGGCAAGTGGCGGGTCACGCCGGGGGTGGCGGCGACCGGCCAGCTCGATGCCGTGCACCGCGTGATCGGGCGCCCGGGCGTCATCCTGGTCGGCGAGGGCGCACCGAACCGGGTCAAGCCGCTGCTCGCCCAGGAGAAGAAGCGGGTGTCCCGGCTCATCGGCAGCGTGCCGATCTACGACGTCATCGTCGGCGCCGGCGACGGCGAGGTCCCGCTGTCCAAGCTGGAGCGCTACCTGACCAAGCTGCCGGCGAACATCGCGGTCGCGCAGATGGATTCGCTGGAGAAGAGCCTGTCCGCACTGAGTTCGCGAGCCGGCACCGCCGGGATGCCGAAGGGGCCGCTGCCGGGCGGCGCGAAGATGAGCGGCGTCCAGCGTCGGGTACGGCGGCGCTGACCGCGGCGCAGCGGTCGGGTTGAGCGGTCGGGTTCAGCGACGCACCACCGCGGTGCGCGTCGCCCGGTCCTGCAGACCGCGTCCGTCGGCGTCGCTGAACAGGGCGGGCACCACCAGGGCGATCAGCAGTCCGCGCACGACGGCCCGGCCGATCCCCACCCCGAGGCCGGGGCCGTCCACCGGGATCACCCGCAGTCCGCAGAGGTACTGCCCGGGGGTGAACCCGAACAGGCGCACCGCGACCGCGCCCAGCACCAGCCAGATGACCATGGTGGCGGACTGCCAGTCGCCGCTGATCAGGTAGTCCTTGAGCTGCACCAGGCCCAGTGTCACGCCCAGGCCGGCCAGGCCGGCGGCGATCAGCCAGTCGGCCAGCAGGGCCAGCAGTCGCCGCCCCATCGGTGCGGGCGAACCGGGTCCCCGGGTAGGCAGGCCCAGTCCCCGATCGGCCGAGTCGACCGAGCCGTCCGGCCGAGCCGATTCCGGGCCGGACAGCCACGATGAAATGCCGCCGCTCATGCCCCCTACGATATGTGTGCTGGGATCCGGGCTGGGGCAGCAACCCCGGCGGTGGTTGCCGTAACGTCAGCAACCGAGCGTTCAACGGGGTTAGCAGGGTGAGGAGAACACTTCAGTGACCGACAAGACGGCCGACGACATTCTCAAACTCGTGGCCGACGAGAACGTCGAGTACATCGACATTCGGTTCTGCGACTTGCCGGGCATGATGCAGCACCTGTCGATCCCGGCGGCGGCACTCGACGCGAGCGCGTTCGA
>NZ_JAHCLR010000099.1 GCF_018455725.1 Mycolicibacter acidiphilus
GTGCGATCGGCACCGGGGCGACCGGCGGCGCCGGTGGCGCCGGCGGTGCCGGGTCGGCTGCTGACGGCACCACCGCGGGCAACGGCGGTGGCGGCGGTGGCGGCGGTGGCGGCGCCATCATCAGCGCCACCAACGGCGGCACCGTGGCAGCCACCGCGACGGCGACCGGTGGTGCCGGTGCTGCGGGCAGTGCCGGAACCGGCGTTACCGGTGGAACCGGTGGTGCCGCGGCGATCTCGGCCGACGGCACGGGCAGCACCGCGGGTGGAAGCGCGACCGGCGGTGCCGGTTCAACCGGTGTCGACGGCGGCGCGGGTGGTGCGGGCGGTAACGCCGCGATCACCGCGACCGGCGGCGGCTCGTCGGCGGGCACCGCTCTCGGCGGCAACGCGGGCGTCGGCCACGGCGCGGGCAGCATCGGCGGGTCCGGCGGCGACGCGGGCATCACCAGCAACTACACCGGGCACGGCTACGGCGGCAACGGCGGCGGTACGGCTAACGGCACCGTCACCGGTGGTCTCGGCGGCAACGGCTACAGCGGTGGCACCGGCGGCGTCGGTGGCGCTGGTCAGATCATGGCCGGTGGGACCGGAGCCAGCGCCTCCGGAACCGCCACCGGTGGTCTCGGCGGCAACGCGGACGGTGCCGGCAGTGTCGGCGGCAACGGCGGTACCGGTGCGGTTGCGGCTCTCAATGACGGAGCGAAGGTCTCCGACAGCACCGGAATCGGTGGCAATGGTGGTGACGGCACCGACGGTGGCGCCGGCGCTAACGGCGGCCTCGGCTGGGTGCGCGCCATGGGTGAGGACAGCAGCGTGACCGGCAGCACCGCAACGGCCGGTAACGGTGGCGACGGCGACGGTTCGGGCATCCACGGTGGTGCGGGTGGTCAGTCTCGGGTCGAGGCCAACTCGACCGGCGGCGAGATCACCAACGGCACGGCTCACAGCGGTAACGGCGGCGACGGCCACGATGGCGTGAACGGCGCTGCCGGTGGCCGCGCCAGCGTCGAGACCGGCAACGAGGGCCAGCAGGCCACCAACGTCGGCGGTGTCGTCAAGGACAGCACTGCAACCGCCGGCAACAGCGACGGCAGCAACGCCGGTGGTTTGGCGAAGGTGACCGCCGCCGGCAAGGCCGGTGACGACGCGACCACGGTCACCGGCAGTTCGGCGACCGGTGGCAACGCCGGCGATGGCGGCGCGGGCGGCTTCGGTCTGCTGCAGGCCGAAAACGGCGGCACCATCACCGACTCCTCCGCGACCGGCACCGCCGGCAGCGACTCCGCGGCCGGCGGTAGCGCGACTGTCAACGCCACCGGCGCTGACACTTCCATCGCCAATACTGACGCCACCGGTGGTGCGGCGGGCACCGGCGACGCCAACGGCGGCACCGGTGGTAACGGTGGCGCCGTAAATGTCACGGCGATGAGTGGTGGTCAGGTCACCGGAAACGGTGGCGCTGCAAGCACGGTGACCGGCGGCAACGGCGGTAACGGGACCGACGGCGGGGCCGGCGGTGCCGGTGGCGCTGGCCTGCTGGAGGCTCAGCGTGGTGGCACCGTCTACGGCGAGTCGACCGGCGGTAACGGCGGTGACGCCGACGGTGCCGGTGCTAAGGGCGGCGACGCTGGGAACGGCAACATCTGGGCGGGTCGGCCGTACGTTACCGACACTGGTGGACTGGCACACGGCACCTCCCTCGGTGGCGACGGCGGTGCCGCCTCGGGCGCCAACTCCGTCGGCGGACACGGCAGCACCGGCAGCATCGGGGCGACTGGTCAGGGCGCGGAGGCCAGCGGTTCCGCCACCGGCGGTAGCGGCGGCGAGGGTCTCGACGGCGGCAAGGGCGGCAGCGGTGTCTACAACAACGCGCCTTCGCAGATCACTGCGCTGGGCAAGGATGCCACCGCCACCAACAACACCGTCGGCGGCGGCACGGCAGGCAACGGCACCGGTGCCGATGGTGTCGGCGGCTCCGGCGGCTACGTCCACGTCGGTGCGACCGATGGAGGGTCGTACACCGGCGGTCACTCGACTGCGGGTGACGGCGGCGACGGCAACGGCGTCAACAACAGCAGTGTGTTCGGCCCGGGCACCGGTGGTTCCGTTGAGAACATCAACGGAACGGGTCAGTCCGACAGTGATCTGACCGCCGACGGCCAGAACGGTACGAACCTGCCGGCGACGCCGTAGTTAGGGGACGCGCGGCCGGGTCGGCTCACGCTGACCGGATGAGAGCTTGGGGCCCGCATGCTTCCGCATGCGGGCCCCAAGCCCCATCTCCGCGCTTGAGCCCGCTAACCTCCCGGCCTGAACGTGTACGTCTCGCCGTGTGCCAAGCCGACGAACCGGGTCCTGGTGTCGGAGGCTGCCGTCGCGGCCGGACTGGAAGACCGCAGGTGCACGACAGTAACGGACCTCCGGCTGCGTATCACGGCTCCCCGGTCACAGCTCAAGGTGCAGCCGCAACGCGTCGTCAACTTGCCTGAGCTCGACGGATGGCACCCGGCCGATCCGTCGGCACAGTCGTTCGACCGCCACCGAACGCACCTGTTCGGCCTGCGCCTTCGAGTCGACGGGAAGGCCGGTCGTCACCGCTGCAGCAGCACCTGAAACGGGTAAACGTTCGTGACGTTGCCGGTGAGCGGGACAACGGTCACCACGCCCCGGCCGAGTCGGGTGGCCGCAGCATTGGCTCGGTCGCTGCTGACGATGACGGCCAGGCGATGATCGAAGTCCACCTGTCAGCTGTCACAGCACCACATCGGCGATCCCGTCGGCGGCGGCCCGGTCCCAGTTCTCGGCGGCACTGTCCGTTGACCACTCCGACCAGGCCCGGTCGTGGTCGTCACGGTCTCGACCTCCGGGCATGACCGGATCTCGTATGCCAGCGCTCAGGGCGGTAACGGCGCCGACGGCTCCGCTAATGGTGCCCGCGAGGTGGGCGTGAACGCTCAGAACGGCAGCAGCATCACCGGTACTGCTACCGCGGGCAGCAGTGCGGTCGGTGGTGACGCCGGCGCCGGCGGCGCAGGTTCGGCGGCATCGCTGATTGCCAACGGTGGCGGCACGATCGCCAGCAGTACCGCTACCGCGGGTGACAGCAACGACACCGCGGCCGGTGGTGCAGCAAGCGTCTCGGTGACCGGCACCGACGGCAGCGTCACCGACGTCAACGTGGCCGGCGGTGGTGCGGGCACCGGTGATGCAAACGGTGGCACCGGCGGTGCGGGTGGGGCGGCGAGCGCCGCGGCCAACACCGGCGGAATCCTCAAGGACGGCACCGTGACCGGCGGCAACGGCGGCGACGGCGGAGCCACCGGCACCCCGGGCACGCCCGGTGAGGCCGGCACCGGCCTGGTCCCGTCGAAGCCCTGACCGAATAGTCCGAGGGGACAGCAGCAGCCCCACACGCCACCGGCGTGTGGGGCTGCTCCTTTTGGTGCGCCCGACGACATCCAGCCGACCCCCGTTGTCGCGCGCAGGCGGGCACACGGGCACATCCCTGGCCCCGGTGACGCCTGAGGCATGTGTGACCAACATCAGCGCCTATAGCTGCTCTTGACCAGACTCTCGAGCTTCCAATTGTCTGTGAAACTGCCTAGAAATATCTGCCCGCCGGGTGGCCCTCAGGTGTCGGTTGGCTCATGGCCAGGACAGTCGCCACAGCGGCACTGGCCGCGGTGACCCACGCGCCACTGGGGCGCCAACGAGGCGGTTCGACGGTGGGCGACAAGAAATATTTTCCAACCGTCCAGGATGGACCTGGCTCGACAACATACCGATGACCATCGCACCGTGTCTCTGTAACCGGTTTGGTCATTCACTTCCATTTGGGCCGGTAGATCGGTTGGTTAGTGTAACGAGCAAGTCGGGTGGCGGTTCCGTCGGCGAGGGGTCCGGGCCGGTGCCGTATCGGCGACCAGGGCTCCACGTGAGTTCACAGCGTGAAACAGGGGTTGACCTGTCGGCCGTCGTGATTGACATAAGCGTCCGTTAGGAATTTCACGCCGTCGTCCGGTGTGCGTACAGCAAGGGGAGATCAATGTCGCTTCATCGGGGTGGCTCGGGCCGATCGCACGAGTCGGGTGCCGGCAAGAGCCGGCGGGGGCGGCGTGTCGCCGCCTCGGGCAGCGCGGTCGCAGCGTTCCTCGCCTTCGGGCTGACGCCCCTGGCGGGCGCGCCGGCGCAGGCCGATCTGGAAGACCTGTTCACGATCATCGACGCTGATCTGTTCGGCACCGCGGCCGATCCGGTGAACCTGTTCGACCCCGCCGATGTGATGGCCGCGTTCACCAACCTGCACACCGGCCTCGAAGGCTGGCTGGCCGACCCGTCCAACGCCGCGCTGATCGACCAGATCAACCAGCCGTGGGAGCAGTTGTTCGGCCGCGACCTGATCGGCAACGGCGTCGACGGCTTCACCGGCGCGAACACCTCGCTCCTGGGCTGGATGGGGTTGGGCAACCTGGGCGACGGCGGCTTCCTGTTCGGTGACGGTGGCACCGGTGCCGCCGGCGCGACCGGTGGCGACGCCGGCATGTTCGGTGACGGCGGCGCCGGCGGTGAAGGCGTCGCCGCGACGGCGACCTCGGATGCCGGTGCCGGTGGCACCGGTGGTGCCGGTGGCTGGCTGTACGGCGACGGCGGTGCCGGCGGTCAGGGTGGTACCGGCCTCGCCGGGACGACGGGCACCGCGGACGACGCC